>DDEU01000079.1 GCA_002336815.1 Chitinophagaceae bacterium UBA1946 | reverse complement strand
CAAGCGTCCAGTTACCACAAAAACCTACATCGCCTTTGCCGGCTGTTGCATGTATATCAATTCCCAACCTTCCGGTAGATGATTTGCCTTCTAAAAAAGGAACGTGGGCATGGGTTTCCGTGTATTCATCTGTAACGCCGAGGTAAAAAATATGCGGCACCAGCAGGTACCCTTCCTCCGGGATTTCAAAATGAATGATCTCGTTGTGCTTTTTTGCATCCAGCTCGTTGTTCTTATAAGTGGCCAGGTATTTTCCCAAATGCACATCATAACTATTACTGCCCAGTTGATCCCTGTTATAAGGTTTGATAACGATGGTGCCTTTTTCAATTTCTTCCAGGATTCTTGTATCGCTTAAGATCATTTTTTGAATTCAATTTATTAGCTTACTATTTTTGGGAATCATCCTTTTACTGCAGCAGCCGGTTTTTTAAAGCCTTCTTTGTAAAAGATCATGAACTCATTTGTACTGCATATCTTTAAAACAGCATTTAAAAAACAATACAAGTTAGTCAAAACAAAGCCCTGCAGAAAAGTATCTTGCTAATTTGCTTCATTAATTTTACAATCTCAAATCCACCGCCGCAATATGCCAATGGTTTATCAACAAAATATCAACCCATACAGTAAACTTGGGGTATGGCATATTGCTGAAACAGAAGCGTTTTTTACAGCTACAGTGCCGCTGCAGCGGGAGATCACCCATCCACACAAAAGATTGCAGCACCTGGCCGGGAGGTTTTTATTAAAAGAACTGTTTCCTGACTTTCCTTACGAACTTATTAAGATCGCCGATACCCGTAAGCCATTTTTAGAAGATGAAGCTTTCCATTTCAGCATTTCACACTGCGGCGATTATGCGGCGGTAATGGTAAGCACCGCCAGCCGGGTAGGTGTAGATGTGGAACTGATCAGCGCCAAACCACAAAAGGTAAAGCACAAATTTTTGTCGGAGGATGAACACCAGCTGATCCTGCAACTGGGAGCCGGTGTTAACGATGGTTACAATACTTTTCTTACCCTTGCCTGGAGCATCAAGGAATCGATGTACAAATGGTATGGCGATGGTGAAATTGATTTTATTGAACACCTGCAGATCAATGCTGTTCATATTGATGACAACAGCGGCGTGGCGCATTGTAAATTGCTGAAAGCCGGTACACGTGAACTGGCGGTGCATTTTTTACTGTTCAATCAAAATTGTATTTCGTGGATATCAAGCGATGTATAGGTTACGATAGCGAGGGATCCTGGTTCAGCACTTCACACATGGCCGCAAACAGGTCGGCATATTTTAATTTCATTTGCGCCGGACGTTCAAAAAAGATCTCTACGCTTTCGGCCCAAAATTCCTGGAAGTTGGTGAGTGCATAATCTGAATAAAGGTCGTTGCCCGGCAATTGCTCTTCCTGGTAAGCCCTGTTACCGCAGGCATCAAACTTGGGAAATCTTGCAACAAAATCCTGCTCTACATTATCGCCTGTTTCAAAATACTGGTAGTAAAAAGCGTGGGCAAACTCATGCAGCCCTACATTCTGGCCATTATCGGGAAAGCGGTATCCGTCCATAAAATGTTTCCAGGAAAGATTGATGGTATGCCCCGACACATTTCCTTCCAGCAGGCGAAGGGTTGGATGCAGCCCGATGAATGCATCCGGGAAAATATGAATGTGCGAAAAATTTGGCAGCAGGTAATTTTGCAGACCAAAACTCAGTTGTACTGCTGCTGCACTGATCAATATGGGCATTTCTTTAAAGCCACTTTCATCGTGGATCACAAATATTTTTTGCCCGATAAACTTTTTCAGGCGCTTAAAAAATTTAAGCTGGTCATTATAATTCAATCCTGCATAGTAAGGGAAATGTTTGTGAAGCACTTTTACCAGTTCGTCATCGGAAAAATTAAGGTCGCTGCCATTATAGGTAAGAAATGCAGGACTGTTGTTGTCGGGTACGTTGTCAGTTTGTTCATCGTCATCATAGTAAGAAGCACGTTTGCTGTTTTTTGACGCTGTGATAACAATGAAAATGAAAAAAAATATGAACACAAAAGGCATGAAAGTATCGTCTTTGCCGTCATTCTTGCCGGCATTTTCAATTGCCCAAACTTCTTTTACATGCAGCAAAGAATCATAGGTAACTTTATCAGCATCCGGGAGGCTGTCGTAAGGGATCGCACGCCCTGCTGAATCAAAAAAAGTAATGGTTCCGTGTTGTGGCAAGGGTTAAAAATTGGTGATTAGTTGCCTATCAAATCTACATCATCCGTACCATCAAGCAATGGGATGTCCGCAACGGATGCGCCTGCAATGCCTTTTACAGCACCGTACATACCACTGGTGCTCAGCAATACTTTTTCCAGTTGCTTCTCTCTTTCCTTCCATAGTTTTTCCATCTGTATTCTTTCCCGGGTGATGCTGTTTTTCATGGACATGAATCCTTCCACGATCGCCTCCATCTGTCCACGAAATTCGTTGCCGGTCAAATAATCGTACAGCATCTGCATTTTATCGCCCTTATTCTCCTGGCTTTTCAGTGCAGCATTGATTTCCATTATGCCTTTTCTCAGCACATGCGCCAGGCTGGCCACTTCTGTAAAACTGCAGATCCATATCCCGTCCTTATCGCCAAAGCGCTGCATGTCTTTCGGGAACACCTGGGTAACGAGTATGGCAACATCGGCACCCTTATTACGCATATCAGTTTTTAATTTATCCACCCAGCTATGGCTCCATGTTTTGGTGCGTTTACTTTCGTAGATAATTCTTCCGCATTCAGTACCGGTATGATTGCGTACTACCTGGATGCAATCCGCCCCTTCTACTCCTTTGCCTACTTCTTCAATGGCATCAAACGGAAAATGTTCTTTTAAAATTTCTTCCAGCAGCAATTCCTGTGCTTCGCCCTGGCGCTGCATACTTCCCTGCTCTGCCCGGCGACGCATTTCTTCTGTCAGCTTTTTCTGTTCTTCGATCTGCAAATAAGCCTCTTTTAATTTTAACTGTATCTCTGCTTCCTTTACTTGGCTTTTTTCAAACTCCTGCTTGCGTATTTGTTCGCCGATGGCTTCTCTCTCCTGCTGCATTTTCTTTTGCAGCGTAATTTCCAGTTCTGCTTCTTTATTTTTCAACGCCTGCTCTTTTTGCAGGAATTCCAGCTCTTTTTTCCTGGCCTCCCGCAATTTTTCTTCATTGTCTTTGTTATTTGTTTCCAGCATTTTTAACTGGTTCTCGAAATCAGCGCTGATGCTTTTCCTAAGTTGTTCCTGCAGATCAGCCTCAAGTTTCTGTTTTTCCTGCTGCAGTTTTTGCGCAAATATCTCATTGGCGTTTTTACGGGTTTCATCAAAACGCTGCTGGGCTTCCTGTAGTTGTTTTTTTTCGGCTTCTACTTTATCCAATGATTGCTGCAGCTTTTGCTGGTATTGCTGCTGTAACTTTTGCTCCAGGTCTGCAGCAATTACTTCCTCCGCATCAAACTGGGTTCCGCAGTTAGGGCATTTTATATTAGTAGCCATCGATCAATTTTTTTACAAGATAAGAAGAAGCCATTTATTTAAAATAAGAAAGGGTAAATGCCGAGACACTTACCCTTTATCAAGGTGATGATATTATATCAATTAAAATGTAGCGCCCACTGAAACAAAGAATGTTCTGCCATCAGAAGGCAATACACCCGGGCCGGGATAACCACCTGAACGACGGGTAAAATATTTTTCGTCTGCCACGTTATTTACACCCGCCTTAACGTTGAAACGTTTATCCCAACGGTAGGTGACGGTAACATCCAGTACTTTATAAGATGGGATCAAACCGGTTTGCCCATTGGCTGTTGGTGTAACCGTATTGTTGGCATCAGAAAAAGATTTTCCAACATAACTCAACTGCGTTGTTAAACTCAATCCATATAAAGTGTAAGTGATGCCTGCACGGATGATGTTTTCCGGCGCATTTTCTACAAATTTATTTTTCAGGTTTGATTCCACCAGGTTAGTGCCCACCTTGGTAACCACCTTCAGGTTATCGTATTTTGCATTGGTATAACTGTAAGATGCAAACGCAGTTACGTCGGTATTTTTAATATGGCTGGCAAATGCTTTGATAAAACTGATCTCGGCCAATGCTTCCACGCCAGTGCTGTTGCTGCTGCCTACATTGGTGCGGTAATTGTAAAAACTGCCATCTGTTCTTTGCTGGGAGATAACACCTACCCTGTTATTATAGCGCAGGTAATAACCACTCACGTCAAAGAATAAATAATTTTTCACTTTACCCCTGTAACCAAAATCAACATTGTATCCTTTGGCATCGGTTAAATTTGGATCGATCACGTCTGTTGTTGGAGGCGCCGTAAGATCGCCAAACTGTATCGGCCTGTAGGCCTGGGTTGCATTGCCATACAACTCCGTTTTTTCAGACACATGTAATTCAACACCCACACCTGCAAGCAAAAATCCACGGCTGCGTTTTTGATTTTGCAACAACACTTCGGAACCATCTGAATTGTACCCGTTACGGCCATTGGCTTTTCCTTCTACATATTCATAGCGGATGCCGGGGATGATGAGTAATTTATTAAAGCGGAATATATTTTCAGCAAACACAGCAGCGTTAAAAGATCTGTAAGTTATATCCTTGGGCCAGTTACCTGCTGCCAGCGCTCCGTCATAGCCACTACCGGTGCTGCCTACCCCATCTTTGTAACGGTGTGTACTACCGGTGTATAACCGAAGGCCGCCGGAAAACGTGCTTTTCATTTTACCGATATTGTAATCAGTTAAATAGCGGGCTTCCATTCCATTGTTGCGGTACTGGTCAATATCCAGTGTACGGTTGTTATAATCTAATGTTACAGGATTAATGGAATCCTTTGTGGTAATGGGTTTAATATAACCGATGCTGTTCCTGTTGCCAATGATGGAAAACAGTTTAACATTCAGCCTTGAATGATTGTTGATCTCGTAATTGGTGATGAGTGCCAGGGTTGTCCATTTAATATCAAACCAGTTGCGGCTTCTGAAGCTCTGCTTGATATCCTGTTTGAATTGCCCGTCTGTTAAACCACCAGGTTGCTGGCTTCTTATTGCAGAATGCATTACTTCAGTACTTACTGATAATTTATTACTGAATTTATAGGTGTAGGTCGCAAAAGCGCTATTGGTATAGTAAGTACTGTTTTGCCTGTACCCATCTGCATTTCTATGATCAAAAAATGCATAGTAGCTGGAGCGTTTGCTGGTGCCGCCGATGGCATTGTAGGTATTGAACAAGCCATTGCTGCCGACGGTTTGCTGTGTTTCAAACTGGAATGGTTTGGCAATATCACTGCCATTGCGCAGGATATAATTTACCAACCCGCCAAACTGTGGACCGTACTGCAAAGCGCCCTGGCCACGAACCACTTCAATTCTCTGCACCGCCTGTAATTGCGGATTGTAGTATGCTTCGGGATAACCAAACGGATCGGCAGAAATATCATATCCATTCTGGCGCACATTGAATTCCCAGCTTCTGTTCGGGCTCAGGCCTCTTGCAGCGATGCCGATCTGGATGCCGCTGCCATCGCTTTCCCATATCTGTATGCCTGGCACTTTGGCCATTACCTGGCGCATATTATTATTTACTACGTTACCATTTACATTGTCCATTACGATCAATGAATTCTTTTTGCCGGCATAGATGGAGGTACCGACTATTTCAGGTAATTGCTGAATGTCTGTTTTGCTGTTACGCCCAACAACGGTAATAGAGGGCAGGTACTTTGGTTGATTAAAATTCGCCGATGCAGTATCGGGAATTTTCGTTTGTGCTGTTGCGGTAAAACTGAATGCCGTTAGCGTAAGTACGGATAAACACAATTGCTTTTTTCTAAATCTCATGATAACAGTTCTTTGATTGTTAAGTTGAACACAAAACTCTATCATCAGACTTGGAAATGAGGTAGCAATCGGGAAAACGGGTTACGCAAAAAGAAAAAGTTGATGCGTTTTACGGCATCAACTTTAATGTCAACTGATTTTATATAAAGATGGTTACTTATTCAACCACCGAAACCTTTATCACATTCGTAGGCAGGTGCAATGCCACCGGTGTACTGCCGGTGTTCACCACCGTATCGCCGGCTTTTAAAAATCCTCTTTCTTTCAGGATGCTGATCTGGTCAAAAAAGATATCATCCAGACTTTCTTCTTCGCCATAATAAAAGGCCCTTACACCCCAGCTTAAACTGAGCTGGTTGATCAGGGTTCTTTCCTTACTGAAAATAAACAGCGGTACTTTAGGACGGTAACTGCTAAGCATAAACGCAGTGTAACCACTCTGGGTCATACCCACCAATGCACTGGCATCAATATCTTTTGCAATATTGCAGGCACTGTAACACAGGGCATCACTGAGGATAGAGGGTGAGTGCGGCTGTGGTGTAAGAATATCATCCCTGTCGTAATCGTATACGTGATTCTCCACTTCTAAAATGATCTTGCTCATGGTTTCCACTACCAGCTTAGGATAGTCGCCCATGGCGGTTTCGCCACTCAGCATTACCGCATCAGCGCCTTCCAGTACGGCATTGGCCACATCGGTAACCTCACTCCGGTTGGGCTTGGTGCGTTCCATCATACTCTCCATCATCTGCGTAGCAACGATCACCGGCTTGGCCCTGTGCATGCACTTCAGGATGATGTCTTTCTGTATCAGTGGTACCTGTTCAATGGGAACTTCTACACCAAGGTCGCCCCTGGCTACCATGATGCCATCACTTTCAATAATGATGTCCCTGATATTTTTTAAGGCCTCAGGCATCTCAATTTTCGAGATCACTTTGATCTTGTTGTTCTTATTGTTTTCCCGGATGCGCCGTTTCAATTCTTTTACATCGTTGGTGTGGCGTACAAACGACAATGCCACCCAGTCAAGATCCTGCTCCAGGATAAAATCCAGGTCGGCAATGTCTTTTTCTGTCAGGGAAGGCATCGTAAGGGCCGAATCAGGAAGATTCACGCCTTTTTTAGGAAGCAATGTGCCACCCAGTGTTACGGATATCCTTACTTCGGTATCATTGATGATCTCTTTTACTGCCACTTCCATTTTTCCATCATCCAAAAAAATGCGCTCACCGGGTTTTACATCTTTGGCAAGATTGGGATAAGACACATAGATCTTTTCTGGCGTACCTACCTGTTTGATGGTAGAAAAAATAAATTCCTGGCCTTCTGTCAATTCGATCTTTCCATTCTCCAGTTCCCCTACCCTTAGTTTGGGGCCCTGCAGATCGCCCAGGATAGCGATGTTATAAGGTTCTTTTTTATTGATCTGGCGGATGTAATCAATGATCAGCGCCTTGTCTTCAAAAGTACCGTGGGAAAAATTCAGCCGGAAGCAGTTTACTCCTGCCCTCACCAATTCGAGCAGCTTGTCGTAAGTGGAGCAGGCCGGACCTACGGTGGCTACTATTTTTGTTCTTTTAAGTGTATGCTTGATGCCAGCTTCTCTATCCATCTGGCTATGCAGGTATTTACTGATGTTTTTACTCATAAATCTATTTACTGTTTACAGTTGCCTGTTCTGGTGAATGCGTTATAATTTCCTGTTTTTAAATTTAGTACCTCTGTGTTCAGTTGAATTCAAATATTCCATGAAAGAAAAAATTTTTGCACCCAAAACATCAGCCTTTTCATAGTGCAATTTAAAAACTTCTTCATTTATCAAACCGCTGTCATACATACGGTATAATTGCGATTTTAATTCGTCTGCTGAACCTTTAGAGAAGGGAAAGAAACTGAACAAATTCAAACCTGCTTCCTCTCCCGAATCCTTCCGCAATGTTATCCATTATAGAACCGCTGCTTCCTTTTATCTGCTCCTTTAATTTGAATTCGTGCTGGAAGTTTTGCTGTAGCGTAAGGCTGCGAATATCTTTTGCAAGCGTTCTTGCCGGTTGCCAAATATCTAAATCTTCAAATCTTTTTACAGTTGCCATAAATCAGACTCATACAATTCAGATGCGCAACAGTCAACCCTGCACGGTGAACGGTTAACTTGCTAATATCTTAACAATCTTCATCCACTCCTCGCTGATGCGCTGTTTCTTTTTTACGGCCTCATTCAATGGCATGTAGTGCATCCTGTTATTGACGATGCCCACGAACACATTGTACTTGCCCTGTATCAGGCATTCTACTGCTGTATAGCCCATGCGGCTGGCGATCAACCGGTCGAAACAGCTTGGTGATCCTCCCCGCTGGATATGCCCTAAAATACTTACCCGAACCTCCTGCTGCGGCAGGCGCTCCTTAATGATCTTGGCCACTTCATCTCCGCCGCCAAATTCATCTTCGCCCTCTGCCACTACGATCAGGTTCACGAGTTTTTTTCTTCTTTCCTTTTCGGCCAGTTCATTCACGATCTTTTCGATATCGGTCTTTTTTTCCGGTATCAGAATATTTTCTGCACCCGTAGCAATACCGCTGTGCAGGGCGATGTAACCGGCATCCCGGCCCATTACTTCTATCACGAACAACCTGTCGTGTGCATCGGCTGTATCCCGGATCTTGTCGATGGCTTCCACCGCTGTATTTACGGCTGTGTCAAACCCAATGGTAAAATCTGTGCCGGCAATGTCTTTATCAATGGTGCCCGGTAAACCGATGCAGGGAATATCGTATTCGTTGCTGAAAATTTGTGCGCCACGAAAACTACCATCTCCCCCGATGATCACGAGCCCGTTAATGCCGTGCTTTTTTAAGTTATTAAAAGCGATCTTCCTGCCTTCCGGTGTAAAAAATTCTTTACAACGGGAGGTTTTCAGGATCGTTCCGCCTCTTTGTATGATGTTAGCCACGCTGCGGCTTTCCATTTTAAAAATATCGTCTTCTACCATGCCGGTGTACCCACGCATGATACCAAATACTTCCAGCCCATGATAAATACCGGTACGTACAACCGCCCTGATACATGCATTCATACCCGGTGAATCACCACCTGAAGTAAGTACTCCAATCTTTGTTACCTTTTTTTTCATCCTTATTAATAATTTTTTTCCGCCAAACAAATCCGGTGATTGTACAGGTATCACAAAATTTACATCTAACGAAAAGTATCAAAACTTAAATATCGTTCAACTTAGTATTAAAATAAATAATATTTATTAAAAACCAATGTGTCAAAAATACATTATTCAGGGCAATAGTAAATAACCATTTTCTCCCTCCAACGTTTGCGTTCACTTTTCACCGGCCACATATTCATCGTACATTATTTTAAATATCTTGTCCTTTAACGCCTTTGCATCAGTATTGGCCGGCGATACGGGCGGCAAAAAGTTCATGGTGAGCCGTGTGGGCAGCAGGTAAAACTTTTTATTGATCGGCATGGCCCTGCCGGTGCCATGAATAATGCAGGGCATGATCTCTTTACCGGTATCCACTGCCAGTTTAAAAGCCCCATCGTAAAAGGGTTTGAGTGGTTCGGCCGTTCTGTTACGGGTACCCTCTGGATAAAGACAGATGTGCATTCCCTGCTGTAACACCTGCTTCATGGCATCAAAACTTTTGCGGCGGCTTTTATCGCTCCCCCTGTCTACCAGTACAGAACCTCTTGTATAGAACATCCCAAAAATGGGTACTTTGGCAAACGATGCCTTGGCGATGGTTTTATTACCGCCGGGAATGTAGGGTGCCGACAATGGCACATCGAGCAGCGCATTGTGATTGTATACCACCACATAGCTCTCCCCTTTTTTAAAATATTGCCTGCCATTCACTTTTAGCGGGCAGCCAATAAGTGGTAACCAAACATTCATCCACCATCTTGATACAGCAATAAAATAATCCTGTCCTTTCTTTTGAGGAAAAAGATAAGAAAGCATTGACGGTATAAAAATGATGAGGAAGGTGATCACAAAACTGATGAGCCCCCAGAGGGCCCAGATGCGTGCAAAGATCTCTATAAAGAGATTGTTTTTTTTACCGGATGCTTTTTGCATGATAAGAAAAGCTTTAAAGTGAAATTAGGGAGTTAATAATTTCCAATCGATGGGCTGCTTTCCCTGCTGTACCAGGTAATCGTTGGCTTTAGAAAAATGGCGGCAGCCAAAAAAGCCTTTGTCGGCGCTGAACGGTGATGGATGGGCCGCTTTCAATAGTAAATGTTTTGTTTCATCGATCAGTATTTGTTTATCCTGTGCAAACTTACCCCAAAGCAAAAAAACAACGCCCGATTTTTCGTCCGAAATTTTTTGTATCACCGCATCGGTAAAATTCATCCAGCCTATTTTCTGGTGACTGGCAGGCTCATTGGCTCTTACCGTAAGGATGGCATTGAGCAACAGTACGCCCTGCTCTGCCCAGCGGGTAAGATTGCCATATTCCACGGGCATTGGAACGCCGATGTCTGATTTTATTTCTTTATAAATATTTACCAGCGACGGTGGTGGCTTAATGCCATTGGGTACAGAAAAACTAAGGCCATGTGCCTGGCCGGGATTGTGATAGGGATCCTGCCCCAGTATCACCACAGATACTTTGCTGAAAGGGGTTTGATTGAAGGCATTGAACATAAGCGGACCCGGCGGATAGATCGTTTTACCCGACATTTTCTCCGTTTTGATATGCGTTACGATCTCCAGAAAATAAGGCTTGCTAAATTCACTTTTCAGTGCTTCTTTCCAGGAAGCTTCAATTTGTACATCCATGTGTTGGAATTTGCATAAAAATACGAAAGCCGTTTTAAAGCGAAACTCCTCTTTGTTTCTCAAACGCAATATACTGGCATCCGGAAATCGCTAACCCATTATTCTGATGCAACACATGAAACCCTTTAAAGAGATTTTAACAGGAGCAGGACCTGCCAGACCCGGCGAACTACCAATACCGGCAGCAGTGGATGCTACCGGATGAATTGCCTGTTGAGGCGGCCCAGGATCGATATAGATCAATCCCGTCTTTTTAAAAATTATCTACCTGCTGAGCAGCTCCGACAAAACAGCATGAACATTTTCCCTGTAACTTCTGCCAACCGGAATTTTATGACCGCCAATTTCAACGGCTACCGCAGTATACGCATTTATTTTATCCGTAGCAACCAAAAAAGAACGATGTATCCTTAAGAAACGTTTGTGCTGCAACTGGCTTTCCATTTCACTCAACGTAAACTTGGTGAGGTACGAGCGTTCTGCGGTAGTGATGCTGATATACTCTTTACGACTTTCAATAAAAAGGATATCAGCCTCAAATACTTTAATCCGTTTCTTATTGATATTGATCAGCAAAAAAGCTGGTTCAGCCGGATTGCCGGTACCGGCCGCTGGGTTCGTGTTTTGAAAGGGTTCCTTTTTAAGCTTGCTCACTGCTGCAACAAAGCGGTTGAAATTAACCGGCTTCAAAAGATAATCTACTACATTCAACTCATATCCATCCAGTGCATACTCACGGTAGGCGGTAGTAACAATTACCTGGGGAGGATTTTTAAGCATTTTTAAAAAATCAAGCCCGTTAATTTTAGGCAGGTGAATATCAAGAAAAAGAACATCGATCTTTTCTGCCTGTAAAAATTGCATGGCATAAATGGCATCCCTGCAAATGCCTTTGCATTCAAGAAAGGGAAGCTGAGATATATAATCCTGCAGTACTTCCGCGGCAAGCGGTTCATCTTCTACCACCAGGCAATTAAATTTTTCCATAGCTGTTTAAATTTACTTCAAGTTCCACTTTAAAAAGGTTCTTCGTTTGGTGGATGTTCAGTGTTTGTTCTTTATACAGCAGTTCAAGCTGGCGGGTTGTATTGTACAGCCCGATGGTATCAGCTTTGCTGTTTTGAGGAACAGCCTCGATACTGTTTTCAACAACAAAAAAGAGCCGTTGCATTTTAACTGTTAAATGAATGTGTATGAACGATTCAAAATGATGTTGGCTGGCTCCGTGTTTGAAGGCGTTTTCTACCAATGGCAGCAGCAACATGGGCGCTATGGGTTGCGCATAATCGTC
This sequence comes from Chitinophagaceae bacterium UBA1946, assembly GCA_002336815.1. Lineage (GTDB taxonomy): Bacteria > Bacteroidota > Bacteroidia > Chitinophagales > Chitinophagaceae > Ferruginibacter. Next base: position 47,471 of record DDEU01000079.1, on the reverse strand, counting down.
TATTTCTTTTTCAAATGTAACCGTTAGCTCATTTGAGTACCGTATTTGCTCCAGTGAAATGTAATCTTCCAGTATTTTTAGTTCCCTTTCTACAGAGATGGTTTCTTTGCCAGATTCATACAGCATAAAACTCAACAGTTCTGAAAGCTTCATCACTACCTCCGGTGCCTTATCGCTTTTTTTACGGGTGAGTGCATATATATTATTGAGGGTATTGAATAGAAAATGTGGGTTGAGCTGATTTTTTAGGAATCGCAATTCTGCAGAGAGTTTATCCCTTACCAGGTTTTTCTCCCGCTCCCGGGCAGCTACCTGTGTATCTACATATTTGAGAGACATCAGCAGCCCGGCCGGAAATGCCGCTTCTATCATAATACTAAGAAATCTTCTTGGCTCAAAAAACAGGTTGCCCGGTTGAAAAGCATTTTGATATACAAAAGGAAAAACAACCAGTCGCACAATGATGATCGAAGAACAGATGGCAATGATGTAAGGAATAAGAATGATAACGGCATTCATAAACACATTTCGTTTGCGGTGAACGATCCTGTCGAAAGCTACAAAAACAAGGTAGTAGGCCAATGCGATCAATGGCAACATATACAGCAATGCACCGATGGAAGCCTTGATCAGTGAACTGCCCTGGTTCCATCCTTTAATATTGTCTTTTACCCAATAGTAATCGAGGTACGCATTGATCGCCCAATAAAAAACCCAGAATGCAACCTGGTAAAAAATCTTTTTCATGGCGCTAAAAGTCGCTAAAAAAAAAGAACTGGGCAACAAAACAGCCCATCAACAAAAAAGCATGCACCAACAACAGGTAACTAAGCACCAGCAGTAGCACCGCTTCCCTCCATTGTGCAATCTTCTTCTATAAAGCAGCAATCGCCAGATACATGTTTTTATTCCTGCAACCGGCAGATGGTATTTTTGACCGGCAGCATTGCCACCTATAGCGACCTCTTGTTTCAATAAAACTTTGTTATTATGAAGATCTTCAACAGCACATTTTTATTGAGGCTGGCAGTGGCCATCATTTTTCTTTCTCACAGCCTTCATGGAATTTTTACCAACAACGATGTGAACGATTTCGGCAACCTGTTCCTTAATAAAATTGGCTTTGCACCTTTTGGTGTGTTCATAGCCTGGTCGGTTGTACTTACCCAGATCATTACAGCTGTACTGCTGTTGTGCAACAGGTTTGTAAAAGCTGCAGCCCTGCTAAACATAGGGATATTGATAACGGGCATTGTACTGGTTCATGCCAGGGATGGCTGGTTTGTAGTTGGTGGTGGAAGGAATGGAATGGAGTTTAGCATCCTGTTGATTTTTGTGCTGTTAACGCTTATGTACCCGGATGGGACAGGAGTTAAAACAATTGCACAACGCTCTGTTACCTGAATGTATGCCAACGCACATGGCCCCTGCCGTGACTACACCTTTTGTTTGAAAACCGGCAATTTGAACGGATCAAATCATTGCCGGCAGCGGCTCAATTAAAGTGACTCTTTTCTAAAATGCCAATCAATAAATATAGCCATATGAAATCAACTACCTGCTTTATAGTATCAATGATGGCAGCCGTTTCATTTTGCCAATCTCAAAACTTTCTTGTACCCGGAGAGCTATCGCTGGATAAAACCCTGGTAAAAAACAGCAGGCATGAAATGAGTTACTTTACAGTGAATGGAAACAGCACAACAGAGATCGGATCTTTTATAACCAATATCGCCGTTGATAATAAAACCTTCTCCGTTTATACCAGCCTGCAATTTCTAAACTCCCCCGATCTGTGGATCGATACAAGTATATCAGACGTTAACACATTAAAGCCTTTGTATCGTTCATCGGTCAACAAAGACAATCAATACGCCATTCACTATGCGAAAGAAATAAGCGGCTACTACTTCAACAGGCAAACAAAAAAAAGCAACAGGATACAGGAGCCTGTACGGGAGGCATTTTTTGATAACTATGCATATCCGTACCTGCTTGGATCACTTCCGCTCAATGCAGGTTACAAAAAAGATCTGATCGTATATGATTACAAGCCCGGCAACAACACCAATATCAAAAAGGCAAGAATTGAAGAAGTAAAGAACAATATCTATACAAGTAATTTAACGGGCGAACACAAGGTGTGGCAAGTAACTGTATTTGAAGAAGCCAGTAACGATCAATACGAGTACTATATTGATAAAGACAGTCGCAGGATATGGAAGATAACAATACTTGCAAAGGGCAATAAATTATTGCTGATCGATAAAGAACAGGATTATAACCCCTTTACTACTACGTTTGATAAAGAAGCAACCCTGCAATTGACAAAGGCTGGCAGTTCTGTTATAACCGGGCAGGCTTTTGCAAGAGACAACCAAAATGAAGGATTGCTGAAAGGAATGGCCATTCTCAATATCAATAAAAAACAATTTGCAAAGACAGGCACTACCATCATCCTTATTCCGTATACCAGTTTCTATAAAGAATGGATACAACTAAATGAAGCTTCCAGGAAAAAAGGACGCTCCATCCCATTACCCAAAGAAGCCGCAGCATGTATTAAAGTAACTACCGTTTATGACAATGAAGGCCACTTTGAATTTGTAAACCTGATGCCGGGAGATTACTTACTGTACACTGAGTTTGGCTATGAGCACAGTTCCATTCATACAGAAGTAGTCGGCTATACAGATACTTATATCAATGGAATGTTCCAGGGCTCTACAGCCAACACCAACACATACAGCACCAATACCAATGCAGGTGCGGTCGTAAAAAAAATAGTGACGATAAAAAAAGAAGGAGATAAAGTATTTGCCAAACTCAAAAAGACCTTATAGTGCCTGGCAAAGCCTATCCTGTTTTAAAACTCCGGATCAATGACTGCAGCTGAAGGAAGCTTTTCTCTTTCCGGGGATGATACCATTACCTTCCTTTTATGCTTCTGCAAAAGCAGGCATCAATTAAAAAACAATTATTGCTTCGCCCCGGGGCGGCATCCCACTTTTAATAGACAATAACCGGTCGTTTGTAGAAGATATACCTGTTTGTGCAACTGTACAAACAAAAGGGTTGTCAGCGCAAAAAAAACAATTATGAAAACATTGATCGTTGCCACACTTACCTGTAGCATCTTTTTTTTATCCTGCAAAAAAGACAACGCAGTACAAATTCCCGACAGGCAGTTTACTTTATCAATTGACAGTTTAAAAATGTTAGCATCAACAATCCCCGGTCACATTTATAACGACATGACCTTTGTAAATGCAACAACGGGATATGCGGTTTCAAGAGATGGCCGGATAATAAAAACCGTGGATGGCGGACTACGATGGACTGAACTGGCTTCCAACGTTACGTTTTACCTGAAGAGAATCCAGTTTGTAAATAACCAGACGGGTTACATTATTGGTGGAGACTCCACCGGAAGCTATCTCCTGAAAACACAGGATGGTGGCTCATCATGGGTAAAAAGCAATCTTAACAACCCGGAAGCAGGCTGGCCTGAAGGAATGTACTTTTTGAATGAGAACACCGGTTTTATCGCCGGTAAAAACTATTTCAAGAAAACTGTAAATGGTGGAGCCACATGGACGAATGCCATTGACGCCACAACACAAAGTTTTACTGATGTGAGTTTCAAAACAAATAAAGAAGGCTTTGCCACTACATGGAGCGGTAAATATTATAAAACCACAGATGGGGGAATTACCTGGCAGGCGGCGCAATCAGATGTAAGCGAAACATTAAAGGAAATATGCCATTCAACATCCAAATCATATGCAATAAGCGGTACAACCCTGGTTGAATTACAATCAGGCAAAGCATCGTCATCAAAACTGCCCACAGGAATACGGCGCCTGCTTTTTTTGAATGACACCAAATGTGTCGCCATCGGCCAGCATTATGAAACCGGCTTTTTCCCCTATGGTGATATTCATCTAACGAATAACGGATGGACTTCAAGTATTAAAAAAAGCTATAGCCCGTTCACTGAATCTTTGGATTTTACTGCCATTGCAAAAAAAACAGATGGTAAAGTATTAATGCTTGGCACGGCAACACAAAACACACCGGTGGTTGAATTAAAATACTAGCTGTTAAACAGTAAAAGAAATATAACGGATCGGCGCCTTAAACCAGTGAAGAATTACCCGGCAATTACATGCCAAAAAGTATAGCTATGAAAATTTAATATTCGACCCTTTGCAACTATTTTATTATCCTGTTTGCCTGCACAAGGCGGGCAGGATTTTTTTATGGACTGGTAAAGCATCTATACAAAATCCTGTACCCGTTGCCCTGTTATATGCAGTTAGAATATACGTTTAGTATAGAAAAAATCGTTCCCCGATAAAAAGCTAAACTACATATTGTTGTTATCACTGGTTTTCAAAAAAAGTACTTTCAAGCTACCAATCATGGTTCATAAAATTGCTGCATCGGGAAAGTACAGTGCATAAAGATCAATACCTGCCGTCAACTTTTTATAGAAGACATCCCGCCATCAACATGTAAAATTTGCCCTGTTATCCAGCCTGCCTTTTCAGAAAGTAAAAAAGCAGCCATGTTTGCTATATCAGCAGGCGCACCAATTCTTTTGAGCGGGTGGCGCAGGGCATTGGCCTCTTTTTTTTGTTCGGTATTTAACAGGGAGGCAGCCAAAGGCGTGTCTGTGAGCGATGGTGCGATACAGTTGACTCGTATGTTGGGTGCATACTCTGCCGCCAGCGACCGCGTTAAACCTTCCAATGCACTTTTAGAAGTTGCGACCTGGGTATGATAGGGCAGGCCTGTTTGCACAGCAACGGTAGAAAACAGAACGACAGCTGCGTTGGCAGATTTTTTTAACCTGGGCAAAACGACCTGTAAAATTTTTATTGCGCCCAGTACCTGCAACTGATAGTCCAATTCAAAATCTGCCGGCTTGATTCTTTCAAAAGGCCGCAGGTTGATACTACCGGGGCAGTAAACAAAACCAGTTAATTCATCTGGCAAAAAATCGAGTGCCGGCATCTCCTCTAAAACATTTAAATAGTGAAACCGTATATGGGGATCTTCTGCAACCGGGGCATTTTTATAAAAGGTTGCGATCACTTGTTTACCGGCGCCGGCGAGCTGGCTTACCAGTGCTTTTCCAATACCGCTGGATGCACCAACTACTAAATAATTTTCCATTGATGTTTCAATATTTTGCATAGCAACAGCTAACAAAGAAATTTGTTTAAGAAAATAAACATCCAGTTATTCTTGATGAAGTTTCCTGCAATCATGATCACTGATAAACCTTAAAGCATTTATAAAAGCAGGCCGAATTCATTACAATAGGAATAAGTTAAAAATTGCAACGCAACAGATAAAAAATTTAAAAGAAGTAATGGCCCCGTTGGAATCCCAATCTTATTCATAAGGTAATATCAGCCTATTTGCAATACAAATACATTTGCACCAGATTTTTCTCATCATCAATCCAGTAAACATCTTTCGATGCCAGCCGGCAAAAAAGCTACCCCGTTGGTTTCTACCAGGCGGGGCTTTTTATCAGAACTACATTACCAATACTAAAAATGTGTAGATTTATTACCTAAACAAAACATTATGACAACCCATGAAGTAGCAGCAAAGTTTTACGAATACATGCAACAGGGTGCATTTGAAAAGATCTATGCTGAATTATTCAGCGAGGATGCAACCAGTGAAGAAACGCCCGGTTCAGATTGGTGTACAGCAAAGGGAATGAAGGAAATTCATGAGAAAGGAAAGAAGTGGGCTGAAACAGTGGAAGAAATGTACGGGGGAACTACAGAAAACCTGGTTGTCGCCGGCAATTATTTCACCTGTTACATGACAATGGATTTTAAGCCAAAGGCTGGAGAACGGACTACAATGCAGGAAATCGGCCTATATCGGGTTAAAGACGGGAAAATAGTTTCTGAACAATTTTTCTATTAATTCTCAATTTTAGATTGCAGATTTTTATCTTTTAACTGCTTTTCAAATCAACAGCAGCCTATTAAATAAAAAAGCCCCCTTGGTAAAAACCACCAGCGGAATTCTTTAAACCTGCATTTGCCCTTGAAAAATTTGCAATGAGAAAAATTGCATTGCAAATTTACATACATACTGTTACCGGAATGTTACTTCATCATCAACGGAATGTGAACCAACGAAGGGGAGGTTCCTTCTCCATTCGGTTGATATCAAAGCAGGGCGCAGCTACTAACTGTGTATTCATGGCACCCTGGAATACCATTATCTCTCTTACAGCAAAAGCCGGGAGGATGAATAAGCGTAGAAGAAAAGCCAGGTGAAGAGGCCGCCCAACACTTCTAAATTGTAGCAGTGCATCTTACCGGAATTTTATGGAAAGCCATAACACCACAAATACAAATACGCAATGTACTACCAGCCAAATCCTTTGCCACAGTGGTCTTTTCGGGAATGGCACTGACTGGTTGAAAGGATCGAATACCAGGCCAATACCAGCAAAAACGATCGCTGTGGAGAAGTCCTTTAAAAAGACTAATACGATCGCTGCTGATAAAAATACCGTATAAATATACTTGTTGGGCAAATGTCTTTTTGTTTCTACCTGCTTTTCCATGATGCGTTTATTTGTGTGTTATTAGTTTCCAGACTTAAGTAGTTCAATATTCTTTTTTAATTGTTCGGCATACCTGCCAAATGCCTTTTCGCACATCCATTTTGCCAGGTAAAAGCAAAGTGGCACAAGTATGGCCAGTGTAATGAGCATGCCAATTATTAATACTGGCTTTTGCATCAGTTCAGTGATTGACTTTCCGGCACCCACTGACCCGCCAATCATAAAGCCTCCGGCAGCGCTTACAGGGTATATAAACAAGCCAACCTGCTGCTGTATACTCATCCACTTTTTTATTTTTTCGTAATGACTTTCCAGTTCCTTCAACAATGTGTTACCCGCAATTGGGGCGCTCATTTCTTTGTATAAAAAAATGGATTTTATTGAGGCCCAGATTGTAAAAGCAAATACAATTCCGATACAAAGAAATACCTGCCAAACAGGGAACTTTATCATTACAAAAATATATAACGCTGCAATCAGTAAACCCAACACAGCACCGCTTAGTAGATTGCGTTTTATTTTAACGAGGGGGTCTTTGGAAGTAACTTTTGATAAGCCCGGCCTGATTAATGAAGACAAATCATCATCGCCTCCCCCTGTATCCTTCCATAATTCTTCAAGACTCATCTTTCTGTTTTTAAATAGTTAGATAATTGTTGTTTTATGCGGTACAGCTTTACCGCCACATGATTGTTGCTGATACCTATCACCGCGGAAATCTCCGCATTTTCATACCCGTCGAGGTGCATGGAAATTATCGCCCGGTCTGTTTCAGGCAGCCGCCTGATAATTGCTTTGACGCTGCTGAAGTCAGACAGCACAACAGGTGCTGCCTGGTTTCCTTCTCCAAATTCTTCGATCGAATCTTTGTATTGTATTATATTCTCTTTTCTTTTCTGGGTAAGTATTGTATTGAGCGAAACCCTGTATAACCATGTGCTGAATTTGGATTCCTGCCTGAAGCTTTTGAATGATTTCCATGCCTGTAACAAGATCTCCTGGTACAGATCTTTTTTTTCTTCTGCATCAGCGGCATACAGGGAAACCAGTTTATAAATGATACCCTGGTTCTGTCTTACCTGTTCTAAAAAATCTTTTTCACTCACTATTGTAGATTTTGTGCTGTTACGCTAAAGCCATTCTTTTTTAATTGCGCCACCAAACCATCTGGCCCCGCCAAATGCAATGCACCAACAGCCACAAAGTTCGAATGCTTTTTAAATAGTGCCGGAAGCGTCTGCAACCAGTTATCATTTCTTTTCTTTATCAGGAAATCCATGTCACCGGTGATCTCGATCGATTTTTGGTAAATATGGTAGATCTTACCGATGTCATTCTCAAAATATATCTTCAGCAGATCATTGCCCAGTTCAATACCCTGTTCCCTGTTTCTCAAAAAAAGCTTCAACATGGCTGCCTGTTCTTCATCTGAAATGGTATTGAATAATAAATCCATTTGCTGGTTAATTGTTTCAAGTGCAGTTACCTCTTTGCCGGCCAATTTACTTTTGTTTACAAAGGATGCATCCAGGGGAATACCGGTGTATTTTTTCAAGATCGCCTGGTTATCTTTCATCAGGTAAATCAAAGAGAGTGTAAGCATTACGGTCATGGGTTTCAACGTTTGAAATTGTTCTATCCCCTGGCCGGTTGTTGCTTTCAGTTCGTTATCAAGGCTGTCAACAAATGCGGTATCCAACAATGCTGAAAGCTCTTTGTTTTGCAGCAATGCTTTAGTGTTTGCCGATTTTAGTTCACTGGAATCAATGATAACCTCCACTACCACCTGCTTTGATTTTTCAAACGCATTCATCACCGCCGGCAGCTCATCCAGGTACGAATCATTGATTAAGTGATAGGTACCAAAAAGCCAGGAGCTGTCTTTGATACCATTACCTGTCACTGCGTAAAACACACCGGGTTTTACCTGTGCCTGCAGATAATGTACACCACTTAGTGCGAATAATAACAGGTAAAGAATGGTCTGTTTAAGTATTTTACTTTTCATTGCTTGTTTCTTTAAACTATTAATGATTGCCCGGGCTGTTAGCATACAATCAGTAGCAAATAAATGGCTGCAATTACACGAATAGAAAATATTTCCGGGTATCAGCTTTTCAAATTAAAATACAATAAAAGGCTTTCTAAAATAAAAACACCGGCCACAGAAGAATCACTTGTGGTTTTATCGGTAGCTAAAATTCAATCTTAATGATAGCATCTAATCTTAAATCCATTCAAATGGCAAATTCTATAAAAGCAAGTCGTACTCCTGAACCGATATTTCGTGAAAATTAAGTGAGTGGACTGCACCTGCATCAACAACGAAGGGTAGCAGGGATTATAGAATTAAAAATCATACGGCAGGGTAGCGATATACTGCATTATGGAAAATCTGGAGTGCGGGAAATAGTTATGGCTAAGGCTGTTATTGCTGCGGACGGGATATTCATTGATCGTCCGGAACAAATCAACATTGAAAATATTTCATTGGATTTAATAACCGAAGGTCTATAGTCATTCGTTAAGCCAGCACCAAAGTGAATAATGCAAACTGCTGAGTTTTATGGTTGTGTGCCCTTCACGGCAATATTTCTGGCGCAGGAACAAAAGCCTTCATTACCTGGAAACGCCGAATCATAAATATTAAACGGCAGAAGAGATTCTATGAAAGAACAGGGCTCGTAAGCAAAAATGAATGCAGCCAAACTATTTAAGCGCCTGCTCAGTATCTTCATCCCCTTCTTCTTCTTTCGATTTATGAAAATCCTGGTTTAGCTGACCTTCCAGCTGTTCTTTATCCTTTTGATTTCGGAATATGATAAAAAGTAAGAGGGCCAATACGATAACGCCTACCAGAATTAGAACTATCCAATTCATAAAATATGTTTTAGGTAAAATACAAAATTTTCCTGTTAGTAAGTATTAAGTTTAGTGGAACCAACAACAGCGTTCATTCTTTAATGAATGGCGGCTGTACTGCCAAAAAACTTAACATTGCAAAACCGGCAGATATATTATTTTTACGTTAATTAAATGTTACCAATCAACTACGTAATATGCCAACCAGCAAAACCACCGGTAAAAAGCAACCATCTTTTAAAACAACAGTGGCAACCCGGATCGAAGAGCTTTTAAAGCCTTTACATGAAACACTTAAAAACGGTATTGGTGAGAAGAAGCTCGACAAACGTATTAAAAAAGCGGCCAGGCTAATCATTCATGGGTATAAAGAGAATGAACCGAAAAAAGAAAGCAAAAAAACACCGTCCAAAAAATTGGCAAAAAGCAAATCCAGCCCTTTGGCCGTAAAAAAAACAGCCATTCCCAAAAAGACGAAATCTTAATTTCCGGAAAGCAATGATAATCCTGCAACCACCCGGCTCTGACAGGGTGTGGAAGAGATGTTGTATGACTTCTTTTTAAAACAGGTCACTTGAATACCAGCGGAAATAAAAATTATTCTAAACTTAACACTCCAAAAAAGGGATTGTAATTGTTGTTAAACAACTTTATCCCATGTTTAAATCCTCCGACCTGGGAAAAGATTTTTTATGGGGCGTTGCCATTTCTGCATTGCAAAACGAAGGATCGCCTGAGATTGGTGGACGTGGCCCCTCTGTTTGGGATGCTTTTGCCAAACGCAGGGGGAAAATCAATGGTGCTGGTAAACCCTGGCCTGCCTCAGACTTTTATCAACGTTATAAAGACGACCTGCTGATAGCAAAGGCACTGGGATTTTCCGCCTTTCGCTTTTCTATTTCCTGGAGCCGGGTTATTCCGGATGGAATTGGAAAAATAAATAAAGAAGGCATCTCCTTCTATCATAAGCTTATTGATGAATGTTTGTTATTAGGGTTAACCCCATTTGTAACGCTTTATCATTGGGATCTTCCATTGTCGTTAGAAAAAGAAGGTGGTTGGGCTGGTTACCATATTCAAAAGCGGTTTGCAAGGTTTGTATCCATTTGTGCTGAAGAATTTGGCTCCAAAGTAAAAAACTGGATTGTGCTGAACGAGCCTGCGGCATTTACGAGCCTTGGTTATATGCTTGGTAAACATGCACCAGGCAAAAGAGATGTTTCGTTGTTTTTGTCTTCCATACACAATGCAGCACTTGCGCAGGCAGAGGGTGGCAGGTTGCTGCGGAGCAAGATCAAACATGCGAAAATCGGAACTACATTTTCATGCAGTGAAGTGATACCATATACTCAAAGTGACCCAGACAAAGCCGCTGCCCAAAGGATTGATCTCTTCCTTAACCGCCTGTTTATTGAACCAACTCTTGGCAGGGGCTATCCCCACATTGAAGGCTTTTGGCTTACTGAGCAATTGCATATGCAAAACAAGGCCTGGAAGTTTACAGATAAATTAAGTTTTGATTTTGATTTTATCGGCATTCAAAATTATTTTCCCATTACGATAAAACACAACCCGTTAGTACCGTTGATACACGCCAGCGAAGTAAAAGCTGCCAAAAGAAAAGTGCCGCATACCGCCCTTGGATGGGAGATAAATGCAGATAGTTTTTACCGGATGTTGAAAAGGTTTTGGTTATACGGTGGTGTAAAAGAAATTATGGTTACAGAAGGTGGCGCCTGCTTTAAAGACAGGCTTGTAAATGGTGTTATCGATGACAGTGAGCGCATTAGCTATTTCCAGGACTACCTGGATGCCTTACTGAAAGCAAAAAGAAAAGGAGTTAATATCAAAGGATATTTTGCCTGGACATTAACGGATAATTTTGAGTGGAACTTAGGTTATGGAGCCAGGTTTGGACTCGTGCACATAGATTTTAAAACCCAGTTGAGAACAGTTAAAAATTCTGGTTACTGGTGGCGTGATTTTTTACTGAATGAAACAAAGTAATTTACTATTTGTTAACCTGCACTTCATAATCGGGTAATATTGGCGGTTGAACTTTGCTGTAAACTCCGGCATTGGAAAAAAGAAAAATTGAAATTGCTGTCATTTCAGATGTACATCTTGGAACCTACGGTTGCAGGGCAACCGAATTATCCCGCTATCTCTCCACAATTGACCCCTCCATACTGGTACTAAACGGCGACATTATTGACATCTGGCAATTCAGTAAGAACTACTGGCCGCCCACCCATATGCAGGTGATAAAACAAATCACCAGTATGCTTAGCAAAGGCGTGAAGGTATATTACATTACAGGCAATCATGATGAAATGCTGCGGAGGTTTGAAAATTTTTCAGTGGGGGATTTTCATATCGTAAACAAATTGGTGATTCATCATGACAATAAAACAAAGAGCTGGATATTTCATGGAGATGTTTTTGATGTAACAATGAAATACAGTAAATGGCTGGCTAAATTGGGATCAGTAGGCTATGACCTCCTGATCATGATCAATTCTTTTATCAACTATATCAGCAAAAAAGCTGGCTACGGCCGTATCTCCCTGTCAAAAAAAATAAAAAATTCTGTAAAGAGCGCAGTGAAATACATCAATAGTTTTGAAGAAACCGCCGCAGAAATTGCCATTGAAAAAGAATACAACAACGTACTATGCGGACACATTCATCAACCCTGTAACCGCATCGTGAAAACTCAAAACGGCGAGGTAAATTATCTCAATTCCGGGGACTGGATCGAAAACCTCAGTGCGCTTGAATACACAAATGATCAATGGTCTGTATATCATTATCACCAGGATAAACAGGTAAATGATCTCACGCCTGCATTATACAAGGATGAAACTGCCTACCTGCGAACGACAGAACTTTTTAAAATGATGATCGATGACTTCGTAAAAGCCTCCTGAAAATTATGAAAATATTATACGCTATACAGGGAACCGGTAATGGGCACGTAAGCCGTGCCAATGAGATCATCCCGGCTCTCAGTAAAAAATGTGACCTTGACATTTTGCTTAGCGGCACGCAGGCAGATGTGGGCGTGAATTTTCCGTTGAAATTCAAACTAAAAGGGTTAAGCTTTATTTTTGGCAAGAAAGGTGGCATCGACTTTTATAAAACTTTTAAACAACTCCAATCTAAAAAATTCCTGAAAGAAATAAAATCTTTACCCGTAGAAGATTATGACCTGGTAATAAATGATTTTGAACCGGTAAGTGCCTGGGCATGTAAAATAAAGAACATTCCATGCGTGTCCATGAGTCACCAGTTTGCCGTATTACACAACAATGCACCACGGCCCGAAAGCGTTGATTTATTTGCTACACTTGTTCTTAAATATTACGCTCCCGCCAAACAGGGCGTTGGCTTTCATTTTAAAAACTATGGTGATAATATTTTTACTCCAGTGATACGTAGCGAGATAAGAAATGCACTGGTTACCAACAAAGGACATTATACGGTTTACCTTCCTGCTTACGACGACAAAAAGATAATTTCTTTCCTGTCGAATTTTAAAGATGTTCAATGGCAGGTTTTTTCAAAGCATACTACAAAATTTTACAAAGAGAAGAATTGCCTTGTACAGCCGGTGCATGCAAGGTTTTTTACAGAAAGCTTTACCAGTTGCAAAGGGATATTGTGCGGTGCAGGTTTTGAAACTCCTGCCGAAGCGTTGCACATGGGAAAGAAATTGCTGGTTATACCAATGAAACAACAGTACGAGCAGCATTGCAATGCAGCAGGTGCTGCTGAACTGGGCGTGCCGGTAATAAAAAGCTTAAAGAAAAAACACCTGGAAAAAGTTGCAGCCTGGCTATCCGAAACTGATCCGATAAAAGTAAATTACCCTGACGAAACAGACAGGATCATCGATAAGATCCTTGCCAATGCACTTGCTCTCCCTCATGGTAAAAAAAGATACAATGTTCCGCTTGTTGCTGAAAAGGCGTTGATCTCTTAACTTCGGTGGCCGGTACCTCACCGGCAATTTCCTGCTCAACATACTTACATCCTTTGCCGCTGCAACACTTACGATTGATTAAAACTTCACCTTGCCTGCCTGGCCGGTTGGTAATTTAAAGACAACATTTAGATAATATGGATTGGTAAAACCGGGCATTGATTAATTCTATTTTTGTAGTCCAATTATCCTGACAAATCATTACCCCGGGGTTGCTATTCAAAGGAACGACCCCTGATAGACGACCAGCATTACTGCAACATTTATTTTTCACGTTTCAAGACATACGCTCATGAAAAAGCTTTACTTTTTTTTACTATTGGCCATCGGCCTCAAATCTTACGGACAGGTAATTGCTGACCCTTCCGTTGAACAGGTTAGCTTTACCAGCATCGCAGGGGTTGTGATAGACGATACCCTGCCCTTGGGATATATAGCACAATTGAATGTGCCGATCAGAAACCTGAGTTTAGTAAACGGCATCCCTGCAGGAAGCTGTAAAATTAAAATTGGCCTCGGAAGCAAACTGATCTTAGATCCGGAACTGGATCTCGCCCTCGTGAACAGCAGCCAGTATTTTCAATGGACAGCGGAATTTAACAGCGGCCAGGTTCAATTGACCGGGGATTTGAAATCTGATTTACCTGCCGGCTACAGTGATACCGCCAAATTTAATGTTCAGGGGAGCGTATTGGATTACTCTACTATTACCACTAATTTTTTAATTACGAACCATAACTCGGTAACAATACTGTCTGATGGCAACCCTACCAACAATTCCTCCTTCAGGCTCTACAAAATAATTCCACCGGTAACAACGCCTGTAAAATTTACAAGCTTAACTGCCGTGAAAAAAGATTGTAACATTATTGTTAGCTTCTCAACAGAAAACGAGATCAATGTAAATCATTTTGAAATTGAAACAAGTAAAGACGGCAGTCATTTTACTAAAGCAGGATTGGTAAATGGAGGTAATCAAAATAAATACACATTCGTTGTCCCCATCACAAAAGACATAGTATCAGCCTTGCTGTATGTGAGGGTAAAATCGGCAGATAACGATGGCAGCTATTTATACAGCACTACTACCAGGCTCAATGCAGAATGCAGCAGCAGGATCAACCTGGGTATCTATCCCAATCCACTCATCAATGCAGGATTTGTTACTGTAAAGGCAGCTGGAGGATTGTTAAACGGGCATTACAAGGTCTCCTTATTCGATGTTACCGGAAGGTTTATTTCGATGAAGGAAGTTGTACTCAATAATGAACAGGCTTTCTCTTACAAGGTTGGCGGCTTAGCAGCCGGGCATTACCTCATCAAAATTGAAAATAAAACAACCGCTGAAACCCAAATATTTAAACTACAGAAATTATAGTTCCGGTCTTTGCGAAGCAAGTTTTCAAAAAGCCAGTTCAACATATTTTTGGCAAGCAGTCGTAATAGAAATGAAAAAGGGGCTCAGTGGTAACATTGAGCCCCATTCATTTTATTTACAAAACAACATTCAATCAGTGCAGGCAAAAATACTGCCTCCATGATGCCTGGTTATTTCGGATTGATTGTACATAAAAGCTTCCTTAACAGTGCCATCTTCATTTAACCAGGAATTAAAACCCCAGAAGGTATTGAAATGCGACTGTTCCACTTCAATACTAACCAGCGTAGAGTCAGGCAATCTTTTCAGGATAGAAAGCGCAGGCGAAATCTTCTTGATAACTGCTGAAAGGGAAACTTCATTTTCAAGTTGCTGAACAATACGGGCAATCTCCCGTACATGTAAAAAACGGCCTTCTGCTTTTAGTATGAAGAGTATTTTGTTACGGGTGGGTGCTGCTGCATTGTAATGATGGTATTTCCTGATCAATAGCTGCACAATTTCCTGGAAATCATTCTCCCGGTTTTGGTCCAGCAGCATTTGTTCTTCCCGCTCTTTGGAGGTGTTTGTATAAGCTTGTAGTGCATGATCAACTGCTTTTAATTTGAAAAGCAATTGCTCCCGCTCCTTTTCAAGAATATTTACCAGGGCGCTGTTCATGCTGAAGGTTTATTAAAGGCTGGTAATCCCGTTACCACTTTAAGCAATCGATTTATCTGTATCCCTGCTTTATAAAGGAGCAGTTGTTTACCCAACAATGTACCCAATGCAACATCACTACAGAGATATTCAAAATTAATGTATCGGCATTTCAGGATTTGTTATGAAATCATCACTAAATCATTAACAGCAATAACGCCGGTCAAAAAAAAATCAATTCGCCAATAACAAGCTGGCATCGATACAAAATAAAAAAGCATGCACGGGTTTTACGCCTATGCATGCCTTTAGCTTACTAAACAGTTCTACAGGGACAATTAAATTATTATTTACAACTTCTCAAATTTCAAAACTCCCAGCTGCACGTTATCAGTAGTTGTGATCTGTAACAGGTATTTACCACCTGCAATAGTGGTCAACTCAAGAGGGAAACTTTGCACACCTGCAAGCGTTAGCTCTTTTGCAAGGACTGTTTTACCCGACATATCCATCATTTTCACTTTGTACTTACCATCAAAATTTCCCTGTGCAGCAGCGATCACTATTTTATCCACTCCAGTTGAAACCGGGTTTGGATATACACTTAATTTTAATGGCAGCGTCTTGCAAATTCCACTGATACTTTTTCCTGCACTGTAAATCAGTTTGCCATTGCTTTGCACAGATTTAACTCTTAGCTGCAGTTTCTCCAGCTGTAAAGATGAAGGCAGTTCGAAAGATGAATTGTATGATAAACTTCCGGCAGCATTCAGGCTGGCAACTTTTTCAAAGGTTATCCCGTCTTTGCTTACTTCCACATCATACCTTGCCAGGTTGATCTCCCTGTCAGTAGAAAAAGAAACAGTCACAGCACATCCTTCTTTCACAACATCAGTTACTGTTGTTACAGAAACCGGGGCCTGCCTGTTGGTAACGGTGTACTGAAGAAAAGCAGAATTGTTGGTACCATCTTCATCAGACAATACGGTGAAAGTATTGTGATTGGTAATAAGGAAATTGGCAGTGATGGTTGATTTACCAATAACGGTGCCTTTAACCTTTAAAGCAACATCTACCTCAGTGATATTAGCCGGCAACGCCTCGATCAGTTCACCGGTAATTTGCAACTGGCCGCTGTTCATGGATGATGACCACTGAAAATAACTGTTCATTGCCGTAGCATTGAGGTCGAACGATGGATCAAGCACCAGCTTAGATCCAAAACCAATTTTTATTTTGCAGCTACCTGCAGGCAATGCCTGGCCATGGTTATTGTTCAGCAGGGGAATCTTTAACTTAACCAGCTCATTGGGCTGTATATAAGCTTCATCCAACCGGAAACCTGCCATGTCAGTAATGCTGATGGCTCCAATCTTTGGATCAGCTATTACTGCCCTACCCTGCTGTGCCATTCCGTGCAGGGAACAAAACAGCACGGAAGATGCCAACAAACTCCTGGTAAGCAGTTGTTTGATTTTTGAATTTGATTTCATATTATTTAATTTATTTTTTGAAAAATAACCAAAGGGGTTTTAAGGCCCCTTTGGTATTTATATCAATTACTCAGCGGTAAACACGATTGAATTCAGGTTGTTAGCCAGGTTGGTTTCGCCGTTTGCTCTTCTTAGCCTTGCGCTCAATGGGAAAGTAGCAATGTCTGAAGTGTTCCTTGTAAGGGTAACAGACACTCTCACCAGTTGGTTACAAAGCAATGTACCCGGGTTGGCTGGTACCAATGGATCTGTAAGGATGATTGAAACAAAAGCAGGATCGCTGTTGTCAATTTTCCACCTTGTATTATCCAAAGCATAAGTAGTAGAACCAACTACAGTAGAGAACAGTGTTGGGTTAAAGTTGATGGTATAACCAGCCACTTTTGTGATCCTGAGCGTATCGCCCACAGCAGAGTTACCATTGATTTCAGCAATGTTGTACACGATAGTCTGGGTGATACCAGGCGTAGTGAACAGGTTACCTGTGTAGTCAGAACCCAAGGTAATATCAGGGATACCACCGGTAGGCTGTGTAATTACAATTGCAGCAGTGGTAGCAGAACAACCGTTGTTGTCAGTAACAGTTACAGTGTAGCTGCCGGCAGAAAGGTTGGTGAATATACCGTTGAGTGCACCTGTAGTGTTAACAGTAGGTCCTGCAATAGTATAAACATAAGGAGCAGTACCTCCATTGGCAACTACAGTGATAGTACCATCAGTTGCATTGAAACAGTTATTATTGGTGTGGCTGATGCCTGCACCAGGGATAGTCAATACTGTTGGCTGAGAAATGATCACCGTGTTTACTGAACTGCAGCTTGTTAAAGGAGCATCGCTTGGAGCAGTAGCAGTAATGGTATAGGTACCCGGAGCTAAACCAGACAAGGTAAAGTTATTTACACCAGAAGCGATATTCTGGGTGTTGGTATATCCTGAAGGACCGGTTGTAGTAACTGTTGTACCAGAGCTAACTGTTACATTGATGATACCGTTTCCGGCACCGTTACAGGTTACGTTTACCTGAGAATTGCTCAACGTAATTGGCAATGTATACTGCAAAGTAGCAGCATTGTTTCCTAGATCATCATCGCTGAGTGTTTGCAGGCTGTTAGTGATCACGATGTTGGAAACCACGTTAGATTTACAGGCTGAATCACCTTTTACCCTGAAGGTAGCGATGCCGTTAAAATCAGCAGGGATTGCTGTAGTCAATGATTGCGTACCGGTGATGATCACATTGCCACCAACAACAGCAGAAGACCAGGTGAAATAATTACTCAATGGAGCGGTAGCCAGGTTGAAGCCCGGAGCAAGAACTAATTTTTTACCAAGGTTAATGGTAAAGTTGATCGTACCTGCAGGAACAGGGTTAGCCTGGTTAAGGTTAAAGAATGGGATGTTGATATCATACAAAGCAGTTGAAGGAGCTAACAACAAGGTGTTGGCATTTTGCACACCGCCACTTGTAGTTGTAAAGTACATACCACCTACTGAAGGATCAGCAGTAGCGATACCAGGGTTAGCTAAAACAACCGCTGAGCTTACAGCAGTACAACCGTTTGCATCCGTAACAGTGAAGATATAAGAACCTGCCAGTAAACCAGTGAACACGCCTGAAGCAGCGCCGGTTGTATTGACAGTGGTACCACTTGTAATAACATAAGCTTTGGCACCGGTACCACCTGCAGCAGCTACAGTGATAGTACCTGTACCACCCGGGATAGCGATAGGAGAAGTAACAGCAGCAGAACTAAATGAAACAACAGCGGGCTGAGAAACGGTAACTGAAGTAGAAACAGAACAACCCGGGTTGCTAACTTCCCTTGCTGTAATTGTATAAGTTCCGGCTACAACACCAGTAAACACGTTGCCTGACTGGTAAGCACCAGCACCAAGCCTGTATTCAACAGCAGCTCCTGTTAAACCAACCGGGGTTGCAGTAATTGAAGTACTTCCACCGTTACACAGGATGGTTCCTGCAACAGCAGATACTGAGGTAAGGAGACAGGGAGCAGGATCATTGATTGTAACAGAAGTAGCTCCGGTACAACCATTGTTGTCCGTTACAGTGAAGCTGTATGTACCTGCAGTACGGTTAAAGTTACCAATACCTGTATAAGCCGGAGTACCACCAGTAGCACTGATTGTAATTACACCGGTACCACCAATAGTTGGGATAGGAGTAGAAACAGAACCTGAAGCAACAACAGCCGTTGGCTGGGTGATTGTTACTGAACCTGTACCAGAACAGGCAGTATTGGCGGCTTCTCTTGCTGTAACTGTATAAGTACCTGCAGCAACGCCCGTAAATGCTGCGCTTGGCTGGAAAGCTCCGCCAATGCTGTATTCCAGTGTTCCGGTAGAACCAGTGGTGGTAGCAGCAACAGTTAACGTGGTTGTACCTGCGTTACATAAAATGGTACCTGCTGAACCAGATGCGCCTGTAATGTTACAAGCTGCTCCGGCTACCACCTGGAAACCTGCCGTAGAAGCATCGTCAGCAGTATTGTTACCCGACAATGAACCCGGGGCAGTACAGTTGGTTTTGAAACTCATTTGACCAGAAATAACTCCCGAGGTCAATGCTGTACCTCCCTGTAACGCAATGATCAAATTCGCCTGCGTATTTACCGGGATAGTTGTAGCACTATTACAAAGCACGATAAAAGTACCGTTGTTGCTAACAACAGTCCAGCCAGCCGGCAGGCCACTCTGGGTGGCAGCAATGCTGATGGAAGTAGGTACGGTAATAGTTACATTGATCCTGCCTGCAGGAATTGTGCTGGTTGGGCCCGTATTGCCTACAGTAGCCTGCAATGAGCCGGAACCCCCGTTTATAATGACATCACCCGAATTAAGCGTAAGCATATTCAGGGAAGCATTTGCCTGTGCAGCAACTTCCATTGAAAGGAAAGCGCCGGCAAACAAAAGCATGAATAATTTAAAAAGTTTCATATTTTTTTATTTAAAAAATTAAGATTTATACAATAGTTTTAGTTTGTACCAAATGCCTGTAGCGCACCGTTGTTAAGCGGTGTTGCGTCTGTACCGCCACTGAGTGTTACACTAAGGTTCTGGTTTGTTCCGGCAGGAGTTGTATTTGGACGGGTTAAATTAAAGCCAAGCTGTACAAAACCACCTTTGGCAATTACTACACCTGGTTTTGAAGTAGCCACAATGTTAGTTCCATCGTCTTTAAAATTCCAGCTTCCATTTGTATAAGCACCCTGTGCATTTGAACCATCTGTACCAGACTGGTTTGTGCCGGTAAGTGTTAAGCCGGGAACTGTAAGCACATAACCAGAAAGTTTTGGTATGGTCAAAACAATTGCACCATTTGATGGGGCACCACCATTTTCGAGCGCATAAATGCCGATACCTTTTGTTTCGTTTGCATTGAACAGGTTAGCGCCAACAAGGAAACCCGGAGTGAGATCAACACCGGCATTCAAACTCGTTCCGTTTGTGAGAACTGATCCGTCGCCAGCTGTGTTGGGCCTGTAATCAGGGTTAGTAAAGCTCCATGCATTGGTAAGCAGGCTGCAGGTATGAAGTGAATCAATCTCATAAGTTGCAAGAAATGCGCCGCCCAGTTTTGAACGTGTACTTACATCTTCAAAAGCCAATGATTTGCTGGCATTGTAAGGAGCCGTCCATGTACTGGTGAAATCACCGGCAATGATATTGTTCCTGAACGCTGCAGAATCTTCATCAAAATTTGCCAGGGCCGTAGCATCATTTATCAACACGCCTCTCCAGTTGTTCATGAAAATACTGTTGTAGATTTTCAGATCAGTACCTCTTCTGTAACGGGCGCCTCTTCTAAAACCATCAGCAGTTGGCTGTACACCTGTACCGGCAGTATTGCTGGCACACCTGAAAGCACCGATTTGTGTAATGTTGTAAAAAGATGCACTGGTTTTGGGAAGAAGTGTTCTGGTAGCACCACTTGCTTCATTGTCTGATTCAAAACCTTCTGAAGTAGAAACAGCAGGCGCATCAGCAATCGCCGGATCTTTAACACTCAAACCAAACTGCACAGTACCACTAAAACCATTGTCGGTATCAAAATCATCATCCAGGTTCCTGTAAGCAACAAGGTGTTTACAGTTTACTGTACCGCCAAACCATTCAAATGCATCATCGTTTGCAAATGAAACCTGTACATAATCAATAGTTGTACCACGGCCAACAGAACCCAATGTAAGGCCGTTGATCTCATTGTTGGGAGCAAATACATAACCGCCATACTCAATGCGTACATATTTCAATACACCAGAGTTGTCATCATCATCATTACCACCATGGAATACACGGGCGTTAGGCTGTGCGATACCTTCAATGGCATTCTGCGTACCCAGGTTGTGCTTAGCCCTTCCTAAAAGGATTACACCACCCCATTGTCCTTTTGCCCTTGACCCTGCTACCGCTTCAGTAGTGAATACGATGGGCTGGCAAGGCGTGCCTTCAGCTATCAGCTTACCACCCCTTTGAACTACCAATGAAGAAAATGCTGTTGCATCATCTCCTTTAATAATTGTACCCGGCTGGATTGTAAGAGTGGCCAGTGAGTCTACATAAACAAGTCCCTGTAAAAGATAAACGTTGTTGCTGGTCCAGGTAACGTTTCCTGAAATAACTCCGGTAACGTTTACATTAGATGCCGGGTAAACAGCATTCTGTGGATCCCAGTTAGTCCAGCTTTCAGTCCACATGCGTGTTGGAGCAGGAGCAAATGCACCACGGTAAGAAGTTAACTCTACCTGTGCATTAACCAATACTACAGTAAGCAGCATTGGCAAAATAAGTAATAAGTTCTTTTTCATTTTTTTTTGTTTTGTGATTAAGTGTGTTTAGTTTTTTTGTTTTAAAAGTGGTGTGTGTTTTTCTTCATTCTTAATTGTATGTTTAATGGTTTTGAAATTTTCGATTGGTATTTTTCAGGAGATAGCAACAAAAATGTTTTTACAAAGCATCAAGGCAGAATCAATTAAACACAGCATGCAGGGTGGTTGTAAGAGAGGCCCGGAAAGAGGAGTTCCTTTTAAATTATAAGGCATAGTTATTACGTTTACCATTTTATTAAAATGATATCATGTCACCCCCTGAAGGAGAAACGGAAATTGCTTTGCTAAATCTGTCAGTTACAGACAGTGCTTTCGTTTTGGTATTGGATTTAAAGGTTCCCGGGTACGGGTACAGTAGTAAGATATTTTGGTCCGCTTTTTTTATTAGCGATCACAAACCTATAGTAAAATGTTAAAACGTCACAGTAACTACCTGTTAACAAAAAGACACCAAATTGTTAAGCCCAAAAACTTTGCAAACAGCGTTCTTTCATTTTTGAAAAAGAGGTATAAAAAAAGATTTTCTAAAAAAATAAAAGCCTGTGTCTCCCAACCACACTGCAACCACGGGGCTTTCCAGGATTACACCCTGCATTGCCAAATTGATAATTTATCTTTTGAATATTTAGCTGGACTATCTTTTTCGTAATGCTTCGTTGATAAAAAAACAGACTTCCAGAACAAACCAGGCTCACCAGGTATGCGTCTATCCGACCACGTGAGTCCTTCTTCTGATCTTAAGTATCCCGAGGAAAAAACTTGAAAACAATAACTGCGTTCCCAGCAGGATCAGGGTAGCACCGGGCACCACAATACGCAGGATCCGTGCATATTCAAGGTTACCGAATTGAGCCTGCTGCCAAATGTAAAAAGCGTAGATAGAGCATACCACACCACTTAGGAAAATCAATACCCCAACCAGTATACCTCCTTCAAGGGTAAACAATTTTTCTATTCTGTTGTCCAGCTTATTCTTTGGCAAAAAGCCTTCTTCCGTAGCATAGGTTCTTGTGAACATGCCGAGTGTTATACAGGAAAAACCAGTAATAATAAATACACCGCCAAAGAGAAGCGTATTGGCATCGAGGTGAATGCCCCTGGCAATTTCAAACGGGGTTAGTATAGTTAATAACATTAGTATAAGCCCGGTAAAGAACAGAAAGCAGCCGGGTATATAAAAAAGCCATTTGGGTGAATGCATTAAATAAAAGCGCAGGTTCCTCCAGCCATCGGGCCAGGTTTTCAAATGCGGTTTTCTTGATCTGCCATCTACGGATAAGGTGGTGGGAACTTCTGCAATCTTCAAATGAAAAAGAGATGCCTTTACAATCATTTCACTTGCAAACTCCATTCCCAATGTTTGCAGATGTAACCGGGTAACGATATCCTGTTTAAACCCCCTTAAGCCACATTGAATATCACCTATTGGTGATTGAAAAAACAATCTGCCGATAAAAGAAAGCAACGGCGTACCAAAATACCTGTGTACAGGCGGCATTGCTCCTTTTTCAATTCCACCCATAAACCTGTTGCCCATTACAAGATCGCAGCCCTGGCGAAGTTTCTCTAAAAACGGCGTTAAGGAGGAAAAATCATAACTGTCATCGCTATCCCCCATAATTACATATTTGCCTTTGGCATTCAGTATCCCCGAAATCAATGCGGCACCGTATCCTTTGCATGCTGTGTTGATGACCCTCGCTCCCAATGCTGCAGCTATTTTTTGAGAGTCATCCGTACTTCCATTGTCGGAGATCAATACTTCTGCATCTACATTGTTTTCAAATATCCATTCATTTGCTTTTTTAATGCAGGCAGCAATTGTTTCCGCCTCATTTAAACAGGGCATTAAAATTGTTAGTTCCATAAAAGAAATCATTTCACTATTTGCAGCAAACAAACAAAATGGAGTTTGCGGCCAAACAATATGCTGAATGGAAAAGGGTACAATGGGATATCTGTTTTTTCAACCAACCGCTTTAATCCCAAATCCGCAAAAACCAACGCCCACTCTTCTTCTTTTAAATAATTATATTCCAGTGTAACTCCATGAGGCTTATTACCCACCCGATCCATAAACTTTAACAGCCTGAAATCAAAGTGAGTTTTGTACAGGTGATCTTTCACCAGGATGTATTTACGGGACACCCGTTTAGCTTCTTCCAGCATTTGCTTTATCTCTTTCACATGATGTAAAACATCTATCAACATTACAGCATCATAACTATCGTCGTTGTACGGTATCTTGTTCCCATCATATATTCTTACCGGTATATAACTGTTAGGCCTTTCGATAATATCGATCCCTGAAATTTCCAACCCGGGGTTTTTCTCCTGCATTAATTTGCTGATCGTACCATCACCGCATCCTGCATCAAGCAGGGAATTTATACGTGGATTGATCAAAGACAACAATGCTGCGGAAAGTACTTTGGTCCTTCGCTGAAATACGAGCTTGTGATGTAGTTTTTTTAGCATGGTTATAAAGTATGCCATCCCTTATTTTGCTTTTCCCTCACAAATCTCTGCCAGCTCATACATTTTTTTATCAGTGAAATACAGCGCCAGGTTGGCATAAATACCCGGAATTTGTATCGTTGATTTTTCTATCCCGGAAACTGAATAGCTCAGGGCAGCCGTATCAAACCCATTCGTAAAACAGTAGGTGGCCATGTTTTGATCGGCTAATGAAAAAGATTGGCGTTGCCACAGTCCTTTAAGCAAAACCATCGCCCCTTTAGCTGCAGGCTTCCGGATGGTTTCATTCATCCTGCCAAGAGCAGCAAGATCAACATTGTGCAATACAACCTTGTCGGTTAGCGCAGGTATCCTGGGATAGGCAGCCGATTTTAAATAAACTACGGCCAGGCCATCAACATATACCGGCTTATACCCTGATCGTTCTTTTTGCACTAAAAAATAGTACCACCAGTTGGAAGCTTTTATGTAAGGGAAAATAACGATGTCTGGTTTATATTCAGCCAGTAGGTCTTTTATGCCGTTCTTTCGTTCAAGACTTTGAACATATTTATTAAAAAAATCTTCGGGCAGCACATCCATCCTGCCATCAATTAAAACTTGTTCATTAAAATGGGCCATCAGGTAACCACCAAAATCAAGATGGTTAAGCACTCTTCCCTTAACTTGGTTTTTAATTAAAAAAGCGGTTGCGTTTACAGGCAGCTGGTCGTTGTCTTCAGTAAAGCCAAAGCGGTAAGGTGAGTGCCTGAACAGGGCGTATCCATCTGTAATGCTTGTAACACTAATAAAAATAGCAGCAACAATTGCAGCAAGGCCAAAACGTTTATACATTTTTTGATTTACGAAAACCCCTGATTCATTTATAACACACTCTTCTTTATCTTTCTTTTTCCCGGCTGCCGGTGCAGATTTTTTTTCCTCCTGTTGCTTCCTGCTATCCAGCCACTCCACCATATATTTTACGATCAGTGGCAAACTTGCCATTAAAAAATACCCATAGTTTTTATGCGCCAGGTATAGAACAAAAAGATAGGCCGTCAACAGGATCGCATCTGTATATTGCTTTTTTATTACAGCCCGGGTGATGGAAAACAGTGACAACAAGCCTGACAGGTGGATGATGAGAAGCGGGCTGGTAAAATATTTTGCGCCGAGCATTCCGATCTCTTTTGCAGTAAATGGGGATTGTAATTCTCCAAAATAAGTTTTTACTGCACTGTTTCCGGATAAAAGGCTGAACTGCAAAAAAGGGTACATCAATCCTTCCAAAAAATAAGGATTTATAAGAAATGCGGCAACTGATATACATGACCACAACAGAAGCTTTTTATCAATCTTACCTGTTTCAAAATATATACCTGCATTGTAAATAGCAATGGTTGCTAACCCCAATATTGAAAGACTGTGGGTATTTACCCATACGAGCATTATCGCTGGCAAAAAGTAAAGTGTTTTTTTATCGCCATTTTTTTTGAATGATTCCAGGCAAAGCAGTACCAGGTTAAAAAATATCCATGAAAGCACATGGGGCCGTATTTCAAAGCTCAATGGCTGAACAAGTAACAACGCCATGAAGGCAAAGAAGCCAACAATATTTGTTCTATTTGTGAAAGTAAATTTTGAAAACCTATACCATAGCAGGGCAATTGAAACTGTGATTAGTGCAGCATTTGCAATCACTAACGTTTTTTCGCCCGAATGATAAAGCCCATATACCAATAACTGAAAAAGCCATTGAAGGTTAAAATACCTGTTGCCTGTTGATCCGTAGGCGAAAGAATCGATATAAATAAAACGCTTGTTCTCCAGCATCCATTCGGCAGATTTTAAATGGAAGCCAAGATCGGGACTGTATATCTTTAGCAGCCCCATGATAAAAACCATCAGTAGCACCATAACAGGAGCTACTGCACCCATGCCAAATCCAAAGGATGCTGGCTTAGCCGGCAATGTATACTTAGTACTTTCCATTCAATACTGCAATAACAATAAAATGTGTTACCCTTTCCTGTAACCAGCTTTGTACCTGTTCAAAAGATCAGAATTTATAAGTGGCACTTACACTGAAAACCCTCGGTGCGATGCCTGATGAAAAAAGCCTGTCGATTGAAGTATAAGATTTACTCTTGTCATAGTCCAGGTAATAATCTACTTTTTGCGCCAGCATATCCCGTGCATTAAATTTCAACTCCAGTTTTTCTTCGAGGAAGGTTTTCGCAATCTGGATGTCTACGATGGTTCTGGCCTTTTCATAAATGTTAGCAAGGTTATAGGTTCCCGGAAGATAAACCCTGTCGCCTACCCTGTTTACCGACAAAGTAGATGACAATCCAAGCTGCTCATCATTGTAGCTAAGGCTGGTATTGATAAGATAAGGCGACTGCCCCTGTAAGGCCCTGTTGGTAACAAGCTGCTCCGGGTTAAAATCGTAGAGTTTCAACAGCTTAATTTCAGACTTTGTAACGGCAGCATTTGCAGAAAAAGTAAACTTATTCAGGATGGAGTTTTCTTTTTTAACTCCTGCCAGCGTTGAAATGAGCGTGCGAAATTCCAGCTCCATGCCATACACTTTAGCGGAGGTGGTATTTACAAATATGGTTTGAGCAGATGTTTCAGGTATCTGGATGATCTCAATAGGGTTGGCGAAATCTTTGTAAAATGCGGAAACAGAAAACACCTGTGCTTTACCCGGGAAAAACTCATACCGGAAATCGTAGTTTATTATTTTTGATCTTTTGAGGTACCGGTAACCGTTATATGAAAAACCAGACACATATTCAAAAAACAGGAATGGAGCAAGTTCCCTGAATTCGGGGCGGTTAACTGTTTCAGCAAACGACAGCCTGATGTTCATTTTCGGCGTAACGGCGTAAACAAAATTCACTGAAGGTAACCAGTCTGTAACAGTTGAATCAACCCTTGCAGGTTTATTGGTTTGGTCGTCAACAAAATTTAATTTCTGGTGAAAAGACTCTGCTCTTACACCATATATCAACCTGAATTTTTTAAAGAACCGCTGGTCGCTCATAAAGTAAACATGGGCCAATGAAGAACCTGCATTATAATTAGCATTGGAAGGTGTACCATCAGCCAGCATAAAGCCGCCTTTTCCATCGTCTTTTTTTCCAAGGTTCTCAGGAGAAAAGATCCTGTCAGGTCCAAGTAAAAACAATGAGTAATCAAAGTCAATCCCAATATTGTAGGGTGTAAGTCCAAGTGTTCTGCTGATGAAATCCCTTTCCCGTTTCTGGTAGCCGGCACCGATTTTTACAAAATTTTGAGAATTACCCAAAAACTTAAAGGGCTGCGAAATATCAACTTTAAGATTTCTTATATTTTCATTTGATCTTGTTGAGAACATGGTGCCACTGCCAACTGTTTGGCTTGGAGGAGTGGAAAAAGAAGCATATAGGTCATTGGGTGCGTTCCGGTTTACACTATAGGATGTACGGGACAGGTTAGGAATTTTTCTTTCAACTTTACTGTAGGATGCCAACCAGCTGATTTTAGTTTTATAACCTCCCACCTGGTGCTCACCCAGCAATTGTGATGACAATATCTGGTTCGAAGTAAACCAGCGTACATCATCTTTTATAAAATTATCCGGTTCATTCTGATAATCGTAAGCGCCAATTCTGCTGACTACCTGGTTATCTGAGTTGATACTTAAGTTGTTTCTCCAACTTATATTGTTGTTGTTATCGAGTTTGAATGAAAAATTTGCCAGCCCTGCCAGTACAACCTCATCATTGTAAGTAGAATCTTTGTATTTATTAACCGGAATAGGTAGTTCGCCGGGCTGCGGACTTTCAGTTGGGGTAAACGCAAAACTGTTTCTTTCACTTTCTTTAAACGTAAATGTTTTATTGTAGGTAACTGAAAACAGTGCTCCAAAAAACTCTTTTCCTTTCCGTTCGATATTGAGGCCTTTCGAAATTTGAAAGTTAAAATTGGGCGAAGCACTTTTCCTTGAAATGCCCCATTTATAGTTACGATACAACCTGGCAAGGTCTGCTTTTTGTGCAGCGGTAAGTGCACGAAATTCTTCCGGTGAAGATGGAACTCCGTCTGGAATGGCCCTTGAACCATCGTCAATGCCAAGCCAGTCTTTGCCACCACGGGTGTCAGAATATTTACGGTCTTTCCCGGTAAGCAAAGAATTGTATGCGCCACCAATGCTTATCGAAGTAAAATTTTTAGCGGGAATCGATTTGGTTGTTATGTCAATGATACCACCTGCAAATTCACCTGGTTTATCAGGAGTGGCAGTTTTGTAAATAATAAGATTATCAAGTATAGAGGAGGGAAATATATCAAACGCAAAAGCCTTTCTGTCACTTTCTGAACTGGGCAGTGGCGCACCATTTATAAACGCTGCATTGTACCTGTCATTTAATCCACGTATCACGGCAAAGCGGTCGTCCTGTATACTTGCACCACTAATTCTTTTCAAAACATCGCTGGTATTTCTGTCGGGCGTTTTCCTGATCGCTTCCGAAGAAATGCCATCACTCACACTGGCGTTGTTTTTTTGTGCCACCAGTAAAGCAGCCACTGTTTCCCTTCTCAGGCTAACCTTGCTGGTGATGATAACCTCACCGGAAATCTTTTCCTCCAGGGAAATGGTAACCGCTGTATTGTCATCATTTTTAACAATGATCTCGTCTATTATTTTTTCGTTGTACCCGCCATAACTGCATTTGATCGAATAAGTAGCCGGTTCAAGTTTGCTGAATACAAATGCACCATTTTGATCCGCAGCAATCATCTTTGACTTTTCAACAAGTATAACAGTGGCGCTTGGCAATACCTGGCCGGAAGAAGTGCTGATCACTTTGCCTGTAATTTTTCCACCCTGCGCAATAGTATAACCCGGGATTGCAATGAAAAAGAAGAAACAGAATAAATTTCTCATTAACATTTTTTTGCAAAGGAAACTGATAACGGCATCATCTATGTCAACAAATTGTTATGCAAATATTATCTCTTACAGCTTGTGCTTTGTGATGAAACGTTGATACCGGCAAACTAAAAAGTGGAAACAATTAGTTAATGATTACTTAATGGTTGGGAGGAAATTCTGTACACATCATACCATAGTTTCGTAACAAAAAAAATAACGACTTTCTATCTGTGTGTCATGATCTGCTATTTGGCACAGTTCCAAAAACCAACTTACTCAGGCAACATAATAATTCAAAAAATGATAGCATCCAGATTTATTATCCCTCTCTTTTCAGGCATCCTGTTTTGTACAACAGCAGTATCACAGAATGCATCAATCAACGTGCTGACGCAACATTCAGGTATAGTACAAGTTGGCAAAACAGTCTTTTTTGAGGTTACCATTAATAACACTGACCCTTCGTCTAATATTGGTGTATATAAATTAAAGGCGCAGATCACTGTTCCTGATTCTATACTTACCATACAAACAACAGGTCACAATTTGCCAACAGGATGGGAAATTATAAGCAACAGTAATGGAGTGATTTCGCTGTCAAATGGAAAGGACATCATTGCTTCAAATGATGCCCGCACTTTGCTCATAGCGCTGCAGGGAAAAAATACCGGGGGGCCCGTTACCATTTCAGGGCAATTGTTTTTTTCCAATGGTATTTCACCAGGTACTGACCCTGGTTCATTAAAAGATGATAAACCTGCAGATAATTATTCAACATCCTCCTGCAAGGTCATTAACTAACAGTGAAGTGGTTTTAATAAATCAATTAAACGCATTCGAAAATGAGAAATAACTTGAAAAAAATCATCCTTCTTGCCGCTGCGTATTTTGCTGCCGGCTGGGCAGTTGCCCAAAATGTATCCGTCAATATGCTCGTACTTAATTCGGGAGCGATTCCTCTTGGAGCAAGCGGTACTTTAAAGGCCACCATTAATGCAACACCTGGTACTTCCGGTCAAAGTACACCTGTGCCCATGGGTAAAATAAGTTTGTCGGTAACAGTACCGCCCAGCGTTCTTATTTCAGCAACCCAAAACAATATACCCACAGGATGGACAGTAAGAAACAACGATGGGATAGTGATAACAATCTGTAATAACGCAACAACTGTTGCAGTAAATACAGCCGTTGATCTACTGATAGACATACAGGGCGTAACCGTTACTTCGGGTGCCCCAACAATGTCTGGCCAGCTTACTTTTAAAACGAATTGCAGTGTTCCGGGAAGTTTGAATGGCGACAATCCATCTGACAACAGCAGCCAGGCAGGTTATTTTGTTTCAATTACAACCCCGGTAAGACTATATGATTTTACAGCCGCGTTGGTAAATTGCCTGCCATCATTAAAGTGGCATACAGAAACCGAGATCAACAGCGATCGTTTCGAAATTGAAAGGTCATTGCCTTCATCACCCACCTGGATCAAGGCCGGCACAGTACCAGCCAGTGGCAACAGTTCAGTAAAAGCACAGTACAGTTTTGCAGATAATGAAGTGCCTGCCACAGCAGAGAAAGTGCTGTACCGGTTAAAGATGATCGACAGAAACGGCCATTATAAATATTCTGAAGTACTGCCAGTTTTGATCAATTGTAAAAGTACCGGGGTGATGATATATCCCAACCCGGTTAAAAACGGCCGGTTAAATATTAGCCTTGCCGGCACCAGTGAATATACAGAAGCGGTATTGCTTGCTGTTACCGGCCAGGCCATCATGAAGTTCAATCTAATAGCAGGTAATAATAGTGTAGATGTGTCGGGCATCGCCGGCGGAGAATATATCCTGAAACTTAATTTCAAAAACGGCACCAATAAAATGATGAAATTATTTATAAATAAATAGCACCACGAAAGTTTATAAAAAAGCAGCGAACTATTTTCGCTGCTTTTTTGTGATCTTCTGAAAAGGTATTTAACCGAAAGTTTTGATATTGTATATTATCTTTTGGTTTTCAACAATAAAATGGAGCAAATAAAGTTTATTATAACAGGCATTATTATGACAAATTGAATTTGTAGCTGCCATTCCTGGCAGCTTCTTTTTTTCTTAACACAAGCCAATTACTGAAATTATTAATATTGCAAAAAAATTACGTTTCAAAATGATTTCTGTTTGTACATGGCTGTTTATAGGCCCGGGCAAAATGCCTGCTGAACAATTCCATTCCAACTATTACCACAGGGAACTTTTACAAAGAAAATTTTATATCAGCCTTCTTTTTTCGCTGCCTGCAGACATCCTGGTCGTTTATTTACTGCTGGGCAACTAACCAGTTTGTAAATGCTTATTTTCATTTGAATCTGTTTGCTTCAGCCAGTTTTGTGTGCAGGCAGTTAGCGCCGTAACAGTGATAACTTTTTATTAATTCTGTAGTGATGTAAAGTTTATATGCAGTTGGTTTCTTTGTAAAACCTCTCCAAATGAAACTGATTCTTATCCTCTCTCTTCTGTACATTACTACTTTCAGTCACGCTCAGTCTCCTGCAAAAAACGTGGTTATCATAACAATAGACGGAACACGCTGGCAGGAAATATTTAAAGGAGCTGATTCAACACTGCTGCACAGTATCGATTGTGTAAAAGATACCAGTTTGATGCTTCAACAATACTGGCATACAGACGAAGCCGAAAGAAGACGCCGGCTACTGCCTTTTTTCTGGCAGGTAATTGCACAGGATGGAGAACTTTTGGGTAACCGGGCATTGGGAAACAATGTAAACGTTGCCAACCTGTATAAGATATCTTACCCGGGCTATAGTGAAATATTTACCGGGTATGCCGACAAGCTATTTATACCGAACCTGGCAGTAAACAATCCCAGGATGAACATCCTGCAATGGTTGAATAACCATCCGGAGTATCATGGAAAAGTGGCTGCGTTTTGCTCCTGGCGTGTTTTTCCGTTTATACTGAATGAAAAAAACGGGGAGCTTCCTGTAAATGCAGGTTACGAATCAGTTGACGGTATTGATAGTACCAGTGATGTAATAAACGATGTGCAAAATGGTATTTTCGAAAAAAACAATACCCGTCATGATATGTTAACTTTTGAGTGTGCAAAAAACTACCTGGTTCAGCATCACCCACGGGTGTTATACATTGGTTTCGGCGAAACAGATGAATTCGCCCATCATCATCAGTACGATACCTATCTTCAAAAAATTCACCAGGCCGATGCGATGATCGCCGAGCTGTGGTATTACCTGCAAACAGACAGCTATTACAAAAACAATACTACCGTTATCATTACAACGGATCATGGACGTGGCGGAAAAAAAAGCAATTGGAACGCACATGGATTTTGGGTAAAAGGATCTGGCCAAACCTGGATGGCCCTGCTCGGATCCGGCATCCCGGCAGCAGGAGAAAGCAACAAAAATAACCAGGCCTATCAAAAACAACTGGCCGCTACCGTGGCAACCCTGCTGGGTGTTCAATTTACCACAAAACATCACATTGGTAAACCGCTTGCTGTTGATTCGGCGAAAGAAATAAAAACCGTTTGTGCGAACTCACCAGCCATTGTAAGCAGATGATTGCAAATACTTCTGAAACCAATGCAATCATTTATTAAAACCCAGGCAGCGTTAATCGCAGGATCCATGTTAGATTTTCTGCTGACCTGGGTATTGGTGGAGGTATTTAATTGCTGGTTCCTGGCTGCTAATATAGCAGGCAATGCCTGTGGTGCTGCTGCGCAGTTCCTGTTATCGAAATACTGGGTATTTACAATGTCAACAAAACCAACACGCATTCAGTTACTTAAATTCATTGTGATGTGGGCCCTGAATATAGTATTAAGCGCTGCCGGAATTTACCTGTTGGCAAATTTTGCCGGCCTTCACTATTTGCTTTCAAAATTATTGGTGTCAGTTTCGCTTGGTGTGAGTTACACCTATTTTGTAAGCAAAAAAGTTGTATTCGCATAAGTTGTCCCAATCAGCTCCGTTCTGCGTATTCATCAGGAGTTTGGCTCTTCTTTAATAAAATTCTCTGCGATACTTAGCGGCCGGAATGTGAAACGCTTTTTAATATGGTGCCCACCGGTACGGTGTAAGATGTCTTTTAATGTTTCAATCACTTCAATGGTATGATCTCCTTTGTTGATCATTACACATTCGGCCATGGCAGCATGTGAAGCATCGGTGATCTCTGAGCGGGTTGCTATCCCTGTTTTATTAAGAGTTTCCAGCACCTGGGTGGCCCATACAACAGGCACGTGCGCTGCTTCGCAGATCCACAAAATCTCTTCCTGTATCTCCCCCATTCTTTCAAAACCAATTTCCACTGCCAGATCACCCCTGGCTATCATTATACCAAAAACCTTTTCCTGCATTCCGGTTAGCAAAAGTTTCGGCAAATTAATAACTGCTTCCGGCGTTTCGATTTTTACAATGATGTGCGGAGGCTGCCTGGAAAGTTTTTTTAATGACTGCTGCAATCCTTCAAGATCGGAAGGGGTTCGCACAAATGAATACCCTACCATATCTGCATGAGCACAAATAAACGGGAGGCAGGATCGGTCGAATTCTGTAAGCGGCGAAATGGCAATCGTTGAATCCGGGAAATTAATTCCCTTACCGGATTTGATCTGCTGTTTCACTGATGAAATACGAATGATCCTTACTGCAGCCCGCTCATTGCCGATGGATTCCACAAATCCCTTTATGATCCCATCGTCCATATACACCCGGTCTCCTTCTTTTAACATCGGTATGATGCCCCGTTCATTCGGACTGATCACAACATCATCATTTTTAAAGCCTTTCGCAGCATCTGCCAACCATACCAACTCTCCTTCTTCTACTTTAACCTTGCCCTTCTCTTTTCCCTTGTTAATTAAGTTTGTTCTTAGCTTCGGACCGGCAAGGTCCATGTAGATCTTACAGTGGAGGCCCGTATAGCGGCAGGCTCTTTTTAAATGCTGTATCATCTTCGACCAGGTTGCTTCGGTATCATGTGCACAATTGATCCTCGCTACATTCATCCCGTTTTGAAGAAGGTTTTTTATCAGGGCATAGTTATCGGCGAAGCCAGCGTCGAATGTTACCATTATGAATGGCATCAACAGATCTGATCGCTCCCCAAACAGTCTGTTGCTTTTTTCAGCCATTTGAGAACGGTTGTACTCATAAGTACATGCATCCAGGTCTTTGGAAGTATATGGAATACCCAATCGTTGCCTGATAGCCTGCAACTGCCGGTGTATGTGACTTTCAGAGCTTGCCAGGGAGGATAGGCCAACTATATGCAGCTGATCCTGCAGTTCACGGGCATCCTCATTCCTGAAAGTGAGATACTGGATCATATTTTGAGCTGCTAAAAATTGCGAAGGATGTACTTTCCTTAACAATGTCAATCTCTTTTTAACTTCCAACAGCATTTTATTTTCAATACTGTTCAACTGTTGTTCAATTTGCTTGAGAGAATCGGGCTGCATGGGAAACAAGATGTGGATTTGAGGTAATGAAATTATCAATTAAGCTTGCATTCCGTGATGATGAATATCACGAGACTTCATGATATTAAGGCAATCGCTGGTTTCCTAAAATCGTTTAAAATGCACTTCACGAATCTCACCTTTAAGTGAAACGTTCACATGACAATGGAATTCATTTCCTACTGCTCCTTCCTGTTTTGATGCTGCGCTGCTAATAGTAGCACAACGACCGTGACGATTGTAAGTGTGGAAACTATTTTTTGAAAGTTATACATATCGTTACCGGGTGTGGTGTCAACACCAGGGTAGTTGCCGCAACCGGGTTTACCTTAAAAAGTGAAAGTACAGCTCAATTGTTTCCTTAATATTATCAAATAGTTGCGTGGGAAAAAGATTAAAACGAATGTTAGCCAATGCATCTTAATGTAAGCGGCACCGGCATACCGCATTTCGGCATAATAGCCCTTAGTTATTTATTCCCTGGTGCCCGGGTGATCTGCCTTCGGCTTTTCAGCAACTTAAAAAATTCATGCCCGGTATAACCAGTCTAACACCTTCTCCGGAGATTACCTATTCAGAGACGATCTTTTTTAACCTCAATTATTTTCAGTTGGTTCATATGGACCACCAGTTTCGCCCCAACCCCATATTGGCATTGGCTCGTTTGTATTCATTGGGTTTTCGGTAAGTTGTGAGTTAATAACGGCAAGCCTTGTGCCCCATTCGATATAGCCTACAAATGCGGAGCGGAATTCGGGATCGCTTTTTAGCCTGATTTCATCCGCCGTTTGCAAAAGCAGGTGAACCCAGCGTTGGCGTTTTTCTTCAGTGAGCATTTTACCGATATGTTTACCGATCATTTTTGCGTGGCTGCCACCATCTTCAGTTGTGTATAATTTATCGCCACCAAAAACTTCAGCAACAAAATGCGCAACATGCTTTATATGTAACGGCGACATATCTTTAAACACTTCACCCAGCAGATCGTCTTTCAACACTTTTTCGTAAAAGGCTGCAAACAGGTTTTCAAAAGTCTGCATATCGCCTGCCCATTGATACAGCGTCGGTATATTTTTCATGTTAGCAACTGATTTTAAAATTATGTTTTAAGAACAAATGCGACGGAGGCTGCACATGCTGTTTAAAAACCCACCACCAGATAATTGTTCGCAAATCTAATACCGGGTACTACTGCAAACAATACCTAACCAAAAGGTAAGTCTGTATAATTTTCAATATGCTATTTTTGTTTAAAGGTATTAACATGATAAAACTGAACAATAAAATTTATACCTGCCCGGTAGATGTTACCCTGGGTTTGATAGGCGGAAAGTGGAAGCTGCTGATCTTATCACATGTTTACATTAATAAAAAAAGAAGCTATAGCGAAATACGCAATAACCTGCCTGGTATATCTGAAAAAATGTTGTCGCAACAACTGAAAGAGCTGGAAAGAGATGGCCTATTGCAGAAAACAACCATCACTCAAAAACCATTGAGGGTAGCATATTCATTAACCAGGCAGGGGAAATCTCTTTCGGCCTTATACAGGTTCACCAGTAACTGGGGTATTAAATATCTTAAACAACATGGCATAGACTATATTAAAGACCAGGATTTATATAAGTAGTCAACGAATAAATTTTTGTTTGCATTTCATCTTTATCAATGATCGCTATCCACTTTAACCAGGCATAACCATGTATCGCTGAACAGGCCATGTTACCGAAGGGCAATTGCATCAAAATGCCTGATCAAGCGGAATTATTAAAACATGCGTATATTTAAAAAACGATGTGCGGCAATATTTAGAATTCTTTAAATTATTTTCTTCCACAACGCATGCAGCAATTTGAAAAAATATATCTATACCGGCGGATAGTGAAGGCAAAACTATTCATTGACAATCACTATGCTGATGATATTGACCTTGATAACGTATCCGGCCAGGCCCACTTTTCTAAGTTTCACTTCATCCGCCTGTTCAAATTGATTTATGGTTACACGCCGAACAATTACCTGGTAAAAACAAGGATAGAAAAAGCTAAAATACTATTGGGAAAGGGAAATCCTGTACTGCAAACAAGTATTATGGTAGGGTTTCACAGTCCTACTTCCTTTGCCGGTACATTTAAAAAAATTACAGGAGTATCTCCCTCTGCATTTCAAAAAGAGCAGCTGATCAAAAAAACTGCAATGCAGGCAAATCCACTACGCTTTGTGCCAAATTGTTTTGCCGCAACCCATGGCTGGACAGAACCGCAATATTGAAGAGGTAATTACCAGACACAATTTACATTTTTACAAAAAATCTTACAGATGATCACAAAAATGACTCACACCTGCGTCTATGTACTTAACCAGGAAAGTGCATACGATTTTTATGTAAACAAACTTGGGTTTAATGTGCATACGGATGCCCCGATGGGTGAAGGTGCCAGGTGGCTGACCGTTACGCCACCGGAACAACCGGAACTGGAGATCACTCTTTTCCTGGTGGCAGAAGGTGGCATGTTTGATAAAGAAACAGTAGCAGCTATGACAACCCTGATAAAAAAAGGTGCTTTCGGTGCCGCTGTTTTTACCTGTAACGACCTGCTTGCCACCTACGAAGAATTAGTATCTAAAGGGGTGGTTTTTAAAAAGCCTCCCACTAAAGAATTTTATGGGTTTGAGGCCCTGTTCATGGATGATTCAGGAAACTGGTTTTCACTGGCACAAATAAATGGGTAAAAGATGAAATCAATATTTGATAAAAACACAAGAGCCGAAGTGATCAGCAGGATCGATACACTCAACGAAAATATGGTTGCCGGGTGGGGGAAAATGACAGTAGCCCAAATGGTTAAACACGGTGCCCTCTGCGAAGAATATTATTATGGGAATATAGCCATAAAGCGTTCATTTTTGGGAAGACTGATCGGCAACAGTGCGATTAAAGCCATATTGAAGAACGACAGCAGCGGCCTTAAAAAAAATGCACCCACCTTACCGGCATTCCAAGTGATGGATGAGGGCCTGGATCTTGAAAAAGAGAAAGCCAACTGGAAGCATTTAATTAACCGGTATGAAAACTTCAACAGCAGCAATTTTACACATTGGTTTTTTGGAAACATGACCAGGGAACAGTTAGGGCAATTCATTTATAAACATACCGACCATCATTTAAAACAATTCGGAGCATAGTATAACGGCAGGCGCTTACTGGAGCAGTCGTTTTAATGCAGCCCTGTCAGGGACTATAGCATTCATTAGCAGGCATTGTCACTTCCCTGGATTGGATCTGTATCAACAGGAGATTCATCAATAGTTTATGAATGCAGGAACCAGGGCAGAAGAGACAGCTCTCAACTTTTTGTTCTTTACTTAACAATTGCGACACTTGTGTGCCAGCATAGCTCCGGCCCTCACTACCCTGGTAGCATAACTATAGGAACAGGTGTTTGCAAAGCCTCTTTCAGCAATTCGATATGCTTTGGCGTTTGTAATTGAAGTCCCTTCGCTAAAACTTTAAAGAACCGTACAGGCATTAAACCTAAAAAAAAATGGGAAAATAACTAAGCTTGTTTTTTAACAGCTACACATTCTATTTCAATATTGGCATTCTTTGGTAACGCAACAACCACAATGGTACTTCGTGCTGGAAAGTGATTGAGAAAATAGCTGCTATAAATTTTATTAATGCGTTCAAATTGATTGATATCAGTAAGAAAGATTGTTGTTTTGATAATGTGATCAAAATCTGAACCATTGTTTTCCAGGATTACTTTTAAATTTTCGAAAATCTGAATTGCTTGTTCATCGATTTCCTGTTTTAAAGTATTGGTAAGTGGGTCTATTCCAATTTGGCCTGATACAAAAATTAGATCTTTATACCTTGTCGAATAGCTGTATGGCCCTATTGGTTTTGATAAATTAGCAGGGTTATTGGTTATTACGCTGTTAGTGCTGTTGCAAGAAACCAGCACAACAAAAATAAAAACTGGCACTATATATTTCATATACTTAGGATTAAGACATAAAAAGGCTGATTTAAAAAATCAGCCTTTTTAATGATATTATGATTTTATAAAATTGAATAACTCGGTATTGAACTTTTCCAACTCTTCAATAAATAAAGCATGCCCGCTTTTTTCCAGAGGCACCAACTTTGAGTTTTTAATCCCCTGGTGCATTTGTTCAGCTAAGTCAAAGGAGCAAATTTTGTCCAGTTTACCATGCAGAATGAGCGTTGGAATATTTATTTTTTTCAAGTCTCCACGCAAATCACTATCTCTCAGCGTTTTTAAACTTTGAGCCATTGCATAAGGAGAAGCCTGGGCCTGGATTGTACCTAACCACGCCCCCAAACCGGCAGAAACGCTTGTTTCGTTTGCGGAGAAAATAGTTCCAAAATTTGCCAATAACCGGGGCCTGTTAGTATTGTTTAAACTGATCAAACCGTTAACATCTTCTTTTGTCCAAAAACCGTAATTAAAATCCGCTCTTTTTGTCCAAACAGGAGCAGCTGCACCAAATAATGCCATTTTAGAAACGTGTGCTGCATTGTACTTTGCAACATAGTGTATCACTGTTGCGCCTCCCATAGAAAATCCTCCAATGGTTGCATTCTCTATTTTAAGCTTATCCAACACTATCTTGATGTCATCTGCAAAAACATCGTAATCGTATTTTCCACCAGGTTTGTCTGATAACCCGAATCCTCTTAAAGAAATTCCAATTACCCTGTATCCTTTTTCTATAAAGTAGGCATATTGATATTCATACATGGCATCACTTAATGGCCAACCATGAATTAATACGACAGGCTGTCCTTCCCCCAGGTCAGTAACATGAAGTTTTACATTTTTCTCAACTTCAATGTATTCAGCCCTTTCAGCTGAAGCCGGTACTCTTTTGCTTTGCGCCATCAGGCTGTTAGTAAAAAGGGAAACTAAAATTGCGATGGCTAAAATTGATTTTTTCATTTTATTAATGTTTTAATTATTTAGTATTAATTTAATTTGGTTAAGTTGATGCGAAACGGTCTTGCATTCAATTGACGGTTTTCGCTTTATCGTAGGGCATTTTCCTTTAGGAATTAATGAATTTTAAAATGTCGTTGTTAATTGTTTCAGCTTCGGTTACCGGCATGCCATGTGAAAAGCCCGGATAGATTTTTAATGTTCCATTTTTCAACAATTCATGTGCTTTTACAGCGGTCGTTTCATAAGGAACAATCTGGTCATCATCGCCGTGAAGTACCAGCACAGGGAGGTCCACACTTTTTAGATCTTCTGTAAAATCTGTTTCAGAAAACACTTTGATGCAATCATACTGGGCCTTTATTCCTCCCATCATTCCCTGTCTCCACCAATTATCCTGTATGCCCTTTTTAACGTTCGCACCTTCCCTGTTATAACCAAAAAATGGTATGGTTAAATCCTGGTAAAACTGTGCCCGGTTGTGTCGTGTCTGGTGGCGGATATTATCAAATACTGATAAAGGCACACCGTTTGGATTTCTTTCATCCTGTATCATATACGGCGTAATCGCACTGATCAGTACCACTTTTGCCACACGGCCTTTACCATATTGTGCCGCATACCTGATGGCCTCACCACCTCCCGTTGAATGACCCACATGCACTACATCTTTAAGATCTAAGAATTGTACGATCTCGGCTACATCAGCAGCATAAGTGTTCATATCGTTTCCCTGGAAAGTTTGGGTAGAACGGCCATGTCCACGACGATCATGAGCGATCACTCTAAAACCTTTTTCAAGGAAAAACATCATCTGTGCATCCCAATCGTCTGATGACAATGGCCATCCGTGGTGAAAGAAAATGGGTTGACCTGTTCCCAAATCTTTGAAATAAATTTCTGTTCCGTCTTTTACTGTTAGCTTGTTCATGATTTTAATGTTTAATTGTTATTGATGATTTGATGTTACAAAGTTGCTGTGAGAAAATGGTGCAGGCAATGGACGCCTTTCGCTTTGGATTGCACTTTTTCCCCGGGGGGTATTACTTTAAATGCGCCCTTAGCATCCAGGCGGTTTTTTCATGCTCCTGCACCAGGCTGGTGATAAAGTCACCCGTTCCCATATCTTCATAATCGTTGGAAAAAAGGTTGATGTTTTCCCTTAGATAGCGAATGATTGTTTCGTGGCCATACAACAATGCTGCTATAAATTCTTTGCTGCGGTGAGTGTTTGATTGGCTTTCCGTAAGATGGGTGAGTTCAAGAAAAGTCTTCAATGCAGCAGGTGCAGGATAGCCTATCGTGCGGATTCTTTCCGCAACACGATCAAGAATGGTGGCCAATTGACCGGCTTGTTCATCAAATAGCTTGTGCTTATCGTAGAAGTCTGATCCTTCTACATTCCAATGGGCATTTTTGGTACTGGTAAATAACACGTACTCATCAGCCAATAATTTTGACAGCGCAAGGCTAATTGTTTTGCGATTGCTTTCTGAGATTCCAATGTTCATGTTCGCTTTTTTAATGATGATTTGATAATGCAAATTTCATTCGAAAAACAAAGCCTGTCAATGGACATACTTCGCCTTGCGTTGCACTTTTTGGCCGCATCATTAAATTGGAAAAGCCGGCATCTTTCAGATAAAACCAATGCAGGTTCAGCACCTGGGTAATACGATAACAGAAGCGCCAGATCATGCTTGCCTGGTTTCCCGGGTTAACTCATCAGAATTGTTTGCGAAAAGCGGTGGGCGAAACACCGGCATTTTTTGTAAAGAACCGTACGAAATAGGCATCGTCCTCATAGTTCAAACTATAGGCAATTTCTTTTACCGTCATGGAAGTATGTGCCAGCAGGCGCTTGCCTTCAAGGATAATCCGGTTCTTGATGATGTCGTTAGGTGTGTCCTTGCTCAGTAAACCTATTTTTTTGCTAAGGCTTTTTGGCGTGATAAAAAGCATATCAGCATAATCCGCCACCGTGTGATGTGTTTTATAATTACGTTCTACCAATTGACTGAATTTGCGGAGAAACTGCATATCAGTTTCCTGGTTGCTGTTTGATAACTGGTGTTTCAGTTTCCATATCCTTGTTGATTTCAGTATGATCAGTTTTAATAGTATCCGAAGCATTTCTTCGGTATTGCCATCCTCATTTGTCATTTCTGCTTTGATTTCCGCTATGATGTCTTGTATGTTGGAAGATTGTACGGGTAACAGTTCAATAAACGGCACCTCAAAAACATTGTTGTACAAAATGCCGTCACAAGCTACTTCCTGGTCATGCAGCTCAATACAATAAAAATCACGGTTGAAATAAATGAGCTCTCCGCCCTGGATGTTTGTACTGAATGGTTGAATCACCACTTTCGGATTCACAAAAAGCAGCGCAT
This sequence comes from Chitinophagaceae bacterium UBA1946, assembly GCA_002336815.1. Classification (GTDB taxonomy): domain Bacteria; phylum Bacteroidota; class Bacteroidia; order Chitinophagales; family Chitinophagaceae; genus Ferruginibacter. Next base: position 5,420 of record DDEU01000079.1, on the reverse strand, counting down.
CTTTTTCTAACAGAAATTCATGAAAGTCTACTTTCAAATGAAAACCTGCCGGTAAAAATAAAATTTTGATATGCTCATGAAAAGGGCTGAATGCATTACCGTCTGCCTGCAATTGGGTAAGTTCAATATTCCCAAATTTTTTATAGTTGAATTCTTTGAGCATGTTGGTAGTATGTCTATTGATTTGTTCTGCCTGTAAATAGCAAATATGCATATAATATTTTACCAGCCGGTTTCCAATTTTGTACAAACTGTTGCAACGAACCCAGGTTGTTGAAATACACCTGAAGGCCCACTATGTTATCAAACAATTTTCAGCGAGTGAATTGCATTGTCTTTAATATAAAATTGGTAATTCAATGCAGCAGGACTACCTGGAAAGTTTCCTGAAATTTCAGCTCTTAGTACCTGTTTGGCTGCTGAATATTCAAGCGGTTTCATAGTAACCTGGTACTTCTTATTTGCTTTCTCTATCCAGTTTTTAATTTCCTTTTTTCCCTGGTATGTTTTCCCTTCGTCAAATACTACGGCGGTTTCAGCAAAACAACCGGCATAAGCCGTGCTGTTTAAATTGTTTTGTGCCTGTACTAAATTTTCGATTACGATTGGTAAGTTCATTTTGTTTTGTTTTTAAGATTATTAAATAGTGGGATTGTTCCTCCGTCAATAACAAATTCAGTTCCTGTAAGATAACAGGCTCTCGGCGAAACAAGAAAGCCGACCAATTCAGCTACTTCTTCCGGTTTTGCCGGTCTGCCAAATGGTATGCCGCCCAAGCCATCCATTACACTTTTTGTTGCCTGTTCTATGGTGCTTTTTGAACTCTCTGCAATCCGTTCCATCATTTTAGTAGAAGATGTGGTCATAATCCAACCCGGCGACACAGTTAATACACGAACTCCTTTTGGTGAAACCTCGTTAGACAAACTTTTACTATAGTTGATCAGTCCTGCTTTTGCTGCTGCATAGGGCAATGTGCTATCATACAAAGGCAGTTTTCCCTGGATAGAAGCTATGTGGATGATGACCCCGGTCTTTCGTTCTACCATTTGTGATACAAAACCCCGGTCCAGCCGAACAGGTGCAAGTAAATTTGTTTGGATGGTCGTTTCCCAATCGGCATCAGTCAGTACCGCAAAGCCACCGCCCTTTGTTGCTGAACCACCAAGGTTGTTTACAAGGATATCAAGCCTGCCATAGTTTTCTAAAACTTCAGTTACTACTTTTTGCGTTCCGGCAGCATGACTCAGGTCCGCCGAAATAAAATGAAGATCTTCACAGTTGTTTTCGGGTGGGTTCCTTGCCGTAATTATAACAGTGGCACCGGCTTGTTGTAAGCGTTCAGCGATGGCTTTTCCCGTACCTTTTGTGCCGCCTGTTACCAGGGCTATTTTACCGGCGAGTTCTTTACTGAAATTAAATTGTTGTTCCATTTGTTAATGATTGAAGGGCAAAATTCAGTCATACAAATAGTTTATACAAGTACGGAAAACCGAATTGCATAGGGATAATTTTTTCCCCTACCACACATTTTGGAACATTGAGTATTTTTGTGGGATGTATGAAAGAAAAATTCCACTGAACCTGAATTGCGGGCTTGACCTGATTGGCGAAGTGCTTTACGGTAAATGGAAAATTCGTTTATTATGGTTTATCAATGAAGGTCATAAACGTCCGAGTGAATTGCAACGGAAAATTCCTGATGCGTCACGAAGGGTTTTAAATATCCAGTTAAAAGAGCTGGAAGAACACGAATTGGTTTCCAAAATCATTTATCCGCAGGTGCCGCCAAAGGTTGAATATTCATTGACCGAATTTGGAAATACATTAATTCCTGTTATTGCTGCATTGGGCCATTGGGGCGATGAACATGAAGAACGACTGAGGTCTGTTATTTTAAGCCGTCCAGCTCCGGAAGATCAATGATTTTTTTAAAATGTTACAAGTCAACTCCTTTCCCGGGGTTCAGATATTTCACACCTGTTTACATGATCAATAAAAAATTAACTTCCCTGCTTTTCTGTGTATTGTTGTTTTGTAAACTTTCAGCTCAAACCACTAAAAGTTACGATTACTCTTTTTATAAGAATCGTGTTTCAAAAGCTCCTGGAAGTGTTTTTAAAAAGTTTACAGATGCCGGGATGCAGCCAACAGATCATGTGCTGACCGAAGCAGAATCCGCAAAACTGGATAAAGCCTTTTCTATACTCCCACCCTTGCATAAAAAGATACTGAAAGAGCATCTACATAGTATCAGCTTTATGGATAATATGCCAAATACGGCACTTACTTCTACAGTAGAAACGGCTGATTCAACACAACAATTTAACATTACTTTCCGGGCAGGAATTCTGAATGAAACAATTTCTGAGTGGGCTACCTGGAAGGAAAAGTCGGCATTTGATAACAGCGCAACCCCGGCCATAGAAATACAAATTGATGCCGGAAACTTAGATGCCATCCAATATGTGTTACTACACGAAGCAACCCATGTTATAGATGCCGTGCTGCAATTAACGCCCAACGCGGCAAAAGCAGACTCGCTGGCCGTTCCTACTTCGCTAACCAAAAATATATGGCACTTGTTTAATTCACCAGTTGCAAAGTACAGCAATCCATTATTGGAAAAAACACGTTTCCGCACCGGTACAATTCAGCCAATTTCATCTGCAGCAGCAATATACAATGCACTTAAAAAAACACCCTTTCCATCGCTCTATGGCATGGCTGCCTGGTCTGAAGATATTGCTGAGCTTATATCCATCTACCATCTTACCAACAAGCTTAACCAGCCCTTTATAATTTACCTTAAAGAAAATGACAGCATCACGGCTGTATTTGAACCGATGAAAAATAAATTAGTCAAAAAGCGATTCAGGCAACTACGCTTTTTTTATGATTGATTGTGTAAGCGTTGTTGTTCTGATTCAGGGAAACACAGGAAGGCCATTATCCTTAAAAACGATTCGTATGATAACTGCCTTCACTGAATTCCGCCCTATTCCTGCACCGGTTTTAAGGTAGTTCTTGGTGGAGGAAGATTTTTACTCATTTTTTTCATCTGGTTATAGAAATAAGGGAAAACAGAAAGGTCAAAGTAGCTGCGTTTTCCACCATGGGTTAGATAATTTTTATAGGCCGTGTAAACTGCCAGCTTCTCATTGAGATATTTTTTGGAATCGGGATTGTTTACAAAGTAGCCGGAAAAGTCATTTTCGAGTGTGAGTAAGCGTCTTTCTGAAAGCGTATCTCCGCAAAGTGCACAGGCCAGCAAGCGGTTGGCCGTGCGCATGTACAGGTAGTGGTCTGTACGGTTCATCTCCGTTTTATAAGTGGAGTCAGCACTGGCAAATGCAGAACGGTCCTGAAAGGGCGGTTTGAAAATAAGCGAATCTGCCGATAGGTTTAAACTACCCCGCCTGGCAGATATAATGCACCGCCATACAGGGAGTTCAATTTGATCCAGCCACTTGCGGTTTACAGGATCGTAAATTTCAAATGCCATACGTTTGTCAACCAGTAATTTTTTGTCTTTGTAGGTAAGCAATGGGCTTACATAAAGATCATGGAACAGCGGCTTGCCTGTTTTACACTCCATCACCTGGCCTTCTCCACCGCTGTATTTACTTGCGATGTAGTCAGTCCATGTCATTGCGCCTTTGCCGCTACCAATCACATTCATCGTACCCTGTTTACAAATTACCACACTGTCACCCACTGCATCTACCGGGCAAGCACGCTGCATTTGTTCGGTTGTAAGATTACAATGATAGACAGTATCCATCGTAGTTTTTTCAGCAGGATTATTTTCACTGTTGCAGGATGCCAACAGTAATCCTGATAATAATATTACAAGGCAATTCTTCATATTACCGATTTTGTACACGATGGAATGCATTTAAGTTGTTAGCTCCAACCTGCGATTGCAGCCCACACGTAAATATACGCAACTCCTCTACACACTTAACATTGTTAACAGCACAGGGAGATAAAATGGGGCAAAGAACCTGTACCCCGAATCATGACTGAGTTATTTTTTTTTGATCAAAGAATTTAAACGTGAAGTAACACCATTCTTTAGTTGTACAAACTCCGCCGGTTTCAGGGTCTCCTTTTGCGCTTCAATCTTTTTATCTAAAAGCAGGTAGTATTTTTTGGCTTCGGCTTTGTTATTGAGGTTCTGGTACATCTCGCCAATGCTGTCAAACAGGTTAAGGTCTTCAGGAAAAAGTCCATGGGCCCAAAGCAATATATTTAATGCATCCTTTGGCTTTCCCATGTAAAAGAAGTTATAAGCAAGCTGGTTTAAATTCTGCGGATTTAAATCTGCCGATCTTTGTTTGTAGATACCGGCATAGTATTTCAACAAGTTACCGGAATTGAAATATTGATAGTCAAAATATTCCTTCAATCCATTCAATACCCCAATTTGAAAGACCGACCAATGGGTTTCCGATGCAGAAAAGTCCTGGCTCTTAAAAACAATTTTATTCCTGAATGCTTCGCTCTTAAAAATATTGGTTATTTGATGCCTGGCCGTAATCCAGTCCCCTTCTTCGGGGTAGCCAGCAGCATTGCACATATAATAGAACTTTTCAGAAGCTAAAATGCCTGGTTTAAAACTTTTAAAACGTTTAACAAACTGCATCCTGTCGTACCCGAAATCTGGTGAAATGGCTATGTATGCATCAAACAGTTCAGGCTTTTGCAGTAAGCTGTAGCTGATAAGTGTTCCGCCATTTGAGTGCCCGACAGCGATCCTTTTTGGCAGTGTCCTGTACTTTTTATCGATGAAGGGAACCAGTTCATCACTAAGGAACTGTAAGAATTTGTCGGCATTGCCAAGGTGCCCGTTAAACCTGTCTGCAGTTTCTTTGTATTCGTTAGCCGGTAAAAAATCTCTGTTCCGGTCGCTTGAAATTACCCCCACCACAATCATGGGGCAGATATTGTTGTTCTTAAAAGCCATGGTGGATTGAACCATATCGAATATTTCCCTGGCCTGTGCATCCAAAACATAGATCACTTCAAATTGCTGGTTTTCAGAATACTGGTATTGTGCAGGTGTATATACAATAAGCCTTCGCTGCTCATTTAAAATTGGAGAGTTGAATGACATCGTATCTACCTGTTGACCAAAACAGGCTTTTGCAAGCAATAAGAGCAGGGCGGCCAGTACTTGTTTCATTTGCGGAATTTTTAACTGTAAATAATGCTGCAAATAAATTAAAAGCCATCACCTTAAATTGTATTTTTCAGACAGCGGCTATTTATTAACAAATTTAAAGATCAGCTGATTGTCTGCAAGCTTATCAATTGAGTTGAAAAAACTGGAAGGATTTTCCCCTGTAATTTTTTTGTATACTTTAGTAAAATAAGCCTGGTCGTAAAAATTACTTTCATATCCAATTTTGGTAAGA
>DDEU01000025.1 GCA_002336815.1 Chitinophagaceae bacterium UBA1946 | reverse complement strand
ACGATGATTACAAAACGTTCGAACCACATACCGATATTTACCACCACACTCATTAAGAATGTGAACGCAATATTGCGGCGGAGTTTTTTCACCCAGAACAGCTGCGGAGTAATTACGTTACAGGTCATCATTAACCAGTAGCTCCATCCGTAAGGACTGAATATATTGGCCCTGTTTTCTTTAAATACATACCATTCGTAAGGATTTTGTCCGTACCAGGCGATGAACAACTCAGTTATATAAGCAATACCCACGATTGAACCTGTTAACACGATCACTTTATTCATCGCTTCAATGTGGCCAATGGTGATATAGTCTTCCAGGCCGAAAACTTTTCTTAAGATCAACATTAATGTTTGCACCATGGCAAAGCCGGAAAAGATCGCACCTGCCACGAAGTAGGGCGGGAAGATGGTGGTATGCCAGCCGGGCATTACTGAAGTAGCAAAGTCAAAAGATACGATGGTGTGTACAGATAATACCAGCGGGGTACTTAAACCAGCCAATACCAACGAAAGGCTCTCATGGCGTTGCCAATGTTTGGTACTGCCCGTCCAGCCAAATGCTGCCACGCCGTACAGTAATTTGCGGAGTTTGGTTTTGGCCCTGTCTCTTACCGTAGCAAAATCGGGCAATAAACCAGAGTACCAGAATAATAATGAAACAGTGAAATAAGTTGATATCGCAAATACGTCCCAAAGCAAGGGTGAGTTAAAGTTTACCCACAGCGGGCCACGGGTATTGGGATAAGGTAATACAAAGAATGCCATCCAAACACGTCCCATGTGCCAGATCGGAAACTGCCCGGCGCACATTACCGCAAAGATCGTCATCGCTTCTGCTGCACGGTTTACACCCGTTCTCCATCCCTGGCGGAACAACAGCAGGATCGCGGAGATCAGGGTTCCGGCGTGACCGANNCCCACCATACGAAGTTGGTAATATCCCAGCCCCATCCGATGGTTTTGTTAAGGTTCCACTGGCCGATACCATAGGTTACCTCCCGGTAGATACTATACACACCAAACAGTAATAAAGCTACACTGATATAAAAACCAACATACCATAAACGGCTTGGCTTCATCTCAATGGGGCGTATAATGTCTTCCGTTACCTGGTGATAGTCTTTATTCCCATCTACCAGCGGTTCCCTGATCTGTGATTCGTACTTTAATAATGACATATCTTTTTAAAGTTAAAAGTGAAAAGTAAAAAGAAGACCTTTTTATCTTTTACTTTTTATTTTTTATCAGCAATTAAATCTTTAACCATTTCAATTTACAAGAGAACACTTACTATGCATGTTCCTTTGCGGCTTCAGCATGTGCTTCTTTCTTTCCTTCTTCATGCTCTCCGCCTTCTTCCTTTTCGTTGCTCACATGCCTGTCGGTATTCTTTACCTTGGCCAGGTAACTAACGTTTGGCAGTACGTGCAATTGCTCCAGTACATAGAAGGTGCGGTCTTTCTGCTCTATGTTCCTGATCTTATATACATCGCTTTCTTTGTCGTTCACATTACCAAAACTGATGGCATGAGTAGGACAAGCCTGCATACAAGCTGTTTTTACATTGCGTATCAAAGAAGGATCTTCTGCTTTTTTAGCGATCAGTTTGTTTTCCTGCAGGCGCTGCACACAGAAAGAACATTTTTCGATGACACCTCTTGAACGCACGGTAACATCAGGATTGAGTACCATCCTGGTAAGGTCATCATTCATTTGAGTGGTAACCTCATCCAGGTCAACACCGATCAATGGATCCTGGTTATCAGGGAAACTATCTGAACCATTATAATCAAGCCAGTTAAAACGACGGACTTTAAATGGACAGTTATTGGCGCAATATCTTGTACCGATACAACGGTTATAGGTCATTTGATTCAATCCTTCACTGCTGTGGTTGGTAGCAGCAACCGGGCAAACGTTCTCACAAGGAGCATTGTCGCAGTGCTGGCACATCATTGGCTGAAACACTACATCCGGGTTGCTGATATCACCGGTAAAATAGCGGTCAATGCGCAACCAGTGCATTTCATGCGCCCTTATCACCTGGGTTTTACCAACAACAGAAACATTGTTTTCAGCGGTACAGGCTACTACACAGGCGCTGCAACCGGTACAGGTATTGAGATCGATACTCATACCCCATTTAGCGCCCGGCTTAACATAGTCAGGATAAATGGTAGCATCTTTTCTAAAATCTTCACCGTTGGAGGCTGCGGTCAGCATCTCTCTTTCATGAGTTGCTTCTTCCAGTACCTGCTTTGGATCTTTGGCAAATTTTGCAAGACTGGTTTCGTAGATCACCGGCCTGCTTTCTGAAGAACCGTGTACCTGTGTTTGAGCCAGGGCATATACATTGTCCGTTTTGCTGATGTCAGCAACGGCACTATATCTTAAGCTGGTTCCATCAAAACTTACAAATGGATAAGCATTGAGGCCTGCTCCATTTGCCGACATTCCAATATTTTCTTTTGTTTTCTCTTTATTAGCGCTCTGCCTGCCATAACCTACAGCAATGGCAACCACATCCGGATGAATACCTGGGATGATCAAAGCAGGCAGGGAAATCTCTTTTCCATTTGCCTTGATGGTAATTACCGGCTTTTCCGGAGTTACTTCGTAACGGTCACCATCACGCTGGCTGCCCAATACGTCTTTGCCTAAAATGGCTTTAGCCATTGCCGGGCTTATCATTGCGTAGTTATCCCAGGTTACTTTTGAAATGGGATCCGGCAATTCCTGCAACCAGGGGTTGTTGGCCTGGTTACCACTTCCCATGCTTACTTTTTGATAGATCACCAGTTCGTATTTACCGGCTTTGGCAGCACTTGCTTTTGCAACAGCATCTGCCAAGGGCGCATTATTATAGGTTGCAGCGGCGACAGCCGGAGCCGGTTCGATCACTCCTTCCTGCAAAGCCTGGAAATAAGCTTCGGTAGTAGTTAATTTTTTTGTCCAGAAATCCCTGAAATAAACATCATACTCTACTGCACTTCCACTCCATTTCAACAAAGAGGCCTGGAATGCCCTTGTTTTGAACAATGGATTGATGGTTGGCTGCATCAGGCTGTAGTAACCGGTTTTAGGTTCTGCATCGCCCCAGCTTTCGAGCCAGTGATGGGCCGGCACACTATATTTACACAGTTCTGTGGTTTCGTCCATGGTAGCATTAAAAGAAATGCTTACCGGCACTTTTTTAAGTGCATCTGCAAATTTTTTGCTGTCGTAATAAGTATAAACAGGGTTGGCGCCGTAGATCAATACAGCACTGGCAGCACCACTGTTCATATCGTTGATAAGGGTGTTGATATCAGCATCAACGCCCTGGCGATAGTTAGAAGTAACCGCCCAGTTGATGGTTTTACCATTGGCACCGATCAATTCGTTGATGGCATTTACAATTACCTGCAGGTTTACATCATTGCTTCCGCAAACAACCAGCGCTTCGCCCTTGTGAGCATTTAACTGGTCAACTGCCAGTTTAACGCCGTCATTCAATTCCTTGCCTGACAATGCAGGCGCTGTAACGCTACCGCCCAGTTTTGCAAGAATGTTTAGTGCTACGGCTGCTTTTTCGGAAGGTTTGTGCAGGATGCGGTCATCAGCATTGCTTCCTGTTAAGCTCAGGTTGCTTTCAAAATGAATGTGACGGCTCATTTGCGGCTTTTCGGCCGAAACTTTCCTGTTTGTTGAATATTGATGGGCAAATTCTACCGGGCTGAGCCAGGTACCGAGGAAATCGGCACCGATGCTTACAATGATTTTTGCATTATCGAAATGGTAAGAAGGGATCGCCTTTTTACCATAGCAAGCTTCATTGGCCAGCAACATACCGCTATAACTAATGGCGTCGTATTGTACGTGACGGCTGCCTGGATATTTTGCTAAAAATTCGGTAATGATCTGTGTGGTGGAAGGCGAGTTTAAGGTACTGGTAAGCAGTACTACAGGCTTCCCGGCCAATTTTTCGCCGATGGCTTTATCAAGCTGGTCAAAAGTTGGTATCTCTTTAAAATCTTTTCCGTCGTTTTGGGTAGGATAACGCAGCCTGGTTGTATCGTATAAGTCAAGTACAGATGCCTGTGCCCTTGCGCTGGTACCACCACCGGTAATGGTTGACTTGTCGTTGCCTTCAATTTTTATAGGCCGTCCGTCACGTTGTTTGACTATTACGGGCAGTACATCTCCTTCATTGATATAAGTAGAGGCATAGTAATTGGCAACCCCGGGAATTAGTGATTCCGGTTTTTTAAGATATGGAACCACTTTACGCACCGGCATTTCGCAACTGGCTGCCAGGGTGGCTGCCGCCGTACTAAATCCTAAATATTTAAGGAAGTCCCTGCGTGGGCTCTTTGCATCCAGCAATCCCTTATCATCAAGATCCTCCAGTGGCAGTAATTGCTCCTGGAACTCATTCTCTGCCTTTTGCTGAAAAGACTCAGATTGATTTAATTCTCCAAAACTTTGCCAGTACTTTTTTTCCATATATACTAATGTGCTGATGTGCTAATTGGCTAATATGCTAATGATAACAGAAACGAATTTATTAGCAGTGATACCTTCCTAACTAATTAGCTAATTTTTTAATAGTGACATTTCTGACATTCAGTTCCACCGATCTTTTCAACTGTTACACTGTCCATTTTACCGTTCTTGATATCATTATGGAACTTCTCGTAAATGCTGTAGAATTTGTTGCCGGCACCGGTTTCTTTGTTGTAAAAATCAACCTTGGTTTCCCTGTGGCAATTGATACACCAGCCCATGCTCAGTTCAGCGAATTGTTTTACCTCGCCCATTTCCTGGATAGGACCATGGCAGGTTTGACATTGCTGTTTTCCAACTTTTATGTGCTGGCTGTGATTGAAATAAACATGATCAGGCAGGTTGTGGATCTTAACCCATTCAATGGGTGTGCCTGGCTTATCGTAAGTTTTTGTGTCAGGATTCCAACCTGCGTAAGCGTATAGCTTCTGGATCTCGGCAGTACCATTTACAGGAGAACCATCTTCACGAACCAGTTTGTCTTCGCCCTTATAATCCTTAATGCCCTTATGACAGTTCATACAAACATTTACCGAAGGGATATTGGAGAATTTACTATCCTGTGCACCACTGTGGCAATAAAGGCAATTGATCTGGTTGGTACCGGCATGTACTTTATGTGAATAGTAGATGGGTTGTTCAGGCTGGTAATTTTTCATTCGTCCAAGACCAATAGCCGCATTGATGGTCTTGTAACCGCCAAAACAAAACAGGGCGATCACAGCTGTCATCAAATAAGCTTTATTCCTGTAAAAAGGTACTGGTTCGGATCTTAAAACACCTTCTTTTTCATCTGATAATTTACGGAGACTGCTGTTAACCTGTAATAAGATAAAGGCTACCAGCGCAAGGATCAGTGTGAGAATACCAAAAAGAAGAGAGTTGTCGGTGGCAGGTTCGCCACCTCCGCCTGCAGGATTTTTAACCGGTGGTACATAATTATCTGCCCAATCCAGTATGGCAGTAATTTCGTCCTTTTTCAACTGGTTCTGCGAACTCATCACCGAGCCGTATTTGGCTTTCAAAGCCTTGGCGTAGGGGTCGGTTTCCACCATTGCGTTGGTGTTATACACCCACTTGTAAACCCAGTCTGGGCTTGGCTCACGTTTCCTGGCGCCCTTCAGCATTGGGCCTGTTGCATCCTCATCAGGCTTATGACAACTGGCACAATTGGCTTTGAATAAAGCCTCGCCATCGGCAGCCAATACGTTATTTGAAAATGAAACCAGTGCAACAAGAAGTAAACTTGCAAACGCAGCTTTTAAGATTTTTCTATAGCGACTCATACAGTTTGTTCGGGATGATGGTGTGGAAAAATACCCTTACTCGGCTGCAAAAATAAGTATGTATGTTCACAAAATATCAACATTGCAAAAAAAATTTTTCCCTTGTCCAGCCTGATTTTCAGCCGATTGTTGTACCTTGATACATCCTTTTGTCATGTTTTTGTAAACAGAATGCCAGCCACTGCCAATTGACCTGTTTTGTACTTTTTTCTAAAAAATTTCCTTCATTTTTGCTGCATGTTTAGCAAACTAAAACAGCGCTGGAAGGTAAACGAGGTGAGATTGATCTTAATAATCAGCACTTTCGCCCTGGGAGGGAGCCTTTGCGGATACCTTGGTAAAAAGCTGATGGCCTTTACAAACCTCGAAAAAGGACTGCTTTGGTTTATGATATATATTATATTGATCACCCTGCTTTGGCCTGCCTGTGTGTTGCTGATCAGTATTCCCCTTGCTCAATTCAGTTTTTTTAAAAATTACCTGGCAAAGATCTGGGCCCGGGTCAGGGGAAAGAAACCTGTTGTTACCAATATTGCCATATTTGCCAGTGGCACCGGCAGCAATGCCCAAAAAATCATTGACAGGTTCCGAAACTCCGGTTCTGTAAACATAGCACTCGTTGTTTGCAACAAACCCGGTGCAGGAGTATTGGCAATTGCAGCAAAAGAGCAGATCCCGGCATTGATTATTGAAAAGAGCCGCTTCAGCAGCGATGCCTATATCAAAGAGTTAAAAAACCATCATATTGACTTTATTGTACTGGCCGGTTTTTTATGGAAGGTACCCCCGGCACTTATACAGCAGTTTCCGAGCAGGATCATCAACCTGCACCCGGCATTGTTACCCAAATATGGCGGAAAAGGAATGTATGGCAGCAGGGTGCATGAAGCGGTGATTGCAGCAAAGGAAAAAGAAAGCGGTATCAGTATTCACTATGTAGATGAGTTATACGATCATGGTAATATTATTTTGCAGGCAAGCTGTACCGTAGAGGACAATGAGACTGCCGCCACACTGGCTCAAAAGATACATGCATTGGAGCACCAACACTATCCCCAGGTGATCAGCGATCTGCTGATGCAAATACCAAAATAGTAGTTAAAATGAGTACCTGTATAAAATAAACAGTATTTGTTACCTAATATTGCCGCCACTAATTGATTGCACTTGAGGCTTTTTTATAAAATATCTGTCATTGTTTTGGTTTGTATTTGCCTGGCAACTGGGGCAAAAAGCCAGTTGACAGTTACCGGAACCGTGTATGATTCTACCAAAACCGTTCCGGTAAAAGATGTATTCATTCAGAGCAGCAGCGGTACTTCGGCCGTTACTGATTCACTGGGCCGTTATACCATTGTTACCTCGGATAAAGATTCCCTCACTTTTACCTACCTGGGTAAACCTACTGCTAAATTCGCAGTGAAGCAGATCCCTAATATTGGGGGATTTGACATTTCACTACATGTACGGGTGGCTGAAAAATTCAAGACGTTGAAAGAAGTAAAAGTGTATGCAAAAAATTACCGGCAGGATTCCATTGCCAACCGGGAAGAATATGCAAAGATCTTTAACTATCAAAAACCGGGCATCAGCACCAGCGTGGACGCCGGGACCGGTGCGGCCGGGGCCGACCTGAATGAACTGATCAATGTTTTTCGCTTCAGGCGCAACCGCCAGCTAAGAAAAATGCAGGAGCGGCTGATGGACCAGGAAAAAGAGAATTATGTAAACTACCGTTTTAATAAAACTACGGTGAGAAGAATTACCAGGCTCGATGGGGCAGACCTGGATGAATTCATGAAACTGTACCGCCCCGGCTTTGAATTTACACAGGCGAGCAACGTGGTCGATTTTTACCAATATATCCTCAATGCCTCTTACCAGTATAAAGTAGATAAAGAGAAAGAAAACCATATTGACTACCGATTTAATAAGGAAGCGGTACAGGCTGCCACCGGGCTGGAAGGAAAAATGCTGGATGACTTTATGAAAAAGTACCGGCCCGGGTATGATTTTACACTGAACAGCAATGCGGAAGAATTTTACCAATATATACTCAGCGCTTCTGCTGAATTTAAAAAAAATTACCCCTTAACAGCACCAAAAGCATTGATGGGCCTGCAAACAGACAGCAGCCGGCAACATTGATATTCGGAGGAAGGATGAAATAAAAAAGGGGCTTAGATAGAAATCTTGCCCCGTTTTAAATCCATATCCTTTGAAAAACCAATTGTACATACGGCCAAAAGCTTGCTTTGGTTTGTCTTTCTTCAAAATATTTTACCGAATTCTAATATTTAAGTTGGGCAAACGTAGACAGCCTGGCTATTTTTAAGTGGATCAATTTAAAACCTGCACTGCTGTTTGCCCCTTCATACCCGGAACGATGTGAATTGACGCTTGTCGTTTTTTCTGTTTAACAGAGATCAGAACATAAATGGCCAACTGCCCTATAAAAAAACCCAGCATTCAACCTGGTAAGAGGAAATACACAACAATATTTCCCTGCTGAGACTATCCCGGTTTTTTGAAAAGTATAACTTAACTATTTAAAGTTGGCTATTGCTTTTTTTTTCAAAATCGATCTCTCTGGCTTTTACTGATCGATAAATCAAGTGAAATAATTTTTATAAAAAAAGTATGATTTATAAAGTTGTTTATTAGGGCCCCTAATTATTCCACCACCCGATTTTAACGTGGAAATATTTCCTGAAAAATATTTTAACAGGTGGATAGAAAATTCATTTATAACATATAAAAACAGTAGAACTACTAAGTTGCATCCGTTAATGAAATGCCAAAAGCGTTTTCTAAATTATACACCGACATTGTTTATGGCACGGTTTTAGGAAAGTACCCTCCAGGAGTCTCCAATTAATTAATTCAATCTCTGTTAAAAAATTATTTATTCAATCGTAAAAACTATTTTTTATGAACACATCAAATTTTGAAACAACTGCTGAACAAAAAGCACCGGAACAAAAATCTTATAAAAATATTGTTATAGGCCTTCTTGCTGCGGCAGTTGTTGGCTTAGGTGCTTATACCATTGCTGACAAAGGCAAAACAAGTGAACAGATTCAGCAGCAGCAAACGCAGATTGCTAAAGTGAGTGACGAAAAAAGTGATATTCAAAAGAACTTTGACGCTTCACTGGCAAGGCTTGATTCAATGTCGACTGTTAACAAAGACATGGAAAGCAAGCTAGCAGATAAGAACACTGAAATTGCAAAAGTGAAAGCCGAGATACGCACCATTTTGAATAAGAAGAATGCAACTGCCGGTGAATTGGCTAAAGCAAAAAGATTGATAGAAGATCTGAATGGTAAGATCACTACCATGGAAGCTGATGTAGCAAGACTGACAGAAGAAAACGAACATCTTACTGCAGACAAGGTTGCATTAACACAGGACAAAGAGAAGTTAACACAGGATCTTACTACCACTACCACCGCCAAAGATGAGCTTGCGAAAAAAGTGGATGTTGCTTCTACTTTAAATGCTTCTAATATTCGTGTTACACCAATCAATGTAAAAGGAAATGGGAAAGAAAAAGTGTCTACCACCGCAAAACGTGTTGACAAACTGTTGATCGCATTTGACGTTGACAACCGAATTGCACAAACGGGCAGCACTGATCTTTTTGTAAGCATCATTGGCCCGGATGGAAAAGTGATCACCAGCGAAAATAGTGGGTCCGGTACTTTTACAACAAGAGAAGAAGGTGAAAAAACTTTTACCGCTAAAGTTCCTGTTGATGTGGAAACTGCTAAAAGGAAAAATGTTGAATTTGGATTTGCTCCTGGCACAAGTTTCCAGAAGGGAAATTACAAGGTTCAGATATATCAAAATGGATTCCTGATCGGCGAAGGTGTTACAGAGTTGAAGAAAGGCGGATTGTTTAGTTAATAATCATCCTTCGTAAAAAAAAGCGACCTGCGTAAACAGGTCGCTTTTTTTATAGCTGGTTACGTCATTTTTTTTCCAGCAACAATTTTCTGAATTTTTCCAGTTCGGTTTTTTCAGCCGCCGAAAAAATTTCATTGTTGTCAAACTTCGTTTTATAAAACAGTACTCTTTTATGGCCGGGATATTTTAGCAGGATGGCGTTGATGGTTTCTCCTGCAGCCACATCTTTAACCGGAAGATTGTCGGAAACAGAAGATGGCATGGGTGATTTATACCTGGTAGGCTTTTTTAAAATAATGGCCTGCAGTGTTGCCAGTTTTGCTTCTGCAATACCTGGCGCTTTGGATGCTTTGCTATGCAATCCTTCCAGTTGCTTTTTACTGAGTCCTCCACGTTCCTGGTATTGAAATAAAAGGCTGCTGATAAATTCAGAGGCCGGAAATGCTGACTGTGCTTCTTTCAAAACATCCAATATCACATCAACGCCTACTTTCTTTTTTTGCATCATGATGCTGAAATTTATTCGGGGTACAAAGATGGTAAAGCTGTATAAAAAAATAGAACCAGGGTGAAAACCCCGGTTCGTTTTTAATCCGTACCCTATGAA
>DDEU01000035.1 GCA_002336815.1 Chitinophagaceae bacterium UBA1946 | reverse complement strand
GTAAGGGGAGTTTGCAGATTAAAATTTACGGTAAGCTGGCAGCCTTTTCCCGGCTCGGTAACGATCAGCACCCTGCCGTTAAAAAGCTCTGTGCGGCTGTTGATATTTTGCAGGCCAACACCATTTCGCTTTGTATTGAGATCAAACCCGATCCCGTCATCTTTTATTACGAGCTCACTTGTGTATCTGTCCTGGTGAAGTGAAATCTGCACCTGCCTGGCATTGGAATGTTTTAAGATATTATTCATCTGCTCCTGCACGATCCTGTAAATGGTAAGTTTAAGCTGGTCTCCCAGGGCTGATTCATCAAAACCATCCCAGTCATGTACAAAAACCAGTTGGTTCACAGCGCTTATGTGATCGGTCATGTCTGCAATCGCATCGATCAAACCGATCTCACCAAGCGAAGGCGGTACCAGTGATTTGGACAGAACTCTAATTTCGTTCATGGCCGTTGTGATAAAGCCTTTGCTTTCTTTGAGCAGTTGCCGGCTGTCCTCCCCTTCACTCATCACGCAATCAATGTACAGTTTTGCAGTTGCCAAAATTGGGTTGATATTGTCATGCAGTTCCTGCCCAAGAAAATAACGTTCCTTTTCCTGTGCGGTGATCACCGCTGCAGTGATCTGTTGCTGCTGCCTGCTTTTTTCTTCGGCCAGTTTGTTCTCCAGGATTTTTTTCTGGGTAATATCATTGCAGATACCATCTATCCGGGATACTTTTTTTTGCAGATCAAGCGAAGGGATCATTTTCAATTCGAGCCAGTGTATGTGTTTGTTTTTATCGATGATCCGGTATTGCTGGAAAACTGATTTGCCTTTCCGGATCTTTTTTTCTATCAGCTTAATCACGAATTTATCGGCCGGATGGATCAGTTTTGACCAGAGGCTGCTGTCGTTCATAAATTCTTCCCGGCTGTAGCCAGACACTTTTTTACAGGCTCTTGATAACTGTGTTATTTTTTGTGAAGCGGTATCCATCGAAAACAATACTTCTTCCACGGAGTTAAAAATGGTCTCGAGTTCTTCATTGGCTTCTTTTAATTGTTGATTGCTTTGCTGCAGGGTGTTCGCCATCTGTATCATTTCTTCTTTCTGCCGGTTAGCCTCCTGCAACTGCCCGATCTTAAAACTTTGTACAATATAATTTTCGCCGTATTTTTTAAAACTGCTGGCCCATAATCCGCAGAGGTAAAAAATGGCGGAGGCCAGTAACAGGTGTATCACAAATGTTTGCATACCCATGTACTCCAGTTGAGTAAAATAGATCTTATCAAAACCGGTGAATTGCAGGTAACCAAAGGCCGCATGATGCAACAGCACAACGGCTGCAAGCGGCAACTGCAATTTCCAGTTGCGGTAGGTTACCAGTATGGCGCTGCCGATGAATGCAAAAAAATGCATTTCGAACATGCCATGCATCTGGTAAATGTACTGTGCCATAAAAATGCCTACCACAGCACCCAGTACGTATTGATAGGTATTGTTTTCCGGCAAAAAATATTTGGCTGAATAGTAAGCTACGAGGCACAGGCCTCCTACCCCGGTTGCTATCAGCCAGGTATCATAATAAAAGGCAAGAGCCAATCCTATGAGAAAATACAACGCAAGAAAATAGTTTACCTGTTTATCAGAGCGGAGCTTGGCCTGCCTGTTAAATTCCTGCAATTGTTTTTCCATTGTTGTGTTTTTATTTTTTGCAATACGGCACCTGGCAGCCATAACTTTTAAAGGCCGCTTCGCTTAAGAGTGGTTGCCGGTGGTGCGCCAGTAATGAATCAACTGCTATTTGTGCATAATTGCTTGAGGGTGCGGTGCAATAGCGGCTCTTATTGTAATTGCCACGATACCAAAGTTTATTATCTGCATCAATGATGGCGGCCTGCGGGGTGGAGTACACACCACAGGCTGCGGCGATTGAGGGGTTGAATAGAACCGGGATCGCAAGATCATATTTGTATTGTATAAAACCTGCATTGTAGTTTTGATCATTGCCAATTATTACTACTGCAAAGCTGATACGATCACCATATTTTCTTACAAGGCTTTTAAAATGCGTTAAATTAAATCTTGAGCAGGGACAGGATGGATTAAAAAAATGTAAGAAGACGGGTTTGCCTGTTTTAATACCGGTGATAGCGCCAATATTGATCAAACTGCCTGTTGCCACTGGTTGATAGCCGGCAGGCACAGGCGTTGGCAAATTGAATTTCCATTCGTTGTGCCAGAACAAAAAGCCGATACCGGTAGCGATCACCAGCAACCAGCAGCAAAGCATTATTTTCCTGGCGGGCATTTTCATTGCCTTATTTTTTTGAATACCGGAAGTCTTCTTCCGGCATGCTGTATTGCAGTTACAGATGTTTTGCCGGAATAAAGCTTGTTTTTGTTCTTTGATACAACATACACTAAGAAGTGGCTCATCTTATACATTGGTTTTAGTAATACTTGTACAAATATCTAAGATGCCAGAATCATAAATTATAGAACTAAATGTCCGAAGTATATCGAAACTTGTCTACCTTTAATATAGTTATCGATCCCTTATTTTTGTTCAACCAATAGCGCTCTTATGAAAAAATTTTTACTCGTAGATGATCATGTTGTTGTACGCTCCGGTATCAGGGGCCTTCTTGCTGAAATATATAAACCTTGCGAAGTATTTGAGGCGCAGGATACGGAAAGCGCTACGCAGAAATTGAAAGAAGGCAAGTACGACCTCATTATGATGGATATACAAATGCCCAACAGCGACAGCCTTGGTTTGATGGAGTATATCCACATCAAATATCCTGATGCCAAAGTGCTGATATTTTCCATGAGCGCAGAAAATATTTATGCCAAACGTTTTTTAAAAGCCGGTGCCAGGGGATTTCTTTCCAAAGATTCTTCACTGGATGAAATTAAAAAAGCCATTAACCTGGTATTGAATAACCGCAGGTATGTAAGTGAAACCCTGGCTGAGATGCTGGCAGATGGCTCTTTTTCTGATTCGCCCGATAACCCGTTTGAAAAATTGTCGCACCGTGAATTTGAAATAGCCTCGCTGTTGCTTTCCGGGAATACAGTAAGTGAAATATCAAAATCATTGAACCTGCAAACTTCTACCGTAGGTACACATAAAGCAAGGGTATTTGAAAAACTGGGTGTTGGTAACCTGCTTGAATTAAAAGAACTGGCCAACAGTTATCACCTGTCCTGATCCTTCTTTAAGAAATCACTGTTGTTTGCAATGTTATCTTTTTAGCACAGGGTTACCAACCGTCTGCATTCTAATTTTAACTAAATAAAATTTAAAATAAAAAGAACCGGTAATGCAGCACTAGTGGCATCGCATTGCCGGTTGCAACGATATTGGAATTGGGCGGGATGCAAATTTCATGACTATGCTTTAACTGTTATACTCAACATTCGGTAACAGGCATTACTACTAATATTTTGGTGCCTTTACCAGACTCACTGCTGATCTCATACTTGCCACCTACCATCACCGTTCTTTCCTTCATTCCCAAAATGCCCAGCGTTTGCCTGCCTTCTGCCGTGGAAATTTCAAAGCCCTTGCCATCATCTGTGATGATTAAAAAAATATCATTGTCCCATTTTTGTAAGCTGCAGGAAACTGAGGTTGCCGCTGCATGCCGTGCTATATTGGTAAGTGATTCCTGCACAATGCGGAATAAAGCGATGGCCGTTTTATGGCCAATATGAATGTCTTCTGCAGTAAGACTGAGTTGTATTTTGATACCAGTTCTTTTTTCAAATTCCAGCGCCTGCCATTTGATGGCTTCAATGATGCCCAGCTTATCCAGTATTGCCGGGTGCAGTTCGGTAACAATTTTCTTTACGGTCTTAAGAGTTGTGATCACCAGACTTTCCATCTCTTCCATTTTTTGAATGATGCCAGTTTCTGCTGAAGATAATTTTAGCATCATCCATTCTATATCCAGTTTGATCGCTGTTAGTTGCTGCCCCAGTTCGTCATGCACTTCCCTTGCGATGGCCGATCGTTCTTCTTCCCGTACGTTTTGAAGATGCGAAGCAAGGGAACGCAACTGCCCGTGCGATTGCTGCAGCGCCGATTCGGCAAAATTTTTTTCTTTGATCGCCTTAGCTTTTTCAATGGCGCCCAGCACAGCAGATGGCAGTCTTTTTAAATTATTTTTAAGCACATAGTCTGATGCTCCCTGTTGCAATATGTTCACTGCAAATTCTTCTGATACCGTGGCTGTAACCAATATCACCGGCGTGCCGGGCGCTCTGTCGTTTACAATTTTAATGGCTCCCAATGAATTAAAGGCCGGCAGGGAATGATCTGATAAAACGATGTCGGGCTCAAATGAAATGAGTGCGTTCTCAAAATCAATTTTAGTGTCAACCACCATCTTTTCAAAAAAAAGATCTGCCTTTTTTAAAGCTCTTTCCACCAGTTCCACGTCGAAAGATTCGTCCTCCAGGTGCAGTATTTTTAATTTGTTTTTCAAGCAGGTTATTTGGTATGGGTTATTTAAAAGAATCCTGGTTAAAGAGCAGCCAGTAAAAGCCCAGTTCCGAAATAGCTTTTACAAAGCCTTCAAAGTCTACGGGTTTTACGATGTAACTGTTAGCCCCGAGTTCATAGGCTTTTTTAATATCCGGCGATTCACGGGAGGAGGTGAGCACCACCACAGGGATCGTTTTGGTAAGTTCCTGCTGTTTTACTTTCTCCAATACTTCCAGTCCATCCACCTTTGGCATTTTAAGGTCAAGCAATATCAATTTTGGCGTATGGCTGATATTGCGCCCGGTAAACTCACCCGTTCCAAAAAGATAGTGCAGGGCACTGGCGCCATCTTTTAGGTGGAGTACATGGTTGACAAGATTTTTTTTTCGGAGGGTACGAATGGTCATTTCAGCATCATTCATATTGTCTTCCACCAGCAATATTTCGATTTCATTGTGTTCCATCTGCCGGGTTTAATTTGTTTGCTGTGGTAAAGCAAAATAAAAAGAAGCTCCTTCGCCGGGCTTTCCGAGCGCCCACACCCTTCCCTTGTGCTTTTGAATGATGCGCTGTACAATGGCGAGTCCTACACCTGTGCCCGGAAACTCATCATTACCATGAAGACGCTGGAATACGCCAAACAGTTTGTGTATATATTCCATATCAAAGCCTACCCCGTTGTCGGTTATACAGAAGATCACCTCGCCGTTATCTGTTTCAGCACTGATCGTGATCAACGGACTTTCTTTCTTTGAGGAATATTTAATAGCATTTGAAATAAGATTGATCATTACATTCTGCATGAGCATGTAATCACCTTTTATTGGAATCAGGTTACGGTAGCTGATCTGTGCATGGTGAGTGGTGGCCTGTTCTATTTCACGGATAGCCGAGTCCGTTAGCTTGTTCATATCGATCAACGACCGCTCTACTTCCTTTCTTCCCAGCCGTGAAAAATTCAGCAGGTCATCTATCAGCATACCCATTCTTTTGGCATTGTTGCGGATCTCTCCGAGCAACCTTTTCGCCTCATCATCCAGCACCTTATCGTAGTCTTCCTCCAGCATACCGGCATAACCGCTTACAGCCCTCAGCGGTGCCCGAAGGTCGTGAGATACGGAATAAGAAAAGGCTTCGAGCTCGTCATTGCTTTTCTTTAATTCCTCTGTGCGCTCTGATATTTTTTGCTCCAGGCTATGGTTCATTTCGATGATGCTGCGCTGTGCGGTTTTAAGCCTGGTGATATCAATGGTTACGGTCATGATGGCATACACCTGCTGCTGCTCATCCTTCAATGGAATAAATCTTGATATCACATCATACCCCAGCCGCCTGCTTTCCCGGCCTACGATCTCACCATTGAATGCTCTTTTAAAATCAATTTCCGCCTCTGCGAAAGTTTTTGCACCCAGTGCATCTTTTGCTTTTTGCCCCAGCAGGTTTGCTTTGGAATAACCCAGTTTTTCCAGCATATCACCTTCTATCAGCAGGTAGCGGTAGTCCCTGTCAAGGATACAGATCACAGAATCGGGAATGCTGGAGGCAATGGTTTTATATATCTCTTCACTGGCTTTGTTTTTTTGCTCGGCAAGCTTCAGGTCGGTAATATCCAGCAAGGTGCCTTCAAACATCCATTGCCGTCCCTGCCTGTCGTTTACCAATTGCCAGGAAGGCAGCAGGTAGCGAAGCGGCAACAAGTCAGGATTGGTTCTGTACACTTTTGAAACCGGCGCCCTTCCCGCTTTGGAATCAAGCATTACTTCCTGCAGGTAGGCCCTGTCTTCGGGGTGCACCCACTGCAGGTAATCCTCAAATGCAGGCGCTTCAGAACCGGTTGGCAGGCCAAAAAAACGGAACATCTGTTTTGACCATTTTCCTTTACCCGTGTTAACGTCTATCTCCCAACTGCCCAAACCTGCCTGTGCTTCTGCTTTTTCGAGCAGTGAATTGCTTTGTTCAAGTTCCTGCTCGGCCTGTTTCCGTTTGCTGATATCAGCCCTGATGGCCACATACTGGTACGGCTTACCCTGTTCGTTCAGAAAAGGAACAATGGTGGTGTCAACCCAATAAATGCTTCCGTCTTTTGCCCGGTTCATCAATTCGCCCCGCCATATTTTCCCATTGGCAATGGTGACCCATAAATCACGAACGAATGTTTTTGCATGATGGCCAGAGTTGATGATGCGGTGATCCTGCCCAATTAATTCACTTCGGCTATAGCCGGATATTTTACAAAAATTATCATTTACAGATGTGATGATACCCCGCTGGTCGGTAATGGCTACAATAGAAGATTCGTCCAGTGCATACCGGTAATCAGAAATTTGTTTCAGGCTTTTTTGATAATCTTCTTCCGCTTTTTTCTTATCGGTGATGTCCCTTGCGATCTTGGAAGCACCTACCACTTTGCCTGTTGCATCTTTAATAGGAGAAATGGTCAATGAAACGTTGATAATAGTACCATCCCTGCGAACCCTTTCGGTTTCGTAATGCCTGATGGTTTGTCCCCTGCTGATCTTCTGCAGGATCTTCTTTTCCTCCTCCTGCAGGTGTGGCGGAATAAGAATGCTGATGGAATGGCCAATGATCTCCGCGGCGCTATACTGGAATATCTTTTGGGCGCCGGGGTTCCAGCCGGTAATTTCCCCATCCAGAGTTTTGCTGAGGATGGCATCTTCTGAAGAATCTACAATGGAAGCAAATAATAGTTGTTGTTCGCCCGATTGAGCCTTTAACGTTCCGGGCTGTTGCTGGATACTGGCCACCACAAATATGTTGAGCTCCCCAAACTGGTCGGTAATGCTGAAAGCATTCAGCGTAACTGGTATTGGTTTACCATGACTTTTCAGGAAAAGCGGCAGGTTGCTAACGCTGCCGGTTGCAGTAATTTGTTGCAGCATTTTTTCTGCCGTGAAGGGCTCGGTAAAAAACGAACTGAACTTTTTACCGGAGACTGCGCCGGTCACCCCTTCGATAATATTTGCTGCAGCATTGTTACAGGTTAATACTTCACCCTTTGCATCGATGCAAAAAAAAGGTTCTGTACCAAAACCCGGTGGAATGATATGAAGCACCTGCTGCATTAGGTAAGTTTAAGAGCTAAGTTTGAACAGCGCAATGGCAAAATATGTCAAGCAACAACAGCAATCCGTGTTGATATATAATACACAAAAGTTGCTATTTATATCAACAAAACAAAATCTTTTTTTAACTGCAAACCTTTGCAGTTGTGGAATGAAGCGAAAAAGCATGACTGTTATCAGTATTGTGGTAAAAGACAACCAACAATCAGGCCTTCTTACTTTTTTTTGTATGGATTATAATGTCAATATGAAAGAACCAGAATTACTGATCAAGATAGGCGTGAATATCCGGGCGCTGCGTACAAAAAAGAACATGACCCAGAATGACCTGGCCATAGAATGCGAATTTGAAAAGGCAAGTATGTCAAGGATTGAATCTGGCAAGTCTAACCCCACGGTGAAAACACTCTTCAAAATATGCCGGGTATTGGATGTGCCCATAGCAGAATTGTTCAAAGACTGATCGTCCGGCCCGGGGGCGCTGTAGAATAATAACTACAAAAAAATCGTAAACTGTTTACCTCCTGTTGGTCAGATAATTACCAACTTTACGATTCATTAAAATACAATATCCATGGGTGAAACCAAACTACTAAGCCAGATGGGTTCTAAGAT
Source organism: Chitinophagaceae bacterium UBA1946 (assembly GCA_002336815.1). Taxonomy (GTDB): domain Bacteria; phylum Bacteroidota; class Bacteroidia; order Chitinophagales; family Chitinophagaceae; genus Ferruginibacter. Next base: position 69,724 of record DDEU01000035.1, on the reverse strand, counting down.
CAGGGACCTGCGCAAGAAAAGAAGAATGACACAGAACGATCTTGCCTTCAAATGTGAATTCGAAAAGGCCCGTTTGTCGAGGATCGAGACAGGGCAAACCAATCCCACCATCCGGTCGCTGTTCAAGATCAGCAATGCGCTGGAGGTAAATATTGCTGAATTATTCCAGGACCAAAATTAAGGCCGAAACACTGGCTGTTGCCTGCATCCAAAGGTTAACTCCTTTGTTGTTAAGGTTGTACTGATATTTGTATTACTTTACAGCAAAACACAGTTACATGAATGCAGCAGCACTGCTCAACGATATTTTCACCAGTAAAACAGTAACCGACAGCCTTGGACAAAGCTATCCGCTTGGTTCTAATATTGATATGGCCGAGGGAATGTTCTTACAGCAGTTGATCGAAAAACATCAACCGAAGCACTGTATTGAAATAGGCTTTGCCTATGGCATTTCCTCGCTGTACATCTGTTCTGCCCTCGATAATATTCCCGGCGCAACGCATACCATCCTGGACCCGGTACAAAATACTTATTGGAAAAATATTGGTGTGGCTAATCTGCAACGGGCGAATATAGGCTACTACAGCCTGCTGGAAGAGCAGTCGGAAATTGCATTGCCACGACTGCTGTCTGAAGGACGGAGATTTGATTTTGCATTTATCGACGGCAATCACACACTCGACCATACCCTGGTTGATTTTTTCTATCTCAACCGCATGATGGAACCCGGGGGTATTATCGTTATTGACGATGCTGCCATGCCCGCCATCAATAAGATCATCCGCTACTTACTTAACTATCCCTGTTACCGGCTTCTTGATAGTGTAGAAACAAAAGCCTTTTTCAAGAGAAAATTATTTGATAACATGGTAACCGCCCCATTCCGGGTATTATCGAAACTATTGCCAGCAGGTTTGAAACACCAGATATTTTCTGGCGAAGTGATCAAAGGCAACAGGGAACTGGGATTGCAAACCTCCATGGTTGCCCTGCAAAAAATTGCCCCTGACGAAAGAGCCTGGAACTGGTATCAACCTTTTTAAACTTACAAACTGTTCCCTTTGTCTGCTTAAACAACCTCCATCTGCAGACCGGTTATTTTTTGAAAGCCAATTTTTCTGCGGCCAGCGCCTGCCTGAGTTTTGGTATAGATGAAGGCCCCATCCCATGTAACGCCAGTATCTCCGGCTCCGTAAAGCCGGCCAACTTTTTTAATGTTGCAATGCCTGCGTTTTGTAATGCCCGCCTGGCGGGGGCTGATAAACCTGTAAGAAAATCATTGTTCGCTTGCTTTGCTGCGGCGCAAACAGGGCAGTCAGGGCAATCCTTACTCTTAAAAAAAGTATGACCGTTCGCACATTTCCGAAGGGCTTTTTTGGCGATGGCCTTTTCTTCGTTTTGCCTTGCCCTGAACAAAACTATCTTTGTTACCAATGCCAGCGGCAAGGGACTGTCAATCGGAAATTGTACTGAGCCTTTTGCGTTTTTATATTTCGACAATGCTTCTTTAAAGTTAGCGATGCCATCTGCACCGGGATAGAAACCGATGTGATGTTGATATCCTGCAAAATGAACCAGGTTACCATATAAAAAAAATGTTGGAATGCCATAGGCCATTTTTTCTTCGGCCAGTGGTGCGGCTTTGCTGATGGTGGAGCGTATCTGCTGCAAAAGCTGCCGGGTACTTTCGGGGAAGCCCTTGATATATTTGTCTATTTCAGTACTGGTAGTTGGCATAATTTTAAGCTTGATCGTTACACATGCAATAAAACAAATATAATTCAACAGCCAGTAATCAAAAAAGCTAACTGCGCCAATTTTGGGGTTGCATTGCGACAATCCACATTCCCGGCCGGTCATTCGTCGCACTGTTTCTTCCTTTCATCTCATTGTAGTGATATTCTTCCTGCAAACAATACATTTGTATCAATAATCAAATCAACAAAACACATCAACCATGCGTAAATTAACCACGGCACTGGCGCTGTTTGCAGCAGTGCTGTTATTCCAATTTTGTTCTTCTACAAAAAATGCCGCAGCGCCGGCACCTCCACCCCTTACTTACGAAACCAATGTAAAACCAGTGATACTGGCAAGCTGCGGGCCCTGCCATATTGCAGGACAAGGGAATAAAAAGTCGCTGGATAATTATGCCAGTACCAAAGAATTTGCTGACGACATCATTGCAAGGATACAGAAAAATCCGGGCGAACGTGGCTTTATGCCAATGAGGCACGAAAAATTAACTGATTCTACCATTGCCATTTTTACAAACTGGAAAAAGGAAGGATTGCTTGAAAAGTGATCTCATTTTAATTATAGGAAGGCCGGCTTTTAAAAAAGGCCGGCCTTCTGTTTTCAGGGGTTTATTTCTTAACGCCAGCAATCGATTTTCTAAACGTGTTTCTTTTCATTGTCTTTGATCCTTAATGCCCAGGGACCGTTGCCTGCAATTAAAAAATAACATAACAACAGCAATACAATTACAGAAAGAAACAACTCATTGTAAGGCTTTAGTACATCACTTGCAAGGTTCACAAAAATGATGGCGCCGAGTAAAATGGGTATCTGGATGATGCAGGCAAACCGGGTAAGCAAACCGAGGATCAGCAGGATACCACCAATGAGATGGGCAAATACCACGTAGTGGCTGATGATGATCACGGTAAAGTTTCCGAAAGAGGTTTTGGTAGAAAGCGCCCCGGCCACGGTGCTGGAATTTTGAAGAAAATCGTATCCTTTGTAGCAGAGAAATAAGCCGAGTACGATGCGGATGATGTCGAGCCATTTAGGATGATGGGCGTCGCCCCAATGCTCCATGCGTTCAAGAACTGTCATATAGCAAAGTTTTATCGTTAATAAAAAAGAACTCTCACTAATTTACAGCTAATTTTACCGAAATGCAACAGGTAAATATTTCTCCCAAAAAGATACTGGCCAATTTAAAGATTGAAGCCCTTAACGAAATGCAGCTGGCTGCCATTAAGGCGAGCAGCGAACATGATAACATGCTGCTGCTGTCTACCACCGGCTCCGGCAAAACCCTGGCTTTTTTAATGCCCGTTATACAGCAGCTTGATCCATCCGTTAAAACTACGCAGGCATTGATTCTGGCACCTTCCAGGGAACTGGCGATCCAGATTGATGAAGTATTTCGCAAAGCCGGCAGTGGCTATAAAATAAGTTGCTGCTATGGCGGACACAAAAGGGAGATAGAAGAGAATAACCTGCTGCAATCTCCTGCCGTGATCATCGGCACCGCCGGCCGCATAGCCGATCATATCCGGCGCAATAATTTCTCTACCGAAGCCATTACTACATTGGTATTGGACGAGTTTGACAAATCGCTGGAACTGGGCTTTAAGGAAGAAATGGAATTTATCATTGGTTCCTTACCGGCCGTTCAAAAAAGAATACTCACTTCAGCCACCAATGCGCCCGAAATCCCGGCCTTTGTTGGTTTTACCGACCCGGTAAAAGTGGAGTTTTTATCTGCAATGGTAGAAAAGGAACCGGTAGATGAATTGCTGGTGCAAACAGTGAAGTCGCCCGATAAAGATAAAGTAGAAACCCTGTTCAGGCTGCTTTGCCAGGTCGGGAATAAATCGGTGATCGTATTTTGCAACCACCGTGAATCGGTTGAAAGAACCAGCCAGTTATTGCTGGAAAAAGGAATCAGCAACGTATTTTACCATGGCGGCATGGAACAGTATGAAAGGGAAGCGGCTATGTGCAAGTTTAAAAACGGCACCTCCAATGTGCTGATCACAACTGATCTTGCTTCAAGAGGGTTGGATATTCCAAACATCAAATACATCATTCATTTTCATTTACCGCCTACCGCGGATGTGTATACGCACCGCAATGGCCGCACGGCACGTATGACAGCGGGTGGAAAGTCTATCCTGATCTTGTCTCCCGAAGAAAAATTGCCGACTTATATCACCGATGAGGTTACGGAACTGGTTTTGTATGAAGACCTCGAATTGCCGGAAAAACCAAAATGGACAACCTTGTTTTTTGCTGCCGGCAAAAAAGATAAAGTGAACAAGATGGATATTGTAGGCTTTTTATCCAAGGTGGGCAACCTCAAACAGGATGATATCGGCCTGATCGAAGTAAAGGATTTTTCCAGTTTCGCTGCCGTTCGAAAACTGAAAGTGGGTGCTTTGCTGGAACTGATAAAGGATGAAAAGATAAAAGGCAAAAAGGTAAAGATAGACGTGGCTAAATAAACCGCCGCCCGCAACCAAGGTGCCATATCTTTTTCGGGCAGTGCTGATATACATTTCAGGCATTTGTTTCCAGCACGCTTTGCTTACCTTCCCGGAGGAATTTCCCTATCCATCTCTCCCGGTGGAGGCCCGGGTGGCCTTGGCGCAAGTCTTCTTAACACCGTTTGTATGATCCTGTCAAATTTTTGTTGCTGCCCGCTGTTGCAGATCGCTCTTAGCTGTTGAAAATGTTTAAAATGCACGAGCTCCAGTTGGCCCTGCAGAGCCAATCCTTTGTTATTGTAAGCCGCAACAGTTGCTACACTCACGGCAGTATCTTTCAATAATTCAAAAAAAGCTTCTTTGGCTTTCCGGATGGAATCCAGTAAGGGCCGTTGTTGCGCCTGGTGTTCTTCCCGTAAAACTTTGTATTTCGCCTGCTGTTGCTCAGTCAGGTTCAATTCGGTTGTTACAAATTCAAACACTGGCCCCTGTATCGGAGGCAGAGCCGGATCACTATGCTGCCTGTTATTCTTCCACACCATTGTTAGGGTAACGACATTCAATACCAGCAACAGTAAAGTGAGGAGAGAAAGCAGTTTATTGTTCTTAATGCTGTTCATGGTGAAATTTTTTATTCGTACAACTGGTCTGCTGTACCCATATTGTATTCAGTTGCAAAACGCTCGATGGGAGCTTCCTGTTTTTTTACCTGTTCAACATCTTTGTTGCCGCTAGCCAGTGTTACAAGATTAACAACAAATACCAGGGCGAGACAGGTGTTTAAAAATGCGGGCCGCAACAACAATGGGAATGCAGGCGATGCCAGCAATTCTTTCTCCATCCGGGACTGCAGCCTGGTATAAAAAAAATCGGGCGCTTTCAGTTTGCTGATGCCATTGAGGCTTTGCAATATCTTGTCCGTTTGATCTTTAGCGTGAGGCATTGTATGCTGTTATGATGTTTTAGACGATGTGACTGTTAGAAACCTGCTATCCATGCTCATTATTTTTTGCTAAAATTTTCTTTTTGAGATTTTGCCTGGCCCTTTGCAACAGGGAATCCACCGCCGATTCGGTGGTATTCATCACTTCTGCGATGGCGGCGTAGCTAAGATCTTCGAGTTTGTTAAGAATGAAAGCAGTTTTCTGATTTTCCGGTAAGTTGTCGATCATTTTAAACAGGAAGGCTGCATTCTCTTTGTTGTCCAGCACCACACCCGGGTGATGAAAATCTGCAGGTTCGTATACGAGCTGGTTACCAATGCCAAAAATGTTGAGGACATTTCCAAAACGCTTTTTTCGTTTTTTAGTGCGGATATGATCCAGGCATTTGGTAATGGTGATCCGGTAGATCCAGGTTGATAATGCAGATGCTCCTTTGAACTGCTGCACCGACCGGTACACTTTTATGAACACTTCCTGTGCAATGTCTTCCGCATCCCCATGCTGCTGCAACATCCCGAATGCCGTATTGAATACCTTATCCTGGTAACGGTGTACCAGCAGCTTAAAAGCCTGCTCATCTCCTTTTTGAAGTTGTGATATGAGTTCCTGTTCGGTCAATGGTTCTTAGCGCTTGAAGATTGGACGATACAGGCAGTAAAAACCTGCGGTGTGTAAAATCCAGTGCAATGATCAATGCAGCCTGCTGTCTGCATTACGGGGTTGCTGTTTGTTTTGGATAACTGTGGATAAAATCGATCACCTGCCGGTTGAAGCGCTCAGTTCCGTCAAATAAAAAGCTGTGTTTTACCGGCAGTACATAAATAGGAAAATCGGCAAACTCCTGTTCAAATTTCTGCATCCTTACGCCATCTTTTTCGGTGGTGAGTATCAGCTTTTCGGAAGATCTTATTTTAGAGAATTGTTTCTTGATCTCCCCGAGATCATCGCTGTCGAATATATGATGATCCTGGTAGCGGAGCATATCGTAAGAATGTACATTGGCGGCAAGAAAATCCTGCAGCGGTCTTGGGTTGGCAATGCCGCAGACCAGTAAAATATCTGCATTGGACGAAAAATTATACTGCCTTTTGCTAAAGAGATGATAGGGAGTGGAGTATTCTATTTTGGTAAAATAAACCGTTTGTGCAGGTGTGGGATCCAGTTCTTTTATGATGGCCTGTCTTTCTTCTTCTGAAATGCTGGGTTTACATTTGGTAACGATAATGATCTCCGCCCGTTTTGCGCTGCTTCTCACATCTCTCAGGTCACCGGCGGGCAGCATCAGGTCTCTTGTATAAAGATCTTTGTACTCTGTGAGCAGCAGGTTCAATCCAGCTTTTACCTGCCGGTGCTGGAAAGCATCATCCAAAATGATCACTTCCGTGGCCGGTTTATCCTGCAGTAATTGTGGTATCGCTACCAGCCGTTCTTCTCCTACGGCAACCGTAACATCCGGGAATTTTTTATGGAACTGCATGGGCTCATCCCCGATCTCCAGTGCCGTGGTTTTTTCATTGGCAATGCCAAAGCCCTTTGTTTTGCGTTTGTACCCACGGCTGAGGGTGGCCGTATTAAAATCATCTTTCAACAATCTTACGAGGTATTCCACCATCGGTGTTTTACCGGTACCGCCTACTGCAAGGTTACCAACACAGATCAGTGGGAAATTAAAAGGGATGGATTTTAGATAATTTTTATTGTACAGCCAGTTACGCAGCCACACGATGCCGCCGTAAACGAATGAAAATGGTAACAATAAATAACGGAAGCTTTTTAACAACACGATGTCACGTTTGTGGTTGAGGCAAAGTTAACAGGTTTGGTATAGCCGGCAAAGGTTCGGCGGAGCATAGTTTTAAAAAGCCCGTGCCTGTATAAAACTAACGCAGGCTTTAAAATTCATAGTATCGTTCATGGGTAACACAGTAATCAAGCTTTACATCGAATTCATTGATGTCTTCGATCAAGTCCACCGGTTCAAAATAACTGAAGCCAATTTTGATACAGTCTGGCCGGCATTGTTTTAAAAAACGGTCATAATATCCTTTACCATACCCAACCCGGTAACCCCCGCTGTTAAAGCATAACAGCGGTACGATCACCATATCAATGGCAGAGGGTGCTACATCTGTTCCATCAGCAGGCTCATCTATGCCATATTCATTCTGTTCAAAAATGGTATCATCATTTACCAGCACGGCGATCATTTCATTTTCCTTTTCCACTTCGTACATCAGCGGGTAAAGCAGTTGCTGGTTTGGGTTTTTAAAATAACAATAGTCGGTGATGAGCTGCGGATTGAATTCATTCAATGTATCAAGCGGTGCATAGGTCATGATAAGGGAAGGAATATCAACCGGCAGTTTTTGAAACTGTATCAGCATCAGGTCGTCCATTACATTGATCTGCGCAGGAGTAAGTTCGCTCCTCATCTGTTTATAATAACGACGGAGATCTTTCTTTTTCATTGTACCCGTATGAATAGTAAATGAGGGATATGCTGTCAGCAGCCTTACCTGATAAAGATAGAAAATATCGTGGTGCCATAGTTTCTTTCTGTGCGGTAGTGTTCAAACTTTTTATAGTCGTTTCTTGGCGTATGCTCCAGTACAAACCAGCCTTTGGGATTCAGCAGTCCTTTTTCAAATATTTTCAGCGGCAGGTCGTCAATGGTGCCCAATGCATAAGGCGGACCGGCAAAAATAAAATCAAATTGCTCTGTACAGGTATCGATGAATTTGAACACTTCCGATTTTACCAGTTTAAAACCCTGTATATCCAGTTCCTTTGAAGTTTTTTTGATGAACTCATACATCGCTGTATCCTTTTCCACAATGGTAAGATCCTCCACTCCCCTGCTCGCCAGTTCATAACTGATACAGCCGGTACCGCCAAACAGGTCGAGTGTTTTTAAATGTTCAAACTCCAGGTTGTTCTGCAATACATTAAAAAGACCTTCTTTGGCAATGTCTGTTGTTGGTCTTGTATGCGGCATACTTGCCGGTGGCGCAATCTTTCTGCCGCCATATATGCCGCTGATTATACGCATGCTGCTGCAGAAAATAAATGACTGAAATAATGCGAAGGATATTCGTTGATCTCTTCCGGATACGTGAATGAACCGGGCAGGCTTGCGAATTCCAGGTGAAGAAAATACTTGTACAGCTCAGCATACAGGTTCGATGAACTGTCGATCATCCCATTGAGATGTACAACGGTATCATCGGGCTTTGTTCCAAAGCCTTCACAGAGCTGCAACAGGTAAAAGGCTGCATCTTCCGGCGTTTTATATTTGAAAGATTGTATTGCCTGCAACTTGCCCTCTTTTGCCAGCATGGCGGTAAAGGATGAACCACCGAAAATGCAGTACAGGTTATTACCGGTTTGGTTGAACATATCCGGCAGCAGGGAATACAGGTGAGTACTTACCGGCGATGAAAACAGGTAAGATACTACCGCATCGATCTGCCGTGGTACGCTGTAAATATTGTGTATGTGATGACGGTATAAAAAATCTGTACGGGTAAAAGCATCATTCGCATCACCAAAAACCATTTCGAGCAGTTGCTTTTTTCCAGCCTCTGTAACATATTCTGAAGGCACCAGTAATGCTTCGGGGTAAGCGTATAAAACGGTAATGTTACTGAAACTTTCCTGCAGAATTCCTTCTGTTGCTGCCAGTTGCTTCAATGCATTGGCGGCTTTGTCTGCACTGGTATCAATGGTGAAATGCTGGCTGTGCAGGGCTACGCAGGTATTATTGCTGTCGGTGATGAGGTAAGCAATGCCGTACTGACTTATTTCTATCAGCAACCGGGCACCTGCATTCACTGTTTCGGAAGACTGTATTTTAAAACTTGCGTTCAATGGTTGTGTTTGGCAGTTTAAAAAAGATATTTTTGCAAACTTATGGAAAGTGGAGCAGCAATAAAAGATTTAAAAGTACAGGTAACCAACCGGCAGATACTTGCTATTGCAATGCCGATCACTTTTGCCATACTGATACCACAGTTGAATATGCTTACCAACAGCATCTTCCTGGGACACAACGATATCAAATCATTGGGCAATGCCGGCATCACCGGCGTGTTTTATCTCATTTTTGCGGTGGCGGGTCATGGGCTTAACAATGCCATGCAATCTGTCTTTTCGAGGTATGCAGGCAGCGATGATACCAGTGCTTTTAAAACGGTATTGTCGCAGGGCATCCGCATCAGCCTTCAACTGGCTGCAGCAGGCGTACTGCTTACCTGGTTCGTGGCGCCCTTCATTTTTCAACAGGTGGCTGACCCTACGGCCTATCCGCAGGAAATGAGTTTTTTAAGGATCCGCATCTGGGGGCTTCCATTTTTATACCTGTTCCAGATGGGCAATGCATTTTTGGTGGCATCGCTTAACAGCCGTTGGCTGATCGTTGGTTTTGTTGTAGAGGCCTGTACCAATATACTCTTCGATTACCTGCTCATCTTTGGTAAATGGGGATTTCCGCAGATGGGTTTCAATGGTGCTGCTGTAGCTTCGGTGATCGCAGAAGCGGCAGGCTTTGTTACCGTATTTGCAGTACTGTCAAAAACAGGGTTGAAAAAACAGTACGGCCTGCTGCAGCATTTTCAATTTGACAAGATCAAGAGCAGGCAGATCGTTAAAATAGCAACGCCCCTGATACTACAGTATGTGATCAGCGTTACCACCTGGCTGGCGTTTTTTATTTTAATAGAATCGAGGCATGATGAAAATGCAAAAGCCATCAGCAATACCATGCGGAATGTATTTGGACTTACCGGCGTGTTTGTATGGGCATTTGCCGGCACCAGCAATGCCATGATAAGTAACCTGATGGGCCAGCGGCGGGAAGATAAAGTGATGGAAGCATTGACAAAGATCATGCTGTGGAGCATTGGGTTTTGTTGTGTGATGTGCCTGCTGGTAAACATCTTCCCGGTACAGTTTTTTAAATTGTTTGGCCAGGGACCCGAATTTGTGGCGCAGGGAATCCCCGTGCTCCGGGTTGTTACCGGCGGATTGCTGATCATGAGCATTGCCAATATCTGGCTCAACGGTGTAACCGGCACCGGTAAAACAAGGGTTAATTTGGGTATTGAGATCATTGCCATTGTGATCTATTTTTTATACACCTGGTATTTTATGAAAACAAACTACATCTCACTGGCATGGGCCTGGAGCAACGAGTTGATCTACTGGAGTACGATTTTTGTGTTGTCTTTTGCTTTTTTAAAAAGCGGGATGTGGAAGACCAGGTAGTAACGGTAACGGGTATCTTGATTATCAAAAGAACAGTAATATTTTTAAAATTGCATAGTTAATTCCAACGGATGCCGGCAACAGGTACTTATAAAATAATTTTTATCACAGGTGTTTCCGGCTCCGGTAAAACCACCATCGGCCAGTTACTGGCTCAAAAAACGGGCTATGCATTTTATGATGCAGATGATTTTCATCCGCAACAGAATATCGACAAGATGAAAGCAGGGCAGCCGCTAACCGACGCAGACCGCCAACCCTGGCTTGACAAGATGCATGATTTTGCCGAAGAGGCCGTCACAAAAAATAATATCATCCTGGCTTGCTCGGCGTTAAAAGCGGCCTATAGAAAAAGTTTGAGCAGGGGCATTGAAACCCATTGCCGCTGGGTGCTGTTAAATGGCAGTTACCAAACTATCCTGCAGCGGCTGCAGCAACGACAGCAACATTATATGCCGGCATCTTTGCTGCAGTCGCAATTTGATGCACTGGAAGCACCTGGCAGGGATACCATTGCAATAGATGTTTGCATGGCTCCCGGCGCAATTGTTGACAAGATCATTTCGGCGATCGGGTGATCAGGCGAGTGGAATTTCAACGTGCAACGCAAAGCCTTTCCCTGGTTTTGTATTGATCTTTAATTTGCCATTGAGCACGCTTACACGGCTCATCATATTTTGTAGCCCGATGCCATCTGTTTTTTTGCCTGTCTTCATCCCCTGCCCATCGTCTTTTATCTGCAGCATGAGCAAATTTCCGGATGTTGATAATTTGAATTCAACCTGGCGGGCCTGGGCATATTTAACTATGTTGGTACACTGCTCCTGCACCACCCTGTAAATGGCCAGTTTTTGATCAGCATGAACAAGATGTTCATCAAATTTTTCGTGATCAATGGTTGTTTCGAGACCGGCATTTTGCAGCATATTGGTACACAACCGGTCTATCTGGTTGATCAAACTTTCAGAAACCTGGTTGGGTGATACCAGCTCATGTGCGATCTTCCGGTTCTCTTTAATGGCAAGGTTAATGTGTTCAATGCAAAGTGGCAGGTATTGGTCCAGTCTTTCCGGCTTGGTTCTTAACATACCCAGCAGCAGGTTTACTCCTGCCAGAATCTGGTTCATATTGTCGTGCAGTTCCCTGCCAATGGCGTTCCGTTCTTTCTCCTGCCCCAGTATCATTGCCTGTGTAATATTTTTCTGTTCTTCAATTTTACTTTCCATCCTTTCCGCTTCCAGTTTGCGCAATTCAGAAATATCTACATGCATCACTACCGCACCCTGTTCCCGCCCTGCGATCGGCGTTACTACCATGCGAAACCATCTTTTTTCTTCCGGCGAGTGACAGGGATATTCGTATTCAAATGCCTTTATTTTTTTGTTGAGCACTTTTCTGATGCCGGTTGCTACTTTTTTTCCATCACCTTCATCCTCTCCAAAAGAGGTATCGGCAATTTCTATGTAGTTGTCGCCAACGGCATAATGAGGGCTCTGGAAACCGTTCTTATCAGCAAAACTTTTCCAGGCTTCATTTACGTCTACAATAACACCTTTTTCATCAAGCAGCGCAATATTTGCAGGCAGTGTATTAATAATGGTCGACATCCTGCGGGCCAGCACCTGTTTTTCGGCGTAGCTTCTTTTTAATTCTTCTTCTGCTTTTTTCCGGTCGGTGATATTCCGGGAAAAGCAGGCCGTACCAATGACAGAACTGCCTTCGTAAATCGGATAAAATGATACTTCTGACCAAAGACCAATGGGTGTATTGGAGAACAACACTTCTGTAAAAGTTTCACCCGCCAGCGCACGCTGATAAAACTCTTTATAACGGGTTAATTCAAATGGGCCAAAAGCATCAATGAGTATGCTTGATCCTTTTAAAACAGTTATGCCACTCAGAAGTTTTACCGTCTTTTTAAAGGCCAGGTTGGAAGTAATAAGATTAAAATCTTTGTCAATACTCCAGATCAGGTCATGTGTATTATTGATCAGTGCATCAAGGTTGTTGTGGGTAAATTCCTTTTCCTGTTCTGCGATCTTCTTATCCGTGATATCACGACCGGTGATACAGAAACCATCGATCTTTTTATCTTTTACGACCGGGTTAAGCGAAAAGTTGATCCAGCGGAATGAGCCATTGCCCATATTGAAAGCACGGTCGTACTGGATCGTATTACCCTTTAGTACATTGATCATTACTTTTTTGAAAAAATCCTTCCGGTCGTGGTCAACAAATTCAAAGATGTTTTTGCCTGCTTTCATTTCTACTTCCGAATTCACAAAAATGCTCTCCTTCGTTTTCCCATTGAAGGCTTTAACCGTTCCATCCCGGTCTACCAGGACAAATCCCTCGGAAGTATTGTCAAAAATAGCTTTGAGGTTGATCTCTGACTGGATGATCTTTTGCTCCGCTGCTTTTCGTTCCGAAATATCCCTTGCAATTTTAGAAGCGCCTATTACTAAGCCTTTGCTGTTTCGTACAGGGGATACTGTTAGTGAAACAAATACCCGGCTGCCATCTTTTTTAACACGAACCGTTTCATAATGCTGCACATAATCACCCTGTGATATTTTTTTGAGGATGGCGGTTTCTTCGCCGCTGAGGTCAGCAGGTACGAGTGCCGAAATATTATTACCCACCATTTCTTTTTCAGTGTAGCCAAAAAGCGCTTCTGCACCACGATTCCAGCTCGTGATCACACCATCCAGGTTTTTACTGATGATCGCATCATCTGATGAATTAACAATGGAAGCAAACAATGCCTGCTGGGCCTGTGCTTTTCGTCTTTCTGTAATATCTCTGCCAACAGCCATCAGCCTGCCATCAGGCATTATCTTGGTGGCTATTTCCATATCAACAGAAGTGCCGTCTTTTCTTTTAAGCCTGCGGTGATCCAGTGTGGGGTGACCACTGTACAGCAATTCAAATTTTAATGGCCGGGCTTCTAGTTCATCTTTAAAAAAGAGTTTGGTTACATTAAAGCTTTTTAATTCTTCTGATGAGTAACCGGTGTAGGTGCAGGCACTAAGGTTACAATCGAGTATGGTGCCATCGGATGCGTAAATGATAATGCCATCAAAGGCCTGCTCTACCAGCGTGCGGTATTTTTCTTCGCTTTCCTTTATAAGTGCATCCGCTTTTTTTTGCTTGGTTACATCCCGGAAGAAGATCGATATCCCTTCGGCAGAAGGATAAAAATGGTTTTCCAGCCATATATTACTGGCTGTGTAGTAATTTTCAACAAAAGTGTACTGCTGTGTTCTGAGCGCTTCGTAAAAGGCATTGTAAAAAGGCATTTCTACTGATTCAGGAAACAGCGTCCATACATTTTTTCCAATCATTTCCTCTTCGCTTAAATTGAAAATTGCAGCTGCGCTCTTATTAACGTAGGTATAAATGCCGTTTTTGTCGAGGGCAGCAAAGGCATCAGATACCCTTTCCATCATGGTACGGTATTTCTCCTCGCTTTCCTGTATTAATATTTCTGCTTTTTTTCGTTTTGTAATATCCCTTGAGATGCCGAATGTTCCGGTAATATCGCCCTGCTGGTTGCGTAAGGGCATTTTGGTAGAAACCGCATAAGTAACAGACCCTCCCGGCCATACCTCTTTTTCTTCCCTGGTTATTGACTGACCCGTTTGCATTATTTCGATTTCATCACTGAGGGCTGAGTCTGCATGATTTTTTGGAAAAAAATCATAGTCTGTTTTGCCTAAAGCCATCAATGGATCCTTGAGGCCAAGCCATGCTGCCTGTGACTTACTGATTCGTAAAAAGCGGCTTTCATGGTCTTTAAAATAAATAGCATCCGGCAGGTTATTCATCAGCGTTTGCATCAGGTACTGTTCATAAAGCAGGGCCTCCTGCATTTGCTTGTGTTCTGTAAAATCAAGCATTACACCTTCTATCAGTTCTTCGCCGGTAACAGCATCCGTAAGCAAAGAAATATTTTCAAGCACATTAACTGCATGGCCATCTTTATGTTTAAGTACAGATTCATAATTGGATACCTGTTTTTTATTGCGTAGGTTATTGATAAATTGATCCCGGTCTTTGCTATCAAAATAAAGTGAGAAAGCACTTACCTGTTCCAGTTCAGCGTGCGAACTGTAACCGAGCATGGCAGCAAAGGCATCGTTGCAATTGATGATGGTTCCGGCAACCGTTGTTAGATATACACCTGCAAGATTTCGTTCAAAAAGCATCCTGTACTTTTCCTCGCTTTGCACCAGTTTTTCCAGCGCTATGGATTTTTCTTTTTCAGCCCTGCGTTTTCTAAGCGCCGTATCAATGGCAGAGGTCAATCTTCCCAACCTGTCTTTAAGGATATAATCATCAGCACCACGCTTTATCATATCTACCGCAAATTCTTCCGACATAGTACCGGTAACCAATATGAATGGCACTTTCAGCATAAAATGATTGGCAATATTCAATGCTTCCGCTGCATCAAACTGTGGCAGCGAATTATCGGCCAGTATCACATCGGGCATAAATTCTTCAAGTGCATCAATGTATTCTTCCCGGGTCATGCAAAGCCTGTAATTGTAATGCAGCTGCTCTTTTTTAAGCAGGCGTTTTACAATTTCAGCATCCGTTTCACTGTCTTCCAGGTGTAGTATTTTTAAGGGCTCCATCGGCTTGAGGTTAAAAAGATGAGATTAGACTGGTGGCTGATTCAGCAAGAGCCAGTAAAACCCAAGGTTTTTAATGGCTTCCGCAAACTTTTCGAAGTTTACCGGTTTAAGGATATAGCTGTTGGCGCCCAAATCATAACAGGCCTGTATATCCGGGTCTTCCCGGGAAGAAGTAAGTATCACCACCGGCGTTGATTTGGTTTCTTCGTTTCCTTTAATGGCTTTCAAAACTTCGATGCCATTTATCTTCGGCATTTTAATATCCAGCAACACCAGTTTAGGAGGAAGTGCAGCATTCCTGCGGCTGGCAAATTTGCCGGTGGCGAAAATAAAATCCAGCGCCTCTTCTCCATCGGTTGCATGATAAAGATGATTGGCCAGGTTATGCTTTTGCAATTCCCGGATAGTGAGTTCTGCGTCGTGCAGGTTATCTTCCACCAATAACAGGTCAATTGAATTGTGATCCATAATATGATAGGTTTTTATTATTATTAAATAGACTCAATCTGCTTGTTTGGTAAACTAAAATAAAAACTGGCGCCGGCTCCTTTAACTGCCGATGCCCATACCCTGCCGCCATGTTTCGAAATGATCTTTTCTAAAATGGCCAGGCCAATACCGGTGCCTTCAAATTCCGTTGTAGAATGCAGGCGTTGAAAAACCTTGAATAACTTGTCTGCATATTTTTCATCAAAACCTACCCCATTGTCTTTTATAAAAAATATTACTTCAGTTTCGGCCTCATAAGAGCCGATTTCAATGCGCTGGAACTGTTGGCCGGAGGAGTACTTTACCGCATTTGAAATAAGATTTACCCAAACCTGCCTGAGCGTGTTATAGTCCCCGAAGGCTTTATCCAAAGTTGGGATCACCCATTCTGCCTGTTTGTTCTTATGGTCAAGTGAAAGGATCGCCTGTTTCACCAGTTCATTGCTGTCGATCATCATCTTCTCGATCTCCTGCTGGCCGATCCTTGAAAACGCCAGCAGGTCATCAATCAGGTTGCCCATTTTAAGGGTATTGCTTTTGATCACATCTGTAATGCGTTTTGCTTCAGCATCCAGCTTGCTGCTGTATTCTTCTTCCAGGATATTTGTAAAGCCGATGATGCCCCTGAGCGGTGCCCTGAGGTCATGACTAACGGAATAAGAAAAAGCTTCCATCTCCTGGTTGCTTTTTTTAAGCTGTTCCGTGCGGACGGCAATTTTTTCTTCGAGTTCCTGGTTGAGATGCTTCATTCTTTCTTCCACTTCTTTGCGGTCGGTAACGTCGATATGAAAACCATCCCATACGATCTGTCCATTCTCCTGCAGCCTTGGCGTGGAAACAATGTTGAGCCAGCGGATCTCGTTTTTATGGGTGCGGCAACGAACTTCTGTATTAAATATACCCATTTTTCTGCTCGCTTCCAATTCAGCCAGGATGAATTGTTCCCGGTCTTCTTCCAGGATCATTGTGTACAATACAGATGGGTCGGCCATCACTTCCTCCGGGGTTTTACCGGTTAGATTTTTCACGCCATCGCTTACGTAAGTGAACCGGCGTTTTCCGTCTATATCTCCAATGAGCTGGTAGATCATCACGCCGGTCAAATTATCTCCCAGGGTTTTTAACTGGGCACGCTGGTCGTTTAACTTCGCCTCGGATTCTTTTCTTTCAGTAATGTCTACTGATAAAATGAATAAGCCTTCGGGGATGGGTTGAAAACTTAATTCAAACCAGCCGATTGATCCATCTGGAAAAATAAATTCATTTTCTAAATGAAGGGGCTGTCTTTCGTGAAGGCAATACTGGTAAGATCTAAAAACGGATGTTTGTTCTATACCTGGAAATTTGTCCGGTAATGTGTACCCGATCAACTCTGTTTTAGGATATCTTGCCTGTTTGGCCATGGCATCATTTACGTACACATAACGAAGGTCAAAATCCAGTATCTGTACACCTTCGAGCATATTGTCGAGGGTATGCCGGTAACGTTCTTCGCTGGCACTGATCTTTTCTTCAGCCAATTTTTGTTCCGTTACATCCCTGAAATTGAACACAAAGGCTTTAATAGTTTCGTCCTGGAGAAGATTTTTGATGGAGCCTTCCATCCAGATATAATGTCCTTTTTTGTGCAGGATGCGTACGGTAGTATTAATCGAACTACCCGGGGTGGAAAAGATGGATCGTATATTTTTTTCATGTGTGATCAGGTCGTCCGGGTGAACCGTTTTTAGCATGCTCATTTCTTTAACATCATCATCCGTCCAGCCAGTGATCCTGGTGGAAGATGGGCTGCGATAGAGCACTTTAAAAGATGCGTCAAGCAGTGAGATCATGTCGTTGTTGTTTTCGATCAGTGCCCGGAAGCGTTCCTCATTTGCGTGCAATTTTTGCTCGGCTGCTTTTCTTGCAGTGATATCCCTGAAGTTAAAAACGATCGCATTGATGCCGGGCTCTTCCAGCCGGTTTACGAGTGAACCTTCTACCCATAAATAATGGCCGTCTTTGTGTTTGTTTCGGAAGCTTGTATAAAAAGATTTACCTGGACTAACCATTAATTCTTCGATGATGCCCCTGGCCATTTGCTGGTCGTCGGGGTGAATGTTCACTGTTGCATTGCGGCCTTTCATCGAGTCATTGCTCCACCCCATGATCCTTTCTGCTGAGGGGCTTCGGTAGATAAGATTAAAAGATCTGTCCATCAGGGAGATGATGTCGTAGTTGTTTTCTATCAGTGCCCGGAAGCGTTGTTCACTGGCCGCCAGTCTTTCATTTGCTTTCACTTTTTCTGTAACGTCATTTGCCAGTACAAGGCGTGCCTTGCTGCCCTCAAAAAAAATATGGTGTACAATCACTTCTACCTGGATGATACTGCCATCTTTTTTTTGGTGTTGCCATACCCGGTTGTGGTAATTTGTTTCATCGTTTTCCTGCGTATGAACATATTCCACAAACGGCACCTTTTCATCGTCCGGGCGTATATCCGTTGCCGTCATGCCCAGGAATTCCTCCCGGCTGTAGCCGTATCTTTCTACCGCTATTTTATTTACATCGAGGAATTTGAGGGTATCCATGTCTGTGATCCACATCGGCATGGGATTGTTTTCGAAGAGATGGCGGTATTTTTTTTCGCTTTTCAGAATTTCAGCAGTGCGCTCTTTTACCTTTTGCTCCAGCTCTTCATTTGCCTGTATCAATCTGGCCTCTAATTGTTTTTCGGTGCTGATATCTTTCACCACAAACACTTCCGACAATTTTTTACCATGCTCATTTTTTATCACATTGGCAGTAACACTTCCCCAAAAACCGGTGCCGTTTTTATGAAAGAAAAGCTTTTCTGCTTTCCAGTTTCCCTTACCTGCCAATTCGGCTGCAACTTCGATCATTTCTTCCGGCGTGAAGCGGATGATACCAAGATCAATTGCCTTTCGACCCAAGGCCTCTTCTTTAGAGTATCCAAAAAGATGTTCAGCTCCCTTATTCCAGCTTACAAGGCAATTGTCGCTATTTCTCGACATGATAGCTTCCGAGGACTGCTCTGTAATTTGTGCCAGGTAATCAACCTGCTCCCTTAGTTTTTTTTGTTCAGTGATATCAAAGTTTACCGCCACATAACCGGTGAGTTCCCCTGCCGGGCTTTTTATTGAAGTAGTGGATAACTTTACAAAAATATCGTCACCTGCTTTTGTTTTCCTTTTCAGATCAACGGTATAATGATTTTCCCCGGCAATTTTTCTGGAAAGTGCTTCAATTTCCTTCGCATCCATGTCGGTCTGTAAAAGATCATGCGATACTTTTCCGAGCGCCTCTTCTTTTGAGTAACCGTACATTTTTTCCGCTCCCCTGTTCCAGCTTGTGATCCTTCTTTCTGCGTCAACTGTAAAAATGGCATCGTTAGCCTGGTCGATCTGTTTTGAAAGTAATTCCAGTTTCTCCTGCTGCTGTTTTCGTTCGGTAAGGTCTTTGATGGAAGCTGATACAAGAATTTCTTCATCTGAATTTACCAGGGATAAGTTTATTTCAACAGGGAACCGCTCCCCGTTTTTCCTGGTGGCGGTAAAGGTTTCGCCACTATTCATTTCTTTTAAGCCGGCAGCATCTTCAAAACTGCTGCGACGGTGCTGGTGCATTTTTTTTAGTTCATCCGGCAGCAGTATCTCTACCGGTTTGTCAATGAGTTCTTCTTTGCTGTAACCAAAGAGCAGGCAGGCCCGCTTATTTGCAATTTTCATATCACCATCATCACCCATAATGATGGTTGCCTCTGTCGCTGATTCCAGGTAATCGTAAAATTTTTGTTCAGCTATTTTGTGCTTCGTTACATCTTCTACCTGGTGTATGATAAACAGGAGTTGCTGATCACTGTTGAAAACGGGCTTGTTGAAAGGGCGCCAATAACGCTCTGCCGGAAGACCATCCGGCCCGGGCAGACTGTATCTTTGCACAGCCATTGTTTGTGACCTGCCATTTTTAATTACATAGTTAAGTGAAGCCCTGAGGTTGTGCATGCAGTTACTTTCATCATCGCTTCTATCTTCAGCATTATCGGGAAATACTTCAAAAATATTCCGGCTGATCAGTTGCTCCCTGTTGGTTCCGGTAGCACACAGGTAGGCGTCAGTTACAGCAGCTATGGTAAAGTCTGGCTCCAGCACCAGGTAAAGTCCGGGTGCTGATTCAAATAAAAGCCTCGCTTCCTCTGTGAATAAAGAACTCATACCGGGTTAAAATTACAATGATGAATTTAATGTTTTAATCCTGAATTGTGAAACAAAAAAGCAAGCATTCAAAAGTTCTGAATTTGATCTGTAAAACCCGTTTTGTGATTTAGTTCAAAGAAAAACACATATTAATTCCTGACTAAAAATAGGATTTTAAATGCGGAGTGAAACTGATATGATTCAGTTTTGTTATTGATTTTATCAAGTATTGTTGCCATGTTTTATTATACTGCAATTTTTGGTTGTATCAAAGTAAAACCAATGACTGCAGAAACGTAAAAAATGCGCTAACCTTAAATTTTGGTAATCTTCTGAAAAATAATTTCAAGCAAACAGCGCCCTGCAGTCTATCAGAAATGAACAGGCTTTTTACAAAAAAAAGCCTGCGTAATTCACTACCTGTTAAACGCATGGGATTGCCGGCGGTTTTGCAGCTCCCCTGGCGAGGATCAAAAAGAAATCATAACTCTTATTGATGAATGTCTTTTTACGTTAGCAATGCCGGCAATGTCGTGTACAGATCATTATGCCATGTAAAGTCTGCAACGATGATAATACACATCGGTGCCAATGATAAAGATCATGCCTGTGGCAAACTTTCGTTCTTAGTTTTATCATGAAAATCCCACGGGGATTTTGACTTAACACTAAAATACGATACAATGATAAAGATTAGTAAAGTGCTTGCAGCAGTTATGGTGATCGCTACAGCGCTGGCATTTGACCTGCAGCCCGACCCCTGGAAGGTTCCTGAAAAATATGAAAAGATGAAGAATCCGGTGGCAACCGATGCATCTTCGGTTAAAGCAGGCAGGGAATTGTACGACTCTTATTGCCGCAGTTGCCATGGTATTGATGGCAAGGGTACCGGTCGGCGGGCAGAACACCTGACCATTCCACCTTCTGATTTTACTTCGGCAGGTTTCCAGCAACAAAGCGATGGCTCCCTGTTGTACAAAATCTATTTTGGACATAAGGATATGCCGGGTTTTAAAAAAAGGATTCCCGGAAACCAGGATGTGATCGAAGGTACATTTGGCAAAACCAGGAGCCCGGGCGACCTGATCAATTACCTGCGCACTTTTGCGAAGAAATAAGTGATTCCCGGCCCTCCGCAGAATTGGTTCTGCATTGTTGTAAGGCAGGCAATTTTCTTTGTGATACACTATGATTCACAAGAACCGTTTATTACTTTTACAAAGAAAATCTCCTGCGTTGGATCCAACTATTTCATGAAAGGCCTTACCAATGCCAATCTCCTATTTTTCTTTTTCAATTAAAAAATGGTTTATATGAAAAGAATTTTATTGATGGCAGGCATTTTTATTGTTACAATGAATGTGGCAGAGGCCCAGGTTACACAGATCAATTCCAATAAAGACCTGCAGGTAACGTTTCCGCTCAGCAGTCAAAAAACGATCGTGGTATCGGGTATCGACAGCACGATATGGGTAACAGATGGAACCCTGGCGGGTACGGTTCAGATCTCGACCAGCATAAAATTTGAAGAAGCTGCCGGCCTGTTTTCCGGTAAGCTGATCTTCCGGGGAAGCACGGCAGCGCTGGGTGCCGAACTGTACAGTACCGATGGCACAACAGTGGGTACTGTGCTAATAAAAGACATCAACAGCACACCCGGAATTGGATCTGACCCTGCGGATTTTGCATTGATGAACGGCACCGTTTACTTTAGTGCCGCTACGCTTACACAGGGCAGGGAGTTATGGCGAACCGATGGCACTGGTGCAGGAACCACCATTGTAAAAGACATTGCCGCAGGAGTAGAAAGCAGCAACCAGGCCGATAATTACAATATATTCAGTAACGGAACCTACCTTTTATTTGCTGCCAATACCGCAGCCGAAGGCCTGGAATTGTGGAAGTCTGACGGAACTGCTGCCGGCACCGTATTACTAAAGAACATCAATACAGGAGCTGATTCCTCAAGTCCGAAAACATTTTTTGGCCTTAATAATATCGTGTTGTTCATTGCCAGCGATGCTACTCATGGAGAAGAGATATGGAAAACAGATGGCACTGCCGCCGGCACCGTGCTGGTGAAAGACATCAATGCCGGACCAGCCAGCGCCACTTCGATAGAAATAGTGCCGGGTTTTAGTTTCCCGGTGACCAATGGTTTTCACACCTTCAATAACAAAGCCTATTTTATTGCCAATGATGGTACCAGCGCCGGTGAATTGTGGACGACTGATGGCAGTTTGGCCAATACCACCCTCGTAAAAAATATTGTACAAACAGGCTTTAGTCCGGCACTTATTCTCATCACCAATGCGGTTGACCTGCCAACCAAATTTATGTTTGCGGTTTCTGATGGCGCTACGAGTTCATCGCTCTGGCAATCCGATGGTACACCCGGCGGTACTACCCTGTTCAAATCTTTTTCTTTTGCTAACAATGATTTTCCGGCCATCATGTACAATTATCAATATGATGTTAATACCGGCACCATCAGCACCCCCCTGTTCCAGGGCAATAAATTCTTTTTTGTTGCTTCCACCGATGCCGAAGGCCGTGAGTTGTGGATATCAGACGGTACGCTGGCCAATACAAAAATCGTGAAAGACATTAACCCCGGCGCAGGTAATGGTGCATTGTTTACACTGGGTGCTTTCACTGCCACCAACCTGTATTTTGTTGCCAACGATGGCATAAAGGGAAATGAGTTATGGAAAACGGATGGTACTACCGTGGGTACAACACTGGAAGCAGACATCAATACCGGCGCAGGTGATTCTGATCCGGAGTTAACATTTTTTGGTGTAAACAGTAAGATACTTTTTAGTGCGAATAACGGGGACAATCCGGCGGGCGACTTATATGTTTTGGGCGGCACCGCAGCAGTTACAGATCCTTGTCCCGGTGGTACCATTCACATCACGTCCAGCATTACCGGGGCTGCTTATCAATGGCAGGTAAATACCGGCGGCGGATTCAGCAATATTACCAATAACAGTACGTATGCAAATGCCACTACGGCCACCCTGCAGATCAGTAATGCAGCTTCTTCCATGTATGGCTACCAGTACCGCTGCAATGTAAGCGGTAATTTCAGCACGGTAACTACCCTCAAATTTGTAAACTACTGGACCGGTACTGCCAATACGTTATGGAACAATGCGGCCAACTGGAGTTGCAATGTAGTGCCGGACGCTAATACAGATGTGGTGATCAATACTGGTACGGCTGTGCTGAATGTGAATGGAAGTTGCAGAAGCCTGTCTGTTAGCACGGGCGCACATTTTACGGCCAACACCGGTTTTACGCTGCAGGTAGCGCATTGATGAATTATTGGAAGATATAGGGCTGGATCAACGCAACAGTCTGCAACATTGAAGGCATCAATATGTTTCAGTGCTGTGCATACTGATCTTGTATCCAACTTGCCGGGTATAGGTATCAGTACAACTTTGATCCAGCCTCTTTTGCTTTCAGGCTCATCATTCAACAAACTTGCGGCTCTTTGCAAGTATCAAAAAAACGATGGCCGTTACAAACCCCATCATGATAAAACCTATTACCCACAGCGCTTTTTCTCCATCGGTCACTGTTTTATTTTTAATCACCCACACAATTCCCAATACCCTTGTACAAAGACTGCAGGCGGCGGTAACAATAAATGAAATGATCAGTTCCGGTGTAAATATCATTGCCATGAACTGGAAGGGACTGTTGTAAGAATGCTCAGAAAGTTCTTCTGCATGCATGGCGAATCCAAAAAATGCTTTAAGGTAAAATACCATAAACACAACGAAGGCAGCTACTGATACAATGAACAGCAGTAGAAAGCAATTATACTTTGACATGGATTTTATTTTAAAAGTACAATATTGTTTCCAGGCTTTTTTGTGCCTGATTTTTCATTTGGATAATGGTTTATAATTCTATTCCCGTAACACTAAAATGATCATCGCAGTGATGGGTACCACAGGTTTTTGACCGCCTTCTTCAAATCGCCTGAAAGAATTACCTTCGCCGAAATTTTACAATATGAACCTTGAGAAAAACCTGCTGGCAAGAAGTGAGAACAAATGTGAACTGTGTACCGCTGAAACCGGCGTAAAAATTTTCGAAGTATTGCCACAGGATAGAAGTACGGAAGACAACAATATCATGATCTGCGATACCTGCAGGGCGCAGATCGAAAAGAAGGCGGAGTTGAACAGCGCTCACTGGAATTGCTTGACCACCAGTATGTGGAGTGAAGTGCCGGGTGTGCAGGTGGTGGCCTGGCGCATGCTGCAGCGACTTAAGAACGAAAGCTGGGCGGCGGATAATCTTGATATGCTTTACCTGGATGATGAACGCCTGGCCTGGGCAAAAGCACTGGGCGACCAGGATAGTGATGGCACGGTTGACCTGCACAAAGACTGTAATGGGCAGGTATTACAAACCGGCGATACCGTGGTACTTACCAAATCGCTTGATGTGAAAGGCTCTACCCTCAATGCAAAAATGGGAACGGTGGTAAAGAATATACGGGTGGTACCGGAAAATACAGAACAGGTAGAAGGCAAGATCGAAGGACAGGTAATTGTGATACTGACAAAGTATGTAAGAAAACAAAGCAGTTAATTTTAAATACCGTTGTATGGCCGGCCTTGAAAAAAGAAAGGATTATATTTCCTGGGATGAATATTTTATGGGCGTGGCGTTGCTGAGTGCACGCCGGAGCAAGGACCCCAACACGCAGGTGGGCGCCTGCATTGTGAACGAAAAAAATAAGATCGTAGGTGCCGGTTATAATGGTTTACCCATTGGATGTGATGATGATGATTTTCCATGGGAAAAGCAGGGCGGTTTTCTCGAAACAAAATACCCCTTTGTGTGCCATGCAGAGCTCAACGCCATACTCAACAATATCGGGATGGATCTAAAAGGCTGCAAGATCTATACAGCCCTTTTCCCCTGCAACGAATGCACCAAGGCGATCATCCAGTCGGGCATCCGGGAAGTGATCTACCTGTCTGACAAATATGCCGGAACAGATATCTTTAAAGCCTCCAGGATCATGCTGGACAAAGCAGGCGTTACCTGCAGAAAGGTAAATGCAACCATTAACAGCCTGTTGTTGTCATTTAACGAAGCAGATGTATAACGCAACGAACAAAAACGTATTTTAAACTGTTCTCATTCTCTATGAATTCAACATATACTCTTATTATTGCAGTGATCTTATGTTTTACTACTGCAACCGCTTTTTCCCAAAACGACTGGGCCCTCAAGACTGATAAAGAAGGGATAAAAGTGTACACAAAAAATCTCGACAACTCTCCTTATAAAGCTGTTAAAACGACCTGTACCGTTGATGCTTCGCTGAGCAGGCTCACGGCAGTATTGCTGGATATCAACGCTACCAAGGACTGGGTGTATGCCACCAAAACCTGTACGGTATTGAAACAACCCTCTCCTTCTGAATTATACTATCATTCTGAACTGGCTATACCATGGCCCGTTAGCAACCGTGATTTTATCGTAAGGCTGCTGGTATCGCAGGATGCGGCTACTAAAACGGTAACAGTTTTAGGTGAAAACCAGCCCAACTATTTACCGGAAAACAAAAACGTGGTAAGGATTCAGCAATCCTACTCCCGCTGGCTCATTACCCCCCTCAGGAATGGGCAGGTGCAGATAGAATATGTGCTGCAGGTAGATCCGGGAGGCAGTGTGCCGGCATGGCTCATTAACATGTTTGCTACAAAGGGCCCTTTTGAATCTTTTCAAAAACTTCGTACGCAGGTAAAGAAAAGCATTTACGACAACGTGTATCTTCCTTTTATTAAAAACTAATTTCTCTCACCAACTCCGTATTGAATGCTTTGTTAACGGCATCCACTTAACAAGCAAACAACATACTGCAGCAGCTGCAGCAATTAATTTTACCAGGTCAACCTGCAATCATCCACGGGCTTATCGCCAATCCCGGGTACCAGGCATTGATGATGAATGCTGACATTGCGATCATCTAAAATTAGTTGTATGAAAAATCTATTGAGATTTTTAACCGTTATGTTTGCGGTGATCCCACTCTCGGTGTTGCTCTGCAACCTGATCGAAGCCTCGGATATACTGGATCTGCCGAAAGATAGTTTCCTTGCATTCGAGCATTTTACGATCGGGCTAAGCTGGCTGATCATTTTTGAGATCATCGCATTCTTACTGACGATCCTGCTTATAGTGGTAGAAAAGAAGAAAAAGCGCTCTTCAAAACATTTACTGTTTGCTTCGGTATTTTACCTCGTCAGCATATTGCTTTTTTTTATTTTCATCTTGCCGGTAAATATCTCTACAGAAGGCTGGACGGTGTTACCGCTTGAATGGTACGATCAGCGGCTGCACGTCGAATATGCCACTGCGATCCGGGCAGTATTCAGCTTTTCAGGTTTCAGCTTGATTGTATTGGCGCTGCTGGAAAACAGGAATTACTATCGTGTCTACGAATGAATCTTTACCAGAAAATAGTATAGAGCGCTGCCAGCATGCCACAGATAATAAATGAACCGATCACAAAGCCGGGAGATACTTTAAAGAGTTTGCTGTTGACTTCGATGCGATGTGTATCCTGCTCACTGGCGGGTTTTGAGAGGCTCATCGTTACCATCAGGATCACTATTGCAAAAAAGGTGATCGTCATCCTGTCTAAAAAGGGATAATCAGGGAATGCCCCCTGCGTCCAAACAGGTAAAAATTTCAATACAACAGCGATGGGCACGGTAAGCAAGGCTCCTGCGATTGCAGCTGCTGCAGTTGTTTTTTTCCAGAACAAACCCAGTAAAAAAATTGCCAGCACACCGGGAGAAAAAAAGCCAACATACTCCTGTATGAATTGATAGGCCTGGTCGAGCGATTTTAATGCCGGGGCAACAAAGGCTGCGATGAGCATGGAGGCAACAACTGCCCACCTGCCCGTTACAACCAGGTTTCGTTCGCTGGCATCCCGGTTAAAATATTTCTTATAAATGTCCAGTGAAAAAATAGTAGATATGCTGTTGGCCTTGCCTGCGAGGGAAGCAACGATGGCTGCGGTAAGGGCTGCAAAAGCAACACCCTTTAAACCGGCAGGCAACAGGTTCATCAGGGTAGGGTAAGCCTGGTCTGGCTTCACCAGTCCTGCAGCATCCGTCATCTCTTTTTGAAACAGCCCGTTGTGATGCATTACATACATGGCGATGCCGGGCAAAACAGCGATCACCGGCACAAGCATTTTTAAAAAAGCAGCAAACAATATCCCTTTCCTGGCGGTGTGTAATTCTGCTCCCAGTGCTCTTTGCACTATGTATTGGTTGCAGCCCCAGTAGGCAAGATTATTAATGAGCATACCCCCAATAAGCACCGACATACCGGGCAATTCTTTATAGTGCGGATTCGACTTGTCGAATATCATATGAAAATGCCCGGGTGCTTCTTTTCTTAACAGGGCAAGTCCTTTCAGCAGGTCTTTTCCATATCCAAACTGTTCTGCCAGCAAGGTTAGTGCAAGGTATGTGGTCACCAAACCGCCGACAATGAGTACAAGTACCTGGAAGATATCTGTGTAGCCAATCACTTTCATGCCGCCTAGTGTAACGATTACTGCAAAAATGCTCAACCCTGCCACGCAATATGCAAAACTGATACTGGATACAGCAGAGATGGCCAGCGCCCCGAGGTAAATGATGGAAGTTAAGTTTACAAAAACGTATACCAGCAGCCATATCACCGCCATGATGGTGCTCACTGCATCACTATACCGCCTGGCCAGAAACTGCGGCATCGTATATATTTTGTTTTTGAGATACAGTGGAATAATGAAAACAGCCACCAGGATAAGCGTGGCGGCTGACATCCATTCATAGGTAGAGATGGCAAGACCCAGTGCAAAACCAGAGCCGCTCATGCCAATAAAATGTTCCGCAGAAATATTACTGGCGATCAGCGATGCACCGATGGCCCACCAGGTGAGCGACCCCTCTGCAATAAAAAAATCTTTTGCATTCTCTGTACGGTTCTTTTTTTTGCGGTAAATGTAAATACCATACGCCGCAATCAAAATGAAATAAATGAAAAATACAATGTAGTCTGCTGTTTGTAAGGTATTCATGCTGGCGGCTTTGCATCCAAATTATCATTTTTTCTTCACAATCGCCGACGGATCATTGCATTTTAATGGAGTAAGTGGCGCCGGCTTTTGTGGTAAACGAATACAGGCTGCCGTTGATCAGCGGCCTGATCTTTTTTCCATTGCTGCTGATCTGCATAGGTTTGTTCCAGGGGTTTTCAACTACACATGGTCTTCCTTTTTCACTCAATATTTTTATATAACGGACAAGGCCATCCTTTTTTTCTGCCGATACAATGAAGGCGCCAAAGGTTCTCAGTGTTTGAAAGCTGGCATCTCTTTCGGAGGGCCATGCTGGAAATACCCTTATCATGCCTTCGTATCCCTGCAATAACATCTCGTTGATGCAGGAAGGTACCGCACTAAGCGTTTCTGTTAGTCCGCCGGATTGTGGTATCCATAAATTGGCCATCGCTTTTTTGGCGAATCGTTGCTTTAATTTTTTTATGATCAACTCCGGGTCATAACCTACCCTCACAGCGGTTGTAAAATAGGTTTCAAACCCGTTGCCCATATTGTCCCATGCAGGGTCTCCGCCCGGGTCGGTATCCCAGCGGCCAACTTCTTTTCTCAATAACTCAGTAAAAGCAGGATCTGTACGTACACCGGCCAGCCCTGCAGGAAATACCCAGGTGTAGGCCATCAATCTTCCAAAACCCGGAGCTGTTCTGCTTCCGCTGCTGCTGCCTCTTTCCGTTGCTTTGAGGCGGGTGACGCCATTTCGTTTTACCTGTGGCAGCGGGTATAAATGATCGCTGATGTATTGCCATTGCGCTACTTTGTCCTGGTCGGTTTTTAAAAAAGCACTCATCTCAATAATGCCTTTGTAAAACATTTTCAGCAAGCCCAGGGTTGCGGTGTTGTTGGTATCACCTGCCTTCATATCGGCCCGCCAGTTTTCCGTCCATGGGCCTACTTCCCAAAAATTATCATTGTAACTATTGTATTGACCGTTCTCGAATTTTAAATAGTCGCTCCAAAAATCGGCCACGGCTTTGATAAAGGGATATACTTTTATCGCATAGGCTTTGTCGTAAGTATGATAAAAGCGCTGGAACATGTTACAGGTAAGAAATACCGCATTGCTTCTTTGGCCGCAGAACATCTCTCCGCCTTCAAGCCCCACATCTTTGATGCCGTAGCTCTTCATCATTTTTTGTTCTGTGAGCGGGTACATCGTGGTTGAAAATCCTTTTGGCCCAAGGCCTACCGGGTAATACACACCATCGCAGTGCAATAATTTTTTTGCATTGCTTTTTCCTTTGGGCATGTACTCAAGAATGGGTTGATCGTAAGGCTCAGTCAATTCGATGTGATTGGATGAATAACAACCCCACCAGGGTGCTTCAAAATTATAGTTGGTATGATAATCTCCCTGCCAGGCCGATAGTGCATCTGCCGTAATGGAATTGCCGCAGAGGCCCGGTGCAAAATTCTTGTTCCGGCTGCAGCAGGCAAGCAGGTATTGTGAGCCGTAATAATATTTTTCCAGCATGGTATCGCCGATGCTGATCTGTGATTTCGACCAGAACTGCTGCCACCAGTGGTCATTGCTTTTTTTGAGAGCTTCAATTGATTTTACAGTAGCGTTGCCGGCAAGATTGATGGCGGCAGCGAGGTAGTTGCTGTTTTCAAAATTGCTGCAGATACCTGCTACCAGGGTCAGCTTTTTTAAAGGGTTGATTATAAAACTGTCTTTACCGATCCCGGCCGCACTAACGGCGATGGATACATGCGAAGGCCAGTCAAGCTGCGGTGCATCGAAATGCCGTGTTGCGTAAAATACTCCATTCTTACTGCCGTTCTCATTTCTTGAATCAAAACCCTTTTGCGCCCATACGGCCATTGCAGCCTTTAATGGTTTGCCGGTGGAGGAAAGTTCAATGATGAGCTGGTTACTGGTAGCAGGAACAACGATCTTTAAGGAGCAGGTGATCCCATCTTTTTTAAATAAGGCGTTGATGGTACCATTGGCCAACACCTGTTCAGCATAAAAAGATGCGCCCTGCAATGCTGGTATGTTGATGTTCAATCCGCCGGGCAAACAAAAGCCACCATCCGGGTAACCGGGCATTGCTTTCCAGCAATCACTCTTGTTGATGTAGATACAAAGCTTGTCTGCTGTACCGCCCAATACTATTCCCACATCTCCATTGCCTGCTATGGGTGCATCCGGCGTAAAGGCCGTAGGGATCAATTTTGCAGGAGCAGTAAAGACTCCTTTGTAAGAGGGAACAAAGTACTGGTTGTTTTTTTGTGCGGAACTACCGCCCGAAAGCAGCAGCAAAAAAAGGGATATTAAAAAACGGCCTTGATGCATGTGATATTTTTTACCGCTGAATAAAATGGTATGGACAAAGCTACAAAATGGAACGGCTGGTACCGAAGTATATGAACTGTTTGTTTGGGGTAGTATTTCCCGGGAATTATGCCGCGGAGTACTGCTAATACACCTGCCAGTATCGCAGGGCCAGTTCTCTTTTTGTGAAGTTATCCCTCACATATTTCAGGTACACCAGTCCCACGCCCCTGGCATAATAAAGATCAATTTCCTCTGAAGTTGAATTATACGGATTCAATGTTGAAGATCTCACCTGGGGCAGCACCACTATGTGATAAACATTTATAAAAGAATGATTGCCTACCGTGATGGCAGTATTCGATTCTGCACAAATAAAATTGTACTGCAGCCAAACAGGCTGACCGGAAAATAACGTGCCGGTGTATTCAGCAGAAGTCCAGGTGTCGCCGGATATGAGATTCTGCTTCAGGAATTTAATATCTCCCAACACTCCCGGAACGTATTTCATTGATGCTGTCAGGGTATCCACCGGCCCATACTGGAAATATTCATTGCCTGTTTTCCGGTAGGCCGAAGCAATGTCCTGGTTATAATTATCCGTTTCATGCATGATATGGTACAGGTTACCGTTAGTTAGTATCGAATCGCTGATCACACGCTTTATGGTATCGCCCTGGATCATCTTGTCGTCGTATGTCCAGTAGCTATTGGTAGTAAGCGGAAAATAATCGGTGCCGGTTACAATCACCGGCTCTGTAACGGAGATGGAAAAACTGCAGGCAGAATTGCCGGCGGTAACGGTGAATACATCAGTACCTGCGTTCAATGGCGTGCCGATGCTTTGAAGAATTACATCCTGTACGCCTGCAGCGATTGTTCCGTTGGAAAAGAATTTATAGCCATTTACTTCATTGGTGCTGATGCTGTATGTACCACCAACACTTGCATTGACGGACACGGTTACTGTATTGAGCCCGTTCATTGAATAGTCTTTTATGTAACTGCCCCTGATAGTGAAAGGTGCACAGGTATCCGGCGCTCCCTGTAAAGTGAATTGTGCAATGCCGCCCTGGTCGGACGATACGGTGATGGATATTAAGCAACTGGTACCATTGTAGCTGGCGGTAAAAACATTCAATCCCTCGGAGGCAGGTGTTCCTTTTGCCTGCAATTTTACTTCCTGTAAACCTGTATCGGCAAAACTGCCCGTAGCCAGGAACCAATAACCATTCACGGTATCTGTACTGATCGTGTAGGCGCCTGCCCTCGTTACTGCGATAGCCACTTTGATGAAATTACTGTCTGTAGTTGGAGTAGCGGCCGAATATGTACCTGCGATGGTTTTCGGCAAACAATTACCAACACTGTCTTTGAGCGAACCCTGCGACGGAAGCACATCAAAAAACAATTCCCGCTGGCAGGAAAATGACATCATTATTAAAGTGACTAACAGAGCAGGCAGATACAATCGTTTTTTCATAATAGGCAGATGCTGTATTAAATATACGCATTGTGGCTGAAACCGTCACCTGGTTATTTCCGGGGGTGTTTACGCTGAGTATCCTCCTCTGCTGCTTTATTATCGGGCAGATCATCCAGCCAGTCTTCTTCCGGCAAATTATCTTCATCCGCTTCCCGGTCAATTTCT
This sequence comes from Chitinophagaceae bacterium UBA1946, assembly GCA_002336815.1. GTDB lineage: Bacteria > Bacteroidota > Bacteroidia > Chitinophagales > Chitinophagaceae > Ferruginibacter. The sequence goes on along the minus strand of DDEU01000035.1, from coordinate 37,886 downwards.
GCGCTGTTCAGCGCTTCAGCAGTTTCTTCTAAGGTAGAATCATCCAGTATGTCCAGTTCTTCTGCTGTGATGCCTTCTTCTTCATAGCTGTTGTCATCTGTATCCAGCAGGTCATCGCCGTCAGTTGCTGCCGAAAATTCCATGGAATCATGTTTCAGGTCGGGCTTGATATCTTCGGATGTATTCGGACTGTTGCTTTTCATACACGTAGTTTTATATGTGAGTAAATTGATTTAAGTTTTTTTCCTGTCGGTAAACAGCAACACAGCACCAGCCAGTACTGCAATGCCACCTGCATAATTGGGCCAGTCGATGGTCTTCTTTTCATTTTTATTGATCTCGACCGGGCCAATATCAACTACTTTTTCTTTTTTTGTGAAACTGATCTTTCCAAACACGAACATTAAAATACCTGCAACGATGAGGATGATGCCAACTGGTTTCATGAATTGTTTTTTTGCTATGATAAATGTTTTGAGGCAAAAGCAACACAATTGGGGAAATGAATCAACAGCAGGAGCAATGAAAAAGAGTCTTAACTCTTTTCAATTATCAGCCTGTACTGGTTTTACCGTTCCAATCGTATCACAATCAATAATAGTAATTTAAAAATGATGCCAGTATGTTTCCGTATGATCTTTTAGTAGGTCAAAATATGAAAGAAGTGAGAACAGATATATTATCCCGAGGCTTTGTTTGGCCTGGCAATGCTACAAATGGCGGTGCTGTTCCCTTCGATAATAGGGTGCCTGCTGTAATGAAAATATCACTAAAACAATTGTTCATGCTTGATTGCAGGAAGACATTTTGAATGAAATTATCACGGGATTTTACCGAAGCCCTTACCTTTAGGGCCAAAACATATCGATGAAAGATTTTAAAAAATACTACATCATTCCGGCTGAACCAATTGAAGTGTACAGGGCACTTACCCTGCCGGGCACGCTGCAGTTGTGGACCGGTGAAGCGGCCGAAATGAGCACAGAACCCGGAACTGAATTCTCCCTGTGGGAAGGCAGCATCACGGGCAGGAATTTAGAATTTGAAGAAGGGAAAAAAATAGTGCAGCAATGGTATTTTGACACACAGGATACCCCTTCGATCGTTACCATCAAATTGCATCCGCATAAACAGGGTACCTCTGCTGAACTTTTACACAGCAATATTCCTGACGAAGCTTACGACGATATTACTGCAGGTTGGGACGAAAACTATTTTGGTTTACTGATCGATTTTTACAGTTAAGTCCCCGCTCTCTTCCGGGAAAAATGCAGCATCATTCCTGGCATAGACATAAATAAAAAACCTTCATCCCTGAAGGTTTTTCATAATCAAAAATGGTTTTAAATGGTGGTAAAATTACCACCGGTTTTTTCACAGGTACCGGATCTTTTTCAGAAATCAAACATTGTTGGTTTCGAAGGATTCATTTGGATAATTGGATGTTTAACTCATTAACAATACAAATGTACGGCCGGCAGAAAAGCTTTTTATTAGCAGTATGCATGAACCTGCTGTAGAGCAATTACTACATTACCGGCGTTTACTATACTGTTGATTGATGTTAAGGCTTTATTGCCTGTGAAAACGCTATCAGCGTATTGTTTGCGGCATTTTCTTTCCTATGACGGTCTTTGTTACAGCATCAAAAAAAGATTCCTGACTACATAAGCACTCTCCGTTTACAGTATGCTGCTAAGCCTGTCTTTGAGCCGGGATTTATATTCAGTAATCGCCAATGATGCTTCATTAATACGTAAAATTTAAAGATTATGCGCCTCTCAATCTCCCTGATGTATTTGTTACTACTCACCCTTGTATTTTCCTGTAAAAAGGAACCCGGCCTTCCGGATGCCAATGGAGAGAAACTAAGTAAAATCATGTTCTCAGGCCAGGCCTCGGGTACCATACAGTACCTGTACAATAGCCAGGGAAAAGTGAGCCAGGTAATTCATTTGTCAGGTACCGGAGATTCTGCCACGCAGGTGTTTACCTATAATGCATCCGGGCAAATGATCTCCTGCCTGCAAAAGAACAATACTGCTGGTGATATATTCAGAAATGATTTTGAATATGATGGCAACGGAAGAATCGTGAAATCTACAGGCGTTGCCATTTTACCCAGCCTGATGATGGATGATGCCCTGTACAGCTACGATACCAACGGCCGTCTTATAAAAGATGAAACTGTCAATTCTTTTGGCAATGTTTCTTCTTACAGAGTATACGAGTACGATGCCAATAATAACGTAGTGGCACAAACGCAATACCGCAGAACCGGTACTGATCCCTTTGTGTCTGACGGAAGGATCACTTACGAATACGATACCAAAAGAAATCCTTATTATCAATCCGGGTTAACATTTTTTATTGCCAACGGTGCCTCCGGAGGCGATTATGTATATCTTTCAAAAAACAACCCGGTAAAGACTTTTGTAAACGGTGTGGTGGATACCAATTGGCACATTGCTTACGAATACTACAGCAATGACCTGTTGCATACTGGTAAGTTGGGCTTGAACAATACGGTAAGCGCTGAATACTTTTATCAATAAATTACAGTCGTTTCAGCGATTAATTATTTCTCTAAGGGTTCGACAATTAATTGATCGTTCGGTTAATCTGCTTGCATCAACTTAATATTCCTGCAAACTCATGGCCACCATCAATACATGATGACAGGAACTATCGCACCAGTACTGAACTCCCTTTCCGGATATATTCTACGCCATCCAGACCAATACAATCCAGCAGCCATACCACAGCCTGTGATGGCATCGGCCAGCCTTTAAAACTGCCATCCCATCCGGGTAATTCAGTGCTGCTTTCAAAAAGCTGCTGTCCCTGCCGGTTAAAGATCCTGAAGGTTTTGATGCTTGCAACGCCTCTTAAAATCGGGTGCAGGTAATCGTTTTTTCCATCATGGTCAGGACTAAAAGCAGTCGGTACATAAAGCTCCACATGCTCCACCACTTTAACCAGTTGAGTATCGATGGTGATACAACCACCCCGGCTGCTGATCACTACCTTGTATAATTGTTCACTGGCGCCTGTAAAAACAGGCTCAAAACTGGCTGCATTATCAAGGTTACCGGCAGGTGTCCACAGGGCATTTACGCCAATGGACCTTGCATTCAGTTGCAGGGGCATGTCTTTCACCGCATATTTTAATGGATATCGAATACCTGCCTGGTCATGATCTACCTGGATCATTTTTTTTGGTGTAGGGGTTGAACAACCCAACGTATCTGTCAGCAATGCATAATAGTTGCCCGATTGGTTCACTCTGATAGAAGTTCGGTTGGTATTGCCATTCAACAGCACATCATCTCTAAACCACTGGATGCGCAACTCAGGTGCTACAGCTAACAGAGCACTGTCGCCGTGACCAAAACAAAATGCGTCTTTACCCTTTAACTGCAGCAGGTTGTTGATGAGCGAAGAAGTTACCTGCACGGAATCTGTACTCCGGCATCCACCCCCGCTGTTCGTAACAGTGACAGTGTATTTTTCATTCACGCCCTGTTCAACAAAAGGGTTGGCGATATGTGGATCGCTGAGCCCTGCAGCCGGCGACCACAGGTACACCAATCCCTGCTTTGGATTTTCCCCAAGTTGTAGTGTATCGCCCCGGCAGGCCAGACCATTTTTGCCGGCGTTGGCAAGTACGGTAAGCGAATCAGACACCCGGCTGAAGAGGGTTTTCGGGCATCCATATCCTTCGTAAGGCTCGAGTTTTACCGCCAGCAGGGTACCCGATGGTGGCGGTGGTGCCACGAGTGTTTGCTGTGTGCTGATCAACCGGGAGAGGCTGCTGTCGTACCAGCTATAATGTTCATATCCATAAGGTGCTACAATGTGTACAACGGTATCATCCGGGCAGTAAGTGGCTCCGGAAAAACTGGTGCTGCAATCGGAGTTTACATCTATGTACGCATAACCAAAATGACGCCGGAAGGTACAGTCAGCCGTTTTGAAAAAAAGCCGTATCCTTTTGCCGGCATTCCCGGAAAGATCCACTGATACGGCCGACCACTTCTTATACAATACATCGATGGTATCAGAAAAATTGGAAATCTCAAAACCTGGTATAGAGCTACCCACGGCGATAAAACTAAAAGAAGCACAACTGATCACCTGGTTATCGGTAAGGTTGGTAACCTCTGTTTCCATTCGTGGTTGTTCATTGGGCCGGTGATGCGGTGCCTGGAATACGACGGCGTAATAGTACGTAAGCGAATAAGAATTGTTGTTGGGCGGAATGGTAAATTCATAAGAGATTCCTTCAGCCTGCCCCCCTGCCTGCGTACTTCCCAACTTAACGGAATGCCCGCTGCCATTGGGACAACTTACCGGGAAACCACCATATTCATCTACCAGGTTGGAACTGGCACTATACATGGTGTGCCGGTTATAAACAGGGCCGCCGGAATAATCAAATGAAATCACATTTTGTGTATCTACTGCCTGGGTAACGCCGGTATAACAGGTCCAGCCGCTGAAAGTGCCGTTTTCAAAATCTATATTGGGAGGACAATTTTGTGCACTGGCTGAAAAGAAAAGCAGGGTACCGATAAGGCAAAAATATAACTGCACCGGGAGAGTACACTGAATAGTGATATGAGGTTTGCAGTTAAACAGCACCTGGAATATTATTATAACAGTAATATAGCTATTTTAAGCGGAAAGGTTGCCTTGCCTTGCTTATTCTTTTTTTAAAATGAACGAATTCTGCTAAAAAAATGACCGATGCTGAAAAATAAAAAACCTCCGCTAACGAAGGTTTTTCAAATTGTAATTGGTTTAGTTGATGGCTCTTTCAGAGCCTGTTTTCTAACGGGGTAACAGATCGGTTTCAGAGGTAAGGATGTTCGGTTTTTCTAATTGGATATTTAACAATACAAAGATGAACTGTTTTAAACACATTAATGATAGTACAAGCAACCAGGTATTGATAGAACTTATTCGATGATTTTGAAAGATCAGCATCATTTTATCCCTGTATGCCCGGAACATCAGCGATACGATTTTTAACCTAAAGAAAAAAAGAGCAAGACATTGCTGCCCTGCACTTACCTGGAACCATCTACCCAAACCAAATCATTGCTCCATTCCTTTGTTATTACTCCCCTGTTGTTACATTTTGTTTGTCGCCGGTTATGATAACCCAGAGGCCGTTTGGTTTAGAGTGGCTTGCCTGCTTAACCAATACTTAACCAAACAAATAGTTGCTGCTGATGAGGGCATTGTTTTTTAAACGAACTATCATTGCAGCAATATCAAATTTATGTACACAAAAGAAGAGTTATCCAGGCTTCGCCAACGCTTCTGGACGGTGTTTGGACAATACATGAAACCGGTGCCGGGTGCCAATGGCGAAACGGTGAACTGGATCAATTACAAAACAGGCATTCGTAATATTCTTTTCAGGATGGAGGCAGGTAAGGATTTTGCGATGGTATGCATTGAACTGCGTCATACAAACGAAGAAGATAGAGTGCGGTATTTTGATCAGCTGCTGGCATTAAAAAAAATGTTACATCAAAGTACCGGCTTTGAATTTACCTGGCAGGCAGCCCTGGCAGATGAACATGGACAGGTGATCAGCCGCATCAGTAATACGGTAACAGGTGTGAGCCTGCTCAATGAAGCCGACTGGCCTGCGATCATCAGTTTCCTAAAGCCACGGATCATGGCGCTGGATGTTTTTTGGGACCTGGTCAAAGATGCTTTTGAATGAAGTGAATCAGTTTATCCAACACAGCTTTCCTGCCTTATCATTGGATAGCGAAAAGAATGTATATTTGAAATAACCAATTCAACCATGAAGAAAATTATACTCGTCTTTTTATCGGCCATTTCTTTTTCCCGGCTGCAGTCGCAAAACCTGGTAATAAATCCTGATGCGGAAAGTTTGCCAAGAGGCACAGGCTGGACGGTGATCAGCCAGGGAGCACTTACCTGCTTACTGATCCCTACCAATAATATGACCAACTGGACGATGAAACCGGACGGTTCTGTTAACTATCCGCTGGATCATACCACCGGCGTACTTGGCGGAACAGTATTTTTTTCAGGTTGCGATACTTATCTCACCGGGCCTTTCGAATGTCAGCAAACCATCGATGTGTCTGCGGATGCAACCTCCATTGACCTGGGCGTTCAGGCCTACACTTTTGGCGGATTTATGCAAACGCCGGTGAGCAACCAAACAGACCAGGGAAGGTTTATAGTTGACTATTTAAATGCTGCTAATACGGTGCTGGGTGTAAGTTATACCAGTAACTGGCAATCAGAATTTGGCGGCTCCGGCGCTACCTGGCATAGTTATACCAATACCCGTACCGCACCCACCGGCACCAGGAAGATCAGGATAAGATTGCAAACGCAACTGATCATCAACCAGCCTGCTATCAATGTTTATTTTGATGATATCTCGCTCACTAAAATTGCTGTAGTGCCTGTAAACCTGTTATCATTTACAGGAAAGGAGACCGGTGTGAGTATTGAACTGAACTGGCAAATGGCCGATGCCGTCAATGCCCGCCAGTTTGAACTGGAACGCAGTGCCGATGCAACCAATTTCACAGCTATTGGTACCGTTAATGCCGGCGGCAGCAGGTATCATTTTCTTGATCAAACCAATCCACATACGGCTGACCGCTATTTCTACCGGTTGAAAATGAAGACCGTTGATGGAAAAATATCCTACAGCAACGTGATGTCAGTAAGTACCACAAAAAGAATATCTGTCAATATTGCGCCTAACCCCGCCCGTGATATTGTTACCATAAATGATATTACAGTGCCGGGAACGGTCTCCATCATTGACTACAGCGGTAAGATCGTATTGCAGCAAACAGCAGTGAGCAGTTCCGTTAAGTTCAATGTTGCACAGCTGGCTTCAGGCCTGTATATGGTGCGATTCAGCAATCAATACAACAGCATTAATAAAAGACTGTTGATCCGGCATTAAACAGGCTTCATTTCAGATTGCCTTAAAACTGATCAAATAGTGAAGGGCTGTATCAACAATTGAATTGGTAGTTGATACAGCCCTCTTTTATTTTCAAAATTCCGCTAACAGCGATCAATATTAACGCCCTGTAAGATTCAACTGAACGCCTGATTTTACCAGCACCGATACAGGCCCGGTCGCTTTTATGCTGCGGCAGGAAACACTGTTGTTCACCACGGGATAATTGGTTGCTCCTATTTTAAGGATCACATCTGTATTGGCATCCGGCAACACGCCGCAGTTCCAGTTGGCAGCGTTTTGCCAGTTGGTATCAGCAGCACCCGTCCAGCTTACAATAAATTTTAACTGTGATTCTGCACTGTAACTGTTGCCATTTACCAGGCAGCGGTATTTATAACCGTACATCGACGTTGAGGCAGCGGTAAGTTGTAATGCCGAAGTAGTAGTGCCTGAGTAGGTGGCATTATTACTGATATTCGTGTACCCGTTGCCGGTATTTACCTGCCACTGGTAGCTGGAACCGGTTATGGAAGAATTGTATTTTACATTGCCACCCGGGCAAATGCCACTGCCATCACCAATGGTTGTTTTTTCGTCGTTGGTGAGTACCGGTAAATTAAAATCGAAATAAATGGATGCCCTGTTAGAGAAGATGCTGCCGATTCCCAGGCCCGCCACTGGTTTTATTTTAAAGAGCAGGTAACCATGGCTGGCGGCTTCATCGGTAAGACTGTCCGGCAGCCCGATGAACCTGAATTGCCAGGTAGCAACATTCTTGTCCAGTTTAAAATCATAAGAATGGCTGGCCGAGATCACTTCGAGGCTCCGGAGATCCAGTTTTGGATCGAGTGTATCCTTTACCGTTATAAAGAAGGCGGTATCAGACCCTGTGTTTTGAAAACGTACCAGGTATTGCAGGTATTCATTATTGCTGTAAGCTACCGGCGTAAGTTGTCCGCCGTGCAGTTCCGATTTGTCATTGGGATCAAAGGAACCACGTACAGGTTGCAACAGGTTGCTGCGGTTATTTGCTACAGAAGAATCATTCATCAGTGGGTTGGCGGTTGCCTGCAGTAACAGCGTATCTCCATTGTTAAGTGTTACAGGAACTGCGTTCAGCAATACTACGTCAATGGTATCTGCCTCAAATGGATCAAGTGTAACAGGCCCCCACCACAACGAATCACCGGTGATGCCGGAATATGGCCTGCTGGAATAAACATAGGCCTGCCGGATGTCTTTCTTTAAAGCAGTAACCGCATTGTTCATGATGGTGGTACCAATGTTCCGGGTAATGATGCGGTAATGGCATTCAAAGCCCGGCCTGGCAGGACTGAGTGGTATCACCTGTATCTCCAGGTCGTTGATACCTGGTCTTGGTCTTAATGCAAAGTCAACGATATCGGTTTGATCCAGCGAGGCGAAATTGCTATTGTGAACCGCCGGTGAAATGGTGTAATAGTTATTAACGGGTATATAACTGGTGCTGTAATTACCGGTATCGGCATTGTTGAGGTATTGCCCGTTAAAAATATAACCGGTAAGCGTATCGTTGGCCTTTATCGATTGTACGTGACCGTTACTGTATAAAATTTCACCGGCATCTTTAATATTATTACCATTGTTGTCAATGAACACCTGCCCTTTAATGAGATTGGTTACACCTATTTTACCGAACACTTTGGTATAATATTGCCCGGTGGCAGTACGGCCATACAGGTCATCATCCTGCGATTCAGATTCACCTGCGAACACAATGTCTCCATTTTTATCTGCCATTGCATTACTGATACTTTCGTAGCCGGTTCCTCCAACCGATTTTTGCCAAATAAGATTCCCGGCTGGATTGATCTTAATAAAAATAAAATCTTCACTTCCATGTTTCGATCTCAGCACACCATAGCTGTCAAACAGGCTGCCGGCAAGCACAAAATTGCCATCGCTGGTTTTAGAAATATTTCTAAAAGAAGGTTCTTCCAGGGAACTAACCGGTGAATTAAGGTAGGCCGTGTCTTTATAACCGGGGTAGTATTTATAGTATTTACTCCAGTTGATGGTACCGGTATTGCTGATGTTCAGCAGCCAGAGTGGTATGCCTGATTCAGGGTAATAGGGCAGGTCACCGTCTTTAGAACTGGTAAAGCCTGCCAGCAGGATGCTGTTGCCGGATTGCACCGCATCAGTGAAATAACCATTGCCCGTACCGCCGTAGCACCTGTTCCATAGCAGGTTGCCATTTCCGTCAATGTTCAGTATCCAGCCTTCGATAATAAAATTGCTGTCTGGATTAGTATTGCCCTGGCCATTCATGTGTGAACCAACTACATCGCCATCATTGGAAGTAGTACCTCCCAGTACCAGGTAAGTACCATTGCTAAGCGCCACGATCTTTAAGCCGGCATCTTCCCTGGATCCGCCATATTCTTTTCTCCATTGTGCGGTACCGTTAGCAGCAATTTTTTCAATGAATAAATTACCAATTTGCACACTGTCTCCATTAATGGAACCAGGCACGGCAACATTGCTGGCAGCATAGCCTGTTACCAGGAAGCCGCCATCACTGGTAGTAACCGAATGATATACATCTTCTCCTGCATAGGCGGGATAAACATTTTGCCATAGCAGATTGCCGGTACTGTCGATCCTGAAAGCGCAGGTAGCATTCCAGTACCTGTCTATAGAATCTATCCTGCGCATGGTGCCGAACACGGTACATCCACCATCAGGCATGGCCGTAATGGTAGCCGGCTCCATGTTTAACCCATTTAAATCGGCGGATGATATCTTTTTTTCCCATATAAGCAGCCCGTCTTTCCCGGCTTTGGATATGATCGTATTGTAGATCGGATTACTGAAGCTATCGATCTCTACATTGCCGGCAACGATAAAGTAACCATCGCCGGAATAGGCAGTGTCGATACATTTGCCAAAATAGGGAAGGTCATAATCAGCGCCGCTCCTGTTAAGTGAATACATCCACTTTACACCTGAGCTTACACCAACCGGGGTGTGCTGCCATTGGTTGAATAAAAAAGTGGATTGCTGGAACATCGTGCTGATGGTATCAACCGCAATTAGCGGTACCAGGGCAGGTGCAATCTCAAAACTTTCAATGGTATCTCCTGCAGGTGGAAAATGGAAGCTGCAGAGGATCGTATCACCGGGATTGTTGAAGGGATAGCCTTCACTTGCATCCAGGCTGCTGATATTCCATTCTGCATGGCCCGGAACTGAAACACTTGGTGTAACAGAAGCCCCTGTTAAAGTGATCATGGGATTGAAATCGACTGTTACTTTTACCGGCATCGACATAATTGAAATATCAGTGTATCCATACATCAGTACCAATTGCTGGCTGCTGCCACCCGGCGGCAAACTGCTGATGAAATCATGTGAATACAAGGAAGCGCCCACATAAGTTGGAGCCCGTTTGGGTTGAAAAGCAATGTCCGCATATTCATAACCCCCACCCTGGTCAAATACTTCCACAGTAGCTGCCGGCCTGTAGTTCACGCTATCATAGCTGTCAAAAAAACTTACCAGGTAATCTCCCGGCACTACATCCTTTGAATAATATCCATCGCTGCCTGTTTGTACATAATATGTCAATTGTGAGCCAACCTGCTGCAGTTTGATGATCTTATTCACCAGGGGAAGCTCATTTGAATTGTATACGTGGTTGTAGTCTGCATCGTACCATACAGTGCCCCCAATGGTTAACTGTGAAAAGCTGTGCAGGGAAAGTAAAACAAGTACCGCAGTTAGAATTTTTCTCATTGTTTTAAGGTATTGTTGTGGTGTAACAAAAATACAGGAATGACATGATTTCCGGGACCGCCCGACTGCTTTTATTTTGCTTTATTGGCTGCTGAAAAGCCGTTGTTTTTTATGAAAACCCATCGTTGAACAATTACCGCCATTTACCGTTTATGAAATAGTAACCGGATGCAGGCAGGTTCTTGCAAAACGGCTTTATCTTTATCGTTCACCTGAAAAATTCAACACATGCAATCAAGGTCATTTTTATATGCTGCAGCCATTTTTTCTTTTTTTTCCATGATGGGATGCAACGGGAACAACAGCGCTGCCAAAGCAGCAACAGAACAAAAAGATACTCCGCATCCCGAGCCACCAGCACCGGTAGAAACACAAAAACCCAACAGCAATTACAAGCCTGCCTTTGCAGGTCAAACCAGGATCGCCGGGGTAAGAACCAGCACTCCTTACAAAGTGGAGCGGCTTGCCGAAAAACTGGGCAGTCCCTGGGCCGTAATTCCCATGCCGGATGGAAGGCTGCTGCTTACCATTAAGACTGGCTTTATAGAGATCCATGATTCAACAGGAGCATTGGTAAAAAAGATCACTGGTTTACCGGTGGTGGAAAAAGATGGGCAGGGTGGCCTGCTGGATGTGGCGCTTGACCCTGCTTTTACAAGCAACCAAACGATCTATTGGTCATTTTCTGAAAAACAGGGCGATGGCAATCTTACCGCCGTTGCAAAAGCCCGGTTGAATGAAGGTGCCGGAACGGTGGAGAATGTAAAAGTGATCTTCCGTGCTACGCCAGCCTTAAAAAGCAATCTCCATTTTGGTTCAAGATTGATGTTCGATAAAGACGGGTATCTTTTTGTAACCGCTGGTGAAAGATCGATCCTTGAAGGGCGTGCCCAGGCACAGTTGCTGGAAGCCGGGCTTGGAAAGATCTTCAGGCTTACGGCTGAAGGCAAACCTGCGCCAGGCAATCCTTTTGTGAACACACCGGGTGCTATGCCGGAGATCTACGCTTATGGTTTTCGCAATCCGCAAAGCCTCGATATCAATCCTGCGACAGGTGAATTGTGGGAAGCAGAATTTGGGCCAAGGGGCGGTGATGAAGTGAATATCATCAGGCCCGGGAAAAATTACGGGTGGCCGGTCATAACTTACGGCATTGAATACAGCGGCGAACCGGTTGGTCAGCAACCCCTGCAGCAGAAAGAAGGATTGGAACAACCCGTGTATTACTGGGACCCAGTACTGTCGCCAAGCGGCATGAGTTTTTACAAAGGTGATGCGATACCTGAATGGCAGAACAATCTTTTTATTGGCGGACTCAGCAGCCAGCATATTGTGAGGCTCGTGATCAGCAATAATAAAATCGTAGGTGAAGAAAGATTGCTGGAAGATAAAAAAGAACGGTTCCGTGATGTGGCTTATTCAAATGGGGTATTGTACGCCGTTACTGATAATGGCAACCTTTACAAGATCAGCAAGAAATAATATTGCAACAAACGTCGACAATGTTATCCGTGCAGATGGAATATGCCGGTATTTTTTTATGGGTAACACTAATCAATATACGCCGGAGTGATTGCCGGTAGGCATTTGGAAAGCAATGCCTGCATAGTAATTTCTTAATGGCGCTGCATTGTAATACCGGCCGCCGGCAGCGTTGATATCATAGCCTGCGCTGTAGCGCTGGTTAAAAACATTTTCCACGCCGGCGAAAATGTCAACTATTTTGTTGTTGCTGAAACGGTGCTTCCACCCCAGCCTGCAACCTGCAACAAAAGATGAATTGCCGGCAGCAGTATTTTCATCGTTCAAAAAAACAAGGCTGTTAAAAAAGGCGCTGCTGTTAAAATACCAATCTTTTTTTGTAAGGATATCAAGCGTAACATTTGCTGAATGCTCGGGTACGCCTGGCAGTTTATTCCCGGACAGATCCTTGCCTGCCTTATTGTAATTCCCATATTTAAAATGACTAAAGGTATAGGCAGTGCGGAATGAAAGATATTGGATAAAGTGACTGGACAATGAGAGAAAATAGCTGCTGCTGCATTCAATTCCTTTCTGCTGCACATTTCCTCCGTTCACAAAATAATCTGCATTGTTATTGTCTTTACGGAGTACGAGTGCATCGTTCAATCTAAAATAAAAAGCATTGGCATATAACGAAAGCCGGTTGTGCAGCAACGAAAGCTTTCCACCTGCCTCGTAACTCATGCCCCATTCCGGCTGAAGAAAAGTACTGATCACACCTGTTGAGGGAAGCAGTTCTGCGGTAGTTGGCGGTGAAAAACCTTTGGAGATACTGATGAACAATTCGTGGTTATTCTTAAATGTTTTTTTGAGCGCTATCCGTGGCGCCCATTGATTGCCGTAATCCCTTTGCTGCTCCTGCACGGGGTAAGCGTTGAGCCTGGTAAAACTAACAACGGAGCGGTTGATACTGGCTCCTGCAGTGATAAACCATTGCCTGTTCAATTCAAGATTGGCCTGCGCAAAAACAAGCCCACTGGTAAAAACGATGTCATCATCCGTTTGAAGGCTGTCTGCATTACCTGCCCGGTTTTTTGAAACCTGCACATTGAAAAAGCCACGTTGCCATTCGGCTCCGCCTGTCCATTTAAGGTTGGTTGTATTCCAGCTTTGTTCAAAAGAAAAAACCGTTCTGCCGCCAAAACCGGGTTCAGTGCGGCGCTCATAATTTCGGAAAGTGGGATTCTTTATACGGGCAACATTGCCGTATAGCGTCGTACTGTTCTTAACGCTTTTCGTGAAATGGTATTCATGGGTGATGCCGGTTAAAAAACTGGTTTGATCAATGGCTGCTTTCGCAACGGCAGCGGATGGAAATGCACCAGCTGCGGGCCTTGCCTGTCGTGGATCAGCAAGATATTCCTGTAAATTCAGTCCACCGGGTGTTTCATAAAACAGGTGGCAATAAAGGATATTTACCATGAGCAACTGTTTTTCATTTAACTGGTACTGTCCACTAAAGGAAAGCTTGTCTTTATGATTGCTGCTGTGGTAACGGTAACCATTAGCCGCTGAATGCGTATAACTCAACAGGTTTTTTGAGCCGCTGTTACCAAAACCTACTGTTGCGATGGCATTTTGTAAATTATAACTGCCGGTGCTGTATTCGATAGCGGCGGACGGCTGCCACCTGTTGGCGAAAGATTGCATTAGTATCAGTCCGCCTGTTCCGGCTCCATACATGCTTCCGGCCGGACCTTTTACAATTTCTATGGCCGCAATATCAGGCGGCGAAAACTGGTTGAAATAAGTGTTGCCGCCTGCATCTGTAACCGGAATGCCATTCCAGTAAACCTTTACATTGCGTACTCCGAAAGGCGAACGCAAAGCGCTGCCCCGGATGTTGATGCGGTAGCTTCCCGGGGATCTTTCTTCCATCTTAACACCGGCTACCGTGTTGAGTATATTTACAAAAGAGATGTTATTGCCGCGGTCGATACCGTTTCCGCCAATCGGTTTCAGCACTGGTACGCTATTGCTGCTATGGCTTTGTTCAAATGCTTTTACCAGCACTTCTGATAACGAGAGTACCGAATCCGTTACCGGCAACTGCTGCGCAATACCGTGAAGGTAAAAGACCGGGAGAAATAATATTAGGCATAGCAGCTTCATGAATGGTATTTAGCCGGTAAAAATAACAGGCAAATACCGTTAGGGCAAAAGAGTTTTCAGGAATGATCTCGACCCGTAAAGTTTGCAGCGTACAACCCTTTCCTGTTGTTGATGGTACAATCATTGTTGTAATGACTGGCAAACTATCTATATGGAAAAATTTGCAATACTGGCGAGAGTGGAAGCCAGGCCCGGGAAAGAAAATGAAGTACTTGAATTTTTAAGATCAGCCTTGCCGCTGGCCGTAGCTGAACACGGTACCGTAAACTGGTATGCCCTTCAACTGGGGCCCTCTACATTTGGCATCTTTGACACATTTGAAAGTGAAGAAGCCCGCCAGGCGCATCTTGATGGCCCCATTGCTGCTGCACTGGTGGCAAATGCCTCCACTCTTTTACAGGGCGATCCGGTGATTGAAATGGTAGAAGTGCTGGCGCAGAAATGAACCGTCACTTTAATAATTTTCTAATCTTGTTCAAATGATTAAACAGGCAGCCAATATGAATATTGGTGAAGCATGCACTACTAAAGCATGGATCTGTTGAATATTTGCCCCATTTCCATTGATGGAGAAAACGCTGCCAGTAAAAATTGTTGTGATTTATATCAACCAACAAAAAGAGTAATTATATTGCATTCAACTATCATACAGAGGTAGTTTTTTTGTGAGATCCCTTCGATTCGTCGAAGGGATTTTTGTAACTGAACTGCAGATAATAAAAAAAGCCGGACATGTGCCCGGCTTCTCTATACTTATTTATTTTTTATAAACCAGCGATCAGGTCTGTTGCCATTTTCACATAATCATCATTTTTAGCTGTAGTGGCCAGTTGTATACAGGTAGTAGCTGCCGCTTTACTTGCAACCTTATCTCCCAGTTTCTTGTGGATACGTGCTTTTAACAGGTACATCCAGAATGCATCTTTGTTTGATTCAAGGGCTTTGTCAACCCAGCCCAGCGCCTGTTTAAGGTCTTTACCATTGTCATAGTAATAAGAAGCTGCCGCAAAGTAAGGCTTGTTATCCTTATTCATGGCATTGTCAATCTGCGCCATCACTTTGGCTTCCGTGCCGGTAGTGATCGGGAACTTCAGGTAAGAGTTTTCCCACATCAGTTCAACATTGCAGCTGCTGCCGGTAATGTCAGCAAAATTGATAGTGAAATTTTCAACAGTAAAAGGAGTAGTTATAACATCCGCTTCTACTCTTGCTGCATCATTTTCTTCTTTGTAACTGGCAGGCTGGTTAACTGTTACATCTTTTGAAATAATGATCGTCCATTTTTTTTCTCCGGGTATGCTCAGCAGTCCGTATTTGCCTGCCTTCAATTCCTTTCCACCAATGGTTACATCTTCGCTGAAATTGATGGTGGTAGCAGCATTGGCACCGGTGCGCCATACTTTACCAAAGGGTACGAGGTCGCCCATCACCTTTCTGCCTTTTTTTGCAGGGCGGCTATAATTTAATTCGATATTGCCAACGCCAAAATTTTGTTTGATGGTTTGTGTTGGAGATAGTTGCGGCGTTGTGAGTGATTGTGCACTGGCGCCAAGCAACAGGAAAGTTGCGTTTAAAACGAGTAATATTTTTTTCATTGTTGTTCTTTTTTTGAATGGCAAATGTATTGAATAAAATATTCAAATAACAAGCACTCTCCTTCTCAGAAAGAACACAGGCACTTTCTTCGGTTGATGCACCCAACAACGCCTTATTCATTGTTGGGGATCACAGGGCCGTAATGGAGGCGATTGCTCACCGGCTTGCCGGGAAATAGTATGTCGGAGGCTGTTTCATATCCTTCATCTGCAATTACAGCCAGCCTTTTTTTTGCATTTGCCTTGCGGATGAGACTGTAGGTAAGGGCGGCGGCTCCTACTGCGGCCAGCAGGAATATTGTGGTACTTTTTTTCATTGAGTGCTTTTTTGTAAAGATAAAAAAACGGGTGTTTAACCAACGGTTGATTTTGTTAAAGAAAACCATAACAATCCCCGGAAAAATAAGTTTACAACACACTAATATTTTATGGTATGAATCGACTGGCAACTGGTGGGGTTTTCTGGTCTGACCTACGGTGCCGACCAGTGTGACCTGTGGTACCGACCAGTGTGACCTGCGGTGTCGACCAGGTTTTACGCTTCCCATTCTGCAAAAGAATCGGCAGTTTCGTATAGTTTCAGCCTGTACAGGACAAGTGGTGGCCTGATCTTTTCCAACAGCGCATTGCGGATATGCAACAGCAGGTTTTCAGCTGTTGGTTCCTGTTGCCAGGTAAGCAGGTTTTCTGGTTTTGTATGATATGGGTGTGTAGCAAGATAACTGTTAGAAAGTACCAGGCTATGATCAAGCTGATCGATCACAGCGCTGTTCACCAACTGTTTCAGTTCTTTAAAATCGATGATAAAACCTGGAGCCGGGATATGTTCTGCTTCATTGCCTGCCTGTGCAATGGTTACGTGCAGCACATAAGAATGACCGTGAATATTTCTGCATTTACCGGCATAACCGGCAATGGCATGTGCCATTTCGAAGCGGAATATTTTTGTAATGCTCAGCATTTTCAGTAAAGATTGTTTGCCCTCCTGCCTGGTTGCCAGGCCTGTTGGTATGGAGTGCAAAAATATTTTTTACGCTAAATGATGCTGTGATGCCCGTTAGCAGGGCTGCTGATAAATATCATTTTTATTGGAAGAAGTAAATGCTTCCATCCAGCGCATGACGGTTGCTCCTTCCTTTCCGGTGCAGGGATTAGGAGCCTCACCACCGAAGTACTGCACCACCTGTTCTATCATGGGCTGCTGTACATGCTGCAGTTGTTCGAACTGGTGAGAACTGGTTTCACCCCGGTTATTGACCTGAATGTAGTTGCCATTAAAAAAGCTAAAATTGATACTGCCTTCACTGCCAACGATCTCACAATGATCACGCTGTGCAGCTGCACTAAAGCACCAGGTGCCACTGAAAACAATCCCGTTGGTAAACAGGATATTCCCTGTCACAAGATCATCTGCCCCATAGATGGCGGCCTGGTTGGTTGCAATGCCGCTCACCTGTTTCGCTGCTCCAAAAAAATAGAGCATCAGGTCGAGCTGGTGTGGTGCCAGGTCATAAAACAGCCCCCCGCCGGAAATGGCCGGATCTACACGCCAGGCATTCCTTTCAATTTTTAATTGCCCGCTGCTAAGAGGCGGAGCGTAAAATTCCAGCCGAACAAGGCGCACTTCACCAATCACATTTTCGTGGAGCAGTTGCTTCAGTTTTATAAACAAAGGCCACTGCCTTCGGTAATGCGCTACGGTCAACAGTCCATTGCAATCTGCCGCTGCAGTTGCCATGTTGAGCGCTGACTGGTAGTTGAGTGACATCGGTTTTTCTACGTACACCGGTTTACCTGCCTGCAATGCTGCAATGGCATAGGCTTCATGAGAGGAAGGCGGCGTTGCAATGTACACTGCATTCACTTCCGGGTCGTTGATGAGTTGGCTGGCATCATTGTACCACCGGGGCACTCCATGCCTTTCGGCATAATCTTTTGCTTTGGCTGCATCCCGCCGCATTACGGCCACCAGCCGGGAATGCGGCACTTTGTTAAAAGCAGGACCGCTCTTCAGTTCCGTTACATCTCCGCAACCAATTATTCCCCAATTGATATTTTTCATAACAGTAAAATATAATTCCTTAAAGGTCTATGGTTTAAAATTACAGACGGCGTCAGTAGTAAAATTGAACAGGTATCACTGTGCCGGCTACACGCTATTTACCAAGCGCCTTTCTTACTGCAGGAGCGATGGTTGTTCCATATAATTCTATCGACTTCATCAGCGAAGCATGGGAAGGGCCTCCCACATCCATGTGAGCAGAAAAGCGGGTTAGACCAAACATTTCCTGTAACTGCAATATTTTATCGATTGCCTGGTTGGCATCTCCTATCAGTAAATGGCCCTGCGGCCCACGGCCGGCGGCATATTGCTGCGGCTGGTAAGCCGGCCAACCGCGGCTTTGCCCGATCCGGTTCATTTGCCCGGAATAAACAGGATAATACTCAGCCGCTGTTCGTTCCCCATCTTCTCCAAAAAAAGCGTGCATGTGTACTGCGACCTGCATTTTTTGAATATCATGATTAAAGCTCCGGTACACTTCTTTGTAATAATCGAACAGGGGTTTGAAATGAGCAGGGTTACCGCCGATGATGGCAAATATAACCGGCAGCCCGTGAGTGGCAGCTCTTACAACACTTTCAGGGGTGCCTCCTACAGCGATCCAGATGTTCATGTGATTGTTGACAGCACGGGGCAATATCAACTGGTTGTTTAAAGCTGCCCGGAATTTTCCATTCCAGGTGATGCGTTCGTTGTTATTTATTTTTAGCAGCAGCTCGAGTTTCTCTTCAAACAGGGCGTCATAATCTTCGAGGTTATAACCATACAATGGATACGACTCAATGAAACTTCCACGGCCCGCCACCAGCTCTGCCCGGCCATTCGTTAACAGGTCGATCGTTGCAAAACTTTGATACAGTTTTACCGGATCTGCTGAACTTAATACGGATACAGCGCTGCCCAGTTTAATTTTTTTGGTAACAGTGGCCGCCGCCGCCAAAATGATCTCGGGAACAGATACCGCATAATCGGGGCGATGGTGTTCGCCGATACCATAGAAGTCAAGCCCCAGCTCATCCATCAGTTTGATCTCTTCGATCAATTCCTGCAACCTTTGTGCAGTGGGTTGTGGGTTGCCGTTTTTATCAATGTGCAAGTCGCCGAACATGCCGATGCCTAATTCCATACTATATCGCTTTGTACAAAGATACATAGCGACAGCAGGTATATAAGCCAGGTGCAATTAATATCCTCAACCGTAAATCAATTTGTTCACATTCGCTTTACTTTGCTTTTCAAGTAATTTTTATGAACAAAGACTTTACAGTTTTATCTGCCATCATAAAAAAAAGACGCAGTATAAAACCTGCACTTTTCAATGGCAATAATATCCCGGACGAAGAGATATCCGAGTTGCTGGCACTGGCTGATTGGGCGCCGACCCACACCTTTTCTGAACCCTGGCGTTTTATAGTATTTGGCGGTGAAAAAGTTGCTGCGTTCAGCCGGCAGCATGCGCTCTTGTACAGGCAGCATACAGCACCCGAAAAATTCATGCAATCAAAATATGACAGCATCATTGCCAACGGTGAAAGGTCGTCGCACATGATTGTTTGCATCATGAAACGCAGCAATGAAAAGATTCCAGCCATGGAAGAACTGGCGGCTGTTTCCTGTGCCATGCAAAATATTTTATTGGGAGCAGCGGCACTGGATATTGCTGTTCTCTGGAGTACGGGCGGAATGATATTAAGCGAAGCAATGAAAGCCCATTTTAATTTGCAGGGAGAAGATCTTATACCGGGTATTCTTTTCCTTGGAAAAACGGATGAGCAGGTGGAAGGCAAAAGAAGAATTCCGTTGACTGAAAAAATTACCTGGGAAAAATGACCGGTTAAGGGATGGTTTTAATCAAAAAAGGATCACTCAGATCGTTTACAAAGTTTCCTGTAACAGCTATACAATGTGATCAGAATATTAAATGAGAAAATGTATCTTCGACCACTTTAAATTTTATTCATGCAAAAAAGATATTTACAATTTACTACTGCCCTCTTCGCCCTGTTGTTCTCCGGTAAATGTTTTGCGCAATCTGTAAGCGTCAACAATAGCGGCACTGCGCCGGATAGTACGGCCATACTCGATGTGAGCAGCACAACAAAAGGATTGCTGATCCCGAGGATGACTGCCCAGCAGCGAACTGCCATTCATGCTCCTGCCACAGGGCTGCTCGTTTATCAATCAGACGGCGACCCTGGTTTTTATTTTTACAATGGGACCAACTGGTTTTTGTTGATCACTTCAGCGGTGAATACTGATAAACAGAACAGCCTCATCTATACAACAAGGGGATTTTAGGATCATCCATCGTTTGTTTAACTATCCAACTAATTTAATTTCACTAAGTTTCATATTTCAAGATCATGAAAAAAATCGTTTCTATTTTTGTTCTGCTGGTTTGTTCTTACATGGTGAAGGCTCAAAATAATTTACAATTCAACCGTGTGGTGATCATCCAGGCAGATTCAGTGTCCAATTGCAGCTCCGGTTGTCCAGATACAATCCTTTACCGTCCATTCACCGTTCCTCCGAATAAAGTATTGAAGATCGAAAGCGTCAATTATTCACCGGGCAACTATTATTTATTTATTGCCAATTCGCCGTTCGCCAGGTCATCCACCAGTTTACCAAACAGTTTCCCCATCTGGCTGCCTTCAGGCGACTATTCCATTTACTTTGGCACCTATAATTCGTCAAATTCTGCTGCCGGAAATTATGCCTTCCTGATGTCGGCTGTGGAGTTTAATGTGGTGCAGTAGACCGGCTGAATATAAAAGATTGCGACTGACCAGGTTGTTTTTAAGATGCAGCCTGGTCAATCACTATTTTCTTTCACATGTGCAAATTGCCTACTGTGCAGGTATTTCTGCAGCTCATTCATATCAAGCATGATCTCCGTTTTGCTTTTTGGCAAAAAGGTCAGGCATGCAATGGGCGGAAATAGTTTCAAATTTTTATACGCCAGTAATTTGTGATGACCATCCAGTACAAAGTAATCTGATGCGATGGTCTGAGTTGCTGCAATATCACTCTCACCAGGTTTGGAGCCTGGGAAAAAGCAATTATGAATAATCGCAAAGGGTCTTGCCCCGGCGGAAATCTCCCGCTCAAAGTATTTCACCCGCTCTTCATCGATCTTTTCTTTGGGTTGTGTTGCCAAAAAGAAAGTGTCGGCACCTGAATAAAAGTTGAACGTGGTATATTCAAGAATATCCGATGGATAAAACTCTTTTGTGTTGGCATTGGCTGCTAAAAAACGCTGGTGTTCTTTTATACGTTCATTTTCTTCACCGGCAATCGTTAAATTCCCAAAATACAACTCCCAGTCACCGATATAGGTTTTTGCAAGTTCACCGCCGGAGCTTTGGTATTTAAACAGTTCCCTGTCTTCGGCATTGTAAAAATTAAGGGAATAGTTGCCGGCGGGAAACAGTTTAAATAGCGGAAGCAGCAACTGGTATAACCCTTCTGTGTTCTGTGAGAAGTCAGTGTTTAAATTAGAGGTGATTGAACGGTGGATCTCATCCCGGTATTCCGGTGAATAAGGCAGTGCACAAAGGTATTTGCCAACCGAACCCCGGTTATCATACCAGCAAAAGCTGAGTGGCTTAATAAATGTAAAACAGTCACCGGCGTCCACCGCAATTTTTATCTTCCCCGATCCATCCTTATTTTCAAAATTCATAATGCCATTGAATGAAGTAATGCATGTGAAAAAAGGAGTGACTTCCAGGATGACTACAATCTTTCCTTATAATCCAAGCCGTTTTTCTCCAGGGTTTCTTTTGCCACTTGGTAACCGGCATCCGCATGCCTGATCACACCCATACCAGGGTCATTGCGCAATACCCTTTTCAATCTTGCTTCTGCATCATCGGTTCCATCAGCAACGATCACCATTCCGGCATGTATGCTGTACCCCATCCCTACTCCACCGCCATGGTGCAGGCTTACCCAACTGGCGCCGCCGGCGGTGTTTACGAGCGCATTCAATATAGGCCAGTCAGCTACGGCATCACTGCCATCCAGCATGGCTTCGGTTTCCCGGTTGGGAGATGCTACGCTGCCTGTATCAAGATGATCACGGCCGATCACGATCGGTGCTTTTACTTTACCGGAGCGAACGAGCTCGTTGAATGCCAGGCCTGCTTTTTCACGTTCGCCCTGTCCTAACCAGCAAATACGTGCCGGCAACCCTTGGAAGGCGATCTTTTCTTTCGCCATTTTCATCCAGCGCAACATGCCTTTATTTTCAGGAAACATGTTCATGATGAGTTCGTCGGTCACCGCAATATCTGCAGGATCGCCGCTCAATGCTGCCCAGCGGAATGGGCCTTTGCCTTCGCAAAACAACGGACGAATGTAGGCGGGCACGAAGCCAGGGAAGTCGAAAGGGTTTAAGGTGGAAGGTTGAAGGTTTAAGGTTGTGAATAGTTCTTCCCTTGGCCCTATACCTTCTGCCTTACACCGTTCCATGTACTCCTTCGCCCTTGCCCTGATATTGTTTCCATAATCAAAAGTAATGGCGCCTTTATCCATCAGTTGCAACATCAGTTGTACATGCAGGTACATGCTTTCGTAACTGAGTTGTAAATATTGTTCTTTGTTTTGCTCCCGCAGTACATTGGCCTGTTCGTTACTGAGGTTGTGCGGCACGTACCCGATCAGGGGATCGTGGGCGCTGGTTTGATCAGTAAGTGTATCCGGTATAATATTTCTTTCGATCAGTCTTTGCAGCAGTTGCACCGCATTGCACAATACGCCAATGCTTTTTGCCAGGCCCTGGGTTTTGTATTGCAGGGCTGCATCAATGGCGGCATCAACGTCTGTGTACTTTTCATCAAGGTATCTTGTTTCGATGCGTTTGTCGATGCGCCACTCTTCTACTTCCGCAATGAGTGCCACGCCTTCGTTCATGGTGATGGCCAAAGGTTGGGCGCCGCCCATTCCACCCAGGCCGGCAGTTACATTCAAGGTTCCTTTGAGGGTGCCGCCAAAATGTTTATCCGCAGCGGCTGCATAGGTTTCATACGTGCCCTGTACGATACCCTGCGAACCAATGTAGATCCAGCTTCCGGCGGTCATCTGGCCGTACATCATCAGGCCNNTGTTTCCAGTTGGCCCAGTTGGGTACGAGTTGCGAATTACTGATCAATACCCTTGGCGCATCTTTGTGTGTTTTCAATATACCAACGGGTTTACCGCTTTGTATCAGCAGGCTTTCATCGTTGTCCAACACTTTTAGTGCGGCAATGATATTGTCGAGCGCTTCAAAATTCCGGGCGGCCTTACCCCTTCCGCCGTATACGATGAGGTCGTCTGGACGTTCGGCTACTTCGGGATCAAGATTGTTTAATAACATCCTTAAAGCCGCTTCCTGTATCCAGCCTTTGCAGGAGATCGTTGCGCCGGTGGGGGTTTTGTATTTTACAGCGTCGTAGTGTTTTGTTGTTGTTGTCATATATAGGTTTTTTTCACGCAAAGAAGCAAAGGGCAAAGAAGCAAAAATGAACTTACTTTGCGGCTGATCACTTAGCGTCTTGGCATGCAATTCTTACAAAAATCGTTATTAAACCGAAAATAAATATCTTAGCCGCCCAAAATTTATTTCATGAGTGTACACATCAGCGCAAAGCCGGGAGAAATAGCCAAGATCGTATTGATGCCGGGCGATCCATTGCGGGCAAAGTATATTGCCGATAATTTTTTAACTGATTACCGGCTGGTTAGCCAGACCCGTAATGTGTATTATTTTACGGGCACTTACAAGGGCAAAGAAGTTACCATCGGAGCCAGCGGTATGGGCTGCCCATCCATCGGTATTTATTCTTACGAATTATATACAGAATATGAAGTGGATTGCATCATGCGTATTGGCACCTGCGGAGCGTATTCGACCGACCTGAAACTGTTTGACCTGATCAATGTAGATGTGGCAGCGAGTGAGTCTACCTTTGCAAAATATGCCTGGGGCATTGAAGGATCCGCCATTCCCCACCAGGGAAATGCATTTGATATTATTAAGCAAACGGCGGTTGACAAATCCCTGACCTTGAACAATATAAACATTCATTCGAGCGACATCTTTTACCGGAAGGAACCCGGCACACCTGCTGTAGCACAGGAGCATCATTGCCTTGCTGTGGAAATGGAAGCTTTCTCATTATTTGCCAACGCCATGCACCTTGGTAAGAATGCTGCCACCCTGCTTACGGTGTCTGACATCATTCCAACACATGAATTTATCAGCGCAAACCAGAGAGAAACAGCGTTGCTGCCAATGATGGAACTGGCACTGGATGCTGCAGTGAGAATATTGTAACTGAAATCTGACAACCGGAAATACCCGGAAACAATTCTATCGAATCAGCAGCACATAACCTTTTTTCGATACGGGCTTTCCCGATAGTCCCTTCATTTCGATATAATAAAAATAGGTGCCGCCGCTTAAGGGTTCATTTTTATATGTACCATTCCAGCCCGATGCAGCATCGGTGGTTCTAAAAACCAGGCTGCCCCAACGGTCATAAATACTAAAGCTGACAAGTTGATTTTTATCGGCCGGGGCTATACGGAAAACATCATTCACCCGGTCATCGTTGGGTGAAAATGCGTTGGGCATGTACACAGGAAAGTCGCATAGCTCAAATACATGCAGGCTGGCTGTTTTACTGCCGCAGGTATTGTTTACGCTTACAAAATAATTTCCGGGCAACGAAACCTTGTAGTCGTTGCTGCCCGTAACGCCCTCGTCCATCCATGAATAATTTTCGAAACCTTCGGTGGCTCTTAAAGTGATAGGTTGTTGTTGTATAAAGCAGGTGTCGTTACCCAGCGAAAGCGTTGCCACATCTTTATCTGTTTTTACTTTATAAAACCGGATGCTGTCGCAACCCAACGCAGTTTTAAAAGTTACATAATAAAGACCGGAATCCTGTATCACAGCGCCGTCAGGGAGCGTATACGGTTTCCCTTCACAGATGCTGATGTTGACGATATTGGTTTTATCAATGGTATCATGGCAGCAGGGATTTATTTGCATACAGGTAATATTTTGCTGCATAAGATAGTCTTCTTTTTTTAATGTGTGCCTCAACTCTCCAAACCTGTCGGCGGTATAATTGTAGTTAAAGTCGGTGTATATACTTTCTGCGGCTGCAACCAGTGCAGTATTACCGGTGATCATTGATACATCGTAGCTGGCACAATCTATATTGCCGGATGTGTCTGTTACAATAATGTCAGAATAAAATGAATTGCCTGCATTGGAATGTATACAAAGTCCTTTTCTTCCCGAAGCAACCACCTTTGCGGTTATCGAAGCTTCCAGGCTATTGTACCCTTTGGCCAATATGATCCTGCCGGTACCATTAACCCTTATTACAGACCTGCTTCCATTATTATCCAGTAACAACACCTGTGAGCGGTTGTGGGCATCATTTGCAGCATCTATTACATAACAGGGACTGTCATCCACGGTATTGAAAGTGTTCACCTGCTCAATTACACCGGTATTATTAATAATAATTTGAGCCGCTTTTTTTTCGGAGACTGCACCTGCTGTCACATATAAATTAGTGATGAAAGAAAATTTCCCGCCAGGCAATTGCATACCGGCGAATAATTCAGGTGTGTAAACTTCATCAGTTGCCGGAACGGTATATGCATAATTCGTTTCCCATTTTACGTTTCCTGTTATATTATCAAGCGCCAGTAAATGGATGTTGCCAGGCAGTGAAGCAAAGTGGTTTTGGAAAATGTCCGTCTTATGAATGGCACGTGCTACCAGGATCGTGTGGTCTGCTGCTTCCGTGATGGCTCTTTTATAATTCAATCCCAGGCCACCTGCATCAAACAGGCCGGTAAATAAGAGTTTTGACCATTTTGTATTTCCCTCAGCATCCAGGCAAATGATCTTGTCATAGCTGTGCTGGCCTGCATAAGTTTTCGGGCCATTGTCCGTTGCGATATACGCAACGAGATCGCCTGTTGACATTTCAATAACCGTATTGCATGAAATATTGGCTATGGTGGCGGACTCCGGGGCAAGATCACTCCTGAAAATTTTTGTCCATACTGCCGAACCGTATTTATCAATTTTGGCGATGAGCGCAAGTGTATCTTTAAATCCCCCGGCTTTGTCGTTGTATTCGGCTACACTGCCTGCTGCAATAAAACCCCCATCTGAAGTGTTGATAATACTGTTAAACTTTATATTGTTAAAAAAATCTTTGTAATAGAAACTAAAATAATCAACGCTGTAGAAGTAAGACCAAAGAAGATTGCCATTGGCAGAAAACTTTGCTATGTGCGCTGCTTTGTTATAATCAAATAGTTCGCCGGTAGTGATTATCTCGTTCTCTTCTGTTATCACAATTTTTTTAAGGCTTTCGTATGTGTTACCTTTAAGATGGACACGTGAAAACTTATTGTCGCACACCTGGGCATAGGAGTTGCCTGCCTGCATTAAAAAAGCAAACAGCAAAAACAAGGGTTTATGTTCAAACAGAATTTTCATTGTTTCATGAAAACAGCAATCGTGACAGGCGCTGGACAGCCTTTGACTAAAAAATGTTCATTGTTGCACAACTGATTTATTGTTATGCAGTTGTTTTTTAAATTTACTAAAAATTATCTACCGGGCAACATATCTGATTGTGAACACGCATTTAAGAACCTTAATTTTGCCTTAAAAAGATCAGATGACAACACTCTCTGTAAATATCAACAAGATCGCCACCCTGCGTAACAGCCGGGGCGGCAACAATCCCGACCTGGTGAAAACAGCGTTGGATATTGAGCGGTTTGGCGCAAATGGTATTACGGTGCATCCCAGGCCCGACGAAAGGCATGTCCGCTACCAGGATGTGGCTGATCTTAAAAAAGTAATTAAAACAGAACTGAACATTGAAGGCAATTGCACTGAAGATAAATTTGTGCAACTGGTGCTGGCCAATAAACCGGCACAGGTAACACTCGTTCCCGATGCAGTGGGACAGATCACCAGCAACCATGGATGGAATACGCTTGAACACAGGGATTATTTGATAAAAATGATCGGCGTTTTTAAAGAGGCCGGCATCCGCACTTCGATATTTGTTGACCCCGTGATTGAAATGGTGGAAGGCGCCGCAGCCACCGGCACCGACCGCATTGAACTGTACACAGAGGAATATGCAAGGGAATATGCAACCGGCAATAAAACATCGGTTGAAATATACACTGCCGCTGCCGTAAAAGCCAATGAACTGGGGCTTGGTATCAATGCCGGTCATGATCTTGACCTCCAAAACCTGCAATATTTTGTGGACAATGTACCCGGCCTGCTGGAAGTATCCATCGGTCATGCACTTATCTGCGATGCGCTGTATTACGGGCTGGAGAATACGGTGCAATTGTACCAGCGCCAGCTGAAATAAGAGGGTTAACGCATGGCTGGAATTGTTAGTGCCGGGAATCCATTTCGTTGTCAATGCAGCCTCCCATAAAACATTTTAATTTATATTTACCCCGATGGAAAATGAGATCATAAGAAATTTACTGGAGGCACTGGAGTTTTCGCCCGATAATATCCCTTTGCGTTTACAGGTGGCCGATATGATGATGAAGGAAAGATTGTACGAAGATGCGGCAAAGCAATATCAACTGGTATTAGACAAACAATATGGCAATAGCAGGGCAAGTGCAGGGCTGGCGGCCAGTTATTACCAGCGTCAAAAATATTCCGCAGCCATTGTAGTGTACGAACAAATTGCAGGTGGCTTAACAAAGGATGACCAGGTGTTGTATATCAAAAGCCTGGTAAAGGAAAATTCTATTGAGCAGGCCATTGCGCTGTACCAGGAATTGCTTGGGCAGTATCCTGATTTTACAGATGATGAGATCGATACAGCGCTGCGAATGCCTTCTTCCGGGGATATGGATGACCTGTTTGACGGGATAGAGAATTCCGATGATGCCTACTTTATGGAAAAGCCCACTACCCGTTTTGCAGATGTGGGCGGTATGAGCAAGGTGAAGGAAGAGATCGCTATCAAGATCATCCAGCCGCTAAAAAATCCTGAGCTGTTTAAGGCATTTGGCAAAAAAAGTGGAGGTGGCATTTTGTTATACGGACCTCCTGGTTGCGGTAAAACATTTATCGCCAAAGCAACTGCGGGAGAGATCGATGCCAGGTTTATCAATATTGGTCTGCATGATATTTTAGATATGTGGATCGGCAACAGCGAAAAGAACCTGCATGAGATATTCGAAATGGCACGCCGTAATAAACCCTGCGTACTTTTTTTTGATGAAGTAGATGCAATGGGTGCCAGCAGGAGTGATCTGAAACAATCGGCCATGCGCCATGTGATCAACCAGTTTTTGGCCGAGCTGGATGGCGCTGAAAGCAACAATGATGGTGTGCTGATACTGGCTGCCACCAACGCACCGTGGAGTGTGGATGCGGCTTTCAGGCGCCCGGGCAGGTTCGACCGTATTATTTTTGTGGCGCCACCGGACGAGCCGGCAAGGGAAGATATTTTAAAGTCCCTGTTAAAAGGTAAACCGGTAGAAGCGATCGATACAAAAAAGATTGCCGCTGCTACGGCTGATTACTCAGGCGCCGATCTTACTGCGATCATCGACATCGCATCCGAAGAGAAATTAAGGGAAAGTTTAAGTAAAGGCAGTATCCAGCCGATCAATACAAAAGACCTGCTGACTGCATTGAAACAACACAAGCCGACTACTTTAGAATGGTTTGCCTCTGCAAGAAATTATGCCTTGTATGCGAATGAATCAGGATTGTATGATGATATATTGAAGTATTTGAAGATCAGGAAATGAGCTTAGAGTTTTGAATTTTGAGTTGATTAGAAAAATTCCCTGTACAACAACGATGAGTGATAATTTCCAGTTTATTGAAAGGGCAAGGTTACTGCTGGAGCAGGGTCGTACCGTTGATGCTATTAAGCAGGTAAAGAGCGCATTGGAGCAGGATCCCGATGATGATGACGCACTGGCATTGATGGCCCGCTGTTTATATGCACAAAAAGATTTTGATGGAGGCATTGCTTTATTAAAAAGAGCCATTGCCGCCGAGCCCGAACACAGTTACTATTATTACCTGCTGGCATTTGGTTATTATAGAAAAGATGACAACCAGCTTGCGATCAGCCACCTGGAGCAATCCATCAGCCTGCATCCTTATTTCGCAGAAAGCTATGGCCTGCTGGCCTATGTTTATCGTGATCTGAAGGACTTTAAAACAGCTTTGGCCAAGGCAGATGAAGGGCTGGCCATCGATCCTGAAAACATCACCTGCCTGAATGTACGTTCGATCGCTCTCAACAAATTAAAAAAGACGGATGCGGCCATCGAAACCATGCAATATGCGTTGGCGCAGGACCCGGATAACGAATTTACCCATTCAACGGTGGCTTGGAACTACCTTGAAAAAGGCAGGCATAAACTGGCCGCCAAACATTTCAGGGAAGCCCTCCGGATAGACCCGAATTATGCCAATGCCAAAGAAGGTTTAAAGGAAGCATTAAAATCGAAGATACCGCCGTATAAATGGTTGCTGCGGTATAGTTTCTGGATCAACAACCAGGGAAGTAAGGCCCGCTGGATGATTCCGCTTGGATTGTATTTTGCTGTAAGAATATCGGCATCTGTTTTTGAAAAGAACGCCGGCACAGAAATGATCGGGTTTACGATCGTGGCTTTGTACCTGCTGTTTGTGATCACTTCCTGGCTCATCAACCCGATCGCCAATCTTTTCTTATACTTTCACCCGGATGGCAGGTATGCATTGAACGAAACAGAAAAATACACGGCACTAACGGTAATGGGTGCCCTGCTGAGCGGCATCGGTTTACTCCTACTGGCTATGTTTGTACCGGGCAAAGAGATCTCCACCAGTTTAGTACTTGCCGGCGCTGCACTCTGCTTTTCAGCCGTGCCGCTTGGAAGAATAGAATATCCGCTGGCTTTTAAAAAATACGGCAACCAAAATAAAGTGTCGATGATACTGGCGGGACTTGGATTGATCACCGTACCGCTGGCATTCCTGTACCTGCCGGCAGCAATCGTAAGCGGGGGCATTTTCATTGTGATCTTTGTGATCAACAACTGGCTGGGAATTTTCAGGTAATCTTTTTAAATTCATGTTATGAAAAAAGGAATGAAGATCTTACTTTTTTGCCTGGGTTCGCTTACCCTCATCAGTTGGGACAGGGCGAGCAAGGAAATGGCAAAAGATCTTTTGAAAGACAAAGCACCTGTTTCCTATTTTCACAATACTGTCCGTTTTGAATATGTAGAAAACACCGGCGCTGCCATGAGTTTTGCAGACGATCTTCCCAAAACAGCCAGTTTCTGGTTGCTGAGCATGGCACCGCTGGCACTCCTGCTGGGAATGAGTGTGTATGTTATAAAAAGATCCGGCAGTATGAGTGGAGCAAAGGTGGCAGCTTTCACCATGATCATTGCAGGAGGCCTGGGGAATATTTACGACCGGATTGTGTACGACCGCCATGTTACAGATTTCATGAACATCGGCATCAGCAATATTCGTACGGGTATTTTTAATTTTGCCGACGTATGGGTAACAGCGGGTGCTGTATTATTACTGGCAACTTCTTACCAGAAAAAAAAGGATGCTACTGAGCTTGCTTAACCGCAGGTACTTCATAGTAATTTCCAGCCAGGGCTTTACCGGCCGCTTTTTTCAAATCCTTTTGAAAGGTAAAAATATCCCAGAACCAGTATCGCTGCGCTATCTTCAATTCATATTGAAACAACCTCGTATTTCCTTCCACCTCCTCTTCATACTTAAACTGGTATGTATCTGGTAAATAGACCGGTAGCTGGCCGAGGGTGATCATACTGCCCAATAAAGGCTGACCACATACCTTGTGCTGCAACATTGGATACAGCCTTACCCTGGGGCTTATTGTACTGTCATTGCTGAAACGGTAAATGCCTGCATTTTTCAATATCTCATACTCTTTCTTCAGCCCGGGATTCACAACATAAACGGTGAGTGTTGGAGCAGGTGTCGTTGCAGTCCGGTATGTTTTTGGAAATGCTTTATAAGCATAGCAGCCCGTGAAAAGCACAGGCAGCAAAAGCATCGCTATGATATTTTTAACCAGCATGAAGTATGAATTATATGCCGGTAGGCTGCACCGCTATTTCAATGCATCATTTAACCAGTCAGTAAAATGGCTGATCGCTGCCGCAGTTGATTCGATCTGTTCCTGCGCCTCCTTCCAGTTGCGTTGCTCAATGGCTTCCCTGATGCCTGGCAATGTTTTTACACCATAACCTGTGTAAAAACCCGGCGCATAAATACTGTGGCGGTACCAGCCACGTCTTGGCAAACCATCTTTTGTAAGCAGGGCCTGTTCTGCATGATAAAGTTTATTATTCAGTTCATTTTTCCTGGTTGCAGGCATGTTGCCGGTATTGATGACATTCGCCAAAGCAGTCGTTGCTTTTTCCAACGCCGTTACGGCATTTTGCAGTGAAGCAAAACTTAAATAAGGCACTTCATCTTTTGTTGCAGGTGCCAATAAAGATGCTGTAACATTATTACCGGTAACATAATGCTTTTCTTTTATCACCTGGTTTTCCACTGTGGTAGTTTCTCTCATATCATCAGCTAATGAAACCACTTCAGTAACATACTTTCCAATCGTTTTTTGCAGGCTGCGAAAATCGTAAGGCAATACTTCAGCATTGGCAAAACGCAGGGTTGTTCTGCCGCAAACTTTTGCCAGTGCAACACCATATTCAAATGTGGGATCTTTAAAACGCCTGTACATATCATAGCTGTCATAAACGGAATGATACTCTCCCCCATTGTCCTCACCACCAAAAGCAATGTTCATACTGCTGATGCCAAGGTGCTGAAAAAATGGAGAGTAATCAGAGCCGGCACCCAATGCGGCAAGGTCAAATGTTTTTTTATTCAGCAATTCTTTTTTTGCTGCGTTGCCGGCAGCATTGATGATATCATTGCTTCTCTTTCTTTCAAATACTGTTGTATTGGTTTGAGGATCGTTCACATCTTTGGCAATCTCTGTAAACGCTGGTTCCAACGCCTGTGAGCCACCGGCATATAAAAATCCCCTGCCATTGCCATCGGTATTGATGTACAACACTGCTTTTTGTTTGAGCTCTTCTGCATGAAATTCTACCCACTCAGTTGAACCAAGCAATCCGGGCTCTTCGCCATCCCATGCACAATACACCAATGTACGTTTGGGTTTGTAACCGGTCTTCACCAGTTCTCCCACCGCTCTAGCTTCTTCCAGCAATGATGCAAGACCGCTAATGGGATCGGCAGCGCCATTTACCCAGGCATCATGGTGATTTCCACGAATGACCCATTCATCCGGCAATTCACTTCCTTTCAATTTTGCAATGATATTGTGAACCGGCCTCACCTGCCAGTCGAATGCCAGCTTTAAGTGTACTTTATTTTTTGACGGGCCCACATGATAGGTAATGGGCAATCCACCTCTCCATCCTTCAGGCACCACCTGACCTTCCAGGCTTTCCAGCAATGGTTGTGCGTCCGCATAACTGATCGGGATAACCGGAATTTTTAACAGGTTGCCTGCATCTTTTCTATCCAGTCGTTTAGCGTCTTTGGTAGCACCAATATTGGGTGTTAACGGATCACCGGGATACACCGGCATATCTTCCACCGAACCACGCTGTGCGCCATATTCAGGTTTGTAAGGCCCTCTGGGATAAACATCGCCCTGGTAATAACCATCATCTTTGGGATCGCTGTAGATGATGCACCCAATGGCGCCATGTTCCTGTGCAACCTTTGGTTTAATGCCACGCCAGCTTCTGCCGTATTTTGCGATCACAATTTTTCCTTTTACATTAATGCCCAGCCTTTCCAGCATTTCATAATCTGCCGGCACACCATAATTCACATACACCAGTTCTGATGTAACATCGCCATCGGCGCTCCAGCAATTGTAGATGGGTAATTGACCGGCCTGACCGGATGTTGCATCTTCTTTTAAAGCCGGTTCTTTCAGCAAAGCTTTAAAATTCCTGCTGCCGGTCATTTCCAGTTCACGGGTAACTGGCGTTGGAAAGAGTACATAAAAGGTTTCCACTTCTGTATCAAAGCCCCAGCTTTTCAATTTTTCGGCAATGTATTTTGTATTGGCTTCGCCCCCGGGAGATGCCACATGGTGCGGTACGGCAGAGAGGTCTTTGATATACTGGTCTATATTTTTCGCATTCAGCAATGCATCAAATTTTTTCTCTGTTGACTGTTGTGCTTCTGCCGCTGCCTTACCAAAGCCTGCTAAAGGATTGGTTTGTGCCAATGCGGAGAATGAAAAAAGGGATGCCGTGATCAGTAAAGATGCTTTCCTGTTCATTTGATAGTTTTGTTGGAGTTGAAAATGTGCTGCTCAAATTTAGTGCAATTGAATTGAAACCATTTTGAATATAATACGCTTCTTTAATTTCAGGCATTGGCAGGCGGCGATAACAATGCAGCAACGCTCTAAACCTGCCAATGCTTAAAATTATTCCATCTTTTAATCCTCAGATTTGTTTTTCAACCCCATCAGTAAGGAATAAGCCCCTTTGGTTACAAAGCTTTCTTTTGCCAGTTGATCTGCCAGTAAAATTTCGGTGAAACCACTCTCCGTGTTGCCCGTTTCTACCTGTATCATTTCAAATTGTGTGTCTGTTTTTTTGACGAATGCATATTGCTTATTCTCAAAACGTACAACGGCATCTTCCGGTAATACAAAACTGTTTCTTGATCTCACTGCAATCTCAGCATTCATGTAAGTACCGGGGATGAGTGTTTTATCATACTGCTCAAAATGACAATGCACTTCCGTATTTCTTTCTGCACCGATCTCCTTGCCGATCAGTAAGATTTTGCAGGAATATTTTTTTGCAGGATCGTTGTTGGTAAAAGCAGTAACCGTTTGCCCGATAAAAAGTTTGTCGACATCTTTTTCAAATACCAGCAGGTTCAGGTGGATATCTTCCGGGTTCACCATTTCAAACAACACTTCCGTTGGTGAAACATACTTGCCGATGTTCACGTTCACTTTTGTTACAAAGCCATTGATGGGTGAATAAATGTTGATGCTGCGGCTGATATTGTTTTGTGTAACCGAAGCCGGGTTGATACCGATGAGCTGTAATTTTTCAGACAAAGCCCTTTGCGTAATCTGCAAGCCGCTGAGTTCTGCCGCAGCCTGTTGATACACTTTGTCGCTGCTGGCCTTGCTTTGATTCAGTTCCTTCTGCCGGTCATATTCCAGCTGGCTGTAAATGAGTTTTGATTTTGTCATCAGGTAATCCTGCTGTAACTGTATGTACTGCTGGTCTTCCATTACAGCAATCACCTCTCCTTTGCTTACATGCATGCCCGGCAGCAGCTTGGTGGTTTTTAAATAGCCGCCCAGTGGTACGCTCACCGATACCATGTTTTGCGGCGGCACATCGATCTTGCCGTTCAGTTTTAATACAGCAGCAATGGGCCGTTGATCCAGGCTACCGGTAACGATGCCTGCATTTTTTACCTGAGCAGCGGTAAGCGTAATAATATTGCCATCTGCCGTTACAGGCTCTTTTTCCGTTCCTGTTTTTTTATTACTGCAGGATGACAGCAGCAATATTGATATGATATAGATAATCGGTTTCATGTAGTAGATGATTTTATTTGTTACTGAAATAATGCAGCTGGATGATGGCTTCATTCAGGTTTTTCACTGCTTCTATGTAATCGTTTTGTGTAATGATGGCCTGGTTCATCAGCATTACCCATTCCAGGTAATTGATACTGCCATTGGAAAATTGCTGGTTGGCCGTTGCAATGATGAGCTTTGCGGTTTCGAGGCTATGTTCTTCAAAATACTTCACGGTTTGCAACTGCTTTTTATATTCCAGCACAGCAGCTTCATAAGCTGATTTCAATGACTGCAGGCTGCTGCTGTAATTGTTTTCTGCAATGGTATTGCTGAACTGAGCTGCTTTTACTTTTGCCTTTTGAGCTTTTGCAAAGATCGGGATCACTACTCCAGCCTGCACTGCAGTAAACCGGTAGGCAGAAGAATACAATTTATCATCAGCACCCGTGCCTTTGATACTGGTATTATTTACACCGATCAAAAATTCCGGAAGCAGTTTCGCCTGTTCAGCTCTGATCAAAGCTCTTGCAATATCCTGCTGCTGCTGTACTTGCTGCAGGTAAGGATGCATACTGAGCGCTGACGTATCAGTGGCATTTGCGAAAACCATTTTGTATTGATCAGCAACGGGTATATAAACAGTGTTGGTATTCAGCAATAGTTGAAATTGCAATTGTGCCGTTTGCCTGTCAGCTTCCAGTTGCTGTAATTGTATGATTACCTGTGCCAGCTGATTTTCAGCCATTGCTTTTTCCAGTACATTGGCTTCGCCTTTGTTCAGCCTTAACGCAGCTTTTTGCAGGAACGAACCAAACATACTGTCGAGTGATTGCAACAAAGCCTGTTTATGATCCAGGTACAACAAGTGATAGAAACTTTGCTCCACCTGTTTTTTAAGCACAGATTCTTTCACAGCAATGTTCAAAAAGCTATTCTTTGCTTCCTGCTGCAGCAACTCTTTCTGCCTCCTGTAAACAGAAGGCAAGGCAAAAGTTTGCGACACGCCAAACCTTGTATCAGTGTAAATACTGTTGATCTGCCCGGCTTCTGCGCTGAAATTAGTTGGAGCAATGCTAGTTGCTGTTCCCACAAGCAACTGCTGGTATTGGGCTTTCAGTTTTTCATTTTTAACCGACAGGTTATTTTTTAACGCTGTGTCGGTAGCTTCCTGCAGGCTTATTTTTTGTTGAGCATTTACAGGTACGGAAACACCCGTGATCAGTATCAGCAAAAGAATGGAAGTGATTGCCGGTTTCATGTTTTTCTTTTTTGTAAATCCTTTTTCGAAAATGATATAAAGAATGGGCAGTACCATTAATGTTAAGAAAGTTGCGATCAATAAACCGCCAATAACAACTGTTGCCAATGGCCGCTGCACTTCTGCACCAGCGCCATTGCTGATGGCCATGGGTAAAAAGCCAAGCGAGGCTACAAAAGCGGTCATTAGCACAGGCCGCAATCTTGTCCTGGTTCCTTTGAGTACAATATGCCGGATGTCTTCATCTCCCTCAGCTTTTAGGCGGTTGAATTCTGCGATCAGTACAATACCATTCAAGACCGCCACGCCAAACAATGCAATAAAACCTACTCCGGCACTGATGCTGAATGGCATTCCCCTTAATGCAAGGAATAATATCCCTCCCGTGGCACTTAATGGTATGGCTGAATAAATGAGCAACCCATGTTTAATGGAATTGAATGCAAAAAATAACAGCAGAAATATCAACAGCAGCGAAACGGGCACAGCGATCATCAACCGTTGTTTGGCTGCATTTAAATTCTCAAATGCGCCGCCGTAGGTAACATAATAACCAGCAGGAAACTTGAGTTGTTTATCTACTTTTTGCTGCAGTTCTGTTACAATGCTCTGCACATCCCTTCCCCTAACGTTGAAGCCTACCACAATTCGTCTTTTAGCGTCTTCCCGTTGTACCTGGTTGGGGCCATCTTTTATTTGAACATCGGCCAGCTGGTACAATGGCACCTGGGATCCGGTTGCTGTTGGCACCAGCAGGTTCTGTACATCAGCGAGGTCTTTTTTCAACTCACTGCCCAGCTTCACTACCAGGTCAAATCGTTTTTCCCCTTCAAAAACCATCCCGCTGCTTTGCCCGGCGAATGAGGCGTTCACCACTTTGTTGATATCGGCAATATTTAAACCATACTGTGCAATCGCATTGCGGTTATATTGCACAATGATCTGCGGCATACCCGCTACTGCTTCTATATAAAGATTTTTAGCGCCATCAACTTTACTGATGATCTTTCCCAGTTCAGCGGCATACTGCGCCAGCGTGTCAAGGTCTTCTCCAAATATCTTACACACTACATCCTGCCTGGCGCCTGTCATCAATTCATTAAAACGCATCTGTACCGGGAACTGGAAACCTGCAGTGATACCCGGCACATCCTGCAAAGCCTTGCCCATTTTTTCTGCCAGTTCATTGAAGGTTTTTGCAGAAGTCCATTCCTTTTTATCTTTCAATATCACCATCATATCACTGGCTTCCATTGGCATGGGGTCGGTTGGCACTTCACCGCTGCCGATCTTGGTCACTACTTTCTCCACTTCAGGAAACTGCGTTTTTAAAATATGTGCTGCCTTTTGTGTGTTGGCGATCGTGGTAGTTAAACTGCTGCCGGTTAACACCCTTGTATCTACGGCAAAGTCACCTTCTTCCAAGGTTGGAATAAATTCTCCACCCATAAAACCGAGTATCACCATTGCGGTTATGAACAAACCAACGGTTGCAGTGATCACCGTTTTTGGAATGGATAAGGCGATCTTTAAGGAGGCTTCATACATATTCTCCAGCTTTACCATCAAGCGGTCTGATAAATTGGGCTGGTGCTTGATCTTCCTGCTCAGGAACAATGCGCTCATCATGGGTATGTAGGTGAGCGATAAAATAAATGCACCCAGCAATGCAAAGGCAACGGTCTGTGCCATGGGCTTGAACATTTTTCCTTCAATGCCCTGCAGTGTAAAAATGGGAAGGTATACCACCAGGATGATGATCTGTCCAAATACGGCGCTGTTCATCATTTTTCCGGCACTTTTATGCACAGTTTCATCCATTTGCCGGTGATGCAGTTTATCCAGGTGATGAAAGTGTTTGTTGTGGGTAAGCTGGTGCATCACGGCTTCTACAATGATCACA
>DDEU01000034.1:19931-213168 GCA_002336815.1 Chitinophagaceae bacterium UBA1946 | reverse complement strand
CGTTGAAACAATCGGCAGTTTGCACGGCCAATCTTCAGTTCGGGCTTGACGGAATTCTACCCGGCAACTATTTGGTAACTTCAACTTTATAATCAAAATAGGTCAGACGTTCCGGGCTTGACAGGCTATGAATATCCAGTCAGCTTTAATATCTGGTCGTTAGCGGCAATGATAAACAGGCAGACTGTTCTTCAGCATTAGGATGGGTGGATCTGTGAATTCGATAAAGCAAATTAAAACTGCCTTGACGATAAAGAAAGGGTATATTTAAGAAAACATTTCTCATATGCCCAACGATTCACCCGGTCAGGGCTCTCAAACCGGACTCAGAAATTCCGGAATAGAAGTTATTGGAGAACTACCCTGGGGCTCTCATTTTTGTAATTTTTTTGAATCGAAAGACGACCTGCTACAAATACTCGTCCCTTATTTCAAGGCCGGATTAATAAATAATGAATTTTGTCTCTGGATAACCTCAGATCCTATAACTGTTACAATTGCATCCGAAGCATTGCGAAAGGAAATTCCTGATTTTGATAACTATGAAAAAAAGGAACAAATCACCATACTATCTCATGCTGAATGGTATTTAAAGGATAACACATTTGTACCAGACATTGTTATCAATGGCTGGTATCAAAAGCTTGGAAAGTCATTGAATAATGGATTTGACGGAATGCGTGTAAGCGGTAACGAGTCCTGGTTAGACCGGGACGTCTGGAAGAATTTCCTGGACTATGAGCGAAACCTAAATAACAGCCTCAAAGATCAGCGTATGATCGTTCTTTGTACCTATCCGCTTGACAAATGTGATGCGCACGCAGTATTTGATGTATCGCAGGTACACGAGATAGCTGTGACAAAAAGAAAAGGCAATTGGGAAATTGTGGAAGTGCCTGCAATTAAACAAACAAAATCACAACTGGTCCTTGATAAAAAAGAGCTGGAACATAAAGTAGCAGAACGTACAAAAGAACTGACAGTTATCAATACAAAATTGATAAAGGAGATAGAGCAGCACAAAATCACCCAAGATACGCTGCTAAGAACAGAGGCCAAACTCCGCACGGTATTTGACACTACGGATACGGCCTATCTATTACTAGAATCCGACTTGTCAATACTGCTTTTTAATCACCGGGCAGCCGATTATGTCAGAAAGGTATTTTGTTGGAATCTGGCAACAGGAGACAATATTCATGATTTTCTTACAGCAGACAGGAAAGTCCTTTTCGCAGACAGGGTGCAGCGAGCTGTAAAAGGAGAACAAATAACATTTGAAACGACGTATGAGCTTGAAAACAAATCCACCTTATGGTATCAAATAAGACTTTTTCCCATTCCCAATGATGATAAAGATATATTTGGTCTTGTGCTTGCGTGTACAGATATCACAGAAAGAAAGCTGTTAGAAAATCAGCTTGAAAGAGAAAGAATGGAAAGACATTTAGCGATCACTGATGCTGTTATAACTGCAGAAGAAAACGAACGCCAGGAAATTGGCCGGGAATTGCATGATAATATTCAGCAAATATTGGTTAGCTCCCGCCTGTTTCTTTCTATGATAAAAGAAAAGGACATTTCGGGATCAGGTTATTCATACTTGCAGCAAACGAATCAGATGATTATATCCGCCATTGATGAGATCAGAAATTTGTCTCATTCTATGATTGCTCCGTTTCTGGAGAAAACTACCCTGAAGGAGGCTATCGAAAAAATTGCATACAACACAACAAGTACCAGCGGAATAAAAATTAATATGGAAACTACCGGGCTGGATGAGGAGATGCTATCTGAAAAACTTAGACTCACTGTTTATCGAATTATCCAGGAGCAGTTCAATAATATTCTTAAATACTCAAAAGCCTCCTTCGTATTGTTGAAAATTGTTCAGGATCATCAGAACCTGTCACTGTTAATGAAAGATGATGGGATAGGCTTTGATGCGTCAGAAAAGACAGCAGGTATTGGGTTGATGAATATCAAAGCAAGGGCTTCTCTTTTTGACGGAGAAGTTAGTATCCGTTCTTCGCCCGGACAAGGTTTTGAATTGTCTGTTATAATGATGCTTAAATAATTTTCTCCATCGCTAATCAATCGTCTTCAATTTTTCCTTCCTTTAAAACGATGCATTTCGCACCTGTGAAGTAAGTCTCAATAGTAGAAGTGGAAAAGCTTCATTGCAACATAACTATTGCTAATTTTGCGACAATGAAAGAATTGATAGAATACATTTTACAGTTTGGCAACTTGAACAAACAGCAAATTGACCTAATTAAAAGTAAAACAACTGAAAAAGAACTTCGCAAAAATGACTACTTTATAGAAGCAGGAAAAATGTTTAACCAAGTCGTTTTCATTTTGGAAGGGGTTTTGCGCATTTGTTATTACAACAACAAAGGCGAAGAAATTACTAAATATTTTGTTGACGAAAATCGCTTGGTAGTAAATCCATACAAAGGTGAGCCAATGCCAGAATATATACAAGCCATTACAGATTGTAAACTCATCTTGTTTTCACAACAAGATTGGGACGAACTATCTAACACAATCGTTGGTTGGGAAAGTATTACAAACAAAATATTTCAAAAAGGATTGATAGAAAAAATGGACAGACGAAGTTCATTAGTTTCAGAAGATGCCTCAACCCGCTATCTCACATTTTTGGAAAAATTTCCAACACTTGCCAATCGTGTCCCGCTTTCTTACATCGCTTCCTATCTCGGAATTACGCAACAATCGTTGAGCAGAATCAGGAAAAATATACGCTAAAATCACTTTTTACCAAATGGTAAATGATTTCATTTTTTGTTGAAGCAACTTTGCAATGTTAAATTTTAAATCAACAAAAAATGAAGAAGGCATTCATAACAGGAGCCAACAAAAGTATTGGCTTTGAAACAGCAAGACAATTATTGCAACAAGGATTTTACGTTTATCTCGGAAGCCGAAATTTAGAAAACGGACAAAAAGCAGTAGAGCAGCTAAAATTTGAAGGATTAACTAATGTAGAAGCTATTCAGATTGACGTAGCCGATAATAATTCGGTAAAAGATGCACGTTTGGAAATCGGTAAAAAAACAGATGTTTTAGATGTGCTCATCAACAACGCAGGAATTAACGGGGTAACCTTTGATGATAATGGAAATTTTATTCCGCAAACAGCAAAAGACACCAGCGTTGATATTTTTAAAAAAGTCTATGAAATCAATGTTTATGGTGTAATCAGAACAACACAAGCATTTATAGATTTACTTGAAAAATCAGCCGAGCCAAGAATTGTAATGGTAAGTTCAAGTCAAGGTTCTAT
This sequence comes from Chitinophagaceae bacterium UBA1946, assembly GCA_002336815.1. Lineage (GTDB taxonomy): Bacteria > Bacteroidota > Bacteroidia > Chitinophagales > Chitinophagaceae > Ferruginibacter. Next base: position 209,858 of record DDEU01000034.1, on the reverse strand, counting down.
CACTTTGCACAGTGACCCAAGGTACAAATACTACAATGTAAAAGGAGCTGTCTATTTGTCTTCAAAGTCTGCACTCAATATGTATACTGTGAATTTGGCCTACGAGTTTAAAGACACACCATTTAAAATCAATGCTGTAAGTCCTGGATTTACAAAGACGGACTTTACTGGACATCATCCCAATGCAGGTTCGGTAGAAGATGCAGGAAATCGTATTGTAAAATACGCTTTGATTGGTAATGACGGTGTAACTGGAAAGTTTTTCTGTGAAGAAACCAACCCAAAATTGGGCGAAATTCCTTGGTAACAAAGTACTGACAAGAACACTGCCTGTAACAGGGAGTTTCGCAGGTATGACTGAAAGCAGGTACAGTCAATAGTAAGCAAAGCTGAAGGTAATGTGCGAACATTCCCGGGTTCAATAAAGACAGATGGTAGTAAAAAGCTAAGAATTAAATAAATTTTTACGTGGGAAGCGGTTCAACAGTTTCCCCTGACAACGACCCCGCTATGCAGCGGGGTCGTTTTTTTGTATATAACATGCAGAAGGTACCCCTAGCGTGGCGCATGAGTTCCAACGGATCACCTGTGTCTATTGGTGCTGCCCGATTGCATCGGGAATTAATAGTAAATCCGCTGTACAACTTTTGCCATTGTTGAGTAATGAATTATCTTATGGGCATGCCCTTTCGCCCTGGTTCTTGTTTTCGGTAACTTCCTGCTTGTTAGATAAGCTGAGAAATTAATTTGTACGGTGCAATAGTTTAATATTTTTCTCTTTGGTTTCAGTTATCAGCGTTCTTTGTAAGGTGTTACTGTCTATTATTTTAATAACTTCCACATATTCCTGGTATTCAAATTCCTTTTTGTTATAATTATACCTGCTGCTTTTAAATACATTTATTGTTTGCATCTTTTCGTTCAGCGTATATTGAAATTTGCGAAAATAATTTTCCCCTATCATTGTAAAATTTGTACTGTCAACGATGAACAATCCCACGGCATGAACCCCGCCGCCATAAGTTGTATCAATAAAATTATGACCAATTAAATCTTTGTGAGTTACCTTCTGTGCAAAAGAATTTGATGCTGTAAAAAAAGCAGCAATTACGATTATAAATTTCATGAAGTGTAAGGTAATAAAAAAGGCAGCATTTGGCGGCCTTACAAAAAGTCTTTGATATCTACGTAATTAGGCTTGGTTCCTGTCTTCCACGAACCGGTTTTAAAACAATTAAAGAGTTTCGTGTCTCCAGGAAATTATATTCGTGTTGCCCATGGTGATTTATTAAGTATGCCTCTTCCATGCAAGTAAATAGATATAGTATTCTCTTGCAATTACAAAGCCAACAATAAAAGCAAGTACCACAAAAAATATCATTCGCCTGTTGGCTATCTTTAATTTGCGCTTGTAAAATGCTGCTTGTTCAAGGTCGGGGAGTTGATCTTTCATTATTCAAGTTAATAAAAAAGGCTGCGGCAGGAAAATTATGTAATGGATGCTGATAACTTCAGTTCGGTGAGCACGGTAACTTTGCCATTAAATCTTAACTTCAACAAACAATTTTAATTGGCAGCGGTAGTCCGATAGCTATGGGAATAGTCCCACGCCTCCGGCGTACCTGGTTGTTGGTGGTGATTGTATAGAGCCGTCAGATTGCTGCCAAAGTACCAATTTACATTACAAAATATGACACAAGACGAACAGATAGTTGATTGCGAAAAAAGACTTTTAGAAGCATTGAAAACTGGAGACATCCAGGTTCTCGATGAACTGCTGCACGACGATCTACTTTTTAATATCCCAACCGGGCAGACAATTACCAAAGAGATGGATATTGAAAATTATCGTTCAGGCATTATGACTGTCTACGATATTTCGGCAAGTGACCGAACAATTAAGACAAACGAAAATATGTCGACTGTTGTGGTTACTGTTTGTTTAAAAGCAAAATATGCTGACCAGATTATTGACGGAAAGTTTAGATATTTAAGAGTATGGAAATTGACTGATTATTCCTGGAAAGTAATTGCAGGAAGCGGGGTTCAAATTCAATAGAATTACCAATATAGAATAACAACGAACCGCCAGCTAGAAGTTTAGTTCAATCGTGGCTGGACAAACATCAATAGTTTATGGTTTTTAACGGTAAATCAGTCAACATTTTACAAGGTCAGTTTTCAGTTTGTGCTGGAAGCAATTCTACTTTTCAGTTGACCAGTAACCAGAGCTTTTTGTAACTTTATTGGGCGGACGTTCCGGGTTTGACGGGCTATAAATATCCCTTCATCCTCAATACCCGGTAGTTGTTGCTAATTTATTGGAACTTTAATAATCACCAGCATGACCGGCTTTAAGATCAGCACTGAGCGAAACCAGGTGGTACGCTTTCATTTTTACAGTTCGGAAGCCCCGGTTACAACGAAGGCATTTATACAACAGCTTCCGTTCAAACGTGTTTTATTTCATGCCCGCTTGTCCGGCCAGGAGATATGGACCGACGATGCTCCCGAAATTGACATCATCCAGGAAAACGCTTCTGTGTTTACAGAACCGGGAGAAATTGTACTGGGCCCCTTAAAACCAACCCGCAATAAAACATCTAAATGCCTTGGCATTTACTATGGTGATGGAAAGGGGCTTGACGGCTGTAATATTTTCGGGAAAGTATTTCCGGAAGACCTGCCATTGTTAAAACAGATTGGTGAAGAAATCTGGAAAAACGGGTCCCGGGAATTGACATTTGAACTGCTGTGAGTTATTCTCAGCCTTGTTCACCAGGGTTCACACTGAAAGGAACAAACGCAGCAGCAGGACTGGTGCTAAAAAAATGTTTGCCATCTTTTATTATTCATTGGTTATATGCGCACAGAAGAACAGATCAGCGACTACATTAACAGCCAGCCTGGACCCAAACGCACTGATATGCAGGAGCTGCACCTGCGCATTCATCAATTGGTGCCGGGCAAATTATGGTTTCTCGATGGCAAAGATGATAAAGGTAAAACCGTTTCCAACCCTAATATTGGATATGGATCTCACCACATCCGGTATGCTGATGGCAGCAGCAAAGAATTTTATAATATTGGCTTGAGTGCCAATACCACCGGCATCTCGGTATATATTCTTGGCATTGCTGATAAAACTTACTTAAACAAAACCTATGGCAAAGAAATAGGCAAGGCAGCAGTAACCGGGTATTGTATTAAGTTCAAAAAACTAAAAGACATCAACATGGATATACTGCAGGCTGCGATACGCTATGGAGCAGCGCAGGCAAATACCACCGCACGATAAGGCATGCCACTGCTTTATGGTTAAGAAGGCAGGAGAAATGCCCCATTCCATTAACTACATAGACCAACTTTACCACTCCGGTATTTAATACCGGATCATTCACGCCAGGTTTACCCTAACGTATCTCATCACCAGGGTGCCCGGTTGGTTTGATAAATATTTTTTTTATCTTACCATAACATTTAAACTTATAAAATGAAACAGGTGTACACACTGGCTGCATTGCTGTTTTTTTTCAGCATTGGTTATGCTCAAAATATAGGCATCGGCACCACTGCGCCAACAGAGAAATTGCAGGTGGCGGGTAATATAAAAGCGGATACCATAAAACCAGCAGCTTTTAAATTAACCCCCAATGCCGGGGATGGTAAAATACTTACCAGTGATGCACAGGGCAATGGTACCTGGCAAAACAAAACAAGTGCCGCCGGCAGCAGTGGTAACGTGGGCTATGGTGTATGGGGCGATTGCGCCACCAATGGCAATATCAGCGGATACCAGCCTGTGGCAGATACCGGGAAAACTTCCCTTGATGCGTTTGGCGGCAGTGTGGCTGTATCCGGCAATTTTGCCATCGTGGGCAATCAACTTGAGAAGGTAGGAGCAAACGATCAGCAGGGCTGTGCGAATATTTTTCAATATGACGGTACTAACTGGGTGCTTGTGCAGCGGTTAACAGATACAGCCGGGGCCGCTTTTGATAATTTTGGATTCAGCGTAGCAATGTCGGGCAATTATGCAATTGTAGGTGCGCCTTTCGATGATATTGGGGCAAACGCTAACCAGGGCTCGGTAAGCATTTATAAGTATAATGGAAACAGTTGGGAGCTGTTGACAAAAACAACCAGTTTCCTCGGTCTTGCAAATGACGGATTTGGCAGTGCCGTAGCTATTTCTGACAGTATTTTTGTTGTGGGTGCTCCTCACGTTAATTCATATAAAGGGGCTGCTTATTTTTTCCGCATTAATAATGGCGTCATTACCATTTATCAAAGAGTAATTAATTCTTCAGCAGTTGGTGAAGAGTGGTTTGGAAATGCCGTTGCTGTATCCGGTAACTTCGCTATTGTAGGTGCAGAAAATGCTGACACTGCTAAAGGGGCAGCCTTTATTTATCAATTCAATGGCAGTTCCTGGTCGTTTATCCAAAAGATAACTGACCCTGAACGCAGGCGGGATGAAAACTTTGGCAACAGCGTATCCTTATCGGGTAACTATGCAATAATCGGGGAGAGTGCTGACATTGTGAACAACCTGAATTTTGTAGGGTCTGCCTATATTTTTGAGTATAAAAATAATACCTGGGCGTTAATGTCAAAATTGTCTAATCCAAATGACAGCACCGGCCATAGTTTTGGGATCGATGTATCTGTATCCGGCGACTATGCTATTGTGGGATCTTCCGATTATGCATTGCGTGGATCCGCTACTATATACCGTCGCATTGGACCTGTCTGGAAAAAATTTCAATATGTTACTGACCCGGGCGGTAACGCAGGCGATTTATTTGGCAATCGTTGTGGCATAGATGGAACTACCAAACATTTTATTATCAGTGCCCCTGGTGATGGTAGTCTGCATGGCCAGGTGGTATTTGGCAAAATAAACTAGGCTTCAAAAAACGGGGTTCCGCAATAGCAGGGATCACCCTTATTCAAAAAATGTTTATCATCCTCCTGAACCTGCCCACTGGCTTTTATCACAAAGCAATAAATACTACCAGAAGTAAAAAACGCAAATACAAAGCAGAATGAACATAGCAGTAAGATTGGCTGAAGAAACCGACCTGGCCGTGTTATTGGAATTTGAGCAGGGCATTGTTGCTGCTGAGCGGCCTTTTGATCCCTCGTTAAAGAGCGGCACCATTCATTATTACGACCTGCTGGCATTGATCAGGTCGACAACTGCAGCGGTATTTGTTGCCGTGGTGGACAATGAAATGGTTGGATCGGGGTCTGTAAAAATACTGGCAGGAGAACCGTATCAAAATTTTGACAGTTATGCCTACCTGGGCTTTATGTATGTAAAGCCCGCCCTTCGTGCCAGGGGGATTAACAAATTGATACTGGAAGAGATCATTAACTGGTGTAAGAGCAATGGGATAAAAGAACTAAGACTTGATGTGTACGATGAAAACACAGTGGCAAAAAACGCCTATTTAAAAGCGGGGTTCACAGCCAGCTTGCTTAAAATGAGAATGGAAATTTAGTTAACACTAAACTGAAAATATGATCGCAAGGATTTGGCATGGAAAAACAGGTGCTGAAAATGTTGAGGCGTATACAGCAGTTTTAAAACGGCTGGCTATTCCCGACTATCAAAAAACGCAAGGTTTTATTGGACTGACTTTTTTAAAACAGATACAGGAGAACGAAGGGCATTTTACCCTTATCAGTTTCTGGGAGAATTATGAAGTGATCAAGAACTTTGCAGGAGAGGATTTTGAAAAAGCGAAATATTACCCGGAAGACCAGGATTTCCTGCTGGAGTTTGAAGAGAAAGTAAATCACCATGAAGTATTTGCATCATTGCCAATCTTCAACTGCTAAAAGCTTTTTATTTACAGCAACGTACCACCCTCAAATAAGTCGTTAAGAGATTTTACCCCAAAAGCTCAATCAATCCCGTACACAGCGCACAGACAATCCAACCCTTCTGTCAAAAGAACTGTTCACAATTGCAGTGCTGCAGGCAGGAAGATCTTTGCCGGATGCATTTGAAGTACCAACAGGAGTGTTGCTCCACCAGTAAGCATGCGACAGAATAACACTGAATGAAGACCCTTCTATATTCGCCATTCCGCCGGGATAAGCAGAAAAGCCGCTGCTGTTGGTGATGGTATCACAATAAAAATCTTTCCAGAAAAGAAATCCTTTCATCGTGCCTCCGGCTACCGCATTACCGCCAAGGTAATTCACCAGTGTTGTCCATTCCGAATCGGATGGCAGGTGCCAGCCGGGAGGTGCAACGGTCAATGCAGTATCCCAGTTATACAGTTTGCCAAATATCGAACAGTAAAAAGGATTGTTGCCATAGCACCAGCCTGCAGTTCCATAATTCAAATTCCGTGTCATCCATACCTGAGACCCAATATGCCTGAATGTGTATGCCTGTCCATCACGGGGATCTGTAAAAACGCTGTCTCCGGGAGCGGTAGTAAAACTCTTTTCCTGCCCATAGGCAGTGCCAATGCTGTTGGTAGCGTAGGCTTTGTAATAATAAGTGGTGCCTGGTAACAGATTAGGCATATTGCTTGCAAAGCTGCCATCTCCGGTTCCATTTATGCTTTTGTTTTGGCTGATATCCGGGTTGCCGGTAGTATTCCAGCAAACCCCACGGGCAGACACATAAAACCCGCCGTTGGAAAGTACCCTGCCGCCGGAAATAGCATAATTCTCTCCCAGTTCAGCAACCGTATCGGTAACGATGTTGGGAAGGCTGATACTGATCAATGTATAAATGGCTTTTTGAGTGCCATAGTTGATGCCCTCGCTGTTTTTTGCATAAGCCCGTATGTAATAAGTTTTATTGGGCAACAGGTTTATCAGGTTACTGCTAAAGGTATCCGTGATAACAGTATTGACTGTTTTGGTAGAAAGATAGGTAGTGGGCAGCGGGAGTGTATCCCAGACAAAGCCAGTTGTGATAACGGGAGAGCTGCCACGAAAATTAATAATGCCTTTAGCGGTTGCTGACACTGCAGTTACATTCGTGATGGTATCAGTGCTGAGCTGCGGAAGTGAATTGTTGTCTCTAATGCAGCGAACAGCCATCCGGTAGTATTTCGGATATGGTCCATCAAATGTACTCACCTGGCTGTAGTATAGCCCCTTCATCAGTGCTTTTGCACTGTCATATTCTGATGAGGTCCAGAAATAAGCCGTACGTCCAAGATCATAAAATGAAATACGGTCGTTGTAAAGTCCACCGGGCAGCGCAGCAAAGCCGCTGCTGTTGGTGGCAACGTTGCCGGCTAACCACAATGAAGAGGTGGATTTCATTTTACCACCTGCAACAGTTGGGCCACCAAGATAGTCTGCCAATACCTGCCATTCAGCATCTGATGCAAGGTGCCAGCCGGGAGGCGCTGCCTGCCGGGCTTCCGCCCACTTATACAACCTGCCATATACGGCACAGTTAGTGGCCAGGTTGTTATTGCACAGGGAGCTGTCAGTAACATAATTCAAATTCTGCGTCATCCATACCTGGCTGCCGATATGCCTGAAAGTGTATACCTGCCCGTCCCGCTGGTCTGTAAAAACACTGTCGTTATTGGCATTGTACCATGTTTGGAAACTTTTTTCTGCACCATAACCGGTGCCTGCGCTGTTGGTGGCGAAGGCCCTGAAATAATATGTTTTGTTAGAAACAAAACCTGTAACAGAACTGTAAAACGTATTGAAAGTATCCTGCGAATAAATAACATCCGAATGTGTAACAGATGGGTTGGGCAGGGTATCAAAAACAAAACCCTTGGCAGTGATCGCATGACCTCCGTTGGCTACGATTGTTCCTTTGGTGGTTGCATTGCTGTTTGATATATAATACACGCTGTCAGTGGTTACGGTAGGCAGCCCACCCGAAATGGTTACCCCGCCTGCAACAATAAAAATGGCACCGGGAAATATATTGAAGCTGGCACCAAAAGAAATGGTTTGTGGCGTATTCAGCACACAGCTATCGCCCGTTGCAGGATTGATATTGATGATATCACCGGCAGGCAGTACGGCAGGTGGAATGGTATTGTTATTCCAGTTGGAAGCAACTGTCCAGTAACCATTTCCTGTGAACGTATAAGTGGTTTGGGAAAATGCAATTTGTAAAAAGAATACGAACGGAATAAACAGGAGCAGCTTTTTCATTGGTTTTGTTACTTAAAGGCCAACGAATATAATTCATTTTGCAGTAAGCTTATTTACGATCAATATTTTACAGGAGCTCCTGTAACATAATACATCCCGGTTCGTTAGTGCGTTTACGATATGGACAACAACAGGAATACATGGATTGATTATTTGCGTTCATCGCTAACTGTTTTGGTGGTGGCACATCATTCGGCATTGGCATATACTACTTTTGCCAGCTTCGACAGTAATTGCTATATCAATTCCACCAGCCCCATTGTGGACAGTCACAGATCGGTTGCACTGGATATTTTTGAGAACTTCAATGATATCTTTTTCATGTCGCTGATGTTTTTTATTGGCGGCCTGTTTTTATCTAAAAGCATCGCTAAAAAAGGCGCAGCAGCTTTTACGGTTGACCGTGTTTGCCGGCTGCTGATCCCTTTTATAGGGCCCGGCACCCTGCTGATGTTGATAGCTTATTTTCCTTCTTTTTATTTAGCCAATCACAAAACAGATCTTATTGCCCATGTAAAAGATTTTTTTACAACAGAAAGATGGCCCGTTGGGCCGCCCTGGTTTATTTGGGTACTGTTTGTTTTCAACCTGTTGTTTGTACTGCTATATCCATTGCTCAGGCGGTTTAAAACATCAACCGGGTTAAGGGTGGCGGGTTTTCAGCATGCACCGGTACGGCTATTTATGTTTTTATTGACCATCACCTGGCTATTGTATGTTCCCCTGGCCTACCATGTTGGAGCGGCAACCTGGACGGGCATTGGCCCATTTGATTTTCAACTAAGCCGTATACTGCTTTACCCGGGTTATTTTTTCATGGGCGTAATTGTTGGAAATTCAGATTTTAACAATCAAATATTCTCACATCAATCGCTTGTTACCAGGCGCTGGTGGTTGTGGCTGCTGTTTGCAGTTGTTGCGTATGCTGTATTAACGGTTGGCGCAAAACAACTGGAACAGATGGTAAAGGCAAACCAGCTAAGCCCTTTTACCGGGTGGATGATATACTATACGCTTTATGCCGGTTCATGTACCCTTAGTTGCCTGGCTTTTATAACGGGGTTCAGGAAATTTGTGATCAGCCCGGTACCATGGTGGACCTCATTATCTGATAATGCATATCTTATTTATTTGGTGCATTATGTATTTGTTACCTGGATACAGTTTTTACTGCTGAAATATGATATCCCTGCTTTTGGGAAATTTCTACTATGCTTTGTACTGGCAATAATCCTCAGCTGGCTGGCCGCCGCATTGCTGAGAAAGATCCGGCTGGTAAGGCGGTATTTGTAAAGTCAATCTTACCGGCCGCCAATAAATTTCACCAACCTTCTCCCAATAATTTTGACACTTTTGTGTCAGGTTTAATAAGGGAATTGCTTTTGCCCTAAATGCCACGTCTTGGCCGGCATGACACTGGGCGTTCATTGGTTCAACGGCCTTGGTGATATTTTATACCTTTCTTTTGTGATCACTATTTTTGGGCTGATCTCTGTGTAGTTGATAATATATAAGGAACACAGTACCCGAATGAGAGATTGTTGAGGATCCTGCCAGGTTAAAACTGCAGCAAAAAGGCCGTTCCTTCTCCTTCCTTGCTCTGCACCTGTATGGTTCCTTTGTGGAGCAGCATGATCTGTTTGCAAAGGCTGAGGCCAATACCGCTGCCGGTTTTACGGGTGCTGAAAAATGGAATGAAGATCTTTTCCATTAATTCTTCCGGCATCCCTACGCCATTGTCGGCGACCTTCACCACTACTTTGTTGTTGGGCGTAATGTAGGCTGACATTAAAATGCGTGGGTCTGCAATTTCTTTTACGGCTTCGGCTGCATTGATGAGTAAGTTGATGAGTACCTGTTCCAGTAAATGTACATCGGCCTGCAGCATCAGGTCGGGATCTTTTAAGATGATCTCCAGTTCGATGTTCTTTTTATCCAGCGTTGGCTCCATCAGGTGATGGAGTGTTTCAAACAGGTCTCTCACATATACTTTTTCAAGGGTGAGTTTGGTGATCTTGTTCAGGTTGCGATAGGTTTCGGCAAATTTCAGCAAGCCCTCACTCCGGCGCTTGATGGTTTCAATGCCGATCTCCAGGTCGTCGATCGGTCCTGTTTTTTCCAGCTCACTAACGGCAGCCTGTAGCCTGTTTTTTAACGTGTCGGCGAGGGAAGAGATGGGCGCTACGGAATTCATGATCTCATGCGTCATCACGTTAAGGAGTTTTTGCCATGCTTTGGATTCAGTTTCTTCGAGGGCTTCATTGATATTTTGAAAAGCAATGAGCTTGTATTTTTTTTCACCGGTCTGGAAGGCGGTGGCACTCAGTAATACCTTGATGGATGATTTGTCGCCTTTGAGCGTTACCACTTTCTTATCACCCGGCGCCACCGACACAATCTCATCGTACATGAGCTGGCTTCTTCGCTGCAAGGCCTGCAGGCTTTTGATATAAGGAACCTGGAGCATTTGCTTCAGCGCTTCATTCATCCACATCACATCGCCGGTTTCGTGTTCGTAAGAAAGGATGCCGGTATCTACCAGTTCCAGTATCTTCTGCAGGTAAACATACTGTGTTTCTTTTTCCTTGGTGATGTCTTTAAACGTGGTGTTGATCTCGTTAAATCCCTTCCGCATGGGCTGCAGCGAGGTGGGTGCATTCTTTTCATCGAAGCGGCGGGAAAAATCCCGGTAGTGAACCGATTCCACAAATTGCTGCAACTCTTCGTTGCTTTTATTGGTGAATTTAAACAGGTCAATCACCAGCAATACGATGAGGGCACAGAGCAGGGCACCCAGTGTTGGATAATTGTGCGTAAGGAGAAATGCGATCGCACTCAATACTGCCAGCAGTAAAAAGATGCGTATCGATAAGGCCCATTCAAATCTCTTAAATCTCATGTTTTATCCTCCTTTCCTAACTCCCCTTTGGGGATGGGGTTTATATTTCATATTTGCTCAATCTCCTGTACAGGGCTGTCCTGGTGATGCCCAGTTCTTTGGCTGCTCTTGAAATATTGCCATTGTGTTTTTCGATCACTTTTAAAATGGTATTCTTTTCAAGATTGCTCAGCTTCAGGTCACCTTCTTCATCATCACTGGTTCTTACTGTTTCCAGCGGAGAAAAAATGATGTCTGCTGCTTTTAGTTGTTCGCCTTCCATCATGATCACGGCCCTTTCAATACAATACTGCAGCTCCCTCACGTTACCGGGAAAATGATACTGCAATAGTTTTTCCCGGCAGGCGGCATCAAATACCGGAACGGGCTTGATGTATTTGTCGGCGTAGATCTTGGCATAGTGATTGGCCAGCATGATAATGTCTTCCTTTCTTCTCCGCAATGGCGGCAGCGTGATCTCCACCGTATTGATGCGGTACACCAGATCTTTCCGGAACCTGCTTTCATTGGCAAGTTCGCTCAGGGGCAGGTTGGTAGCGCATACCAGGCGTATATCTACCGGTACAAGTTCATTGCTGCCGAGCCGGATGATTTTTCGGTTCTGCAGCACCGTTAGTAACTTGGCCTGTTGCTGCAAACTGATATTGCCGATCTCGTCTAAAAACAGCGTGCCGCCGTTGGCAGCTTCAAACCTACCCATCCTGTCTTCCCGGGCATCGGTGAAAGCGCCTTTTTTATGACCAAACAGTTCGCTTTCAAACAGCGAATCGGTGAGGGCACCCACATCTACCTTCACAAAAGTATTTTTAGCCCTTACCGATTTCTGGTGGATGGCCTGTGCTACCAGTTCTTTACCGGTACCATTTTCGCCGAGTATCAGCACATTGGCATCAGTAGGCCCGATCTTTTCGATCTTGTAAAATATTTCCTGCATCACTTCACTGCTGCCGAGGAGTTGTGAGCCGATCACAGAATCATTCGTTGCTTTGGCAGCAGGTACACCACCGGCTTTCTTTTTAAGGATCTCGGTAATGGTACTTACCAGGCGTTCGTTGTGCCATGGCTTTACAATAAAATCAGTGGCGCCTTCTTTTAAGGAACGAACAGCGAGGTCAATATCTCCATAAGCGGTGATCATGATCACCGCCATGTCTTTGTTCATCTCTTTCACTTTCTTCAGCCAGAAAATGCCTTCGTTGCCGGTATTGATACTGCTGTTGAAATTCATATCGAGCAGCATCAGGTCGAATTTTTTTTCAGCAAAAAGTGAGCGGATATTCTCCGGGTTCTTTTCTGTGGTAATGTCTTTTACTTCTGTTTTCAACAGCATTTTAACCGCTGTCAATACATCGGTATCATCATCTACCACGAGTACACTGGCGTTTTTCAAGTTCATAATGTTTTCTTTTAATGGCTATACTGCTTTGGTAAAAGCGTTTGCTCCTTTACGGTAGTTACCGGGCGTTGATCATGGTGTTACCTTTTCCACCGGAATAAAAATAATAAGTGAAAGTACTCTATCCCGGTTCAATTTGCCGGCACAATGTTACCATATTTTAGAATTATTTTTCTGCCGCCTGGCATTAAAATTAAAAAGCCGGTACAGCTGTATCAAAAGAGGATAGTGTTTGTATCGAAAGCGTACACTGTGTTTGGTGATGGTTTTATAAAGTGTTGAAAAACAAGCTGTTTTTTTCTGGCACGTTGTTGCTATAGCTGTATGCGTCAACATACAATAAAAAAAATAAAACACTAAGTCATGAAACGTCAATCAACATCTTTATTTACACAATTGGGTAAAGAAGAAATCAACAGCTTAACAGCAACTGTAACCGAAACCGTGGCATTCGATTGTAAAGCCGGCCAGCATAAAATTTTCAGTGCCGCTGACCTCTGGAACATCCAGCGCCAGAAAAGGAATTTTGTGCAGAGAAGGAACAGGTTTTAACACCGGCTGTTTCTGCAGCAGCAGGCCTGCTTCGGCAGCCCGGCAAACTGTATCAAAAGCGTACACTTTTTGTATCAATAGCGTACAGTTAGCCCGCCAAAACTTGTATAAACATTTGAAATACATAGTTTTATATCTTTGGCACAGGTTTATCTCTAACTGCACGGGTATGATAACACCGGCACCAGGTTTTGAAAAATCATACAAAGGAAAATTAACATGGACAGGGTAATAGAAAAAAAATACTGGAACAGGAAAAAGCTCTATATGATCGCCGGAATTGCGGCATTGGTTGGCCTCATCGGCGCCAGTGTATACCTCACGTCGGGCAAGTCAAAATTAAATGTAGAGAGCGACCGGATCACTATCAGCGAGATAAAAGAAGGCCCGTTCAAAGAGTTCATTCCGGTAAATGGGGTAGTGCTTCCCGTTACTACGATCTACCTGGATGCGATGGAAGGTGGCAGGGTGGAAGAAAAGTTTGTAGAGGACGGGGCCATTATGAAAAAGGACCAGCCGATCCTGCGCCTGAGCAATACCGACCTGGAATTGCAACTGGCCAACCAGGAAACGCAGGTGTTCAATGTACTAACGCAGATGCAGATCAGTAAGAACAATTCAGACCAGAATTCCATCAACCGCCAGAACCAGGATGCTGATGTGGACAATGCCCTGAAAGAAGCGGAACGCCTGTACACCGTGAATACGAAACTGTATGATAAAAAGGCCATTGGCCTGCAGGAATACCAGAGCAGCAAAAATATGTATGAATACCAGTTGCGCCGTAAAAAACTGACTGAACAGATCATGAAGGCGGATGCCGTATCAATGAAACAGCAGGTAGATCAAATGGGAGAATCCTACGGGCAAATGAAAAAAACACTGGCATTGATGCAAAAGAAAGTGGGTGATCTTATCGTAAGAGCGCCGGTTGACGGGCAGTTGACCTCACTCGATGCAGAGATTGGCCAGAACAAGAACAAAGGCGAAAGGCTCGGGCAAATAGATGTAACAGATGGGTTTAAAGTAAGGGTGGATATTGATGAACATTATTTAACAAGGGTGTTCAACGGTTTAAAAGGAGAAGCAGTAGTGGGCGGTAAAACTTATACGCTCAGTATTAAAAAAGTGTACACACAGGTAACAGGGGGCAGGTTCCAGGTAGACATGCAGTTCGTAGATTCGATACCTACAAGTATTCGGAGAGGACAGACCCTGCAGATCGGTCTTAATTTGAGCGATGAGAGAAGGGCGGTATTGTTGCCCAAGGGAGGATTTTTCCAGGGTACCGGAGGCAACTGGATCTTTAAACTGAATGAGAGCGGAACCACTGCTTATAAAGTAGATATTCAACTCGGCAGCCAGAACCCGGATTATTATGAAGTGATGCAGGGTCTTAAAGTAGGAGATAAAGTAATCACCAGTGGTTACGACAATTACACGAACGTACAGGAACTGGTGTTGAAAAAGAACGCTCCGTAATTCTCTTAAAACATGTTCAGCATGCGATCTTTCAAAACAGACAACAATTTAATAGCCATAAAAAAACAACGTTTATGAAACCCAAAACAATGCAACTGCTGTTTCTTTTTCTATTGATCAGCCTGTTCAGTTCATCCAAAGAAAACAATGACGATGCAAAACTTCCCTGTAAGGTAAGCTGCATCCGTGAACTGAACAGCAACATGCAGGGCGGCCAAAAAGCCGAAGCTGCCAGTGAAACAACCGAATACCCCTATGCAGTATCACCCGGCAACTACATGTTTAACTATTAAGATTTTTAAAGCCATTATAAACAACTCAAGTCACAGTTATGATCAAGATCAGCAATCTCGAAAAAATATACCGCACCGAAGAAGTGGAAACGGTAGCACTCAGTAAACTGACCATCCATATTAAGGAAGGAGAATTTGTTGCCATCATGGGCCCGTCGGGTTGTGGTAAAAGTACCTTGCTGAATATCCTCGGATTGCTGGATGACCTGGATGCAGGAACCTTTATCTTCAACGGAACAGATGTGTCGAAATTCAACGAACGCAAAAGGGCAGATCTCCGCAAACACAACATCGGCTTCGTGTTCCAGAGTTTTAACCTGATCGATGAACTGACCGTATTTGAGAATGTAGAGCTCCCGCTGATCTATACCGGGGTGAAAGCTGCCGACAGGAAAAAACGTGTGGAAGAGGTACTGGATAAAATGCAGATCATGCACCGCCGCAATCACTATCCACAGCAGCTCAGTGGGGGCCAGCAGCAACGTGTGGCGGTAGCAAGGGCCGTGGTAAACAATCCCAAGATCATACTGGCGGATGAACCTACCGGTAACCTCGACAGCAGCAATGGTAACGAAGTAATGCAATTGCTTACAGAACTCAATGAACAGGGTACTACCGTAATTATGGTAACGCATAGTGAACACGATGCCAGGTACAGTCACCGCATCATTCGTATGCTGGATGGACAAACTGTTACAGAAAATATTTTAAGCTCACTCACATAATACGGGCAGGAGGGGATGAGGTATAGCCGTTTTTAATTTCGTTTTACCCTTAGCGTTAGCAGTAGTATCTGATCAGTACCGGATTTTTCCCGGGAGGCAATCTGTTGCCATCTGCCGGGGAAGAGTGCTATGGTGAGCAGTTCACTGCGGCATGATATCATTGGCCAAATATTCTTACGGTTACCTGTTTCCGCTCTTGCCAACATTTAAATGACCCGTCATGGTAAAGAATTTTTTTAAAATAGCGTGGAGAAATCTTATTAAGAACAAGGGATTTTCATTGATCAATATCTCCGGGTTAGCCATTGGCATGGCAGCAGCCGTACTCATCACGCTGTGGATAAAGAATGAACTGAGCTACGACCAGTTTCATACCAATAAAGACCGCATTTATGAAGCCTGGAACAAGGCTGAGTTCAGCGGAAAACTGCAATGCTGGAATACCACGCCCAAGATACTGGCCCGTACCATTGAAAAGGATCTTCCCGAAGTGGAGAGAGCAGTAAGGGTAAACTGGCCCAGCAGCGAATTGTTTGCAGTGGGAGATAAAAAACTTACGGTAAGCGGCAACATGGTAGATACCGGTTTTTTACAAATGTTCAGTTTTCCATTGCTGAAAGGCGATGCCGGCACTGCATTGAACGGCAGCTACTCCATCGTGATCACGGAAACGCTGGCCAAAAAGTTATTTGGCAATGAAGAGGCAATGGGTAAAGTGATCAAGGTTGATAACAAAGATAATTTTACCGTAACCGGCATTGCAAAAGACCTGCCGAACAATACCCGTTTTAAATTTGAATACCTCACTTCCTGGAACTACCTTATCCGTAAGGGTGAGGACGACAGCAGCTGGGGAAATAACTCCACCCGTACCTATGCACTGCTAAAGCCGAATGCCTCTATTGATGCTGCCAACAGCAAAATAAAAAAGATCAAAACAACATATGATAAGGATGAAGATAGCAGGTGGGAAATGTTCTTATATCCTGCCAGCCGCTGGCGTCTCTATTCCAACTTCGTGAATGGAAAAGAAGACGGTGGATTGATTGACTTTGTTAAACTCTTTGCCGTGATCGCTTTGTTCATCCTGCTGATCGCCTGTATCAATTTTATGAACCTCAGTACCGCAAGAAGTGAAAAGCGGGCAAAGGAGGTGGGCATCCGTAAAGTGGTAGGTGCCCAAAAGAAAACGCTTGTGGGCCAGTTTATCGGCGAGTCGGTATTGTTGTCGCTGATCGCAGGTGTATTGGCACTCATCATTGTACAATTGTCGCTGCCTGCGTTTGGTCAGCTTACCGATAAAGTACTTTCCATTGAATTTGGCAATCTTAATTTCTGGCTGGCGGGTATTGGTTTTGTAATATTCACCGGTATTGTGGCCGGCAGTTACCCGGCTTTTTTCCTGAGCTCTTTTCAGCCGGTGAAAGTGCTGAAAGGAACGTTCAAAGCTGCCAATGCATTGATCACGCCACGCAAATTACTGGTAGTGCTGCAGTTTACTTTTGCCATCATTCTCATCATCTGCACCAGTATCGTTAAGCAGCAGATCGATCATGCCCGTAACCGGGAGAGTGGGTACGACAGGAGCCATCTTGCCTATCATTTTCTTTCCGGTGACCTGGGGAAGAATTTTACCCTCTTAAAAAATGAACTGCTTTCTTCCGGGGTAGCCACTTCCGTTACCAAGACCAGTGCCCCCCTTACACAGGGCTGGAGCGATAGCTGGGGTTTTCGCTGGGAAGGAAAAGATCCGAATGATAAAACCGATTTTGACCGCTATACTGCCGACGAAGACCTGGTGAAAACCGCCGGTCTTAAACTTACCAGGGGACGTGACCTTAACCTGAAAGAATTTCCTACCGATTCAACGGCGATGCTCATCAATGAATCTGCATTGAAAGTAATGAAGTTCAAAGACCCGTTGGGTAAGATCGTAAAGGACGGTGATAAGGAATGGCATATCGTTGGTGTGTTCAGTGATTTTATTTTGGGTTCTCCCTACTACCCCATGAAACCCATGATCGTTGAAGGGGGTGCCAATGAATGGTTCAACGTGGTGCATTTTAAATTGAATCCTGCCAATACCACTGCCGCCAACATGCAAAAGGCCGGCGCCATCTTTAAAAAATACAATCCTGATTATCCATTCGAGTATAAATTCATTGATGAAGAGTACGCCAATAAATTTAAAACGGAAGAAAGAACTGGTACACTTGCTGCTGTATTTGCAGGACTTACCATATTTATTTCCTGCCTCGGGTTATTTGGATTGGCTACTTATATGGCAGAGAACAGGATCAAAGAAATCGGTGTTCGTAAAGTATTGGGCGCATCCGTTGCAGGCATCACGACCTTGTTATCAAAAGACTTTTTAAAACTGGTGATGATCTCGTTTTTGATCGCCAGCCCGGTTGCCTGGTGGATGATGCACCAGTGGCTGGAAGATTATCCTTACCATGTAAACATTCAATGGCAGGTATTTGCAATAGCCGGCGTGATATCCTTTATCATTTCTGTGCTTACCGTAAGTTACCAGGCCATTAAAGCAGCGATATCTAACCCGGTAAAGAGTTTACGAACGGAGTGATCCCGTTTGTGAAGTGGAAATTAAAGCAAAGGAGTTCATTCAATTGAACTCCTTTTTGGATGTTATTTTAAGTTCGAAAAATAAATAGCCATGATAAAAAACATGTTACTCACCGCCCTCCGCAATTTTCGGAAAGACAAATGGTTCAGCCTGCTCAATGTACTTGGGCTTACGATCGGCATCACGTTCAGCCTCTTCCTGATCTTTTATGTAAAAGACGAATTGAACTACGACCGCTACCACGAAAAGGCCGACCGCATTTTCAGGATCGTTTCGTATATACAGGAAAAGGATAAAAATACCGACTGGTGCATTACACAATTACCGCTTGGCCCGACCTTAAAAAAAGATTACCCGGAAGTTGAAGAGGCGGTACGGATTTTCCCAAGAGAAAGAACGCTGTTCAAAAATGGTGAGAACAGTTTTTATGAAAAAAAGGTATACTACGCCGATAGTAATATGTACAAGGTGTTTACCGCTAAGTTTATTGAGGGCAATGCGACCACTGCACTGAATGAACCCAACAGCATCGTTATTTCAAAAACGCTGGCGGAAAAATATTTCGGTAAGCAAACTGCCGCCGTGGGTAAAACATTGCGGACGGTGTATGATGTGTACAAAGTAACCGCAGTGATCGAGGATGTTCCCAAAAATTCGCACCTGCTGTATGACATGCTGATATCAGCCAAAACATTGCTCAAGGGCAACGAGGACAATTTCGGCGGATGGGGCGGCTTTAATAATTTCACTTATGTACTGCTGAAGCCCGGCACCAGTGCTACTGCTTTCAATAAAAAGCTGGAGCCGATGTATGACAAGTACATGGCATCTATTTTTGCCCAGTACAATGTAAAAGCTCACTACGGAGTTCAACCGATAACAGACATTCACCTGCACTCCAAACTTGAAAGAGAGCCGGAAGAACTTGGCAATATTTCATACATCTGGATATTTTCCGCCGTAGCGTTTTTTATGCTGCTCATTGCCTGTATCAATTACATGAACCTTACTACCGCCCGCAGCGCAAGGCGTGCCAAGGAGATCGGCATCCGCAAGGTAACCGGCTCTACCAAAAAGCAACTCGTGCTGCAATTTTTAACGGAGTCTGTGCTCACCGCATTTGTAGCGGTGCTGTTAAGCGCTGTGCTGGTACTCATATTGCTGTCTTCATTCAATGCCATCTCGGGCAAATCATTTAACCTGCATACCTTGCTGCAGCCATTCAATATTTTCCTCCTGTTGGGCATTGGCTTGTTCACCGGTTTGGCCGGCGGCAGTTACCCGGCGTTTTATCTTTCGGGATTTAAACCGGTAAGTATTTTAAAAGGTGCCTTGTCAAAAGCATCCGGTAATGTGAACCTGCGCCGTACGCTGGTTGTATTACAGTTCTCCATCTCCATGATCATGCTGATCTGTACCTGGGTGGTATATTCACAGCTTTCTTATTTACAGCAAAAGGATCTGGGCTTTAGCAAGGAGCAGGTGATGACGGTTACCATCAACACCGGTGAAGATGAACGCAGCAAGATTTTTGCCATGAACAATGAGCTACGCAATCTCAAGGGCATCAAAGAAGTGGGTACCGGCAATTGTTATCCCGGCAGCCCGAATATCAACCTCAATCTTTTTACCGTTGAAACCAAGAATGGTTACCTGGACAAAGGGATAGAATGTTACCAGGTGGATGAGCATTATCTTTCTTCTCTCGGTATCCCGATCGTAAAGGGCCGCAATTTTTTGAGTTTAGCTGACACCTTGCACAGCATACTTGTAAATGAATCGATGGTAAAACATTTCGGCTGGGATGAACCTTTGGGCAAGCGGGTGAAATTCCCGGGAGATACCTCGGGCAATTATGTGGAAGTGGTGGGCGTGATGAAAGATTTCAATCAAAAATCATTGTACAATCCCATTGCACCACTGATATTGTTTTACAGTGCCAATAACAATGTGATACAGTTGAAACTGAATACCAGTGATGTTAAACCTGTTCTTGCACATGTGGAAGCTTCCTGGAAAAAATATTTTCCGCAGTTGCCATTCGAGTATAAATTCCTGGATGATGATTTCAATTCGCAATATGCGGCCGATCAAAAAAGAGGAAAGATTTTTGCTGCCTTTTCTATACTAACGATCATCATTACCTGCCTTGGTTTGCTTGGCTTAACGGCCTTTACTACGCAGCAAAAGCAAAAAGAGATCAGTATAAGAAGAGTGCTGGGAGCCAGTACCGTACAGGTGGTTACAATGATCACCAAAAATTACCTGTGGCTGGCACTCATCGCTGCCGCAGTGGCTTTCCCGGTGGCCTGGTATTTTATGAACAACTGGCTCAAGATATTCCCGTACAATGCAGGCCTTTCTGTATTGCCGTTTATCCTGTCTGCCTTTGTGATCATACTTACAGCCGCCAGTACAGCGATGTTTCACTCTGCCAAGGCAGCATTGACAAAGCCTGCAAAAGTTTTGAGATCAGAATAAAATCCTTTTTAGACCGGCAAGCCCAGGAACTATATAATTGGTTAACAGTTAAAGATTGGAAGATCACTTCAACTCAACATTGGACGTCCATCTAAACGTTCACCATTTAATTATTCAGTCATGATAAAAAACTATTTCAAAACTGCCTGGCGAAATCTTATTAAGAATAAAACTTTCAGCCTGATCAATGTGATCGGTTTGTCAGTAAGTATGTCTGTTTGTTTGCTGATCATTATGATCATTGCAGACCAGAAAAATTATGATCGGTTCAATGTAAATAGGGACCGTGTTTACCGGGTGCATACGGTGGGTAAAAACAACAATGCTTCCATGCATGAGATGGCATCATCTGCCTTGCCTTTGGGAGAAAAGTTAAAGCGGGACTACCCGGGAGTAGAAGCTACGGCAAGTGTGGTGAAAAATATAGGCGGTGATATTTTTTACAATGACAGGATCGCATCGGGTGGGGGATATTTTGCCGATGGCAATTTATTTTCGGTAATGGGATTCAAGCTGGCGCAGGGTGATGCCCAAACTGCATTGACGAATCCTTTTTCCCTGGTGATCTCAGAAGAACTGGCTGCACAATTATTTTACAATGAAAATCCCATTGGTAAAACGGTAAGGTTTACTGACAGGGGCATTAATCCGGCCGGGCCGGAATCGGGTAACAAAGAAACGGAGTATGGTCAATTCACTATCACCGGCATATTAAAACCAGTGGAGGGAAAAACAACATTGCCATTTAAATTGCTGGCTTCTTTAAGTACCCTGCCATCTCTTACAAGAGATTCTATATTGAATTATCCCCCGGATGACTGGGGTAATGTGTGGTCCAATTACACTTACGTCCTGCTGCAGAAAGGCAAATCAGCAGCAGACCTGCAGGCAATGCTGGATAATATCTCCGACAAGCAATATCCCAAAGATGGCGCCAACCAGTTTGCCTTTAAGGCTGGAGCGTTGGCAGATCTCAATGGCGGTGCGGCAATGGGTAATATCACCAATCTTTTTATACCCAATGTTGTACTGGTTATTTTAAGTGTGCTTTGTTTGATCGTGATGCTGTGTGCCTGTTTAAATTACACCAATCTTTCTGTGGCCAGGTTATTAACCAGGGCTAAAGAAGTGGGTATCCGTAAGGTGTCCGGGGCTACCAGCAAGCAGATATTTGCACAATTTATAACTGAGTCAATAGTGGTATCAATGGTGGCGTTGTTTTTTTCCATCATGATGTTGCTGCTGCTGCAGCAGCTGTTTTATACGCTTAATTTTAATAAATACCTGAATATTACTTTTACACACAACATTCAATTGTACGGACTTTTCGTGGGATTCAGTTTGTTGGTTGGACTGATTGCTGGATTATTGCCTTCTGTTTATATTTCCTTATTTAACCCGATCCATATTTTTAAAAACATCAATGGCATAAAATTATTCCGGCGGCTTACTGTGCGTAAAGTTTTGCTGGTAGTGCAGTTCTCTGTTTCACTCATCTTTATTATCTCCACAGCGTTGCTCTATGCTCAAACCCGGCATGTACTCAATTTTAATTACGGCTTCAACAAGGAGAATGTTGTGAATGTTACGTTATACAAACCAGGAAACTATCAACGGTTTGCACAATCCATTGCTTCTGATAAAAATGTAACAGCCGTGGCGGCCTGTTCATTTGCACCTGCCACTGGCAGACAAAATGGTGGACAGGTATTTAAAAGTGATAATACAAAAGACAGCATTCAAACAAATTTTATTGATATTGATGCAAAGTGCCTGGATGTTTGGGGGTTGAAACTGGTTGCAGGAAAAAACCTTCCGGCAATCCCGGCTGCCGGCAGGGAGCAGTATGTGCTGATCAATGAAAAGATGGTATCAGATTTTAAGTATGCTTCTCCTGCTGCGGCTGTGGGACAACGTATCCTGATCGGAAATGACAATGTTGAAATTGCCGGCGTGGTAAAGGATTTTCAATTTCTTGATGTAACCCGGGAAATGCAACCACTGATGCTGAGAAACCGGCAAAGCGAGTTTGGGTATGTTACTATCAGGATGACAGGTACTGATATTCCTGCAACGGTTGGTTTCCTGGAAGCCAGTTGGAAGAAAGCAAACCCCGCCACAAAATTCGAGTATGAATTTTTAGATCAGCAGTTGCTGGTTGCTCACGCTATGCTGGAAGATATTGCCGGAATACTGACCCTGCTGGCATTTCTCGCCGTATTTATTTCTTGTCTGGGTTTACTGGGCATGGCAACCTACACAGCGGAAACAAAACAAAAAGAGATCAGCGTAAGAAAAGTGCTTGGATCAAGTGTTCCTCAAATCATCCTGTTATTATCAAAAGGATTTTTGCTGTTGCTGGCGGTAGCCATTCTGGTCGCAACGCCGCTGGCTTACCTGGTCAATAACATGTGGCTGCAGTTTTTCCCATCGAGAGTAAGTATCAGTCCTGGTATTGTATTGATGAGTATAACGCTGCTTTCACTGATCAGTTTTTTCATTGTGCTTTCGCAGGCATGGAGAGTATCAAGAGTAAACCCGGTAAAAAGTTTAAGAACAGAATGAAAATTCAAAATCTAAAATAAAAAGCGTGTGTTTAAAAGAGCCTTTTTTTTTGACTTTTGATTTTTTACTTTTTAATTAATAACTCATGATAAAAAACTATTTCCGCATTGCCTGGCGCAACCTGGTGAAGCACAAAATATTTTCGCTGATCAATATAACTGGTTTGTCTCTTGGCATGGCTGCCTGCTTGTTGATATTGCAATATGTTAGTTTCCAGTTAAGCTTTGACCAGTTCAACAAAAATGCCCCCGACATTTACCGGGTGGTGAACGACCGTTACCAAAACGGCAAATTGATACAACACGGCACCATTACCTATTCTGCTATTGGCAAAGCTTTGCAGGATGATTATCCTGAAGTGATCGATCATGCCCGTATCATGCCTTTTGGCAAAACGATCATCAAGCTGGATGGTAAACCTGTTACAGAGGAAACGGTTCTGGCAGTTGACAATTCGTTCCTGCAGATGTTCTCTTATGCATTCACCACGGGCGGCCGGGCTGCTGCTTTGAAAGATCCATACACAGTAATTCTTTCTGAAAGCACCGCCCGTAAAATATTCAAGATTGCCGGAAATGATTTCACGCCGGTGGTTGGCAAGACGATCACCATGATGACCGATTCGGTGCCTTACAAGATTAGTGCTGTTATGAAAGATGTTCCCGGAAACTCTCATCTTTCATTTGATATGCTGGCTTCCTATACCACCATACTTTCCGGGCCAAGGCCGTACCAACAGGCCGACTATGATTTTACGGATTCAGATTTCTGGCACTATATCCAGCTAAAAAAGGGAACCGATCCAAAAATGCTTGAGGCAAAACTGGATGCTTTCAGCCAGCGCCATTTCCAGGGAAATAAAATTTCGGGCAGCGATGAAAAGTTTCACCTGCAGCCGCTTTCCAAAGCACACCTGTACTCTGATTTTGAATACGAGATCGGGAACACAGGCAGTGCAACCGTTGTATGGGGCTTACTGATCATTGCGGCTCTTATCATCATCATTGCCTGGGTAAATTACATCAACCTTACTACCGCCAAATCTTTGGAAAGAGCCAAAGAAGTAGGTGTGCGAAAAGTATCCGGCGCCAGCAAACAACAGTTGATAAAACAATTTCTTACAGAATCATTGCTGTTAAACCTGTTTGCACTATTGATGGCTGTATTGATAGTAGTACTGTTTCAAAATACATTTAATGATCTTGTTCATCAACAGTTGTCGTTGAGCTACCTTTTTCAAAAAGGATTAAGCGGCTATAATATCACGGCAGCGTTGTTACTGCTTGTAACAGCAGGCATATTCATCGCAGGTTTTTATCCTGCCTTTGTGTTATCATCTTTTAAACCGATCCTTGTTTTAAAAGGAAAATACACCAGTTCCAACCGGGGCATTACACTTCGTAAAATACTCGTGGTGGCACAGTTTGCAGTCACCATTGCGCTGGTGATCGGTTCATTTGTGATATACCGCCAGGTAAAATTTTTAAACAGGCAAAATCTTGGAATGGATATCTCACAAATACTTGTTGTAAAACCACCGCAGCTTACAAATTTTGATTCAACGTTTATCAACAAAGCGAATGGTTTTGCCGAATCCTTAAAATCGATCGCATCGGTAACGGGCGCATCAAGTTCCAACAATGTGCCTGGCAATGAATTTCCACGGGCCTTTGATGTACACCGGGCAGACAGCAGTTCCAATGAGCATTTTACGCTCCGCAATATGGGAGCTGGTCTTGGTTTTATCGAATTGTATGGAATGAAGCTGAAGGCCGGAAGAACTTTTTCAGCGGGCGATTATAATACCGACTTTACAAAACTGCATAGCATCATACTTACAAGCGCTGCCACAAAGCTGCTGGGCTTTAAGAACGACGAAGACGCACTGGGCAAGCCCGTTGCCCTCTTTGGAAGTAACTGGGATGTAGTGGGTGTTGTAGAAGACTTCCATCAAAAGTCTTTGCGCTATGCCATGGAACCAACATTGATCCTTCCAACGTACGGCAGCTTCAATCCTGTTTCGGTAAAAGTAACTACAAAAGATCTTGATAAAACGATGGCCGCCATCCGGGCAAAATACGATGCCTTTTTCCCTGGAAATATATTTGACTATTATTTCCTGAACGACAAATTCAATGAGCAGTACAGGGATGATGAACTTTTTGGAAAAGTATTTTCCATTTTCGCCTGCTTTGCCATTTTAATTGCCAGCATCGGTTTAATGGGCCTGTCGTTGTTTGCCACGGTGCAGCGGACAAAAGAAATTGGTGTACGAAAAGTGCTTGGTGCCAGTGTTGTAAATATTGTGCTGCTGCTTTCAAAAGATTTTATCAAACTCGTGCTGCTGGCATTTGTGATCGCCTCACCGCTTGCCTGGTTGATCATGAATGGATGGTTAAAAGATTTTGCTTACCGCATTCCCATCAATGGCTGGATCTTTTTAGCAGCCGGAATATTGGCGTTGCTGATAGCGGTAGCTACAATCAGTCTGCAGGCATTTAAAGCAGCAGTGGTCAATCCTGTAAAAAGTTTAAGAACAGAATAACGGAACCTGGCACAGAAGATCCGACCTGTTTTCAATACACTATTTTTCAAATTATTAATCATCAGCCATGTTCAAACATAACCTGCTCATAACATTTCGAAATCTTCAAAAACACAAGGCTTCGTTCTTTATAAATCTTGCCGGTCTCTCTACTGGTCTCGCCTGTACGCTGCTGATTTACCTGTGGGTAAATGATGAAATGCACTTTGATCATTTTCATGCAAAGGACAGTCGCCTTTACCAGGTGATGGAATTGAGCAAAGAAAATAACAATGTGATCGTGCATGAAGCTACACAGGGTTTACTTGCAGCCTCTATGCTGAAAGACCTGCCTGAAGTGGAAGCTGCCGTACCGGTAATGAATCTTGAAAAAGAAGGCTTTCTTTTCAATGTAAAAACACCCGATAAAAACCTGAAAGCTTCGGGTATGTTTGCTGGCAGTAACTTCTTTGATGTGTTCTCTTTTCCATTATTAAATGGCTTGCCGCAAAAGGTATTGGCTGAAAAAAATGGAGTGGTGATCTCGGAAGCACTGGCAAAGAACCTGTATGGCTCGGTTGAAAATGCAGCCGGTAAAACGATGGACTGGGAAGTAGCTGGTATGGCTAAAGGGCAGGTGCAGGTAGCCGGCGTATTTGCGGCCTTGCCTTCAGACAATTCAATGAAATTTGATTTTGTATTGACCTACGACCTGTTCATCAACGAGCTCTGGAAGAATGGCCAAAGCTGGAATAACGAAGGGCCTTCTACTTACCTGGTTTTGAAACCCGGAACCAATGTAACTGCATTTGATACCAAGATAAAAGACTTTGTAAAAAAATACCGGGAGGATACGCAGTTTTCACTTTTTACACGCCGGTATTCTTCCGCCTATCTCCATGGCAATTTTGAAAATGGGGTACCGGTCGGTGGAAGGATCGGGTACGTAAAATTATTTTCAGTGATTGCCCTGTTCATACTGGCGATCGCCTGTATCAATTTCATGAATCTTTCAACTGCCAGGGCTTCCCGCAGGTTAAAAGAAGTAGGCATTAAAAAAGCTGTCGGCTCTACCCGCCAGGCATTGATCCTGCAATTTCTAACAGAATCGGTTTTTATAAGCCTGTTGTCTTTGTTGATAGCATTGGTGATCGTATTGCTGTTCCTGCCAACCTTCAATCAACTTACAGGGAAGGAGATTCAATTGCAGTTCAACGCAATTTCTATTGCCATCCTCCTTGGCGTTATATTGCTAACCGGCATCATCTCCGGAAGTTATCCCGCCTTTTATCTTTCCGGTTTTAAACCGGTGGCCATATTAAAAGGAAAGATCAAAAATTCAGTGGCGGAATTGCTGGCAAGAAAAGGATTGGTCGTATTCCAGTTCATGGTGTCACTGGTATTGATCGTGGCCGTGATCATCATTTACCAGCAGATGAATTACCTGCAAACCAAAAGCCTTGGGTATGACAGAGCGAACGTGATACAGTTTGACAAGGAAGGGATTGTTACAAACAATACCCGTGCATTTTTGGACGAACTCAAACAATTGCCCGGCATTGTAAATGCAACAGCAGCTTCGCAAAGTGCTGTACAAAATGGCAATAACGGCACTACTTACGGAATTGACTGGCCGGGAAAGACAGAAAAAGACCTGGTAAATTTCGTGGTAAGAAATGTAGATTACGATATGTTTGAAACGCTTGGCATACAGGCAAAAGAAGGAAGGTTTTTTTCAAAACAATTTGGGGCTGATTCTACGAAGTTGATTTTTAATGAAGCTGCTATAAAAGTGATGGGCTTAAAAAATGCTGTTGGAACAAAAGTAAAAATGTGGAACCAGGATATGGAGATCGCCGGTGTAGTAAAAGATTTTCACATCGCATCGCTGCATGAGCAAATTGCCCCGATGGTATTTCGCTATGATCCTTCCAGGACCACGCTTGTGATGGCGAAACTTGCAGCGGGCAAAGAAAAAGAAACACTTGCAAAACTGGAGCATTTTTATAAAACTTATAATCCCGGTTATCCTTTTAATTTTAAATTTCTTGATCATGCTTACCAGGCATTGTATGTATCGGAACAAAGGGTGGCTGCATTGTCAAAATATTTTGCAGGACTTGCTATTTTGATCTCCTGTCTTGGCCTGTTTGGCCTGGCAACTTTTAATGCAGAAGTAAGAACAAAAGAGATCGGTATCCGCAAAGTGCTGGGCGCTTCGGCTGCAAGTGTGATGTATTTGTTATCGAAAGACTTTTTTAAATTGGTGCTGATCGCCGTACTAATCGCATTCCCGCTAGCCTGGTGGGCAATGAAAAACTGGCTGGATGGGTTTGCATATAAAATAAACATCGGCGCCACCGTTTTCCTGGTTGCTTTTGCAGTGATCGTGTTGCTAACTGCATTAACGGTAAGCTTCCAGGCAATTAAGTCAGCTTTTGCCAACCCGGTGAACAGTCTCAGAACAGAGTAAAAGTTTATGATAAAGAATTATTTTAAAACGGCCTGGCGCAACCTCTGCAGAAACAAGCTGTATTCTGCAATCACCATCTCGGGATTGTCATTGGCAATGGCCGGCGCCATCCTGCTATTGTTGTGGATACAGCACACGTTAAGTATTGACCAGTTTCACACTAAGAGCAATGTGCTATATAAGGTTTATCAAAACAAGCTGCATAATGGAAGTATTGAAACTTCAGAACTGGTTCCTGCCGCACTGGCGCCTGGCTTGCTAAAAGACCAGCCGGAAGTGAAAGCTTCGGCAAGAGTACTTGGAACCGATAAGATCATCGCAACAGCAGCAATAAAACTGGCAGCTACAGGTAGTATCATCGATCCTTCTTTTTTATCCATGTTTAGTTTCCCGCTGGAAAAAGGGAATGCAGCGAATGCATTGAACGATGAACATGCTGTGCTGATAACGAACACCCTGGCGAAAAAACTTTTCAGCGGCAGCGACCCGATGTACCAAACAGTACAGCTTAATGGAGATAATTTTACAGTAACGGGTATCCTTCGTGATCTTCCGTCCAATACGCAGTTTCATTTTGAATTTTTATTGCCCTGGAGAAAAGCGGCGGTTACAAATGCTCCATCCTGGACAACAGGTGAAACGGCTGCCTACGTTGAACTGGATGCAAGGACCGATGTGGAAGCTGTCAATAAAAAGATCAGCGATGTCATCAGCCGGCATGCTGAAAATAATTTGCATACAAAGGTCTTTCTATATCCATTCAGCAAAACATTTCTGTACGGCGACTTTAAAAATGGGATGCCTGCAGGTGGTGGGATCACTGTTGTGCGATTACTTTTTTTAGTTGTGTTGATGCTGTTACTCATTGGTAGTATCAATTTCATGAACCTTAGTACAGCACGTGGAGAACAACGTACAAAAGAAGTTGGGGTAAGAAAAATTGCCGGTGCCGGTAAGTTGCAGCTGATGATCCAGTTTATTGCAGAGTCGATACTGTTATCGCTCATTGCCGGTGCTATCGCACTATTGATCGCAGCATTGTTATTGCCCTTCTTTAACAGTCTTACTGAAAAGCAATTGACAATAGATTACCGTTCATTGCTCTTTTGGATATCAGCGCTGGGCTTTGTATCATTCACCGGTTTGCTGGCAGGCAGTTATCCTGCCTTTTACCTTTCTTCTTTTAAAGCCATCAAAGGATTGAAGAAGACAGTGAACAGCAGGTATGCCATGCTTACCCCACGCAAAGTATTGGTGGTACTGCAGTTTGTAGTTTCGATTGTAATGATCAACTACTCTTATGTGATCATCAAACAAACACATTTTGTGACCAACCGGGAAACTGGTTTTGTAAAAGATGAACTTGTCTTTCATCCGCTCACTGCTGAGTTGCAGAAGAATTTTGTGGCATTGCAGCAGGACCTGGTGAATAGCGGAAAGATCGTTTCCATGAATAAGACAAATGGCTTAATTACGGGCAGTATTGGTATAACCAACGGGTTGGCATGGAATGGAACCGCATCTGCTGACCAGTTTCAATTGATCACATCGAATGCGAACATGGTAAAAACCGGTGGACTTACTTTGCTTGCAGGACGGGACGTTGATACCGATCATTTTGCAGGAGATACTGCCTCCTGTGTGATCAATGAAACAGCATTCAAACTACTCGGTAACCATGATGTGATCGGGAAGCAACTCCAGGAAAGCGGAACCAATTGCACGATCGTAGGGGTAGTAAAAGATTTTGTGAACGATTACCCGGGCCATGCCATCAACCCCCTGGTTATTCGTGGCAGTAACAGTGGCTCCTTCATCAATATGCGTTTGCATCCTGGTAGCAGCAATGCCGATATAAGTGCTGTCAATGATATCTTACGAAAATACAATCGTGGATATATCACGGAACTTCAATTTGGAAAAGAAGACTACGCCAAAAAATTTAAAGGCGCAATGGTATCCATCACGCTTGCAACAGTGTTTTCATTGGTCAGCATGTTCATAGCCTGCCTGGGCTTGTTGGGCCTCGGAATTTTTATGGTAACAACAAGGCAAAAGGAGATATCTATCAGGAAAGTACTTGGCGCAGGCGCTGCCACACTTACCTGGCTAGTTACCCGGGATTTTATTAAGCTTGTTCTGATAGCCGTGCTGATCGCCTCGCCCTTAGCCTGGTTGCTGATGAATGCTGCCGTGCAAAATTTCGCTTACAGGATCAATGTACATTGGTGGATACTGTTGGCAACGGGGATCGTTTCGGTATTGATTGCTGCAGCTACCGTTGGTTTTCAATCTGCATGGGCCGCCCGGGCAACCCCTTCTAAAAATTTAAGGACGGAATGATCGCCTGTAAAAATTGTACTGTGTACGGAATCAAACAGGCAACTGTTCGTTTTCGTACACTTTTAATTTGAAAGCGTATGAAACCCTTTGCTGTAAAGGGTTTTAATAGTGGCACGGCTGTTGAGTTTTACCCGGGGTAAAAATATTTGCGCCATGATACAGACTTATTTCAAAACAGCCTTCCGCAACTTACTGCGCCACCGCAAACATGCCACCATCAATATACTGGGTTTAGCAGTGGCCATCGCAGCCTGTATCATCGTTTTTTTGGTGATACAGTTTGAATACAGCCATAATAAACACTTAAAAGGCTACAACAATATCTACCAGGTAGTAACAAAGGATATAGATGAAGACGGCGAACATTTTACCAACGGTGTTCCATTTCCTGCAACCAAATTCCTCCGGCAGGATTTTCCTCAATACCGTTTTGCACAACTGATGCAGGACTATGGAGTTCAGATCACGGTGAAAGGAGCAGATGGCAGCAGCAATAAAAAATTCCGGGAAGACCAGGGCGTGTTTTATGCAGAACCGGAAATGCTTGATCTTTTTGAAGTAAAATTTTTGACTGGCAGTGCGGCCGTATTAAAGGATGTGAACATGGTGGTGCTCTGCAGGTCGATGGCAGAAAAATACTTTGGTAACTGGAAAGATGCTGTTGGAAAAAGAATTGTGAACGACAATGCTGAATACGACCTGCAGGTAGCAGGTGTGTTTGAAGACGTACCCGACAACAGTGACTTTCCCTTTAAGATCGTTACTTCTTATGCAGGTTTTGTAGCACAGGATGGCCACGGCTGGCCGCTGAACGACTGGGGTTCCAACACCAGCAATCATCAGGTATATGTGTACCTGCCCCCTGCAACGAACATTGCGTCGCTTGATCAGCAACTGGGTTTGTTTGAAAAAAAATACAATACAGAGAACAAGGCCACCAAACGAACCCACTTTTTGCACCCTTTAAAAAATATTCATTTTGATGAACGCTTTGGTACAAACGGCGACCATATAACGAGCAAGACATCTTTATATACTCTTGCCTTTATCGGTGTGCTCATCATCCTGATGGCCTGTATCAATTTTGTAAATCTTTCTACCGCACTTGCAGTAACACGCAGTAAGGAAGTTGGCATCCGCAAAGTGATGGGAGGTAGTAAAATGCAACTCAAAGTGCAGGTGTTCATTGAAACTGCCAGCATTGTATCGATCGCCGCTATTATTGCTACGGTGCTTGCATGGCTGGCACTGCCCTATGTAAAAAATATTATGGTGGTACAAAGCGAGTTGAGTTTATTCAATGCCGGCACGCTGCTTTTTATCATTACCATCACCTTCATCACCATTATATTGTCGGGTTTGTACCCCGCTTTTATCATGGGGCGTTTTAAACCCGTAGAAGCCATCAAGAATAAGATCAACACTTCAAAGGTCGGCAGTGTTTCGCTGCGTCGGGTGTTGGTCGTACTGCAGTTTGCGTTTTCACAGATCTTCATCATTGCGACAGTGATCGCTATCAGCCAAATGAATTTTATTAGAAATGCAGATTTAGGTTTTAATAAGGATGCAGTGCTGCTATTGAGTATGAATTCTGACAGCATCAGCAGGTCGAGACATGATGCCTTTAAGGATGCACTGCTTGCCCGCAGTGATGTAAAGCAGGTGAGCTTTGGCTTTGATGCACCCAGCAGCGACAATTCCTGGAATTCAAATTTCGCTTTTGACAGCATGGTAGACAGGAAATTCAGTGTGCAGTTAAAAATGGGTGATGAGAATTATGTAAATACCTACGGATTGAAATTGGTGGCTGGCCGGTTTTATGCAAAAAGCGATACTGCCCGTGAGTACGTGGTGAACGAAACGCTCTTAAAAAAAGTGGGTGTAAAGGATCCAAAGGAAGCCATCGGGAAAATGTTTCGCCTCGGTGGCGGAAGACCCCTGCCGGTTGTAGGTGTGGTAAAAGATTTTAAACAACAATCACTCCGGGATGCGGTACAACCAATTGTACTAATGCCAAGGCATCAATATTACCAGGGCGCAGGTATAAAATTGGCAAGCGGGAACCTGGCAAAAAGTTCTGAAGAGCTCAAAGCCATCTGGGATAAATATTACCCGGAGTACGTGTACAATGCTTCTTTTTTGGATGACAACATCAATAAATATTACCAGCAGGAAGAACGCCTGAGCAGGATGTATAAAGTATATGCGCTGCTCGCCATCTTTATCAGTTGCCTCGGGTTGTATGGTTTGATATCCTTTATGGTAGTGCAAAAAACAAAAGAAGTGGGCATCCGGAAAGTATTGGGTGCAAGCGTACAAAGTATCCTTTACCTGTTCTCGAAAGAGTTTACCATCCTGGTAACGGTAGCATTTATACTGGCAGCGCCTGCTGCCTGGTACATGATGAACAGCTGGCTAAAAAACTTTGTGTACCGGGTACAGATCGGTGCCTGGGTATTTGTGATCGCTATAGTCGCTTCTATACTGATCGCCTGGCTAACGGTTGGGTATAAGGCATTCAGGGCGGCAGTTGCCAACCCTGTGAAAAGCCTGCGGACAGAGTAAATGGCGGCAATGCTGAAACAAGTTTTTTATAACCTTGGTTTTAAATGAAAAGAATATGCTGAAAAATTATTTAAAGTTGGCCTGGCGCAATCTTGTAAAAAACAGGAGCATCGCTGCTATCAATTTACTGGGTCTTACCATTGGTTTAACGAGTTGCCTGCTCATCACCATCTATATCATTAATGAACTGAGTTATGACCGGTACAATAAAAATGCAGCCAATATTTACCGGGTTACCCGGAGTTTTAATAACCAGGATGGTGTGGTATCCTTGAATCTTGCTACTGTAGCACCAGCTTTTGGATATTACCTGCCATCTGGTTTTCCTGAAATAAAAAAGATGACAAGGTTGCTTCCCAACCGCATTGTTCCTATCCAGTATAAAGAAAAACTTATCAACGAAAAGGATGTATACTTTGCCGACGAAAATCTAACCGATGTTTTTACCATCAATGTTGTAAAAGGAAATCCTCACACTGCACTCGCAGAACCTTATACCGCTATGATGACGGAAGAAACTGCACGGAAATATTTTGGCGATGAAGACCCGATGAATAAAATGATCCGTTGCAATAACCAGTTCAATGTAAAGATTACCGGTGTTTATAAAGCGTTTCCATCCAATGCACACCTGCATCCCGGTATGCTGCTATCTTTTAGTACATTGAAAGATACTGCTATACTGGGTGAAGAAAATTTGCGTACCAGCTGGGGCAACAATTCTTTTTTTACGTACTTGCTGTTGCCGGAAAATTATAGGGCAGACAATATGCTGGCAAGGTTCCCTGCCTTTGTTGACAAGTACATGACCGGAAAAGAATACGGCGGCAAACAACCATCAAAATTTACAAAACTCGGTCTGCAAAAGCTTACCGATATTCATTTGTATTCGCATACAGACTTTGAGGCAGAGCCTAACAGTGATATCAGCCGGGTGTATATTTTTGGCGCTATTGCTTTGTTTATCTTACTCATTGCCTGCATCAATTATATGAATCTTTCCACTGCCCGCTCTGTGTTGAGGGCAAAAGAGATCGGCATCCGTAAAGTGATCGGGGCCAGGAAGAAAGAACTCATCATCCAGTTCATCAGTGAGTCGGTGCTTATCACCTGGGCCGCTGCACTCATCGCTATGGCCTGTTTGTATTTTGCATTGGACTGGCTCAACAAGATTTCTGGCCAGCAGTTATCCATTAACGCCTTGCTGAAGTGGCAGGTATTATTACCGGTGTTACTGGCGCCCTTTATCATTGGTGCCGTGGCCGGTATCTATCCCGCATTATTCATGTCGTCTTTTCAACCGGTTAAAACACTCAAGGGATTGTTTAAAGTAGGGGGTAGCAGCATTTCGTTCAGGAAGGTGCTGGTAGTAACCCAATTTTCTATTTCCATTATCCTCATCATTACTACCGCCATCGTGTACCAGCAGTTACATTTTGTACAACGAAAATCACTCGGTTTTGATAAAGAGCAAATTGCGATACTGCCGTACAACAACGCATTGAATGATAAATATGAAGCCTTTCGAACCACCCTGCTGCAGCATCCGGGTTTCAGCGATGCGGCAAGAACTTCCCGGGTACCAACAGGCAGGTTGCTCGACAATACAGGCGCTTATACAAGTTCCGGTGATTCCATGGTGCCGGTGAATACGGATATAAAATTTGTTGCAGTAGATTATGATTTTATTCCTGCCTACGGCATTAAAATGGCCGCTGGTAGAAATTTTTCAAGAAGCTATGGAACAGATACCGCCGGCTTTGTGCTGAACGAAACTGCCATCAGGGCATTGGGCTGGAAGAGCAACACAGCTCTGGGAAAAGATTTTAAATACGGCGACATTAAAGGGCATGTGATTGGCGTGATCAACGATTTTCATTTTGAAAGTATGCACCAGCCAATCGTACCAATGATATTGGTAATGGTACCTCCCTCCATGGGTATGTTCAACAATCTTTCTGTAAAGATTTCCGGAAATGATCCTGCCAGATCCATTGCTTTTCTTGAATCTACCTGGAAGCAATTTTTACCCGAGATCCCTTTTGAATACAATTTCCTCGATGACAATTTTGATAAGTTGTACGAGGCGGAGCAACGGCAGGGGATCATCTTTACCAGCTTCGCCTGCATCGCCATCTTTATTGCCAGTCTTGGTTTGTTTGGCTTATCTGCCTTCACCATATCGCAGCGCATTAAGGAGATCGGCGTTCGGAAAGTATTGGGTGCAGATGTAGGCGGTATCGTAGCCCTGCTGTCAAAAGATTTTTTAATACTGGTGCTTGTGGCTGCCATCATCGCTTTTCCTGTGGCGTGGTACAGCATGAACAACTGGTTAAAAGATTTCGCCTACCGGGTAAATATCCAGTGGTGGATCTTTGTACTGGCAGCATTGGGAGCACTGTTGATCGCATTGGCTACCGTAAGTTTCCAGGCAATAAAAGCTGCCCTGGCCAATCCTGTGAAGAGTTTAAGAAGTGAATAGATTTTTTGAGTCACCATTCCCTGGTCTTTACCAGGCTTAAAACCAACTGTATGTTTAAAAACATTGCGAAGATCGCTTTTAGAAATCTGTGGAAACATAAGGGGTACACGTTTATCAATACGATTGGGCTCGCCATTGGCATTGCTGCGATCGTATGGGGTTATCAAACCTGGCGCTACTCGTTCAGCTTCGACCTTTTTCATCCTGACCTTGACAATGTGTACCGGGCTGTTACAAAAAAAGATGGCGTTGATGCCGTGCAGGGGATTTTTCCGCAGGCCATTGCCCGGGCGGCAAAGGCCGATATACCCGGAATAACGGAAGCGGTTAGGGTAGATGATGAGTTTATGAATGTTAAGCCTGCCGGCAGTAATGAAACATTTGCAGAAAATGTACACTTTACCGATCCTGCCTTTTTTAAGCTCTTTAATTTCCCTTTACTTAAAGGCAGTAATGACCTGGCTGATAAAACGGCCGTAATGATAACAGCAACCACAGCAAAAAAGTATTTTGGCAACGAAGATCCCATCGGCAAAACTTTACTGCTGTATGCAGGTCAGCCGTATGCGAAACCGTTCACTGTAAAAGCCGTATTAAAAGATCCGCCGGAAAATGCAACCTTCCATTTTAATTTTTTATTGAATATAGAAAGCCAGTTGAAGCCAGACGGAACGCCTGTTGCAGCCAACGACTGGAAATGGTTTGCAGGGGCTGTTTTTTTTAAGATTCCCAATCCTGCTGATGCCCGGGCCCTGCCGGCAAAGCTTACCCAATACCTGGCCCAGCAGCACAGCGCCAGGCAGGATTGGAAAGTGACAGGTTTTAAATTGTACTCACTCCGGGAACATGCCCGGCTTTCTGAAGTGATCGACAGTAACATCATGTATGAGCGACCTTCGGATGCAGCGTCCTACGCTGGGCTTATATTGGCGGTATTGTTATTGCTTTCTGCCTGCCTGAATTTTTCCAACACCACTGTAGCCAGAGCCAATCAAAAACTGAAAGAGATCGGGATGCGGAAGGTGATGGGCGGCACAAAGCAGCAGCTGATGCTCCAGTTGTTGATGGAGTGTGCCTTTATTGTACTGGTGGCGATCCTGTTATCGGTCGTAATTAATAAATGGTGGCTGCCCACCTTCAACGGGATGTTCTCTTACATTCATGTGCAGGCAGATTACCTGCAAGATACCGACCTGCAATTGTTTTTACTGGCCACGCTGGTACTTACATCACTACTGGCTGGTTTTTACCCGGCATTCTATATCACCCGTTTTAATCCTGCCAACATATTCAGGGGTAGCGTAAAATTTGGCGGCTCCAATATTTTTTCAAGAGCAATGCTTGGCTTGCAGGTAGCCATCGCCATCATTACCATTGTATCGGGTATCGCCTTTGCACGCAATACTGTTTTTCAGAAAAATTTTGATTTTGGTTATGATATCGATAACAGCGTAGTGGTGGCGGTGAAAGATAAAAGCATGTATGAAGCGCTTAGGAACGAAATGGCTGTAGTGCCGCAGGTAAAGGCAATGGCAGGCACGAGGTTGCAGGTGGGATTTGATTTCAGAACAAGGGTGACTGAAGTAGCTGCTGTAAAAAAAGAAGTGCGGTACCTGGAAGTGGGTGACGGGTATACTGATCTAATGAAACTGAAACTGGCTTCGGGAAGAAAATTTGAAAAAGAACAGGCAACTGACTATACCAACGCCGTGCTGATCACACAAAAATTAGCGGCAGCTTACGGGTGGACGGATCAAACTGCGTTGAACAGGCAGATCCACCTTGATACGACTATGTATTCAGTAGTAGGCGTGCTGAAAGATTTCCATTCCAATGATTTTTTTTCGGAGATGATGCCCGTACTGGTAAAACTGGTAAAAGAAGATAAGTACCAATACCTGGTATTGCAGGCCAACCACAGCGATCTCGCTGCTGTGATGGAGCAGTCCAAAAGATCATGGCAAAAACTATTTCCCCTGCAGCCATTCCGGGCATTTTATCAAAACGAGATCGCAGCAGAATCGTATAAGGTGAGCAACAGCATTGCCAGCATTTTTACCTGGTTTTCTTTTGTGTGTATTTTATTAACCGCAACAGGATTGTTTGCGCTGGTATCACTAACGGTACTTAAGCGTACTAAGGAGATCGCTATCAGGAAAGTTGCAGGCGCAAATCCACGTCACATTTTGTTGCTGATCAGCAGCGGCTATGGCTGGATATTTATCTTATCTGCCTTGCTGGGCAGTTATGGCGGTTATGTACTTACCGATATGTTGCTGAACATGATCTTTAAAGTAAATGCAGGCGTAGGGAACAATACGCTGCTATATGCAGTAACAGCTTTGTTCGCCATAGCAGTGATCACTACCTGTATCAAAGTCTGGCAGGCGGTAAAAACAAATCCTGTAAAAATGCTCAGGACAGGTTAACAGGCCTGGGGACTTAGCACACAATTCTTTCATCGTAAACTTCAACAGCATGAGAAAAAATTATTTTGTGATCGCCTGGAGAAACCTGCAGCGCAATAAAGTGTACAGCTTTATCAATATCGCCGGACTAAGTATCGGCCTTGCCTGTTGTATGCTCATCATCCTGTACAACAAGGATGAAGTGAGTTACGACCGTTTTCATAACAACGTAAAAAATATTTACCGGGTAGTACACCGGGATAGCGGACCCGATGGTAAGCCAATTGGAAGCAATGGTATCACCGGTATGATGCCGGGCCCTGCATTTGCAAAAAATATTCCAGAGGTCAGCAGTTTTGTCCGCATACAGGATGCCAGGGAACCGGTGAAGATCGGAACAGAAATTTTTGAACAGGATGGATTGTATGTAGACGATAATTTTTTTGATGTGTTTACTTTTCCATTGAAACAGGGGGATAAAAGCACAGCCCTCAAAGATCTTCACAGCGTCGTTTTATCAGAAGACCTGGCAAAAAAATATTTTGGTACTACCAATGCGATGGGTAAAACACTTGAAATGCCCAGCGGTAAAGATGGCGCCTTTGAAAGTTTCACCGTATCAGGAATTGTAGGGCGGTCTCCGCAAAACTCTACCATCAAGATCGATATGGTAATGCCCATGAAACTCAACCAGCGTGATGGTGGCGGGGATTCGCAATGGTTCAATTTCTTTCTTAACACCTTCGTGGTGCTCAATCCCAACGCTGATGTAAAAGCAGTGGAAGCGAAAATGATGAAAGTGTATGCGTCAGAATCAAAAGAGCAGTTAAAAGAGATCAGGGAAAAATACAATGACAAAACGGTGTGGCAGTACAGCCTGCAGCCCATGCTCGATATGCACCTGAGTACAGACTTTACACCTGACAATGGACTAAAGGACGGAAGCAATCCTGTTTACACAAAAATATTATCGGCCATCGCTGTGTTCATGCTGCTGATAGCCTGTATCAATTTTGTGAATCTTACGGTAGCCCGTTCTTTAAAAAGAGCCAAAGAGATCGGTGTAAGAAAAGTGATCGGTGGCGACAGGAAACAACTCATCGCCCAGTTTTTAGGTGAATCATTTGTGCTGAGCTTTTTTTCTTTTTTACTGGCAGTGTTATTGGTAATAGCCGTATTGCCGGTATTCAATTCACTGGCAGACAAAGCGCTTTCTTTTACCTACCTGCTCGATGCAAAACTGGTAGCTGGTTATATCGGTTTATTTGTTCTTACATCACTGCTGGCGGGATTTTATCCTGCATTGGTATTGTCGGGTTTTAACCCGGTTCAAACCTTGTACAACCGCATGCCATTGTCGGGCAAGAATTATCTGTCTAAGTCATTGGTAGTACTGCAATTTACACTCACCGGCTTTTTAATTGTTGCCACCATCACCATTTATTCGCAGTTCAATTACCTCACTCATTTTGATCTTGGTTACAATGATAAGAACCTGGTAATGGTAAATACAGCCCGGATGAAAGCTGATAAAGTGGCGCTGTTCAGGCAGGAGTTGTTAAAGCATCCGTCCGTGCAGGACGTTGCTGTACGCAATCGGGGTCATTGGGGTACGCTGGCCCGGGTGGATGGGAAGGACATCAATTTTGAAATTGATATTGTAGACAGTGCTCTTTTACCCGTATTAAACATACCGCTTGTGCAGGGCAGAAATTTCTCTGCTGCGTTTCCATCCGATTCTACAACAGCCGTGCTGGTAAATGAAGCGTTCATGAAAGAGGCGGGCTGGAAAGATCTCAACAACCGGCAGGTAGATTTTTTTTATGACAGTGTTAAATACAATGTGATCGGCGTAGTAAAAAATTATCATTATGCTTCACTTGCCGAAGAAATAAAGCCACAGCTTTTCAGCATGCATCCCAAGTACGATTATGGACAGTTGCTGGTAAGGATCAAACCCACTGAAACCTCCGCCAGTTTAAAGCACATCGAAAAAGTGTTTAAAGCAATGATGCCATTGGTGCCTTATAAGTATGATTTTAAGGATGCATTGAATACAAAACAATATGCTTCCGAACAAAAATGGAAACAGATCATCAGCTTTGCTGCCCTGCTCACCATTTTTATTTCCTGCATAGGATTGTTTGGGCTCGCTACACTGGCCGCCGAAAAAAGAACCAAAGAGATCGGCATCCGCAAAGTGCTGGGTGCTTCTGTTGCCGGCATTGCCGGTTCTTTGTCCGGTAGTTTTTTAAAGTTGGTACTGATCTCCACGCTGTTGGCATTTCCTGCCGCCTGGTATGTGATGAATAAATGGTTGCAAAACTATCCATACCGGGTAGAGTTGGGCGTATGGTCATTTGTATTGGCCGCCTTGATAGTGGTATTCATCACCTTGTTTACAGTAAGTTTCCAGTCGGTGAAAGCTGCGCTGGCAAACCCGGTTAAGAGCCTGAGAACAGAATAAATCAAAAATCAAAAGTCAAAAGTCAAAAGTCAAAATGGAGAAGCCTTTTGATTTAGAAGAGTCTTTTTTGATTTTTGATTTTTTACTTTTTAATTTCTATACTTATGATAAAGAACTATTTCAAACTGGCTTTCCGCAACCTTGGCAGGAATAAGTTATTATCTGTTGTGAATATTACCGGTCTGGCCATTGGCCTTGCCTGTGTAATGCTGATATTATTATTTGTAAAGGATGAATGGAGCTTTGACCGCTTCCATAAAAACGGGAAGGATATTTACAGGCTTGTACAAACCACGACAGATACGGCTGGTTTAGAAAGGAGAATGGGCAACACCGGTTTGCCTCATGGGCCTGTATTTGCGGCGGAGATACCGGAGATCGAAAATTTTTGCCGAATCAAAGGGTGGAGTATGACCACTAAAAATGGCAATGAGGGTGCAAAGGCACAGGTATTGTTTGCCGACAAAAGCATATTCAATATTTTTTCTGTTGATGTAGTAAAAGGAAACACAGCCAACATGCTTAACGGCCGCAATTCGGTTGTATTAAGTGAAGCTGCTGCGCTAACGTATTTTGGCCGGCAGGACCCCATGGGTAAAACAGTGGAAATTGAAGTGGATGAAAAACTGGAGCCCTTCCTGGTAACTGGTGTGGTTAAAACAGCTCCGTTAAATTCTTCTATACAGTTTGATATGCTGATCCCTTTTGAAAGGCAGAACCCGGTTGATGCAGCAGCGCTCAATGAACAGATGAACAACTGGCACAATCTTTATCTCAATACATTTTTCCTGTTGAAGCCCGGTACAGAAGTGGCGACCGTTGAAAAAAAATTGTGGGATGTGTACATCCGGCATAACAAAGAAAGCTGGGAGCGGTTTCAACAATCCAATGGTAAAACAACGCTGCAATACACGCTGCAGCCTTTTTTCAGTATGCATTTAGACAGCAGGTTTTTTGCTACCAATGGATTGAGTAACTGGAGCGATGCTGTTTACTCTTATATACTTTCTGCGCTGGCAATTTTGATCCTCATCATTGCAAGCATCAATTTTGTAAATATTGCATTGGCCCGCAGTATGCAGCGCAGCAAAGAGATCGGCATCCGAAAAGTTTCCGGCAGTTCAAGGCAGCAGGTGATCCTGCAGTTTTTGAGTGAGTCATTTGTTGTAACCGTGATTTCATTTACTGCTGCATTATTGCTGGTGCAGCTGGCCATTCCCTTTTTCAATAATATCTCTCACAAGCAGTTCAGTTTTTCTTACTTGCTTCAACCTGTTATCATTGGAATTTATGCGGCATTGATCATAGTAGTTTCACTGCTGGCAGGTTTCTATCCTGCCTTCATTGTGTCCGGCTTTCAACCGGCGCAAACATTGTACAACCGGCTAAAATTATCAACCAATAACCTGTTGGGAAAATCACTGGTAGTATTGCAGTTTGCCATTGCTGGTGCCTTGATCATCGGTACCATCGTATTCAACCGCCAGTTTAATTATATCAGCCATGCCGATCTTGGTTACAATGCCAAAGAAATAATCTACTTACAGTTTCCCTGGGATAAACCAGCCGAATTACAACGATTGAAAAATGAACTGGCAAAAGATCCCGCTATCGTAATGGTAGGAACAAAAAGTGGTAACTGGAATAAAACAGTTTTCAAGATCAATGATAAGCAAACCGACTGGACCTACTATGAAACCATGGATGATAACTACCTGCAGGTATTACAGGTGCCATTGACCCGTGGCAGGTATTTGAGTTATAAAAATGTAGCAGATACTATTGGTAATTGTATGGTGAATGAAGCCTTTTCCGAAACCTACCTTGATAAAACCAAAGACCCCATTGGGCAATTTGTTAACTGGCAGGGGCGGCCATTTGCTGTGGCGGGTATTGTTAAAAATTATCACTCCGCTGATTTTAAAGAAAAGATAGAACCTGTTTTTTTCTCGTTGGATACCAGGGGCGACCTGTTGAACACTTACGTGAAATATGTACCGGGCAAGGAGGAACAGGCAGCAACCGCTATAAAAAAAGCATACCATTCCATTTTGCCTTATTCAACGTTGGAATCCTACAACATGAACGACTGGCTGATGCAACGCTATGAAGAAGATGTGCAGTGGAAAAAGATCATTACCGCCGCTTCACTCATCGCCATACTCATCTCTG
The DNA here is from genome assembly GCA_002336815.1 of Chitinophagaceae bacterium UBA1946. Lineage (GTDB taxonomy): Bacteria > Bacteroidota > Bacteroidia > Chitinophagales > Chitinophagaceae > Ferruginibacter. The sequence continues at coordinate 167,284 of DDEU01000034.1, read as the reverse complement.
CGCTTGGATTGTTTGCACTCACTGCCCTGTCGGTGCAGCAAAGAGTAAAGGAAATTGGTATCAGGAAAGTGTTGGGTGCCTCCATCGCAGATATCACACTCATTGTATCGGGACACTTTTTAAAACTGGTTTGCATCGCACTGTTGATCGCATCACCTGTTGCCTGGTGGGCAATGAACAAATGGCTGCAAAACTTTGCTTACCGCATCAGCATGAGCTGGTGGATCTTCGTGATCGCAGGTTTGCTGGCCTTATTGGCTGCTGTAGTTACTGTAAGTGTACAGGCGATCAGAGCTGGGATTGCCAACCCGGTTAAAAGTTTAAGAACAGAATAAATCAGAAGTCAAAAATTAAAAGGCAAAATTCAAAATGAAGAAGCCTTTGGATTTAAGAGAGTCTCTTTTTGCCTTTTTACTTTTTAATTTTCTATGTTATGATAAAAAATTATTTCAAACTCGCCTGGCGCAACCTGGTAAAAAATAAAGTGTATTCTTTGCTCAATGTGGTTGGTCTTGCCTCAGGCATGGCTGTAGCAATGATCATCGGGCTTTGGATATACGATGAAGTGTCGGCAAACAGGCATTTCAAAAATTATGATGCACTTTACCAGGTAATGATGCACCAGACTTTTGACGGAAAGCGTGGTTCGCAACAGGCGATGCCTTACCCGGCAGGAGAAGAGTTAAAGAGTAAATATCCTGACCTGAAAGCAGTGGCCATGTGCGACTGGGGCCAGCAGCATTCATTGATCTACGGCGAGAAAAAGATCAATAAAGAAGGTCATTTTATTGGGGAGGATGCCATCGATATGTTTTCCATAAATATTTTGAGCGGAGATAAAAAACCTTTGCATGATCCTTATTCCATTGTATTGACAGATGAAACAGCCCACATTCTTTTTGGAGATGAAAACCCTGTTGGTAAAACAGTAAAGATGGACAATACCACCAACCTGAAAGTTACCGCAGTGGTTGCCAAACAACCTAGAAACAGTTCCCTCAGTTTTAATTATTTAATTCCTTTCCACTTGCAGGAAAGTATTTATCCATGGGTGAAAGAACACCATAAAACCAATTGGAGAAATAATTCATGGCCCGTGTATGTGCAGTTAAATGACAATGCAAGCGTTGAAACTGTAAATGCAAAAATTAAAGACCTGGTGGTCACTCATTTTACCGATGACAATGATTCAAAGCTCATTCAGCCGGAGGTATTTATTCACCCCATGGCGAAATGGCGCCTGTACAGCGAGTTTGAGGGCGGCAAAAATACAGGTGGCTTTATTAAGTACGTAAGAATGTTTGGCATACTGGGGTTTGTTGTGCTGCTGATTGCCTGTATCAATTTTATGAACCTGAGTACCGCCCGGTCTGAAAAGAGAGCAAAAGAAGTAGGCGTTCGAAAAGCGGTTGGGTCAGGAAGAAATCAACTGATCCGGCAATTTTTGAGTGAATCCATGCTGATTGCATCAATGGCATTTTTGCTGGCTTTACTGCTGGTAGCAATTGCATTACCCTTCTTCAATAATCTTACGGAGAAGTCTATGAGTTTGCAAATAGCCAATCCATTTTTTTGGGGCATTATGATTGCATTTACAGCACTTACCGGTTTACTGGCCGGCAGTTATCCTGCATTTTATTTATCCTCTTTTAATCCTGTTCGTGTATTGAAAGGAAATTTAAAAGCAGGTAAAAGCAGTTCTTTGCCACGTAAGATATTAGTGGTAGTGCAGTTTGCCAGTTCGGTGATCCTAATGATTGGAACCATTGTGATTTATCAGCAGATACAATATGGAAAAAACCGGCCTATCGGTTTTAACAACAACGGATTGATCTCTGTGAACTGGTCTGCTGACATTGATAAAAATTATGAAGCCCTGCGGCTGGAATTATTGAGTTCAGGCGCTGTAGTTTCGGTATGCAAAAGTAATTCTCCGCCATCTCAGCTCTACAGTAATAACAACGGGTGGGAATGGAAGAACAGTCAACCCAATGAAAAGTCGGTTATCTTTTCCACCATTGCTACCGATTATGATTACACTAAAACAATGGGAATTAAATTGATTGACGGCAGGGATTTTTCCAGGGAGTTTACAGATTCAAATGCGGTGCTTTTAAACCAGGCAGCAGTTAAACGAATGGGGCTTCAGCATCCCGTTGGTGAAATGCTGAAATGGAATAATAAGCCGATGGTTGTAATTGGGGTAATACCGGATATCCAGATGGAATCTCCTTTTCGTCCGATTTCTCCATTAACGGTCATATTTGATAAAAACTGGGTAAACTGTTTGAATATAAGGATGAATCCAGGCATGTCAGCTTCAAAGGCGCTCAGCATGATGAAACCTTCTTTTGATAAATACAATCCTGCGTTTCCCTTTGAATACCAGTTTGCTGATGAGGAGTATGCCAAAAAATTCAACTACGAAGAATTGGTAGGCAACCTGGCAGCAATGGTAGCGATACTGGCTGTTTTTATTTCCTGTCTCGGGTTATATGGATTGGCTTCCTTTACTGCAGAGCAACGCATCAAAGAGATCGGCGTACGAAAAGTGCTGGGTGCAAGCGTAATTAATTTATGGCAATTGCTTTCCAGGGATTTTGTGATATTGGTACTCACCGCTTGTGCGATCGCTATTCCGGTTGCCTGGTATTGTATGAACCAGTGGTTAAAAAGTTACGACTACAAAACAACTATTGGGTTGGGCATTTTTATTTCGGTAGTGCTGCTGTCAATGGTGATCACATTGATCACAGTGAGTTTCCAGGCAATCAGGGCAGCCATTGCCAACCCGGTTAAAAGTTTAAGAACAGAATAAAAATCGACAGTCAAAAATTAAAATTGAAAATAATGGAGTCCGTTAGCTTAAAGCTTCTCTTTTTTGATTTTTAACTTTTCACTTTTGAATTTCTATACTTATGTTAAAGAACTATTTCAAACTCGCCTGGCGCAATATCATCAGGCATCCGTTTTATTCAACTGTGAATATTGCAGGATTGTTTGCAGGCATCACATTCGTGTTGCTGATCGGGGCCTATGTATGGAGTGAAATGCAGGTAAATAAAAACCTGCGGCATGCCGGGCAGCAATATTTTTTGCAGAGCGAATGGAAGGGACAGGATGTGAATTATGCGGTTACCACCCTTGGGCCGGTTGCCAGGAGACTCAAAGAAGAATATCCCGGCCTTGTAGCAAATTATTATCGCTGGGATGGTATCACCTCCGGCGTTTCAAAGGGCGATAAAAGTTTTAGGGAAGGCATCCAGCTTGGCGACAGCACCCTGTTGTCGATGTACGGTTTTCAATTGCTGTACGGCAATCCAGCCACGGCATTGAAAGAACCTTATTCCGCCGTGATCACCGAGGCAACTGCCATCAAATATTTCGGCAAAAAAGATCCAACGGGCCAAACAATTACCATACAAAGTTTTAATGGTGGCAAAAAAGATTTTGCTGTTACAGGTGTGTTGAAAACCATACCGAAAAATTCTGTCACCAATTTAAATGAGAACAACAACAATACGATTTTCATTCCCACCAATACCTACACCTATTTCGGAAGAACGGACCTTGAAAACTGGAGCAATACATCTATTCCTTCCTACATCGAATTAAAAGAAGGGGCCAGCGTTGCCAGTGTAGAGAAAGCAATGAGCCGGTTGATACAAACCCATGCAAGCAATGCCATCAGGGAAAATTTAAAAATTCACCTGTTGCCTTTAACGGGGTATTACATCAACAAGGACAATGGATTGGTGAAAAGAATGCTGTACACTTTATCATTTGTTGCACTGTTTATTTTATTAATGGCCGTTGTAAATTTTATCAATATCGCCATCAGCAGTGCAGGCAACCGCATGCGGGAGATCGGGGTGAGGAAAGTGTTGGGAGGATTGAAAAAACAGTTGATCATCCAGTTTTTATCCGAGTCGTTTATACTGGTAATGATCGCAGCGATATTGTCACTGATGGCTTATCCGCTGGCAAGTCCTTCGTTTGCCGCTGTGGTAGGAAAGGAGATTCCTTCGCTGGCAGCTTTCCCTTTGTATTGTTTGTTGCTTCTTGCGGCCCTGGTTATAATAGTTGGTTTACTGGCGGGCGCCTATCCTGCATTTGTGCTGTCATCTGTTAATACGGTGAATTCATTGAAGGGAAAGATCAAAACGGTAAAAGAAAATATCCTGTTGCGCAAGTCGCTGGTTGGTTTCCAGTTTGCAACTGCTTTTATTGTGTTGATCTGTGCAGCGATCGTTACACAACAGGTGAGCTATTTTTTCAGCCAGCGCCTTGGTTACGATAAAGAGTACGTGGTGTCATCCCAGGTGCCGAGAGACTGGAGCCCGGAAGGTGTAAGAAAAATGCAAACCATCCGAAATGAATTTGCTGCCATGCCGGAGGTGAGCAATGTGAGCCTTTCGTACGAGATTCCCAATGGCATGAATGGGGGTGAACCGCCCGTATACAAAGCCGGTACAGATTCTGCTGCTGCTGTACCAATGCAGGCCCTGGTGACCGATGAAAATTATTTGAAAACCTATGGGATCCCATTGAGCGATGGTGCTTTTTTTGACGGCGCAGGCCTGGATTCAGGCAAGGTTATACTGAATGAAAAAGCCATCCAGGCCCTGGGATTCAAAAACAGTGGTGACGCTATCGGTAAACTGGTGCGTATACCCGGCGACCCAACGTTCTTTACCATAAAAGGAGTAGTGAACGATTTTCATTTTTTTTCGATGCAGACTGCAATGAGTCCTGTTGTTTTTTTTAATGTGAATACTGCCATCACTTACCGCTATCTTTCATTCAAATTAAAGCCGGGCAATATAGTATCCTCTGTTGATGCCATTCAAAAAAAATGGAGCCAGTTAATGCCGGGCAGTTCTTTCGAGTACAATTTTATGGATGATACACTAAAGAAATTATATGCCACGGAGATACAATTGCAAAAAGCCGCTTATGCCGCCACCATCCTGTCATTGATCATTGTACTGCTGGGCGTACTGGGATTGGTTTCTTTAAATATTCACAAACGGATCAAAGAGATCGGCATCAGGAAGGTGCTGGGCGCTTCCGTGCAGGGAATCGTGTTGTTGTTTGTAAAAGAATTTATCCTCATCATCATGGGTGCTGCATTGATCGCTTTCCCGATGGCTTACCTGGTGATGAACAAATGGCTCAACAATTATGCATACCATATCAGCATCTCTGCACAACCCTTCCTGCTCGCCATGCTCATTTTAGGCACCGTTACGTTAATGCTGATCGGTCTGCAAACACTAAAGGCTGCTTTTTCAAACCCCGTAAAGGCATTGCGTACGGAGTAATAATCAGCCGGCTGCTCAACAAACAACGCTTCCTGTTCACCCGGTGCACACTGAGCTGCAAAGATTCAGCCGGAGATGCTTTACCATCCCTTTCCCTTTGTTCAAGGATAGCCGGAGCGACCGTTACTGTTCGCTATCAAACAAAAACTGTCCGTTTTCGTACACTTTCTGTTTGCCCCTGTTATGAAAGCCTTGCTGGCAGAGCATTCCAGGTGTGGCATGGTGGTTGAAAAGTATCTGCTGCGTAAAAAAGGGATTTAAAGTATAAAAGCCAATCTGTAATTTCAACCAGTAATAAAACAGTACAACATGATTCAACTGCAGCATATATTTAAGTGGGTCAATAACGGGGCCAACAGGGTCTTTTTGTTAAAAGACATTAACCTGGAAATAAAAGAAGGGGAGTTTGTTTCCATCATGGGACCGTCAGGTTCCGGCAAATCAACATTGCTGAATGTGATCGGTATGCTGGATGGTTTTGATGAAGGTTCCTACAATTTCTTTCATGAGAATGTACACAAGCTGAAAGAAAAGCAACGGAGCCAGTTGTACAAACAATACATCGGTTTTGTATTCCAGGCCTACCACCTGATCGATGAACTCACCGTGTATGAAAATATCGAAACACCATTATTGTATAAAGATGTAAAAGCCTCAGAGCGCAAGGCGATGGTAGCTGACATACTCGACCGTTTTAATATTGTTGGAAAGAAAGACCTGTTTCCAACGCAGTTGAGTGGCGGACAGCAGCAACTGGTTGGTATCGCAAGGGCCCTGATCGGTAAACCCAAATTGATACTGGCAGATGAACCTACCGGCAACCTTAATTCAAAACAGGGTGAAGAGATCATGGAACTGTTCAAACAACTGAATGATGAGGATGGGGTTACCATTATACAGGTAACACATTCAGAAAAGAATGCGGCCTATGGAAAACGCATCATCAATTTGCTTGATGCAAGGATCGAATCCTGAAAATAGTGAATGCTGATTGTGAGATTCGGAAAAAAAATCAAACATGGGTAATGATAATGTACCCTGCAGAAAAATAAACTGGTTGAAAATAGAAATCGATTTAGTATGAAACGGAAATATTTTTTGATCGCAATATTGGTGGCAGCAGTCATTTTTGCCAAAGGGCAAACTGCCAGGCTTACGCTGAATGAATGCATTGAAACGGCCCTGAAAAATAACATCACTGTTAAACAAAGAGAGTTGCAATCGCAGGCCGCTGCTATCAGTTACCAGCAGGCAAAAAATAATCGCCTGCCCAGCGTTCAGTCGTCTTACAGTTACAGTATCAACAACGGTCGCAGTATTGATAATTTCACCAATACTTATATTAACCAGCAGATAAAACTGAGCGATGTGAGCGCCCAGGCATCCATACCGATATTCAACGGATTTTTGTTAAAGAATACCATCAAACAAAATGAACTGGCTTTTTCGGGTGCTAAAATGGAATGGCAGCAACGCAAAGACGAACTTACGCTGCAGGTGATACTGGCATACCTGCAGGTATTGAGCGGCGAAGATGCAATGGCATTGGCGAAGCAGCAGACCGAGCTAACAAAACAGCAATTCGACAGGATCAGCATCATCGGTAATGAAGGCGCTGCGCCGCCCGGCAATGTGAGTGATCTTAAGGGGCAGTATGCCGGCGATGAAGTGAATTATATCAATGCAGAAAATAACTACCAGTCTGCAGTGCTGGCGCTTACGCAATTAATGATGGTGCCGTACAGCGACCAGTTGCAATTTGACAGAACCGGGTTGGCAGAGGACATAGCACAATTTCCTTCCACTCCCGACGAGATCTATTCGCAGGCTTTGCAAAAACTGGCTGCCGTTAAAGCCGTTGATTTTCGTGTAGGCAGCAGCGTTGCGGCAGTGAAAGCCGCCCGGTCAAATTTATTCCCGACGGTATCTTTGTTTGGCGGCGCTTACACCAATTTTTCAAGCAGTGCAGGGGTTAATAAACTGGTGCGTTCGTTTACCGATACCACTTCCGCCTATATCGATAATAGCGGTGTGAAATTACCTGTATTGGTTCCGGCGAGTGAATATAAAAGTGTACCCATCAGCTATACCAGCCAGTTTAAGAATAATATCTCCACCGGTTTCGGCGTGTCTGTAAACATCCCCATCTTCAGTGCATTGAGAACAAGATCGGCCATCAAACTGGCGAAGAATGATGAGCTCAACAGCAGGCTGGTGGCCGAAAGCGTGAAATGGCAATTGCGCCAGTCCATTGACCAGGCATACATCAATATCAATGCAACGGCCAGGCGTTACAATGCGTTAAAAGAACAGGCTGATGCCTATGCAGAATCACTCCGCATTGCCTCCCTGCGTTTTGAGAACGGCGTGATCAATTCACCGGAATATTTAATTGCCAAGAACAATGCAGAACGGGTGAATGCCAATATCATCATTGCCAAATATGAATACCTGCTGCGGAAAAAGATACTTGAATTTTATATGGGTAAACTCTAAATGACAAAAACGGGGAAGTGGTTTTTGTAAGATCACCGGCTCATCACTTATCAATAATTCAACCTCTTAACCTTGCAACTTGTTGCTGGTTGGTTCAGGCAACAACTATTTTTCCTCAAACTCATACACATGCTTACTGGCATCGCCGGTAATATCCCTGCAATTGCAATTGCCTCCCCATTCTTTACTGCCATCAGTAAAATGTTCGCATTTCCAGATCGGTACTTCATGTTTTATTTTATCGATGATAAAGCGGTTGGCAGCGTAAGATTCGCTGCGGTGCGGAGAAGCGGTGATCACTACAACAGCCGTTTCGGAAACGGCAACCTTGCCGGTGCGGTGCACTGCAACAGCCATGTTCAAATTCCATTTGACAATGGCCTGCTGTAAAATTTCAGCGATCATTTTATTGGCCATGCTTTCCTGTGCTTCATATTCAAGATGACTTACTGCTTTGCCCCGGCTGCTGTCCCTCGTTTCGCCGCAGAACAGCACGATGGCGCCGGCTTTGGGGTGATGGGCCGATGCAAATAGTTCCTGTATATTGATCGTAGTTGCTGATAGATGCTCCATAATTTATCCTCCGCTGCTGGGTGGTATAATGTGAACCTGGTCCTCCTTGTTCAATGTAAAATCATTTGCTACAAATTGATCGTTCACAGCGAAACGGCAGGCGGCCAAAATGTCTTTTGCAGCCGGGTTTCGCTGTACCAGAAAATGATACAACCCGTCCACATTGCTCACCGTTTCATCAACAGCAAACTCTTTGTCAAAATAATCTTTTAGTATGGCGTAGGTGTAAATTTTCATCTGGTGTTGTGAGTGGTCAATGGTGAATCGGGCATGACGCTTTAATTGTTTAAAATTATTCAAAAATTAAAATCTACACCCTGCTCCTGCATCTAACTACTAATTTAAAACTCAAAACTCATCATTAATAAAGGTCAGCCTCCAATATGCAGCATGCTTAATTCACTGCCGGTAAATTTTAATTGTTGCTTCTGGTTCATGGCCTGCTGCAATTTACTGATTAATGCGGCTTCATTATCACCGGGGTTCAATGCGATCGGGTGGTTGCTGCTGAGGCATCCGTAGATATTGCCATTGCTGTCTAAACGGAGCCGGTTGCAATCCCTGCAAAATGGTTCGCTTTCATTGGCAATGATGCCGAAGGTATGCCCGCCTGTTGTTTGCCAGTAATTAGCCGTAGATGCATATGCTCTTGCTGCTTTTTCAAACTGGTATTTTTTACTGATCTCCTGCAAAATTTCCTGCTGCGTAAACAAATATTTTCCGGCCGACTCGTGCAAATGACCCATGGCCATGATCTCTAAAAAGCGGACGGAGATATTTCGTTCAAACGCAAAATCAAGCAAAGGGATGATTTGTGTTTCGTTCATTCCTTTCATGATCACGGCATTGAGCTTTACCTGAAGGCCTGCATCAATGGCGGCATCAATACCGTTCAGTACTTTTTGCACCTGGTTGCGTTTGCTCATTAAAAAGAACAGGTCTTCATCAACAGCATCCAGTGATATGTTGATCGATCGCAGACCGGCTGCTTTCATCGGGTGCGCCATGCGTTCCAGTAAAAACCCGTTGCTGGTGAGTTTGATTGTTTCAATGCCGCTGTTGTGTATGCCTTTGATCAATTCTGTTAATTCGTGGTACAGCAGGGGTTCGCCTCCCGTTAAACGCACGGTATCAAAATGAAGAACCTGTTGTAATTGCTGTATCTGCTGCAAAAGATCGGCAGCTGGTGCAGGATGCTGGTGCAGGTTGTTCTCTTTCACCTCATCCTCACCCATAGTACAGTATACACAACTCAGGTTACAGCGGCTGAGCAGGCTTACCCGGAGTGTTTTAAAATTACGTTGATAGATATCGTTTAACAATGCCATCAGGTAAAGATCAGTTTAGCAGCAGCAATGCAAAGTACGATTGCCAGGATATACCGCACCGTTAGCAGGTTGAAACGCCTGCTGCCAAAGTAAGCGCCTGCAAGTCCACCGGCAACCGCAGCAGCCAGCCAGGTATATGCTGTAGCATTAAAGTGTATGCTGGCAGCACCATCAGCAGCGAGGCCAGCCAGTGAATTGCATACGATGAATAAGCTGGATACCGCTGCAGCATCCTTTGTGTTGCCCCAACCCATCAGCACAATTACCGGGCTTAAAAAAATGCCACCGCCAATATTAAGAAAACCCGATACTAGCCCAATAGCAGCACCCCAGCACATGGCAGGCATCAACTGAAGGGGTTTGATGGGTTTTACTTTTACCGGCTGCGATAATAGCCGGAAGATCGGGAACAACAGGGCTGCACCCAGCAGGAGATTGTAAAGATTGTCGCCTGTTTTGAACTGTGAACCGATAAAAGCACAGGGGATAGAAGTAATTAAAAATGGCCAGGCCAGTTTCCACTTAAAATAACCGGCCCTGTAAAATTGTATAAAGGCGATGCCTGCAATGACCGTGTTGATCACCAGCACCACCGGCTTATAGAATAATTTTGGGATCTCAAACAGGGTGATCACGGCAATATAACCACTGGCCCCGCCATGGCCCACCGATGCATATAAAAAGGCAACAATGAAAAGAAGAACGGGGATGTAAATTTCTACCAGCAAATGATGACGTTTAGCGATGAAGCAAATATAAGCAACCATGGATGTAGTTGCAATGAATCACATTTTTATAGTGCCTGGTCGCAGATGAAAACCTGCGAACTGTCTTTACCGAAAAATAGAGTTTGTTCATTGTTCTGGTTGAATTTGATATGCATTCTAACAAAGCTGTCACCAAGTATTTGCGGGGTCCACCATACCGGCCTTTCTTCAAAAGGTTTTAAGAAAATAGCAGCATCACGGCTGCACACGGTTGTTGCAGTATAATTTTTTTGTTTGCAGATCCTGCTCAGTTCACCGGGGCAAACCTTTACGTCCATCCAGACACAGCAATCAATTTTTGGTATCAACTGGTCTTTGAAATGAATAAAATGAACACAGCCTTCCGGAGGTTGGTGAAAAAGTAAGCTGTAAACTGCTGCTGGTTTTTTGGGTAAAGAACGGTATATGATCGTTGCGATATCATTTTTTAATTGTTTTGTTCCCGTAACACTTAAAAGTAATAAAATGAGCAGCAGGTTGATGCTGATAAAAGGCAGGTTTCTTTTATTGGTCAGCCTGGCCTTTTTAATAACAGCATATAAGAGGAAAATGCAAAACACCCCGAGTAACAACAGTAGTAAGAGGGAGGCGGCCATAGATTTTTAAGGATGATGTTTATTGATAACCGAATAGTAAATGAATATACATAAATATTGTCTGCGGTACCGGTTTTCAGCCGCCCCATTTTTTTAACAGGTATTTTTTGCAGATACCCTGCAGTGATCATTTATCGCCGTTTCGGGGCGTATTTATACAGCTAACCCTGTTCCCAAATAGCAAACGGATTTTTTATTTCAATACGTTTTTAAAATATATTTGCCTGCTCTAAACAACAACAACATGAGGTTTTTTACACTGCTGCTTTTTTGTGCTGCCTTTATTCCGGGTGCTTTTTCTCAATCAGTGGGGATCGGTACCAATACTCCTTCAGCCGGTGCCATACTGGAATTGAATTCAACGAAGAAAGGTTTCCTGCCGCCGAGGTTATCTACGGTTCAACGGGATTCTATACAGTCTCCGGCCGCCGGCCTCACGTTATACAATACTACAACCAGCAGCCTGCAATATTTCAATGGTTTAAGATGGGTAGCGGTAGATTCTGCAGGAAGTGGCGGTGGCAGCAGCGCTGGTTCACTCAATAGTAATGCCGTTGTATACGGACAGGATTACAGCAGTTCAACAGGACATGCATACGGACTTAGCAATACAGGCACCTGGGTGCCGCTCGCCATTCCTTATGTAAGTGAAGGCTACCGCGACACCGCTTCTAAAACACAGGTGGTACTCTATGGCCAGGATTATGCCAGCGCTACCGGTCACGCTTATGGTTTTTCAGCCAGCGGCTCCTGGGTATCACTGGCGATTCCTTATATGAGTGAACAGTATTTTGCTGCGGCCTGCAGCAACCAGGTAGTGATCTATGGACTGGACTATGCTTCCAGCAGTGGTAAAGCATATGCTTTTACGCAAAGCGGCACCTGGGTGAGTTTAACATTGCCATACATGAGCGAAGGCTACCGGGCCGTTGCCTGTAATAACCAGATTGTGTTGTATGGAATGAATTATGATACCAATAGCGGGATGGCTTATGGGCTCACCCAAAATGGCACCTGGGTTTCGCAGGCCATTCCTTACATGAGCGAAGGATACAAAGCGCTTTCATCTAATAATCAAATTGCCATTTTTGGGTTGAACTATGACAGCAGTAATGGAAAAGCCTTTGCCTTTACCCAAAATGGCACATGGGTTACACAATCATTACCTTATCTGAGTGAAGGCCTCAATGGAAGGGGAGTGACCGATTAACTGCAGTTAAGCGTAAAAGGTCGGGTTAGCTATTTTGATGAAAGGCTGCCGGATGGAAATGAAAAACACGGTGAGGCCCCACCCATCCTCCCCGAAAGGGAGGTGGAAGAAGCTTAGCTGATGTGCCGGATTTGTAATGAACAGCCGGATCAACTGCCGGGTAATGAACAATTGCTCATAGCTCCAACAAAGCCTTTCTTTTGAAAGGTGCTGTTATCTATAATTGAGGTGAAGGCTACAAAACACTAAGCACGAAGTTCATAGTTACATTGTGTCCTTTGCGGTAAAAAAGCAAACTACTGATTGCCGGTGATGTTGATTATTACTCCCGTTATTACCTGGACACTTGCGCCTGGCTGCACCGTTATTTTTTTAATACTGGTAGAACTGTTTACCAAAGGATATCTTGGCCTTCCGTTAGGAATGGTTACTTCCGAACTGGCATTGGGTACAAGGTTACTGCTCCAGTTGCCTGCTGTTTCCCAGGCAGTGGATACATTGCCTGTCCAGTTGTAGGTGACGGCCGCAGGTGCTGTAAGTTTCCATAGTTCTGCACCATAGTAAACATCTGTTGCGGCAAAAAGTATTTCGCTGTTTAGCAATGTAAGACTTGTTGGATTGCTGCCGGTAGTACCCGGGTACAATTCAATTACGGTGGTGCCTGCAGTACTGCCATCTGTTTGCCAGAGTTCACGGCCATATTGCCCTGGTAATCCTCCATTGTTCGCCACAAAATATACCAGCCCATTTAGATAGGTAAAGGAAGCAGGGTTGGATGGTTTAAATGCATCTGCATTGTAGTTTTTCACTAATGCAGTACCGGCATCTGTGCCATCACTTTTCCAAACATCCCTGTCGTTGCTGCTGTTATCAGCACTAAAATATACAGTGCCATTGGCATTGGTAATGTTGGATGGGGTAGAGGAAGTAGCGCCACTGCGTATATTTTTAACCAGTACTGTGCCGGTGCCTGTACCATCGCTTTTCCAAAGCTCTTTTCCATTCGCCGCGTCGGTGGCACCAAAAAATAACAGGTTGTTTGCAACACACAAGGATGATGGTAATGATCCTCCACTGCCTGCAAAAATATCTTTCACCATCACTGTCCCGTTGATGGTACCATCCGTTTTCCAAAGTTCATTGCCATTGCTGCCGTCAGTTGCTGTAAAGTACAGTGTGCCGTTTAAATTGGTGAACGAAGCCGGTGAAGAAGAAAATGTACCGGGTAAGATATCTTTCACCAGTACAGTACCCACACTGGTTCCATCGCTTTTCCATAGTTCCTCATCACTGGTATTGCCGCCGGTGCCATTGGTAGCGGTAAAATATAAAGTGCCATTATGATTAAACAGTTTATCCGGGAAGGAGGAAGAGGCTCCTGCAATAATATCTTTTATTAGAACCGTGCCTGCTGCTGTACCATCGCTCTTCCAAAGTTCCCTGCCTTCTGCGGCTGTCGCAGCGGAAAAATACAACTCCCCGTTCAATGCTGTTAAAGAAAGTGGACTGCTGCTGCTGTTTCCTGCATAGATATCTTTCACCATAACGGTGCCGGGTACAGTACCATCAGATTTCCATAGCTCCTGGCCGGAAGCAGTGCTGGCAACAAAATACAGATTGCCTCCTGCCGCGGTGAGTTGCGTTGGATTTGAACTGCCTGTTCCTGAAAGAATATCTTTTACCCTAACCGTGCCATTACTGGTACCATCGGTTTTCCATAATTCTCTTCCTGTGGTACTGTCTTCTGCAGTAAAATAAATGTTGCTGCCCACGATGCAGAAATCAGCCGGACCTGATGGCAGAGAAGTTGTTACAATATCTTTTATTAAAACAGTGCCATTGTTGGTGCCATCGGTTTTCCATGGCTCTGCTCCATACCCGAGGCCCGGGCTGGAATGGGTGAAGTATAAAATACCAGCAGTGGAATTAAATTCGCTGAGCGTGGCTGCACTGTCCAGTTGGTCTGCATTTACAAGTACGGTACCGGCACTGCTGCCGTCACTTTTCCATAAAGCCAGGCCATTACTGCTGGTGGTTGCCGCAAAAAACGCTGTGCCGGTAACATTGGTGAGCCAGCTTATTCCGCTGCCGGTAATGCCGGGTTCAAGGTCTTTCACCAAAGTTGTGCCTGCTGTATTGCCATTGCTCTTCCACAACTCAACACCATTTACTCCGTCGTTTGCAGTAAAATACAAAGTGCCACCTACATTCGTCATCATATCTGGTGAGGAACCCAACATACCGCTCCGTATATCTTTCAGCAGCACTGTGCCGGCATCAGTACCATCCGTTTTCCAAAGTTCACGTCCATTCACGGGTTCAGATGCGGCGAAAAAGATCTTGCCGGAATATGCAAATAACTGTAATGGACTACTGGAGGATGCGCCTGCGTAAATATCTTTTACCATTACAGTACCGGCAGCAGTCCCATCACTTTTCCATAGTTCAATGCCATTGGTTCCGTCTTCGGCGGTAAAAAACAGCACGCCGTTCAAATTGGTTAAATGAGCAACACCTGAACTGCTGGCGCCTGTTCTTATGTCTTTTACCCTTACCGTACCGGCAGCAGTTCCATCACTTTTCCATAGTTCAATATCACTGGCATTGTTGGTTGCAGAAAAAAATATGGTGCCCCCGGCGTTTACGATCTCCTGGGGAGTGGAAGAACCACTGCCTGCCATGATATCCTTTACCATTACAGTGCCGGCATCGGTGCCATCGCTCTTCCATAATTCACGGCCCGATGTAGCAGTGGTAGCGCTAAAAAAGAGCAGGCCCCCGGCCTTTTCAAGACTTTGCGGAGCAGAACTGCCACTGCCGCTTTCAATGTCTTTTACGATTACGGTGCCAGCTTCTGTACCGTCACTTTTCCATAATTCAAATCCTTCGTTAAGGGTATTGGCAGTAAAATATAGCACACCGTTCAGGTTGATAAAATTGGATGGGTTGGATGATGTTGCGCCGGGAGAAATATCTTTCACCAGTACTGTTCCACCTTCCGTTCCATCGGTTTTATACAACTCCACACCAATATTATCATTGGAACCAGCCCTGAAAAAAATAGTAGTACCTACAGCGATATAACCAGCCGGGCTGCTGCTGCCATTGGGCACTGCATAAATGTCTTTTAATAGTTGGGTAGTTTGTGAATGCCCGGTCGCGGCAAGTAGCAATGCTGTAAAAAAGCAAATTGGCCTTCTCATATAAAAAGTTTGGTGTGTACTGGAAATTGGTTGCTCCGTTACAGGCATCATAGATATTATTGAAAAGTATTTTCGCCAGGGCTGGATTTTGAAAAAACAAGTTTACTAAAAATAATAATAATATGCTTTATTTTTTTAATGTTTTATTTTTTAAAAGTTATGTTTGTTGCTGTTCATCTCCATGCAATAAAGGGATGTTCTTAAAACAGGGTCTTTGATGTACGGAGTGGGAGAAACGCTCATTTTTTTACTGTGAATTTCAAACTTTGGGTGACGGTAATTAGTGCCTGGAAATGTTGTACGCAAAAAAAAAGCCTTTCTTTCGAAAGGCCCTGTTATCTATAGTTGAAGTGAAGATGATAAAGGTTAACTACGAGGTGCATTAAGTAAGACGCTAAGATCACAGATAATAAACTGCGTCTTTGTGTATTTCCTTCGTGTCCTTCGTGGTAACATGGTTATTTCAAATTGTGATATACTTTTTGCACATCTTCGTCCTGTTCTAATTTATCCACCAGCTTTAAAACATCCTGCGCTGCCTCTTCGCCCAATTCTACCGTATTCATTGGAATGCGTGTAAGCTCCGCCGTTACCACTTCTATCTTTTTTTCTTCCAGCGCTTTGGCCATGTGCCCAAACTCGTTGTAAGCCGTGCGGATGATGATATTGCCTTCGCTGTCTTCCCCAATTTCTTCCAGGCCGTAATCGATCAGTTCCAGTTCCAGATCTTCCAGGTTCTGGCCGGTATTCCTGATCTTGAATTCTCCCATCCGGGTAAAGGTGAATGCCACACTACCGCTGGTGCCCAGTGCGCCGCCACTTTTGGTAAAGTGCATGCGTACATTGGCTACGGTACGGGTGGGATTATCAGTGGCGGTTTCTACCAGTATGGCAATGCCATGCGGTGCATAGCCTTCATACAAAATTTCATCGTAGTTTACCAGGTCTTTGCCCATGGCACGTTTAATAGCTGCTTCCACCCTGTCTTTTGGCATTCCCACACTGCGGGCGTTTTGAAAGCAACGGCGCAGGGCGGCATTGGAATTGGGGTCTGATCCGCCTGCCTTTACTGCAATTACGATCTCTTTACCGATACGGGTAAAGTTCTTGGCCATTTTATCCCAGCGGGCAAACATGGCGCTTTTTCTTACTTCAAATATCCTTCCCATGATTAATCGTTTAAATCGTTTAAGGTTGAAACGTTGGGCTCAGTTGATTAGAAATTAAAAAGCTCATTCAACGGTTTGAACCTCTTAAACGCATTCAACGTTTCTGCGGACGCAAAAGTAAGGAAAATGAATTTTTGATAAAAAGGGATTTTGAGCCTGCCTGCCGGCAACGGCAGTTTTAACCAGCGATCACTCATTTTGTACGCTATTGCTTACTTTTATCGTATGTCAGCCCCATTGCTTCAAATAAAGAAACTATCCATTGATTTTGCAGCCGGCCATGGTACCGCCCCGGCGGTGAACGACATTTCTTTTGAAGTGGGTGCCGGCGAAATCGTAGCAGTGGTGGGAGAAAGCGGCAGCGGAAAATCCGTCACTGCCTTATCCCTCTTACAGTTGTTGCCGCTCAAGGCAAACATTAAAGGGCAAGTATGGTTTGCAAAAAAAGAGGCGGCACCGGTTGATCTGCTCGGGATGGATAAAAAAGCGATCCAGGGTGTAAGGGGCAAAGAAATTGCCATGATCTTCCAGGAACCCATGACCTCCCTGAACCCGGTGTTCACCTGCGGCTACCAGGTAATGGAAGTGATCTGCCTGCACCAACAGGTAAGCAAAACAATTGCCCGGCAAAAAACGATTGAATTGTTTGAAAAAGTCAGGCTGCCCCATCCTGCAACATTATTTGACCGTTACCCTCACCAGTTAAGTGGCGGTCAAAAACAACGGGTGATGATCGCCATGGCCATGAGTTGCAATCCTGCCTTATTGATCGCTGATGAACCAACGACAGCCCTCGATGTAACGGTGCAAAAGAATATTTTGACATTGATCAGGGACCTGCAGCAGCAAAATGGCATGAGTGTGATCTTAATAACACACGACCTTGGCCTGGTGGCGGATATTGCTGATAAAGTAGTAGTGATGTACAAAGGGCGGATACTGGAATATGGCCCGGCAGAACAGGTATTGAAAAACCCGGCGTCCGGGTATACAAAGGCATTGCTGGAGTGCAGGCCTGCCCTGCATGCTAAAGGTGAAAGATTACCGGTGGTGGGAGAAGGATTGAAGGTTGAAGGTTTAGGGTTGGAGGGAGGAGGCATTCAGCGTCCATCGGTCAACGACCAACCACCAACCGTTTTGATGGCCGAAAGCATTGAACGACCAACGCTCAACTGTCATCGACCAACGATATTGCAGGTTGAAGATTTAAAAGTCTATTATCCCGGAAAAAAGTCATGGCTGGGAAAATCAACTGAAATATACAAAGCCGTTGATGGGGTAAGCTTTTCCGTTAGTAAGGGTGAAACACTGGGGCTGGTGGGAGAAAGTGGCTGCGGAAAAACCACCCTCGGCAGGGCCATCCTGCAATTGATACCTGCAACAGCAGGAAAGATCATTTTGAACGGTACCGACCTGCTGAAGTTGCCGGCCAATGAGATCACAGCATTGCGAAAGAATTTGCAGATCGTTTTCCAGGATCCTTATGGTTCACTTAACCCACGCATGATGATCGGGGATGCCATGATGGAACCCATGCAGGTACATGGCCTGTTACAAACAAAACAACAGCGGAAAGACAAAGTGATGGAGTTGCTTGAAAAAGTAAACCTGAAACCGGAACATTTCAGCCGTTATCCTCACCAGTTCAGCGGTGGACAGCGCCAGCGCATTTGCATCGCCAGGGCATTGGCACTCAACCCTTCTTTTTTAATATTTGATGAAAGCGTAAGCGCACTCGATGTAAGCGTGCAGGCGCAGGTGCTCAACCTGTTGAACGACCTGAAGGCTGAATTTGAATTTACTTCCATCTTTATTTCACACGACCTGTCTGTGGTGCGTTATATCAGCGACCGCATCATGGTAATGAAAGAAGGCCGGATCGTGGAAGAAGGTGCTGCCGAAGCGGTCTATTCCAATCCTGTACATCCCTATACCCAGCAACTGATCGATGCAGTACCCGGTAAAAAATTGGTAACCGGTTAATGAAATTCACACCGTATCTAAGCAATTTCCCGGCGATGCAATACAGCCGTAGAGGAGATTAATACCTGAATTTATACCTTGTATTTTCAAAAAAGTTTTTGGCGCTTGGGTGAAAACTGAACAATATCTTTTTCAACTGTTCCTGGAATTGCTCCTGCTCATCTTTATCAGCTTTCAGTTTTTTATCCGTCATACTGCTGAGTTTATTATCACTGCTCACTTCTTTTTCATTTTCGGGCTGCAATCCACTGATGCCGATCTTCCAGCCATCTTCTTTTTTTACCCGGTATTTAAAAAAGTACACTGTTCCTTTTTTATGTTCGTAAGCTGCAGCCTGCTTACTTACCAGTACAATGGAATCCAGCTTACTAAATCCTTTGTCTTCTGCCAGGTAGCTTTTGGCCAGGGCCTCCTGTGTTTTAAAAGCCAGCGGAAACCTGCCTGTTTGTTTTATCTCTTCCAGCGCCGTAAACAATTTTCCACGCCACTGGTCTTTTTGTGCCAGGCTGTTCAGGAGGCTGTCAGAAACAAATTTGTTATTCCTGAGCAATACGATGGCGGTATTCAGTTTTACAGCTTCATCCTTTGACTGCAGCAGTTTGTCGAAGAATTTTGGCACATTGCTGTTGCGGTCGTAAAAAGGTGCCAGCAAAATGGCATATTCCTGCAATCCTTCGCTGTGTTCACTATTATTGTACCTGGATGTATTATAACTGACATCATCGTCATCATCATCCTTGCTCTTGTGTTCGGCCTCCATTTTCTTTTCATCCTCGCCTTTCTGTTTTTTCAGTGCGATCTTCGCATCAAAGAAGATCTTGCTGAACCAGCTTTCGTATTGAGCAGGTTTTAAATAACCACTGTCCACTAATTTGATCATGAGATCCATCACGGGTTCTTTATAATCGTCCAGCGAAATAAGTTGCAGTATCTCGGGAAATAGCGTGGTTGCCAACGAAAGGCTGTCTTCGAACTGGTTGAAAAGATAACTATACGAATAACTGTTGTCAAACACCGGCGGGTCCTGCAATACGAATTCTTTAAACGCTGCAGCGGCAGCGCTGGTCTTGTGTCTTGCCAATGCCTCTATCACTTCGTTCAGGAACATGCTGGTATCTCCCGCCTGCTGGTAGATCATTTTAAGATTGTTTACCACTACCGGTTTGGTGCTGTCTTTAATGTATCCCAGTTCTGCGATGAGTTTTGTTTTGGTATCAAAATAATTTTTTGAGGACGGAGATAATTGTTGAAGTGCGTTCATGATCCTTGGTACGCCTGCTTCGCCATAATACAGGTAGCTGATAGATTGCTGCGCTTTTGCCTGGGTAGCACTGTCGCTGCTAAAGAGGTGAATAAAAAAGGTATCCAGCGGACTGGTAAAAATATTCCTGCCTTTTAAAGCAGTATCCGGTGTAAAACTGTCAAAAAAACTGCTGACAAAGCTGCTTGGCTGGTTGAGTGTATCACCCATGGTAGCGATCCTGAACAGGTAATTGTTTTTAAGCATCAGCATTCTCCTGATCGTTCTGGAAGAGCCGGTATCCCTCAGCGTTAGTTCGTAGCCCTGCACACCGCCCGCTTTTTCAAAATGCTTTTTCTGCTGCAGCAGCATGGAGTTTTCGTCCTGCAGCTTTTCCAGTTCGTCTTTCCAAAAACGGGCAGAATCCCTGGCATAGAAATAATCCTGCAGCTTTTGCACCGACACGGCAATGGCCTCGCCGGTTGAATCACTGCTAAAGACAGCGCTGCGGTTATTGGCTGAAAAATTGTTGCCGGAATTGTGATTGTTTTTTGTTTCACTGGCTGTTTTTTCCACTACCGCCCGGTAAGCAGTATCCAGTGTGGGTGTTACAGGTGTTTGCACAGTAAAATGTAAAAAACTGTCGGTGAACAAGCTCTTGTTGCCGTAATTGTATGGAGTGAAGTCAAAAGAATTAAAAAATTCTTCCGCAGCCGAAGCCTTGTTATTCCGGATGGCAAGCGTATAATAATGCGGCCCCTGGATAATGAACCGGGCAGATACCATGCTGCCATCTTTCATTTTTTCCTGCACATCCAGGCAGGGATATCCTTTAAAATTACCGGGCTTTCTTTGCACCTGCCGGTCAAAATACTCAGCAGAGCCAAAAGATTCTTCCATCAACTTCAGGTCAAAAGTGTCTTCATCTAAAAAATCAAAATTATAAATGCTCTTTTTTAAAACAAGGTAGGCGTCACCGGTAGTTTTGCTGCTGGCTTCATATTCCCACTGGCTGTTGCCATCTTTTGTATTGCTGTTGAAATACACAGAAGGCCGTTGGGGAAACTTTACAGAAAAGCCGGCCTGCAGGGAAGTGTATACGATGCTGTTGTTTTCTTTTTCCCGCAGTTGAATGGAAGAGAAAAACTGGAGCGCTTCTTTGCCTGCAACATAATTTTCTTTGCCACTCATTTTAAAGATCAGTACTTCCGAAGGCGTGATAAAAATATTGTAGCGCTGCAGGTCGCCCCGGCGGGTTTTATTGGTGATGTCGTACCCCGTATACCCATTTTTCTGGATCAACGTTTTGGTGAGGATCTTGCCGGGGATATTTTCGTACAGCAGGCTGTCAATTTTTTTTCGCACCCCCATCTCGCTCTGGTTGATAAAAGCAGCATGTGTTTTTACCCTGGCTACCTGGTAATAACAACCATTGCTCATATCGGCATACTGCCTGCGGTCGAGGGCATTGTATTCTTCGTTCACGTTATACAAAGCCCCGGGTACGTCCACTGTGTAAAAGCCGTCATCCGACCGTACGCTCCGGAAACTTACGGGTACTTTCAGTTTGTCGATGTCATCCTTGTGTACTGCATCCCGGTCGGCCATCTGTATGGGACGAAGCTGGTATCCTTTTTTACGGAGCAGTTCTATTACGCCTCTCGGGCCCGGCAGGTGCGCTGAACCAACGCCCACAAACAGCGAACTTTTTTTCATGATGGAATCCATCGAGTTGGCCTGTATCTCGTTGCGGTAATACAAAAACTTTTCCCTGAAGGCAGGCGATTGCTCCATTTTATTATCGAGCGAATCCATCAGGTCAAGGTCGCCGCGTTTATACGCATCCTGTATCTTTTCAACCATGTCTCTCATCGATTCGCCATCGGTATCAATGTTTTTTTTCTTTTTCTCCGTGGCCATATCTCCATAGGCCTGCAGCACTATTTTTTCTGTTTCGTAATAATTTTCAACCCCGGTGCCCCGCTTCCCCAGTTTTTTCCCTGTTTGAAAAATATAGAGGTCTAAAAATGTGTCTTCTTCAAAATCTTCCCTGGGTTTATAGCTCCGGTACAGCAGGCTGTTCACTACTGCCGGTTCTGTGCTCAACGCCAGTTTTAATTCGTCATCATAATTTTTCAAGCGAAAAGAACTTTCAGTGAGATAATCGCCCCGGAGTGGCTTAACATAATTGCTGTACTGCTGTTTTAGTTCATCCATCCGCACCATCTGCCCCTGCCAAACATCAGGGTTTAACTCCAGCGCTACGGCATCTGCACTTTTGATGGCGTAATAAAAAGAATCACTCAAATGAAAAGCCATTTTACTGCTTACATGCATGGTGCCGAAGAGGTAAGAAGGTTTTTTGAGCCCATTGCCGGTGATCTCCCAAAGCAGGCTGGGATATTTTCTTTCCGCATTTTTTTGGGCGATCACCGTTTGAAACAGGATAACGGAGCAAAACAGGAAGCAGTATCTTTTTAACATAAGGGCATTTTTAACCGGCTGGTGAATGTATAAAGATGCACCGAACCGCCAAAACCACAAAATAAATACCAGCGAATCAACAGTTTTTTAACGCCCGGAGCTGCCTTTAAGCGCATCCTGCTCGTAATCATCTTTTTTGCATTACATTTGCACTCTTTTCAAAATCATGCCGTAACATGATAAGTGCCTGCAAGGGCTTCTATCTCTGTAACAACAGTACAAGGCATGTGATTATCAACTTAAAAACTTTTTGATACACATGAAATTAAGCCAGTTTAGATTTGACCTGCCCCTTAATCTGATCGCCCAAAACCCCACCAAAAAAAGAGAAGACAGCCGGATGATGGTGATTCACCGTAAAACCGGGCAGATAGAGGATCGCAATTTCCGTGACATCATGGAATATTTCGACGACAAAGATGTAATGGTGGTTAACAATACCAAGGTATTTCCTGCCCGTATGTATGGCCGTAAAGAAAAGACCGGTGCAAAGATCGAAGTGTTTTTGCTCAGGGAATTGAACAAGCCCAACCGTTTGTGGGATGTGATCGTTGATCCGGCCCGTAAGATCCGTGTGGGTAACAAATTGTATTTTGGAGAAAATGATGAACTGGTAGCGGAAGTAATCGATAATACTACCAGCCGTGGGCGTACCATCCGCTTTTTGTGGGATGGCACCGAAGAAGATTTTCGCAAGATGCTCGACTTCATGGGTGAAACCCCTTTACCGAAATACATCAAGCGCAAGCCGGATGAAGAAGATAAGGAACGCTATCAAACAGTGTATGCAAAACATGAAGGAGCGGTTGCAGCCCCTACTGCAGGATTGCATTTTAGTAAAGAGCTGATCAAGCGTCTTGAGATCAAAGGCATCCGCTTTGCTGAAACAACGCTGCACACCGGTCTTGGTACTTTCCGCCCCATTGAAGTGGAAGACCTCAGCAAACATAAAATGGATGCAGAATATTACGCCATTGATGAAACTGCCTGTGCCATTGTGAACAAGGCAAAAACAGATGGCCGCCGCATTTGCTCTGTTGGTACTACTACCATGCGGTCGCTGGAATCATCTTTTACGGCACAAAAATTATTGAAACCATCCGAAGGCTGGACGAATATGTTCATTCATCCACCCTATAATTTTTCTATCGCAGATTCATTGGTTACCAATTTTCATTTACCAAAGACCAGCCTGCTGATCATGACCTGTGCATTTGGTGGCTACGATCTCATTATGGAAGCTTACAAAAAAGCGATCAAGGATAAATACCGTTTCTTTAGTTACGGTGATGCGATGATGGTGATTTAGTGAATGATCAATTGTGAATCGTGAATGGGAGAGACGGCGATAACCTGTTTCTTTCTAAAATTATATAGCTCCCCTTTTTTAAGGGGAGTTTTTTATAGATACCCGCTTTCCCAGCTTTGTTCAACGGCAGTGACGACGCTCCGTTCACCACTAACTCCTTGTTGGTACTTTTTGTAGCTTTAGTAAAATTTATTGCTATGAGAAAGATACCGGTTTTTCTTTTTTTCATTTTTCCTCTGGGCGTTGTTGCCCAAAATGTTGGCATCGGTACTTCAAGCCCCAATGCCAGTGCCCAACTGGAGATACAGTCTTCCAGCAAGGGTGTATTGATCCCACGAATGACCTCAGCACAAATGAAAGCGATTGCTTCACCAGCTAAAGGCTTGCTGGTATTTAACTCTACCGACAGCGCCTTTTTTATGCGGCGGGATAGTGGCTGGGTAAACCTCAGTGCCGCTTCGGAGATCGGGGGATGGTCAACCACTGGGAACGCCAATACCGATACAGCAAAAAACTTTATCGGCACCACCGATTTTAATGCATTGCGGTTTAAAGTAAATGGTAAAAAGGCAGGCCTGATCGAGGATACGCTTAGTCCGCAAACCTACAATACAGCATTCGGTTTGGGAACCCTGGCAAACAACACGGGAGGAAATGGAAACGTAGCCGTGGGCGCTGTGGCCCTCAATAAAAACCGTTACGGCTTTTACAATGTAGCCCTTGGGTTCTGGGATCTGAAAAATAATTTGACAGGCTATCAAAATACGGCTTTGGGGAGTTACGCACTCACTGATAATGCAGACGGTCACGATAATACAGCCGCAGGTATCGCAGCAATGACACTTAATACCAATGGATCCTACAATGCTGCCTACGGTGCAAATACGATGACTAAAAATGCCACCGGTAATAAAAATACAGCACTGGGTTCTTTTTCACTGAATAAAAATACTACCGGGAATGTAAACGTGGCAGTGGGATATGGAGCCCTTAACAGGAGCGTTGACAAGAGCAACCTGGTTGCAGTCGGTGACTCCGCCATGTTGAATAATGGAGTGGGTTCCACCTTAGCTGAAGAAGGGATCAATAATACTGCTGTTGGCTCAAAAGCACTGATGAATAATACGCTGGGTACGGATAATACAGCCGTCGGCACCAATGCACTCGATTCAAGTTTTAACGGGTCTTTTAATGTTGCAGTCGGCAGTAATGCCCTTGACCACCATGGCGGCAGCATTGCCAATACAGCCGTTGGAAGCTATAGCATGGATTCAGTGCTGGGTGGCGTACAAAACACATCCCTTGGGTATCTCTCTTTTTTTAAAAACAACAGCGGTAGCAACAATGTAGCGATCGGTGTTGCTGCCGTTACATCCAATACCACCGGCGATGATAATACGGGTATCGGGTATTTGAGCCTGACCTCCAACCAAACCGGAGCCTCCAATGTGGCTGCCGGGGTTCGTTCGCTTGGAAAAAATATTTCCGGTAATAACAATGTTGCCTTAGGCAATAAGGCATTGCTAAATAACAGCACCGGCAATAGCAATGTTGCTGCCGGCTCCGGCGCTTTGTTCTCAAATTCGTTTGCCAGTAATGTGGTGGCCATCGGGGATTCCGCCTTGTATAATAATGGTACCGGGGCATCAGGGTCATTTGAAGCCAGGAAAAATACAGCCATCGGGTCAAAGGCTTTATATAGTAATACTAAAGGTTACAGCAATACAGCATTGGGGTTTCATGCACTTGATTCCAATATTACAGGAGCTTATAATACAGCCGCCGGCACAGAAGCATTGGTGTTGAATACTTCTGGTAACTATAATATGGCCCTTGGGTATCAGGCGGGCCTTGCAACAACTTCAGGTAGTGCCAATGTTTTCGTTGGTCCTTTTGCAGGTTACGCAAACACAAGTGGCTCCGGTAATATTTTCCTGGGGGCTGCTGCCGGTATTGGAGCAATCAGTTCAAATAAATTATATATAACCAGTTACCAGGATGACAGCACGCATACTTTTATTTATGGTGATATGGCTGCCGATAGTTTGCGTATCAATGCCTCTACCAATATCCTGGGTTATACAAGAATGGGAGCAAGAACCGATGCAGCGCCTGCAATTAAAATGAAAAAACTGATGGTGAATTTGCCATCCACGCAGGGTGCCACCGCTTTTGTTTCTCATGGCCTGACACAGTCTAAAATCTTATCTGTTTCTGCATTAGCCAGCGTTGGCCCCTTTGAGATACCTGCCAGCTACCTGCAGCCTGGTTTTGAATTTACCGTAAATGCTGATAATGGCCGTATCGCAGTAAACACTGTTGCAGGGCAAAGTGGAAGTGTATTGAATGCACCGGTGAAAATTTTAATTGTATATGAGGAGTAGTGATTGCCCGGTCGGCACCGCAGGTTACTCGGTATGATACCCTGGTCGGTACCGAAGGTCAGACCAGAGTTAACTCTTTTGCTTTACAAAGTCAGGCCAGGACAGGATAAAAAATAAGGGGCGGAGATGGAAATCTCTGCCCGTTTTAAATCCAATATCCTATGAAAAACCATTTATAAAACGCAGGAGTAAAAGTATTATTGCGTAGAGATTGCACTTTTTTTATTTTTTTTGGAAAAAATCCACAACCCGGACTGAACTCCTTTATTTGCAAACGGTTACAAAAAATAAAAAAACCACTTACCCGGCAATTATTTTTCGGTTAAGTGGTTCGTAAACTGGTTTTCAGCAATTAATCCAGCCCAAAAAGCCCTTTATTAAGCAATTGCAGGGTCTGCTCTTTGTACTGCCTTGGTATCAGGATCGATACATTGTGATGACTGCCCCCGTAACTTACCATCCTCACAGGAATCCCATTCAAAGAAGAAAAGATCTTTTCCATTACATCCTTTGACTCGTTGATCTCGTTGCCCACAATAGAAACGATGGACTGGTTGGTATCTACTTCTACCGTACCAAATGGTTCCAGTTCTTTGATGATCTCTTTCAGGTTTACATCATGGTCAATTGTGAGTGATACCGCCACTTCGGAGGTAGTGATCATGTCGATCGGCGTACGGTATTTTTCAAACACTTCAAATATCTTTCTTAAAAAGCCATAGGCCAGCAACATCCTGCTGCTTTTTATTTTAATCGCAGTGATACCATCTTTTGCAGCAACTGCTTTGGCGCCGGTACTGCCGGCTTTTTCAGCAATGAGTGTGCCCTTTGCCGTTGGTTGCATGGTATTGAGCAGTCTTACCGGTACATTGTAAAACTGCGCCGGCCAAATGCTGGCAGGGTGCAATATCTTGGCACCGAAATACGCCAGCTCTGCAGCCTCCTCAAAACTCAACTGTTCAATGGCAACTGTTTTATTTACGACCCGGGGATCGTTGTTGTGCATACCGTCAATATCGGTCCATATTTCACACACACTGGCATTGATGGCCGCTGCTATCAATGAAGCCGAATAATCACTGCCACCTCTTTTCAAATTGTCTACTTCTCCTTTTGCATTGCGGCTGATGTAGCCTTGTGTAATGAATATCTTTTTATCCTTGTTCTTTTGCAGCAGTTGCGCCAGCTTCACTTTGATGCTGCCGATCTGCGGTTCATCATAATGATCGATCGTCATAAAATCAAGCGCCGGTATCAGCAAATGATCAATGCCTTTTTCTTCGAGGTAGCAGCAGAACAATTTTGTACTGAGCAATTCTCCCTGTGCCAGGATATCTTTATTCAGCGCTTCGCTGAAAGATATTTTTAAGATGATGTTGAGAAATTCAAAATGTTCCTGCACAACAGCCAGTGCTTTTTCCAGTGCTTCCGGCTTGCTTACTAACTGGCTGCAAAAGTTTTTATAATGGGCTTCCAGCGCTGCGATCTGGTTCTTTGCCTGGTTGCGGTCGCCCTGCGACAGGGAAGTACTGATCTCTACCAGGGCATTGGTAGTTCCGCTCAAAGCCGACAGTACAACTATTTTACTCTCCGCATCAGTGGTGATCAGCTTTGCTACATCATGCATTCTTTCGGGCTTTCCCACGCTGGTACCGCCAAACTTCATTATTTTCATTGTAGTGCATTTTCTTGCGTGCAAAAATATCTGTTGGTGTACTACTTTCCAAATGATTATCCTATCGGATCGGTCTACTAAAGTGAGCAGTTGAATTGAGCAGCCAGTTGTTGCAGGTCGTTGATAACAGGATCCAGTAATTCGATGCCGTTTTGCATTCTTTCCTTTTCAATTTCCCTTTCCGGCTCACCAGGTATGATCACCCTTTCAAAACCTTCCGCCGTGGCTGCGCTTTTAAAACGTTGTATCCAGGCGTCCATGTGTTGCCTGAATTCTTCAGCCGGTCTGAAGGCGTCGATCCGCATGGCGCCAAAGAAATGCCCAATGCCTTCTCCCGGCATATTCAGCGGCATGGGTAAATAGGCGGGAAAGGGTGGCACCCAGGGACCATAATTGGCGCCGCTCAGGATGGCAGAAAAAATATCTACGATGGAACCGAGCATGTAGCCTTTATGACTGCCATGTTCTTTATCACCTCCAAGCGGCAGCATGGCGCCCGATTTTTTTAATTCATTTACATCAGTAGAAGGCTTGCCATCTTTATCCTGCACCCATCCATGCGGTGCATCCATGTTTTTTCTTTGCAGCACTTCCAGTTTTCCATTGGCCGCAGTAGTGGTGGCAAAGTCTGCCACAAATGGTTGCTCATTACCTGCCGGGATGGCTACTGCAATGGGGTTGGTGCCCAGTAATCTTTCTTTGCTGAAAGTGGGTGCCACTGTCGCTGAAGCATTGGTCATTGCAATACCGATCATATCATGCGGCAGGGCCATCATGGCATGAAAGCCTGCAATGCCAAAATGATTGCTGTTCTTTACACTTACCCAGCCTGTTCCAACACTGATGGCTTTATCAATGGCTACCTGCATGGCTGCAGGGCCTACTACCAAACCGAGGCCTCTGTCACCATCAATTACCGCAGTGGAGGGTGTTTCATGAATAATTTTTATGGCCGGTGTTGCATTTACTCTTTCAGCTTTCCAGAGTCTTACATAACCACTCAATCTTGCGATACCATGACTATCTACTCCCCTGAGATCAGCAGACAGCAATGCTTTGGCTGCAAGGTCTGCATGGGCTTCACTGCTGCCTATTTGGAGGAAGATGTTTTTGGTGAAAGAGAATAGTTGCTGGTAAGAAAAATTACTCAAAACCTGAACGTTTCTTTTTTTTATTTTTAAATTGATGGCAATTGCTATACTGCATTCCGGAAGCGCTCAGAAATGTTACAGCCTGATGTTGCCCTGAAATATCCAGCCGGTTTTTGGAACAGTAAGGTTGAATTCAATCTTACTGGTATCATATATGTTCTCCCGTTAGGGGAACAAATTTAAAACTGCAGATGCCTTACTGTAAGACCATTGTTCATCAACTGTTTTAAAGAATCGATGCCGATTTTAAGGTGACGCTCTACATATTCAGATGTAACTTTTTTATCACTTTCTTCCGTCTTTACACCTTCGGGTATCATCGGGCTGTCACTAACGAGCAGGAGTGCCCCGGTAGAGATCTTATTGTAAAAGCCCACGGTAAAAATGGTAGCGGTTTCCATATCAATGGCATAGGCCCTCACTTTTTGCAGGTATTCTTTAAACACTTCATCATGTTCCCACACACGGCGGTTGGTGGTGTACACGGTACCCGTCCAGTAATCGCATTCATAATCCCTGATGGTGGTGGAGATGGCTTTTTGCAGCATAAACGCCGGCAGCGCCGGTACTTCCGGAGGAAAATAGTCGTTGCTGGTACCCTCGCCCCTTAAGGCTGCGATGGGCAGGATGAGATCGCCGATTTTATTGCGTTTTTTTAAACCGCCGCATTTTCCAAGAAACAGCACTGCCTTTGGTTTAATGGCTGTTAACAGGTCCATTACCGTAGCTGCTGTAGGGCTTCCCATTCCAAAATTGATGATGGTGATATTATCTGCCGTGGCACATTGCATGGGCCTGTCTTTACCGATCACCTTTACATGATTCCATTTGGCAAACATTTCAACATAGTTGGAAAAATTGGTAAGCAATATGTACTGGCCAAAATTTCCGAGTGTTTCGCCTGTGTATCTCGGCAACCAGTTCTGTACTATTTCTTCTTTTGTCTTCATACGCTAATTATTCGTTTATTTGTGTTTCCCCTACCGGTTGGGTGCAAAAAAGTGTAAGGATAAAAGTACATATTTTTTTGTTGATGCATGATTAAGATTGAGTATCCACCATACCAGCCTAAAATAAAAAGCGAATCCGGTAAAGAGTTCATCTTTGATGCCATCCGGAAAAAGTGGATCATGCTCACCCCGGAAGAATGGGTGCGGCAGAATTTTTTACAATACCTGGTGCAGGTAAAAAAATACCCTGCCTCGCTCATCGCTGTTGAAAAAGAGATTGAACTGGGCGATCTTAAAAAACGTTTTGATATTGTAGTGTACAACGCCGGGCATCAGCCCTGCATGATCGTTGAATGCAAAGAGATGGACGTACTGCTGGATAAAAAAGTGCTTGAACAGGTATTGCGGTACAATATCAGTTTGCAGGTACCCTGCCTCGCTATTACAAACGGCAGCTACTGCTATGCCTTTTCTGTTATGGCAGGGGCGGTAAGTGAGTTAAGCGAACTGCCTTCTTTTGGATAGAATTTATAATGACCTCTCCGTTAGTACCGGGCGCTGATTAAAAACAGCCTGCTCTGTTGCCGGCAACAGTTCCTTCTGCAATGCCTTTGCCGTTTTGGTACTTCCGTCATGGCTCCACCCCGGGGGCATAAAAAGATATTTCAGTTTATTGGCAAAAGAGGTGGGCCTTTGCAGGTCTTTACCAATATGATGCCATTCATGAAAAACTATTTTTAGCGGATGATGGGGTTGGGGCAGGTTGGTAGTAAGTCCGTACACTACCGGTTCTTCCGGCAATTCTTCCTGGAAAGTACCGAAGAACTTATCCCAGATAATAAGGCACATACCCATGTTCTTATCAAGGTATACCACATTGCTGGCATGATGCACCCTGTGATGTGCCGGGCTCACAAACAACCATTCAAACCAGGCCGGCATTTTTTTGATCATCTGAGTATGCACCAGTATGCCATACACCTGGGTGATGGAATACATCAGCACAATATCCAGCGGCTTAAATCCAAGCAACACCAGCGGAATAAAATAAAGGAAGCGGTACAGCGGCTGAAATACAGAAGACCGGAAACCGGTTGTAAGATTAAATTCCTGCGATGAATGGTGTGTAACATGTACGGCCCAAAACAACCTGCAGTAATGATCTACCGTATGCTCAACATAAAATGCAAGGTCTTCCAGCACAAATAACAGTGCCCAGTATACGAACGGGTGGCCTTTTATTTCAGCAATGCGGTGATCAAAGAACCACTGAAGTATAATGAAGAGATAAATACCCCTGAACAATACATCAATGGATGCATTCAGCAGGGTGAGGTAAACATTAATGATGGTTTCCTTAACTGAATAGTATTTCCTGAGTTGAAAATGGCTCACCAATATTTCGGTGCCGATCACAATGGCATACAGAGGAATACTGACCCCGATAAAAGTATTTTCATTGAATTCGAAAGGCATAGGAAATGTTGAATGATGAATGTTGAATGAAACGAACATCAAATAATTTATAATTCAAAATTCATCATTCAAAATAAACACTACACCGCCATGATCTCTTTTTCTTTGGCAACCAGGTGTTTTTCTACCAGGGCGATGTAGCGGTTGGTAAGGTCCTGTATATCTGCTTCGGCATCCTTTGCAATATCTTCACTGAGTCCGTCTTTTTGCAATTTTTTGATGTGTTCGATCGAATCCCTGCGGATGTTACGGATGGATACTTTTGCATTTTCACCTTCTACATTGCATCTTTTCACCAATTCCTTCCTGCGTTCTTCAGTAAGCGGAGGTAAAAACAAACGGATATTAACGCCGTCGTTTTGTGGATTGATACCAATATTGGCGGCTATGATGGCTCTTTCGATAGGCTGCAGCATATTCTTTTCCCAGGGTTGCACCGAAATGGTACGGGCATCTAGTACGGAGATATTGGCAATTTGACCGATTGGCGTAGGGCTGCCGTAATATTCGGCGGTTATCCCGTCCAGCATATTGGGGTTGGCCTTTCCTGCACGGATCCTTACCAGTTCTGTTTCCAGGTGCGAAATGGCTTTAGACATGGTAGATTCTGTATCGGACTGTATCAAGTTGATTTCTTCTGACATAATATTAAATTAAGAGTTGCAAAACTAAAGAAAAGATTGAAAAGCTAACGCATTCTGAAAAAGAGCTTTAGGGATAAAAAAAGTGCCCAACCATTGTTGAGCACTTTCAATACGTTTAAAAATTTTCTATTCTGCTTCTGCGATCTCCACTTCAGGAGAAAGTGATAATATTTTTCTTGCTTTCATCAGGTTCTCTTCCGGCATCAGGTTCTTGGAAGTTCTGAATTTATTGGAAGGCCTGCTGTAATACACTGCGGCAATCAGCACGCTGGCTACTGACAGTACAATACCGATCGCAGTGGTAGTGCCCATATTGCGAAGCGCTACAGCCAGTGCGATAAAAGCAACGTTGGTACCTACGCAGAGCATGGTGATCTTTTTGTGATTGAACCCAAGCTCTAAGAGGAAATGATGCACATGAGTTCTGTCAGGGCTAAAAGGTGAGCGCCTGTCGAGTATGCGATGGCTGAATACCCTGAGGGTGTCAAACAGGGGAACAATGAGTATGGAAAAACCAATTGCCGGGGCAGCTTCAAAAGCCAGTTTAGTGCTTGGCGTGCCCGCAATATTGATGAATTTGATCACCAAAATAGAGTTGACAAGCCCGATGAGCAAAGAGCCGGTATCACCCATAAATATTTTAGCGGGCGAAAAATTATAGATCAGGAAGCCGATCAGGCTGCCGGCCAGTGAAAATGCCATCACAGCATACATCCATTGTTCTATATATAAAAAATAACTGCCGAATACGATGGCGGTTAGCAAACCGAGGCTTCCAGCCAGGCCATCTACCCCATCAATCAAATTAAAGGAATTTGTAATAACGATAATGGTAAACAGCGTAAATACGATGCTGGCCATTTCAGGTAAATGGTCAATACCTAAAAAACCATGCATGGAACTGATCTGCACTCCGCCAAATTTGATCACGATACCCGCTGCGATCAATTGTCCGATAAATTTTTTGGCAGGGGAGAGTACCAGGATATCGTCTTTGATACCGAGGAAGAATATTACGATGGCTGCTGCCACAAAGTATTGTAGTTCAGGGCTGTTAAGCGGAACGCCGAGTAAGGTGGCCAGTATAAAACCTGCAAAAATGCCCAAACCGCCAAGGGTAGGGATCACCATTTTATGCACTTTTCGTTCATCCGGCTCATCAAACATCTTCTTCTGCCTGGCTACCTGGATTATTACCGGTATTGAAAAAAATGTTATCAAAAAAGCTAAAACACCACTTAATAAAATATAACTCATGCCAGGGGGTAGTTAATGATTTACAAATAAACGTTCTCAGTGGGGTACTTTAGGCATTGCCAAATTCCGCAATGCAACATAGTCAAAATAGGCCGATTTTAAAAATTTTCACTAAAATTTTGATGTCAAAAACCTTTTAAAAACGGTCTCCTGAAATATCAAACGACAAAACACCAATCTTATTATTATTAACCGCATTTGTTGCAAATTTATACTTTGCAATTGCAGCTATTTGAAGTAGGTTTGCCCATCAAAAATCAAAGAAATAACAATAGTCGGTTTTTGCCATTGCTAAGACTTGGGGTACCGGAAAAAAACTGCTTCATCATCAAAAAATATTTTTAAATGAAAGATTTAAAAGCAATTGCCTCCCAGATACGCAGGGATATTGTGAGGATGGTACATGGTTGCCAGAGCGGCCACCCGGGTGGATCACTGGGTTGTACCGAGTATTTTACAGCCTTGTATTTTGAGGTAATGAACCACAATCCTCAATTCAATATGGATGCGCCCGGGGAAGATATTTTCTTTTTAAGCAATGGCCATATTTCACCGGTATTTTACAGCACTCTGGCCAGGAGCGGATATTTTCCTGTGGAAGAGCTCAAAACCTTTCGCCGGAT
The DNA here is from genome assembly GCA_002336815.1 of Chitinophagaceae bacterium UBA1946. Lineage (GTDB taxonomy): Bacteria > Bacteroidota > Bacteroidia > Chitinophagales > Chitinophagaceae > Ferruginibacter. The sequence goes on along the minus strand of DDEU01000034.1, from coordinate 133,442 downwards.
CAACAGCCGCCTGCAGGGGCATCCTACCACGCATGAGCACCTGCCGGGCATTCGTATGGCCAGCGGTTCGCTGGGGCAGGGGATGAGTGTGGCATTGGGAGCTGCATTGGCAAAAAAGATGAATAATGATGATAGTGTAGTGTACTCACTGCATGGGGATGGTGAACTGGATGAAGGACAAAATTGGGAAGCCGTATTGTTTGCCGCCCACAATAAAGTAGACAATATTATTTCCACGATCGACTGGAATGGCCAGCAGATCGATGGACCAACAGATAAAGTACTCGGATTGGGCGACCTGGCAGCAAAGTTTGCCGCTTTTGGCTGGGAAGTAGTGCAGCTTGAGAACGGTAATGATGTTGACAAAGTGGCCAGCACTTTAAAGTACGCCAAAACCTTACTGGGGAATAAAAAGCCGGTGGTGATCTTAATGCATACAGCGATGGGCGCCGGTGTTGACTTTATGCAGGGCAGCCACGAGTGGCATGGCATTGCGCCTAATGATGAGCAACTGTCGAAAGCCCTGGCCCAATTGCCGGAAACGTTGGGAGATTATTAAAATTTTATTGATGATAAAACGAGAAGGCTGCCGGTTTGGGTGGCCTCTTTTTTGTTCTCTTATCTCAGTTCGATCTCCTGGCGGGAAGCCTTCCTTGCAGGAAACCAGGAGGCAATAAAGGCAATGGCCGCTGCCGTGGAGGCAACCATAATAAAGTCGCTGATATCCAATTTTACAGGAAAATAATCTATCAAAAAAGAACCGCCTTTTAGTTTTAGCAAATGAAATTTATCCTGCAGGAGGCAAACCAGCAGTGCAAACAATATTCCTGACGCCACCCCGATGGTGCCCAATAAAAGTCCTTCACTCAAAAAAATTTTTAAGATGATGGCCCTGGAAGCGCCCATGCTTTGGAGTATGCCAATGTCTTTCTGCTTTTCCAGCACCAGCATGGTAAGTGCGCTGATCATGGTAAAGGCAGATACAACGAGTATCAGCGTAAATACAGCATAAATGAACCATTTCTCCATCCGCATGGTGCTGTAAAGACTTTGGTTTTGCTGGAATTTGGTTTGTACCGTATAGCCAGGACCAAGCATGCGCTGCAGTTGCTGCTGTACTGTTGCGATCTCTACAGCGGGTTTTAATTTTATTTCGCAGGCACTGTATTCATCCAATGCAAAGCCCATTTGTTGTTTGACGAAGGCAATATTGGTAATGGCGTATTTATTATCAAACTCCTGCTGTATTGAAAACACCCCGGATGCAACAGCGTTTCCCTCGCTCAGCGAGCCCATGGGGTCACTCACATTTACTTTTCCTTTTTTGGGTAAGATGATGGTAAGGGTGGAAGCATCCAGACCTTCCCCTACATTTACTGCAACTGCATTTTGTATACCGTAACCAACTACCAGGGTGGGTGTTTCGGCCGTGCCGGTTTCAAATTTACCCTGGATGGTTTTTGCTGCCACATTGGTAACATGAACATAGTTCTCATCCACACCTTTCAGGTACACCGTGGTTTGCATGTCTTCCTGTTCTTTATTCTGCAACAGCGCTTTTTCTTCGGCGATCATAGCGATTCCTTCTACACCTGCTGTACCTTTTAAACGGCTGATCTGTTCAGCCGTGAGCAGAAAGGTTTTTCCCCTGGCAGGAATAACTTTAAGGTCCGTGTAAAAAGCGCCGTACAGGGATTTCACCAGTCCTTCAAAGCCATTAAAAACACTTAGTACCAATATTTGACAGGCCGTAGCCAGTGCGATGGCGCCCACGGTGATCCATGCAATGATGTTGATGGCGTTGGTAGATTTTTTTGCTTTAAAATAGCGCCAGGCAAAGGTTAGATACATGTTAATGAATCGTCAATCGTGAATGGAGAATGCTGTATTGGTAAAATGTTGTGTGGATGAATTGTCAGTGTATTTTACTAGGTAGCCGCGTTGTAACTTATTACTCTAACGTATCACTTATCACCTGATACTCCCCCGTCTTCTTTCTTGATCTTTTCAAACAATTCTTCCATCTTAAAAACATAGTCAAGGGTGTCGTCGATAAAGAATTTGATCTCAGGGATGCTTCTCAACTGGTGCCTTACTCTTTTGCCCAGTTCATTCCTGATCTCTTTATATTTCTCTTCAAATTTATGCAGTACTGCCTGGGTATCTTTTACCTGGAACATGCTTAAATAAACCCTTGCTTCAAAAAGATCGGGCGTGATTTTTACAGATGAAATGGAGATCATGCCACCATCGATCATATTCAACCCCATCCTGCGGAAGATATCATTCAATTCTTCATTCAGCAGGCCCGCCACCTGTTTTTGTCTTTTCGTTTCCTTCGTCATAACTGATCTTTTAATGGTTGTAAAAGTAACCCCTTTCCCAAAGGTTGACAAGCTTTTTTAAAGGCAGGGGCCGCTGCCTGTTTTAAACAGCATAACCGGCACCGTTTTTTAAATACATTGTAAGATGGGCGGATCAAACCGGGAATATAGACAAATAAAAAAGCGGTAAAGATACCGCTCCGTAACAGCTATACAAACAGGCTAACTGATGTTCTCAATAATGCCTGCAATGCCCTGTCCGCCACCAACACAGGCGCTGACAATACCGTATTTTTTATCCAGGCGTTTCATGTCGTTGGCGATCTGGATTGTCAGTTTGGCACCGGTACAACCCAGCGGATGGCCCAATGCAATGGCACCACCATTGATATTGACTATTGCCGGATCCAGGTTTAACTGGCGGATCACGGCCAAAGATTGAGAGGCAAATGCTTCGTTCAGTTCTACCAGGTCGATATCTCCGATGCTCATATTTGCCTGCCGCAGCACTTTAGGGATCGCTTCTACCGGGCCTATGCCCATAATTCTGGGATGTACGCCGGCGCTGGCGCAATTCACCAATCTTGCAATGGGTTTTAAGCCCAGTTCGTTGATCATTCTTTCACTCATTACGATCACAAAAGCAGCGCCATCGCTTGTTTGAGAACTGTTGCCGGCAGTAACGCAACCACCTGCAGCAAAGGCTGGTTTTAATTTTGCCAACCCTTCCACTGAAGTATCAGCCCTTACGCCTTCATCCGTATCCACCACATAATTTTTTTGTCGCTTTTTACCCTTTTCATCCAGGTACACCTGTTCCACCGTAATGGGCAGAATGCCGCTTTTAAAAAACCCGTTCTGTATGGCCTGCCCGGCTTTTAGATGACTGTTGTAGCTAAATATATCCTGGTCTTCCCGGCTGATATTGTAATCTTTTGCTACTGCTTCCGCAGTGAGACCCATGCTGAGATAGAAATCCGGTTCATCCTGGGCAATAGAATATGCCGGCGATGTTTTCCAGCCTGCTGTTGGCACCATGCTCATACTTTCCACGCCGCCTGCAATGATGCACTCTGCCATGCCGGTCCTTATTTTGGCAGTCGCCATGGCGATGCTTTCAAGACCACTGGCGCAATAACGGTTAATGGTAATGCCCGCTGCATGAATACCTACTGCCCTTGCAGCAATGATACGGCCCACCTGCAGGCCCTGCTCTGCTTCCGGAACGGCATTGCCCACAATTACATCATCCACCCTTTTTGCATCGAGCTGGGGTACACTTGCCAGCAATCCTTTTATCACGTTGATGGCAAGGTCATCCGGCCTGGTAAACCTGAAACCGCCTTTTTTACTTTTTGCTACTGCCGTACGGTAGCCGGCTACAATGTATGCTTCCTGCATGTTAATTATTTGCCCCCATCCCCTAAGGGGGGTTATACAATCAGACTCTTTATAAGCCCACCAGGGGTTTGGAGCTTAATAGTTGTTTATGCAACTTTCTATCTCAAAGGTAACAGTTCCTATGAAAAATCAAACCAATTATCTTTGCGGATCATGTACAAACTGCTCCGCTCTTTTTTGTTCTTTTTCGATCCTGAAAAAGTACATTATTTCTCCATGAATGCTCTTCGTATTATATGCAAGATACCATTCCTGAAGAAAATGCTCACTGCCCGGTTTTCGATGAGCAACACTCAATTGGAAAAAGATTTTTTGGGGATACATTTTAAAAACCCGGTTGGATTGGGGGCTGGCTTTGACAAGAACGCATGCTACCTCACTGAACTGGAAGCATTGGGATTTGGTGCTGTTGAAATAGGAACCGTAACGCCCAGGCCACAGGATGGCAATGACAAACCCAGGTTGTTCCGTTTGCCGAAAGACAAAGCACTGATCAACCGGATGGGTTTTAATAATGATGGGGTGGAAGTGATTGCCGGAAGGTTAAAAAAATGGAAGGAACAGAATGGAGGATCGTCAATAGTGAATAGTGAATCGTCAATAAGAAAGTCTCCGGGTTCAGAACCGAATTCAACATTCAACATTCAACATTCAAAATTGATTATCGGTGGTAACATCGGCAAAAACAAAGTCACTCCCAATGAAGATGCCTGGAAGGATTACGGGATCTGCTTTAAAGCCCTGCATCCTTATGTTGATTATTTCGTGGTGAATGTTAGCAGTCCGAATACACCCGGTTTGAGGGCATTGCAGGAGAAAGAATCGCTGAGAAAAATTCTTACGAACCTGCAGGGAATTAATGCGTCAATGGGGAATGGTGAATCGTCAATAGTGAATAGTGAATCGTCAATGGTTGAGCCTGGAGATTTAAAGTCTCATTCTTCGTTGCCAGTTCACTCTGCCCGCCAAAAGCCTATCCTGCTGAAAATAGCGCCCGATCTTACGCAGGAACAAATAGATGATGTGATCGCTCTTGCATTGGAGATAAAATTAGATGGCCTTGTTGCAACCAATACTACCATCAGCCGGGAAGGACTTCTGACGGACAAACAGTCCGTTGAACAAATGGGCGCCGGTGGTTTGAGTGGCCTCCCGGTACAGCAGCGGAGCACTGAGATCGTACAATACATTTACCAAAAAACAAATGGTCAAATTCCCATCATTGCAAGCGGGGGCATTTTTACAGGAGCCGATGCAAAAGAAAAATTAGCTGCAGGCGCTTCCCTGGTGCAGGTATGGACAGGTTTTATTTATGAAGGTCCGGCAATTGTAAAAAACATTTGCAGTTACCTGGCTAAATAATTTTTGACCGTGTCGGGCATAAGATAAAGTACGGATCCGCTCAATTTATTTTCACCACTAGTTGTGAGATTATTGTTGTTGAGCAGCTATCTATATCAACAATTTCAGCACCTTCGTTTTTCTTCTCCGGCTGATCTTTAATTGTTCACCGTTCAATAATGTAAGCGTATTGTTGTCTGCCGATATGGCTGAGATGAACTGGTTGTTTACAATATGCGTTTTATGAATGCGGCAAAAGAACTGTTGTTCCAGTTTGTCTTCGAACCAATGGAGCACTTTTGCCACCGTGAGTGGTTTGGCATTGTCAAAAAACAGTTTACTATAGTTACTGCGAGCCTCGATCCTCACAATGCTGGTAGCGGCTACCACTCGTATGCCCTGTTCAGTTGGTATATACACTTGTGTTTCCATCATTATTTTTTTATTGATTATTTAATTAGCGCACCAATACCAGGTTGCCTTTCATCTCAATTATTTTCCCGTTTCTTCCCTTACCCTTTACTATCCATATATAATTGCCCACAGGTTGGGGGATGCCTTTATAAGTACCATCCCACCCTTTTGAAAGCTGTGCTGCTTCAAAGATCAGTTCGCCATATCGGTTAAAAATCCGGAAAAGGTCTGTGGATACAATGCCCACTGGTATCGGCTTGAACAGGTCGTTTCTTCCATCGCCGTTGGGAGAAAAAGCATTGGGTACAAAGTAGGTGATGCCGCTGTAAGTTTTCAATTGAATGGTATCACGGCCAATGCAACCTTCCTGGTCTGTTACCGTTACGGTGAATAAAATGCTATCGGCATAAACCGTAGCCAAAGGATTTGAAACTGCCGGATTGTTCAGCAGGTTACCCGGTTCCCATAAATACTTCAACCCGCCGGTGGCCTGCAACTGGTGCGGTACACCCGCAGTAATAATCGTGTCATTGCCGGCAAAAGCGGGTACTGGCGGCTGAATTTTTACCAGTACAGTATCCTTCACCAAAAAGTTACAACCATAGCCGTCAACGATCGTTACAATGTATTGCTGGGTACTAGCCGGCTTCACGATCGTATTGGCCGATGAAGGGTTGAGTATGCCGCCTGCTGCTACAGGTTCCCATTGATAAGTAACGGGCACTGTACTATTGGTTACTCTTGCCTGTAAGCTGGCGGAATCTCCTTCACAGATCGAAATATCTGCACTGGCATTTACTACCGGTACCGGGTACTGTATTATGTTGATGGGTTCAATATCAAAACAACCATTGGCATCAGTTCCTTTGATATAATAGGTGCCGCCTGCTGCCGATGCCGCATTGGAATAGCTGCTGGTTGCTGCTGAATCTTTCCAGTATGTAAATAGTAAGCCTGATCCTGAGCCGGCGGTAATTGCCATTGCAGTCAGATCAACAATAGCAGGAGTACACACCGGCGCCGGGTCATTGGTAACCACGATGGGATTGGAATTTACCGAAAGGGTTACAAGCACCGTATCTGAACAACCGGAACCCGCTGTACTGATCAATTGATAAATACCGGCCGTACTGATTGCACCGGCATTATTGATGAGAACATTATTCTGGTACCATCCATGTATATTGGTATCGGCATTGTAAACGGCCTCCAGGTCGATGGACCTGCCCGGGCAAATACTGATCGAAGTATCGCCTCCCAACTGAGGCCTGGCACTTAGCCGGAGCGTTACAAAAGCTGTATCTGTGCAGTTAACATTATTTGTAACCACCAGCCTGTAAAGTCCTGCTGCATTCAATGCTGAAGGGTCCGGGACCGTGCTGCTGTTGAAGGTCCACAATACAGACAGGCCGGTTGTGTTGTATAAGTTGCTGAGATTGGCAACAGTGCTGCTGCAAATAGAAAGATTTTTATCAACTCCCAGGGATGGGGTAGACTTTACCGTTAGTTTTACAATTCTTACCAAACTGTCGCAACCAGCTGCCGCCTGTAGGGTATCTGTGTATATTCCAGGTAAACCCGTAACATCACCCCAGGGCAGGCGGAAAAGAATTCCACTACAAATGCTGGTGTCAATGGTTATGGTGCCGGGCGCATTGCCACCATTGATAACAATACTGTCTCTTACACGGCAACTGCCAAAATTTACATCTACCCAGTACAGGCCGGGGCCTGCAACAACAAAACTGTCTGCTGTACTTCCATCCTGCCATTCATATCCAATAGCCCCTGCTGTCTGCGCTCTCAGCAGGTGAGTACCTGCATTGAAGCAGATCGTTGTATCCCTGCCGATATCCGGCCTTGCTTTAATGGTAACATTAAACTTTTGTATCAAACTGTCGCAGCCACCGGAGGATGCCAGGGTATCGGCATAGGAGCCGGCTGTATTTACCAGTTCTCCCCAGGGCAACAGCAATGTTTGTGAATAGCAAATGGAGGTATCAATAACCACTACTGACGGTGCCGCATAACCCAAAATATTGATCGTATCTTTGATCGTACAGTTGCCAAAATCAACTGTAACATGATATTGACCCGGGGCCGTAATAAGAAGGGTATCTGCGTGACTGTTGTTTTGCCAGGTATAGGCAACAGCACCATTGACCGAAGCATCGAGTACATAATCATTCTGTGAGAAGCAAAGCGTTGTGTCATTGCCCAGGGGGCTGGCATTGGCAGGGCTGATCACTTCAAATGAATCCCGGTAAACGCAATCAAAATAGCGGATGTCTACCCAATAGTAACCTTGTGCACTCATGTAAATACTTCTTGTTGTGGCGCCGGTACTCCATAAATAAGTTTCATTGGCACCCCGTCTTACGTCCACAGAAACAGAGTCGGTACACAGCACAATTTGTTTCAGGGGTCTTGCAGACAGCGGGCTTACCAATACCCTGATGGTGTCAGCACTTACACAGCCATTGTAAGTAACCCGTACACGGCAATCGTTGTTGCCGGTGGCAACTACCCGGAAGGTATCGGCAGTGCTATTGTTCTGCCACAGGTATGCAGCCCCGGGATGTGATGTAGCCCTCAATAAAATGGATGCAGTGCTGTTGCATTGAATGATGTCGTTGCCAAGATCAATGTAGGGCCTGGCAGGTACCAGTACTGTTCGTGTAACAGAATCGGTTTTTAAACAACTGTTGTTTTTTACAACGAGTTTTACTGTATAGGTACTGTCTGTTGCAAGGGCCGGATAAAAATAGGCCGGCGATACTGCGGTGGATGTTGCGCCATTGTAACCAAAAGTCCACTGGTAGCTAATATCATTTCCGTAGGTAGAATAATTGATGAATTTTACGGAGTCATCTTTTGTGCAGTCAAATGAAGAAAGAAAATTGGCAGTTGCCAAACAGTTGTTGTTCGGAAGACAGGTATCGGCATGTGACACAGCAGACAATTGAAGATCGATGGTGCCGGTTACGGCGAGGTTATTTTTTAACACCGGTGTAAACACCTGCACATAATAGCTTTGCCCGGGTACCAGGCAGTTATAGGTATTTTGCGTTAACGCATCCAGCACACAGCTTTGTTCCTGCATAGCGCCGCAATCGCCCGTCATCATACGATACTTGATATCGCTGCTGGAAGCATTGGTGTTTTCCACGAGGTAAGTTGTTATATCCAGCGTGTCTGTTCCTCCGATGTCGATACGGAACCAGCTTGTTTTGTATTGTGAAGTGATGCCGGCCTGCGGGCAGGTAAGTGTCGGTCCGAACTCGCCGTAGTCTGTTCCGATGGTATGACAATTAACCAATACGGAAGCAGAGGCAGTGCCGGCACCATTGATCGCAGCAGGAACTGCACGGCTGCAGAAATCACCCTCCTGTTCTATCATTTCAATTTCGGGGATCACATACTGGTTCAGCCTGCTGCATCCCGGCAGCAGAAGATAATAAGTGCCGGTCGTAACACAACTCTGTGACCATGTTCCTGAGGCGCTACTAACGGTGGCTCGTGGTTGCAATACCAGGCTGTTGATGGTAGAATCTCCCGGGATCGTTTCTTTCAACAACTGGATATCGTCATCGCTGTAGTAAACACTGTTTGCTATGTGGATCCGGTAACGAACATTTCCTGTAATGGCTGAATTAAATTTATACCAAAGCGTTTTGCTGCAACCGTTTTGTCCTGTTCCCAGTGGGTCAGGGTTATCACGACTGGCACAGGAAAAATTATCCTGCTCACCTGCGTATGCTCCGATACCCAATCTGCCTATATCGCCTGCCTGGTAGTAGTGGTCAAATTTTGGTGTTACCAGGTTAAATGAATCCAGCATTATTGATACGTCGATCTGCGTGTTGGGTAACTGGCCGCCTGCTTCATCTGAAATGGCATTCACGTTGTCGACTAAGATATAGTAACGGGTAGGAGTAGCCGTACAGGGATCACGGTAAAAGGAAATATTATTGGGTGCATTGTAGCAATAATAGTAAGTGAGGTAGTTCATTGTTACAAAGCGTAAGCCATTTGATACTGTTGAGTCTACGAGGCCGCCAGCCTGCACTGCACTAAAAGGCAGCGAGGCATTCACATCACTGCTGTACACAGCAAACCTTGGCTGCTTTCCCCGTTGCAATGTTTTATTCTCTACTTTTATTCTCACTGTGCCGGGATGGTCTACCACAAATGTGTACCAGATATTTCTTCTTGCGATATTGCCGGATGTTTGTGGGAATGCTGCATTGTACAATGGCTGGTTATTGGCAGTACTGTAAATATTTCCATTCACTGTTACATCACAGGCAGTGTTGGTTGGATCTGTTGAAAATGCGCCGGTGGTACAGTAAATGAAATCGCTGCTTGGCGGTCTTGTTGGGTGCAGCGGATTGATGTCGCCCGGTTTTCCAAAATGAAAAACAGAATCAGGTGGCACCGTTCCAAAATCATATGCGCTGGCGGCGAAGTCAAAACGGGAATAGCCTACCTGGTCAATAAAAATAGACGGTGAAACACTCCTGCAAATATTTGCATCGGTTGCAAAGATCACCAATGTATAGGTGCCGGGTTGAAAATGGCAGAACTGTATATTGCCAACAGAACTATTGCATGGATGGATCGGTGCGGCGCTTCCAAACAATAGTGAATCTGTTCTTACATCCTTATCATATACTGCGGCAAAATACCCGCCTGTATTGATCTGCAGAAAACTCACCTGCGTTGTTCTAAAAACAAAGTAGGCTACCCTGTTAGCAGTAGGTTCGCAGGCGATCACCGGGTGGTTTGCAAAAGGCGTGTCTACCGTGCAATTAAAATTTTCTACCGGTAAATTGAAACTGGTATCAGTTCTTGGATATACAGGTGTGCTGATGGTCCTGGGTCCCCACTGTATCAAATGTGGCAGGTTGCCTGCGGCTACAGACGCTTTATACGGGCGGTTAAATTTTGGTGCAGGGCAGGCTGGTGTAATGGTGATGTCAAACTCATCCCTGTAGCTTACATATCCATTGTACATTCCGTTAATATCGGTCAGCCGCATGGTACTGTCGTAACCCGGCCCTGTGCCATAACTCACCACGGTGTACCAGCCCGCAGGCAAAGGGCTGCAATTGTTAGCAGTTTGCGCCGTTGAAAAACAATTCCATTGATTGCCGACAGGTGAAAGTCCCGGCAATCCATCAGTTGCTCTTCCATAAAACAAGGTTCTTTTTCCATAAGCATTGTTTACACACCATCCGCCATAACCGGGGTTACTGAATTTTACAATGGCATCTTCCTTTAAATAAAATTGCCGGTAAATAGCTTTGGTAGCAGGCCTTCCATCTATCGGGCATGGAACATAACCATTGATCGGGATAGCATTATCTTCACAACTCCAATAGTCACGGTAACTGCGAAGGGTACCCCCATTTGGTCCGAGGGTATCCATGATGCTGCCCATGTCGTGAGCATTCTGCGGACTGTTGTGTTTCGTTCTTGTTTTTACAAAAGTAAAAGTTGGTCTGTCTGCACGTCCTACATCTGCCACGCTGCCCATGGATGCAAATGTATAAGTGCCGGGTACCACGCAGGCCGTTTTGTTGGCACAATAAGTATATCCATACAGGCAAAGTGATTTAGGTACCAGGCCGGTAACTTTAGCTGGGAAGTTGAATACGTTTTGAGCCGTTGCCAGTGCATTGGCATCGCCTTCGTATAATTTATACCTGAAAGGCGGATTATTGGAAATAACCAGGTCACTGAAATCAACCGTGCCGCTGTCTGCAATAAGGAACTGGCGGTAAAGTACTTTGTCATTCAACGGGGAGCAGGTAGTGTCGGAGGGCCGTAAGGTTGGCTGGCAGCCAATGGTATCTGGTGAAGCCTGGTAAGCAACTCCGTCTGCTAAAGCCTGCTGCACCGAACCTACCCGGTTGATGCTGTCAAACGCACCGGTTACGCTTAATGAATATTTGCCAGCGGCCTTACGGGAAAACACGACCATATCCACGTAAAAACGGCTGCCCAAATTTGTGAACAGGCATTGGTTGTTGTTGTTGTTCAAATCCCCGTAGAAAAGGCTGTTGAAGTCGGAGGATGCTGTATCTGAACCCAACACCTGCAATACATAGTCGCCGGGGGCGAGGCATTCAATCTCGCCATTGTAAATGGCGGTTCCAACAATATTGGCAGTATCCAAACCAGAGCAGTTGCCAGTAAGACTTTGCTTAAATAACCTGATCACCGGCCTGGCGCCACAATAGGTCATGCCGGGCCGGAATGTAATGGCTGCGGTGCTGTTCAGACTAAAGCTCGCAAAACAACTGAGGTTGTATTTTATATTATTGACGGTAACACCTGCTGCAGGTTTTGACGGACTGCAACCATTGTTGCTGTGGCGGCTATTGCAACCAAAATTGTCGCTGAAAGTAGTGGTAGCGCCATTGGCAGCAACCGGCAATATTCCCAGGGTATTGGAGGCCGGCAGTGTGTTAACCGGCAAAGGGCCTGCAGCCGGTGCAGTGCCACCGGTAATGATTCCCAGGCGCACCATGTCTTTAAAATCCTTATGAATAAACAGTTGGATGCTGTAGGTAGTGCCCGGGGCAAGATCGCCGCAACGGTATTCCTGTTTCGCACAGTAGTAACCGTTAGTGAGCATACTGTCGCAGCCATCTACCAATATTAAATTGTTGATGGGTGTGGTGACAGCATCGCCGCGGTATAAATTGTAACCGAATTTTTTCTGTATGTTGGCACCCCCACTGGGGAAATAAGTAGTGGCTCCTGTGCCTGATAAGCCCACTACCAAATAATCAAGGTAAGCAGGCGTTGTAAAAGTAAACCAGGCTGTTTTGTGATAGGATGCATAATCACCTAAACTACTGCATACTTCTGTTGCATCTTCAATGGACTGGCATTCCGTTTCAAAATCAATTTTACGGGTGTACACATTGGCTACGCCAAACGCATAAGCCTGGTTGGGATGATCGTAGGCGGCGCCTGTTTGATCACTCACTTCTACGTTGATGGTAATGGGTCCGTTCGCATTTAAATTGGATGACACCTGTACCAGGTAATCTCCTGCCGGCACACAGGGATGATAGGTGTTGCCGAATGTAACAATGGGTGTGAGTTTTGTGCTGATACTGTCGTTTGCCGGCAAACAATTATTGTACTTGTACACGGCAAAACCTGCATCACCGGCTGCTATTGCGGTGCCGGGTTGCGATAAGGTAACCCTAACCGCCCGGATCGTTGGCAAGGAGAATTTAAACCATATCGACTTTTTATCTAACCCTGCTACAAAAATTGCCGGGGCAAAGTTTTCGCCCGCTTGCACGGTGGCATTGGTAAGACTGATCTGCGTGGAAGAAAAATTCCCCAGGCCAAAGCCGTTGTTTGGTATGGTAATGATTTCTGCGTTGATGCAATCATCATTTGCAGGTGCCTGCGCATACAGTTGATCACAGGCTGCGATGACTGTAAGTAGTACCAGTAAAAAGATATTTCTTATTTTGATCATTGCAGCGGCGTCATTTACCAAATGATTGTGCTTCAATCAGCATCCTGCTTTTAGTTATTGATGATTACCCTTTTGCCTGCTGTAACATTCACATTACCCGGCTTATACACGGTAACAGATTTGCAGGTTACATTTGTTGTAACAGTTACGTTGTGACTGATGTGTACTTTATTTGTCGGGCCAGGCACCTGGTTGCTATGCCAGGTAGCCGGATTGCTCCAGTCTCCATCCTGTACGGTATAAAATTTTGCTGGGTCAATTACAAAGAGGGTTCCGAATATATTTTGATTGTAAATACCATTGTTTGCTTTTACTTCTATTCCATAATGGCCTACAGAATCAGTCATCGGTGCGGTATAAGTAAAACTTACCTGCTTTGTTTCTCCCGGGTTTATATTGCCTACGTTGATGGAGTCTGTGCTGGTAATGGTATAGCCGCCAGTGGGCCGGCTGATCTTAAAACTCACATTGTTTTGTGCTACCAAACCATAGTTTTTAAATTTATACGTGATGCTTCCACTGGTGCCTGGTACCCTGCTATGTATCACTTTACATGATTCCTGTGAGAGATAAGCAACGGCAGGGATATTGTTTGCATTGATCATGGTGATCAATGAAGCAATGCCATTCACTGCTGAATCATTCAGTCTTTTTATCTCTATTGCAAGACTATCGAAACTGGCACGGTAAGAAGTTTTGGCACTATCGCAGATGAATGAATGATTGAGATAATACATCGATTTTCTGAGGGAATATTGTTGTGAGATAAAAGAATCCAATACCCTGTCTAATCTGGGCCTGAATGCTGTGATTGAATTGGAAGCGCTGTCTGCAACAGCCCATATTGAATTCAGTACTGCCGTCATTTCCTGCGTATAGGCGGAATCGTTATAAGCAAACCTTTTAAGCACTGTTCCATAAGCCGGTGGATTAAAGGATGCGGCTGCATAATGCACCTGCAGATCTGTAAGATTTTGGTTAAAACGGTTTTTAATGGCGATCAGTGAATCAGGATTGTTGATCGCTGCTACCTGTAAGGGTTCTCCCGGGTTTGCCGGTATTGGCCGGGCCAGGCCGGCTTTTTCTTTTGCCTGCTCCGACAATTTTATTTCTTCATACGCACCTACAGCACCCTGGTAGGAGGAGAAAATAAGTGCTCCTGCTTTTATACCCTTGGCTGCAAAAGAAAGCACTTTGGAGGCCACTCCCACCCATTGTGCACCCGGGAGTAATCCCAATGTTTTAATGACATCAAAAAATTGAGATACCGTTTCTGCCACCTGTGCTACCCTGGCAGACGTTTCAATGTTTGCTTTCCGGTTGGTCAATGTATCCTGTCCAAATTTAGCCAATGAATTTGACCGGCTATTGTATAGAACATCATAGGCTTCATCATAACTAAGCGTTGATCGCAATGCAGTAGCCGCCTGGCTCGTACTGGGTACAATATACCGGTGAAGGTCACCTGCATAGTACTTGCTGTACAGCATGCTTGCTGCCGCAGTTGCCAATACTTTCTTGGTGTTGTCTACAATCGCTTTATAACTAAATCCAGATCCACCATAATCCAGGAATTGAAGCATCAGGTCTGCAGCATCACTGATACAGGTGGCTGTCATATCGAAAACTTTTTGTGTTTCGGGTTGCGATTTTAATAATGCCGATACCGATTTAGCCCATTCACTAAAATAGGTTTTAGTTAGTTTTAACGTGTTTGTAAATAAAGTGAGATCCTCTTCAGTAAATCCTATTTCAGTAAACTTGTCTTTCACCGTTTGGTTGGCTGAAGGCCCCGTTGTCTTTTCCCTGAAGATCACTTCCGATGCCATGAAATCAAGCAGGTCGAGCATATTGGATACCATATCTGATCCGAGGTCTGACATGTTTCCGCCGAGTTTATACACCGTTGCGAGGGTTGCATAATAATTGGCCAGGTTGTTTACCTTTTTATCATGATCCGTAGAGATGCTGTTGCCGGAAAGGAAGACCTGGGTTGGATAGTCATAGTTCGTTACGCTAAAGCCATCCACGCATATGTCGCCAAGGGCAACTCCAAAACCAACTTTTACCGGGAAGCATTTTTTTATCATTTTATCCTTAAACCCTTTCAATTCCCTGATCATGCTGTCTGGCATTAATACAGGTTTCATCCGGGTATGGTTATGGATATTGTCAAAGCGTTGTATCATAGGAGTGCCATCCCTGTTGATGAAGCGCAGCTCTACAGAATACACATCCACATCATTGGCTTCTTTTAATTCAAAAATGCCGAAGGCGTTTGGTGTCGTGGTTTCTTCTTCAACATTATTCTTAAGCAGTGTTACTGTAACGTTGGAGGTTATAGGCTTTTTCTGGAGACCTGGTCTTACAATATTTTCATTGTCAAAATCGCCGTACACATCGTACACCACTCCTTTGATATACTCTTCGGAGATATCCATAAATGTTACACCTGCATCCGAAGTGACCAATACCCGGCCGTTCTTTGCATCGTATGCAATGCCGGTGATATTATTGCTGGGCAGACCATCGGTTGTTGTGTATTTTGTGTAGGAGGGCACATAATCAGGGCTTGATAAAGGATTGTATTCTCTTGATTGAAACACCAGGAGTCCGGCAGAAGTTCCAATGTATACGTTTCCATATTCGTCAGATGCAATGGCATTGAAATTTACCTGTGTGCCTGGCGGAATCAAGCTTTCTGAATTCATATTCATCCAGCCATTCGGTGTATATATTACCAATCCACCGGACTTTAAACCGATCCACCGGTTGCCATCCTTATCAAAATGAATTGCCTGCGCTGCAAAGCCAGCCTGCAGGAACGGTACATTCCAGGTACTGTAAGTGCCAATGGTATCGCCACCGCTGGGATTGTACCTTAATATTTGTGAGCCTCCATTGTTTTGCCTTACGGCCGCCCAAACTTCCAGGCTGTTGCCTCCAACGGCTTCGCTGATGGGAGTAGCAGATGGCCCCAGTTGATAACCCCCATTGTTAATAGTAAAGTAAGGTGTATACCGGTTCAGGCCAATGTGCAGGCCTCCCCGGCGGGTATTGAAAGAAGTGATGTAAGTGCCCTGTGCTGCCCACACTCTTGGCGGCCATCCATTGGCGGCTTTAAAGCTTTGGTCGATATACAATGAACGTACATTCCTACTGATAAGGTCTGCACTGGTAGTAGTGCCTGCCACGCTGTAAAAATTCATACTGATATCGCTGGCAACAGGAAAATAATTGATGCCGCCTGCAATATTGGAATTGCCGCCAACACTTGCCTGGCCCGACTGTGCTATCCATATCCCACTGTCAGCATCAGCCTTGATGTCGTTGATGAAAACATTGGTGAGTTTATCAGACTTGAGCCAGATATTAAAATCTTCATCATAGGTGTACAGGCCACCATACTGCGTACCGGCCCAGATGCGGTTGTTTTTTCCGACCGCAATGCACTTGAAATTGTTGGTGGTAAATGCAGCCGAGTTTACTCCGCCCATTTGGAAATTCACAAAAGTTGGCTGGGCAAAAAGGTTTGCGGTGAACAGGCTTGCCAGCAAGGTTAGAACGGAAAGATGCTTCATAAAAAAGGCTTTATGGTTGGTATTTATTACAGTGTTGGTTTTGCAAAAGATGATAGGAGAATGGCTTACATAGGGTAGTCGCTAACAGTGATCGATGTTATATCGGCAAAAGCCGGAAAAGGTCATCAGCTTTTTTGAATTTTTGTTGATGATGCAATGACAGATCCACTATAACAGGTCAACGCCAACATTTTTATCTCAAAATATTCAAGACGATCCCCGTACCAACAGTTACCGTAGTGCCGGGTGCACAGCTGATACTCTTTACCGTAGTGCTGCTATTTACTGTTGGATACCTTGGCCTGCCGGCAGGAATAACTACTGCACTGGTTGATGTTGGTACCGTATTACCGCCCCAGTTGCCTGCGTTCTCCCAGGCTGTACTTACATTTCCTGTCCAGTTGAAATTGGTAACAGATGCAGTGGTGCCAATGCCCCATAATTCTGTTCCATACAAGGGATCGGTGGCTGAAAAAATAAGTGAATTATTTAGTTTGGTGAATGCGCCGGGAAATGAGCCGTTGACGCCGGGCTGTATGTCGAAACCAACAGTGCCGGCATCTGTGCCATCGCTTTTCCAAAGTTCCATTCCGTTAACCGGGTCAATTGCTTTGAAGAATAATACGCCATTTACTGCAGTAAGCAGGTCGGGCCTGGTGGTAATGGTAGCACCGGGATAAGTATCTTTCACCAGTACCGTGCCGGCCGCTGTGCCATCTGTTTTCCAAAGTTCAATACCGTTCGCTTCGTCATAAGCTGTAAAAAAAACAGCGCTGCCCACACCTGTAAAACTTCTTGGCGATGATCCCTGCGTTGAACTGATGTCCTTTACCATAACCGTGCCTGCCGGGGTGCCGTCACTTTTCCATAACTCAGCACCAACAGCCGGATCGTTAAGAGCGAGGTACATGGTGTTGCCAATCACTGTCATGGAGGAAGGTCCTGAGCTGCCGGTTCCGGCAACCGTTTCTTTAAAAATAACCGTGCCTGCTTCGGTACCATCACTCTTCCATAATTCGGTTCCATTCACTGCATCCCGGGCACCAAAGAAAAGGGTGCCGTTAAAATTCACCATGTCATAAGGAGCCGAAGAAACGGTGCCGGGGTAAATATCTTTTACCAGCACTGTTCCGGCATCAGTTCCATCCGTCTTCCACAGTTCTTCATCATTGGCACTGCCGGTGGTGCCATTTTGTGCTGTAAAAAATACAGTGCCGTTTACATAAGTGAATTTTGCAGGATTAGAATTGGTAGTGGTTGCCATAATATTTTTTATCATCACCGTGCCGGCAGCTGTACCATCGCTTTTCCAGGGCTCCCGGCCAAAACCCGTACTGGCAGCAGAAAAATACAGCGTGCCATTCATGTTCGCCATGTTTATGATAGTCGGCTCACTGCTGCCACTTACAATATCTTTTACCATTACTGTCCCTGCTTCAGTGCCATCGCTCTTCCATAGTTCCCTGCCAAAGCCGGTGGAAAATGCCACAAAAAATAAAGTTCCGTTTACATTGGTGAGCCATTCCGGGTTTGAATTAGCAGTGCCAGTTGCAATGTCTTTTACCAATACCGTACCGGCCGCTGTACCATCTGTTTTCCATAATTCCATTCCGGCAATGCCGTCGGTTGCAGCAAAGAAAACATTGTTGCCCACTGCACAAAAATTAGTAGTGCCGGAGCCGGTGGTGGTCGTATTCACATCCTTCAACAAAACCGTACCAGCATCAGTGCCATTGCTGATCCATGTTTCGTTACCGGTAGCAGTAGAGGGGAAGCCCGGTTTATAACCACGGTAAGTAAAGAACAAATTGCTGCCTGCTCCATAAAGGTTTTCAAGAATGCCCCCACCAATCGTAGCGGTATTTACCTGTACAGTGCCGGCATCGGTACCATTGCTTTTCCAGAGGCCTGACGAGGCTGCCGTGCTGCTGTAAAAAAACAACGTGCCATTAACATTGGTAAGCAAACTGGGAACACTACCGGTAGCGCCTGTAACAATATCTTTAACCTGCACTGTTCCTGCACTGGTGCCATTGCTTTTCCACAATTCAAAACCGGTTACTCCATCCTGTGCTGCGAAGAACAGTGTGCCACCGATATTGACCATATTGTAGGAGGAACTTACACCGAGCCCGGTGCCGGGATTGATATCTTTTATCATTGTTGTACCAGCATCGGTACCATCACTCTTCCAAAGTTCAAAACCATTGGTGCCGTTGGTAGCACCAAAAAATAAGGTGTTGCCAATAGCGGTGAGGTTGTTGGGAGCAGAAGTGCCGGTACCCGGGTTAATATCTTTTACCATCACGGTGCCGGCATCAGTGCCATCACTTTTCCAAAGCTCGATGCCGTTAACTGCTGCACCATTGGTAGCAGTAAAATATAGTGTGCCATTTACATTGACGAAATTGTTTGACGAAGAGCTGGTATTGCCCGGGTTGATGTCTTTTACCAATACAGTACCAGCATCGGTGCCATCGCTTTTCCATAATTCCGTATTGGCTGCCACGCCGCTGGCGGCTGAGAAAAACAAGGTGCCATTTACATTTACCAGGTTGGCAGGAGTGCTGCTGCCAGTTGAGGCAATGATCTCTTTTACCAGTACCGTGCCTGCAGCAGTGCCATCGCTTTTCCATAATTCTCTTCCATTCGCATTTGTTGCGGCGGCAAAAAACAAGGTGCCGTTCACGTTAGTAAGTGAGCCCGGATCGCTGGCGAGTCCACCAATATAAATATCTTTTACCAGCACGGTGCCTGCTGCTGTGCCATCACTCTTCCACAGCTCGGTATTATAGCCGGTACTATTGTTATAGGTTCCTGCTGCAGAAAAATATAAGATGCCATTTACATTGACCAGGTTGGAAGGATTGGAAGAGCCATCACCGGGATTGATGTCTTTCACCATCACCGTACCTGCTGCGGTGCCATCCGTTTTCCAGAGTTCAACACCATTTACGCCATCACCTGCGGTAAAATAAGTGGAACTTCCAACGGCCGTGTAGTTTACAGCGCCTGAAATAGATCCATTGGTTTGAAAGTTGTAAATGTCCTTTACCAGGGCAGGTGTTTGCGCCGTTAAAGCGATGGTTACAAGTAAGGCAATAGCAGCTAGATAAACTTTGAGCATAAGTAAATTTTTTACCCTTAAAATTGTTGTCGGAATTTCCTGGAAGAATAATGAATATTGGTTTTTTGGCAAGCCGGTACTTTTCAAAGGGTAAAAGCATTTTTAAAAACGCTTACTATACTATATAGCAGGAATGAGTAAAAGGTCATCAGTGCCGGTCATTTTATTTGTAATTTTTTTTATTTGCCGGATTTATGTCCCGGACTGATGACCTTTTCAAACTTTCCAGATATCATTATAAAAAGGTAGCAGCGATGGGGGAAAATGAGGATATGGGTAACAGTTGGTTCAGGAAAGAAAGCAAAGCTGGAATCAAATAAAATATTCCTACCTTTTTTTAAGTATGCCTCTTTACTTGTATTTTAGTGTACATAAAAGGGACCATGCTGCAACACACAGGGAATCAATTTACTGACTCAACAATACCAACCGCAGCGGTATTGGCGAATGATGGTAAGGCACTGGAGGCCCTGTACACGGCCAACTATTACAAAACCGAAGCCTTCGTATTGGCCAACAGCGGAACTGAAGAGGAGGCGAAAGATGTTTACCAGGAGGCTTTTGTTGCAGTATGGCAAAATGTAAAAGCCGGCCGCTTTGCAGAACAAAAGGGTTCATCATTGGAGGCATACCTCTTCCAGGTTGCAAAATACAAATGGTACGATCACCTGAAAGCAGTGAAGAAGAAGGGTACGGTGCCGGTTGAAGACGATCTTTTTACAGATGCGGCCTATAGCGGCGAAGAAGAAAATTATATTGAAAAAGTACAACAGCATTTTAAAAATCTGGGCGAACCATGCAGGGAGGTACTTACGCTGTTTTATTTTATGAAACAAAGCATGAATCATATTGCCGCAAAGTTTTCATGGACAGCGGCCACTGCAAAAAATAATAAATACCGCTGCCTGCAACGCCTTCGTAACATGGTGACCGGGCAGTAACAAACATTGGATACAAATTATACCATATCAGTACAGGAGCTGGAAAGCATTGAGCAGTACCTGCTGGGAACGATCAGTTCCGGGGAGCGGCTTGCATTTGAAAATAAAATGACAGAAAATGCTGTATGGGCCGCTAAAGTAAAGGAAGTAACATTATTGCTTGCCGGTATCGAAACCGCCTCTTTAAAAGAGTGCCTCGATGGTTACCATGCAGGCATAAAAAAAAATACCGCTGCAAAACAGCCGGGTAAAATAGTTTCTATGCGGCGCAGATTAGCCGTGGCAGCATCAGTTGCTTTGCTGGCAGCACTGGCCGTTTGGACATTTACGCTGAACGGGAATAAGTATGAAAAACTATACACTGCCTATTATAAACCAGACCCGGGTTTAATGAGCGCCATGAGCACCGGCAATAATTATCTTTTTAATAAGGCCATGCTGGATTATAAAACGGGACAGTATAAAAAGGCGATCAGCGAATGGAGTCAGCTCCAAACCGACCAGCCGAAAAATGATACCCTGAATTATTTTTTAGGCGTTGCACAGCAGGCCGATGGTAATGATGCCGCCGCAATTACTTTTTTAAGGTTAGTTGCGGCAGACGGAACAAGGCCTTTTTATAAAGATGCCTGCTGGTACACCGGCCTGGCCTTACTCAAACAGGGTAAAGTGCAGGAAGCCCTGCCATATTTTGAAAGATCTGCCCGTCCCGAAAGCACCGAATTGATCAACAAACTAAAATAAAACCGCCATGCCTTTTTCAAAATTCAGCCTTGCCGGGCTGTGTATTCTCATTTTATTGATACCCATTTTTGCACAGGATAGTGTAAAAGGCATCGCTGAAATTGAAGCGGCCATCAATGAAAAAAACTTTAAACAGGCAACGGCACTATTGGATCAGCAGGTGCAGGCCTTTTTGAAAGAAGGCAATTTTGATACGTTGATCCATTACATGCCCCTGGCAGGAAAAATAGGCATGGAGAATGGCGGCCCGGAAAAAGCTGCGCTGGCAATGGATGCACTGGCTACACAGATCGCTGCAAAAAAACCATCCAATATCATCATGCGGAAAGTGTATCTCGAAGCAGGAGAATATTTAGGCGTAGCAGGCGAAGATAAAAAGGCTTACGATGCCTGTACACAGGCGCTTAAATATGCCACTGCGCCACTGGAACTTGCAAAAGTGGAAAATAATTTGGGTGTGTATGCACAGCGGATGGGCAATGCAGCATTGTCGAGACAGCACCACCGGAAAGCACTTGCTATCAGGGAATCGGAAAAAGAAACCGATAGTGAAGACCTCTAC
This sequence comes from Chitinophagaceae bacterium UBA1946, assembly GCA_002336815.1. Taxonomy (GTDB): domain Bacteria; phylum Bacteroidota; class Bacteroidia; order Chitinophagales; family Chitinophagaceae; genus Ferruginibacter. Next base: position 111,500 of record DDEU01000034.1, on the reverse strand, counting down.
ATTTCCTACAATGCCATGGCCAGCCTGATGTGGTACGCCTCTAAAAATGATAGCGCCGGTTACTTTTTCAATAAAGCACTGGATGCATTGTCAAAAACAAAACCCACCGACCGTAATAAATATTATCGCCCCGCAATGGTGCAGAATAATATGTCTGCTTTGTATGATGCCGATGGAAAAACAACGGAAGCCATCAAAGCGCAGCAAAGTTCTATCAGCAATATCGAGCTGTATATTGCCGGCACAGACCCGGCGCAAAAAAGGGAGGATGCTAAATCATTTTTATTTGAAGCCACCGATAACCTGGCAGGTTTTTATAAAGAGATCGGCGATTATAAAAAAGCAAAAGACCTGCTGCAATATTCTTACCGTCAAAAACAACAGCAGTTAAAACCGGGTCACCCGGGGATCTTCATTTCGGAGATACTACTGGGGCAGCTTGCCAATACCATGCACAATTATGATGAGGCTTTTGAATATCTGGAAAAGGGGTTGACCAAACTAAAGGCTGCCGAAGGTGACTATATTTTTTGGGAGGCCGATGCCCGTTATGCCCTGGCCATCGCCAACGAGAGCAAAAAAAATGTAGCGGCTGCTGCGGCTGAATATGAAAAAAGTGATTCCCTGTACGAAACTTCTTACCAGGGAGAATACAGCAATATGTACCTCGAGTTTTTACGAAATGCGGCATTGTTCTATGCTAAAAACGGCGATTATAAAAAAGCCGTAGTTAAATCCAAGAAGGGATATGACTATGTTTCAAAAGTGCAGGAGCAAAATACTTTGCCTGTATTTTACCAGTTGCTCAATCTTTCAGAAGTGAATTTCATCGGTGGTCAATATGCACAGGCTGAGGAGTACGGGAAAAAAGGGCTGGCAATTGTAAATGAAAAAATAAAGAAAGGTACATCAGCGCTCGATTCCGTAAGGATGGAACTGTACAAACCTGCCGCTGTGTTGATGATTGAAAAGGCCGGTTACCACCTGAGGCAAAAAAAAGATACGGTTTACCTGGCACAGGTGTTTGCCGAACTGAAGGGGGCACTTCAGTTGTTGGAGAAGCGGAAATTCTTGATCGATGATGAAGAAAGCATCAACATACTGATAGCAGACAATAATGAGCTCATCAGTTTTGCAAAAAAGATAGCGCTTGAATTATACCAGTTAACCAATGATGAAAGCTACCTCGACCAGGTGATCAATCTTCACGAATCTGGTTTATACAACCGCATCAGGGCAAGGCTCGACAAGGAAAAAGCCGTAGAATTTTCGAATTTGCCCACCGCCGTGTATGAAGAGGAAAAAAAATTAAAAGCTGCAATACCGGCTTCGCTCAGCGGCGACAGGCCCAATACCATTTTGATGAATGCGTATGTGGATGCAACCACAAAATGGCAGCAGCATCTTGATAAGATCAGGGTGCAGTATCCTTTGTATTATAAGATGCGGTATGAGTCCATTTTTAAATCATTACCACAATTGCAGGCTGCCTTGCCGGTAGCCACCACCGTGATCAGGTACTTTTTGATTGACAGCAGTCTTCATGCACTGATACTGGATAAGGGAAGCAAAAAAATAATCGACCTCGATGCTGTTGGCATCAATGAAAAGATAAACACGCTGTTATCAACCGCCGGCAATGATGAAAGCGGCCACACGGCACTGTTATATCAATTGTATGAGTCCTTGTGGAAGCCGCTGGCGAAGGATATCCGCACCCGGGATGTGATTGTGATACCCGATGGGATCTTGTACAATGTGAGTTTTGAGCTGCTTACGCCGGCGCCTGTGCACCAGTATGCCGACCTGGCAAAGGGCAGCCTGCTTTCGGCGCACAGCATTACTTATCATTACAGCCTTTTTATGACGGGCAGCAATAACAACGCACCGCTAAAAAATAATTATGTTGCCTTTGCCCCCGGCTTTTCCGACGAAAGCAAAGTGGCTTACCTGCAATCGGTAAAAGACAGCGGCCGGCTGGACAGGCAGTACATGACCCTACTGCCACAACCTTATACCAAAAGCCTCGTGAAAAAAATGCAGGACAAATTAGGGGGTGATATTTTCGTGGACAATGGTTCAACACAAAGTTCCTTTAAACAAAATGCAGGTAACAACAGGATCGTCCATATCGGTACACATGCAGAGTTCAATAATGAAAAGCCACAGCTCTCCCGGCTGATATTTTCAAAAAATACCGATAGCGCTTCCGATAATAATTCTTTGTTCCTGTATGATATTTACAACTGCAACCTTAATACTGACCTGGCTATACTCACTGCCTGTGAATCGGGCAAGCCGGGATACCAGGATGGTGAAGGAATGGTGTCGCTGGCGCATGCTTTTAATTACGCAGGCAGCAAAAGCATCCTCACAAGTTTATGGCCGGTAGACGAGCAGTCCGGCAGCTTTATCACAGAAAAATTTATTGGGAACCTGGCAGCTAAAATGCCTGCCGGTGTAGCGTTGCAACAGGCAAAACTGGCTTACCTGCAACAGGCGGATGGCAGAATGAAATCGCCCCTGTATTGGGGGGGATTGGTACTGATGGGCGACGCCGGCAGCATTGCTCTTTCGCCCAAAAGTGCTTTTGAAAAGTGGGTTTGGCCTGCTGGTATTGCTGCCATCTTAGGAGCGATTGTTCTGGTTGTATGGAAAAGAAAAAAGCAGCAAAGCGTATAGCAATAAATTTGCAGGCGTAAAAAAAACGCTTCGGTTAAGTATGCCAAAAGTAGAACGCTCCTATTTTCACCCGTGTTTTATTCTTTCACTGCAATATATTTGCTGAAATTTAAAGCAGACAATGGAGTATCTATTTACCAGTGAAAGTATCATCAGTTTTTTTGTATTGGTTATTCTGGAGATCGTACTCGGAATCGACAACGTGATCTTTGTAAGCATCATCATGAACCGCCTTAAAACAAATGCGGAACAAAAGAAAGCGAGGATTACCTGGATGATCACCGGGATGATATCAAGAAGCCTGATGCTGATGGGGCTCGGCTGGCTGCTGTCTCAAAAGGGCAAGGCGGTATTCACTGTTTTCGACAAGGGCTTCGATCTTGCAAGCCTGGTGATGCTGGTGGGTGGTATGTTCCTGATCTACAAATCGGTGAAAGAGATACATGGCAAACTGGAAGGGGAAGATCCCAATGCAGTCAATGCAAAAAGCAAAGGCTTATCTTTTAGCCAGGCTGTTGTACAGATCATGCTGATAGATGCGGTGTTTTCTTTTGACAGCATCATCACAGCAGGAGGCACTGCCAAACACGTGGAGATCATGATCGCTGCAGTGGTGATTGCCATGATCGTAATGTTCTTATTCAGTCCAAAGATTGCTTCTTTTATACAAAAGCATCCAACCTTAAAAATGCTGGCACTTTCTTTTTTGGTAATGATCGGTATCAGCCTGATCGTGGAAGGCTGGGATAGTGAAGCGGCAGAGCACCTGCACCTCAAAAACTATATTTATTTCGGAATGGCGTTTTCGTTTGGTGTGGAAATGCTCAATATGATCATGCGCAAAAGAAATGAAAAAAGGCATGTAGTTCGGTTTAACGAACCCAGGCTGGAAGACAGGTCAGAAGGTTATTCAGATGAAGCGCAGTAGGTAGTAACAAGATCCCATTATTAATAACAGTAGTGAAAGGGCGATACTAGCGGTGAAGGTTCTTGTAGTAAAAAGCGATGGCTTCGCCGAGTGATGATACGTGTAGTTTTTCGTAGATATGCTTTACATGTGTATTCACGGTATAGAAACTAAGGAATAATCTATCTGCTATCATTTTATAACTCATCCCGTCCGACAGCAGTTTCAATACTTCAGTTTCACGCTTGCTAAGCGGACTGTTTATTTTTTGCGGCTGAAAATAATCAAGCACTTTTAATGCAATGCCCGGGTTCATTACGGCGCCTCCGTCATACACTTCCAGGATGGCCTGCAGGATCCGCTGGGGTGGATCTTTCTTTAAAATGTAACCACTGGCACCATTGCGGATGCAGTCAAATATTTTATCAGTATCATCAAAAACAGTTTGCATTAATACCTTGATATGCGGATAATTCTTTTTGATCGCTTTTAAACCCGCAATGCCATCTGCTTCGGGCATATTGATATCCATCAGCACCACTTCAGGGAAGCAGTTTTCCATATCATCCTGCACATGACTGCAGTTGCCCGCCTCTCCGCAAAAACTCATTTCCGGGCTCAGTTCTATCAGCGCCTTAAGGCTGTCCCTGCGGGGCAGGTTGTCATCGTATATAAAAACCCTTATTTGCATCATTCAAAGTAAAAGTATCTGCCTGATAATGGCATCGCTAATTATAGTTAATATACAGTAAAGGGAATACCGCCCTGATAGTGGTTCCATTGCCTTCGGCTGACTGAATGGAAAAATGGCCATTCAATTCCTTTGTACGCTGCTCCATATTTTCAAGTCCATTACCGGAGGAAACTGACTTGCTGTTGAACCCGGTTCCGCTGTCTGTAATTTCCAGTACCAGGTCTTTTTCTATTGTATGAAGGGAGAGGCTGGCGTTTTTTGCTTTGCTGTACTTCGCAATATTATTCATCGCTTCCTTGCAGATGAGTAAAATGTTTTTTCGTGCAGTAATGCCCGTTATTACCTTATCGGCATTGGGCATAATGCTGTATCTAAAATCAATATTACTGTCTGCCAAAAGTTCTGCTGCATAGTTCTTGATCTTTATTTCTATCGAGGTGTTGCTGCTGCTGCCCGTTTTCATGCTCCATACAATGTCGTTCATGTTTTCCATGATCTCCTTACTCTGGAAACTCATCTTATTTACCATTTCAATCGCCTTTCCGGGATTGGTTTGAACAGACTGCTCCGCAATGGCACCGTATATCTGCAGGCTGCTTAGTGAAGCGCCAATGTCGTCATGAAGATCCTGGCTGATCTTCTGCCGTATCCTGGAAATGGTCATTTTCTGGTTTTGAAAATACCGGTATACCAAAAAACCTATTCCCAGGAAAGCAAAGCCGATCAATGCCAGCCCAAGCCTTGTAGTGGCCAGCTCCTGTTTTCTTTCTGCTTCCGCCACCTGCATGCTTAAGATCCGTTTTTCATTTTCCATACCCGCATTAAGGATAGTTTGAATTTGCCTGTTATTGCCATCAATGTTGGCTTTTTCAATAGCCGATCTCTGTTCCATTGCTTTTACCAGTCCACCACGCTCATCCCGTTTACGGTATATATCAATCGCCTTATTTAAAAATGCCAGTGCATAGAACCGGTTGATATTGGGATGATCGTGCAGTAATGAAAAACCAAGGTCTAAGCTTTCGTCTACGCTTGCGCTGTTGTGTAATTCATAGTGGCTTTTGGCCATGCCGCCATAACAAACCAGTGCAACGTCAATAACGTTTGAATGCAGGGCAGTATTGACCCCTCTTATATAGTTATTCAGCGCACTGTCATTTTGATGAAGGGCTGAGTACACATCGCCCAATCCTGTATACGCAACAGCGATTCCTCTTTCCCAGTGGATGTCTCCGGCTTCCTTGAGCGAAAGATAATTGTGAAACAATGCGCTGTCGTACTTACCCAGTTTGTAATAAGCTTCGGCCAGGTTTCCATTCAGGTGATGTGGTTTTGAAAGACTGATATAGTTGGGTGGATTGGGTGGCTGCTTTGAAAACTGCAATCCCTTTTTGTAGTAATTAACCGATACCGCCGCACTATCAATGTTCATATAAAAAAGCCCCAGGAAATTATAACTGTCGGCCAGCAGGATGCTGTCGTTTAAGGCCTCCGCCATAGCAAGGCCACGGCGGCTTTCCTGCAAACCCAGTTGCTGCAGGTTATTGTAATAATACACTTCTGCCTGCCGGGTGAGCAAAAAATAATTATCGGGTGAAATACTTTTTACAGGAAGTAGGCTGTGAATTTTATTCAACCATAATTGTGCAGAATCATACTGCTCCATATTCATGTACTCGTCAGCGATCGTAAAACAGGTTTTTATAAAAGCTTTTTCATCCTGCTGCTGCCGGCCCGATCTTTCAATGGCAACATCTATCGGGCGAATATTTTTTTGCTGGGCGAAAGGCTGCAATGCAGCAAGCAATAACCCAGCTACAAAAAAGAAACGCTTTGCCATCATTACCGGAAGATAAGAAAATCGGTTGATTATTGAGTAAGCAGCACGGCCGCTACAATGCCGGCGGTTTCAGTTCTTAATCTTGTATCACCGAGTGCAACCGGTGTAAAGCCATGCTGCAAGGCCATGTCAATTTCTTCTTTCGTAAAATCTCCTTCAGGGCCTATAAGGATGAGTTTACCGGTTGACTTGTTGATTGGTTGGCCAGCGAGTTGCACTTTATCTTTTTCATCTTCACAATGAGCAATGAATTTTTGTTGTTGGACAGCTTTTGTAATAGCATCGTTGTACTTAACGGGTTCATGGAGCAGGGGCAACCAGGTTTGTTGTGATTGCAGCATGGCACTGATCAAAATGCCATTCATCCGTTCAAAACGAAAATGCTGTTTTTCAGTGCGGGTGCATACAAGCGGAATAATTTCGGTAACGCCGATCTCGGTGGCTTTTTCTAAAAACCATTCAAAGCGGCTGCTGTTCTTTACCAGTGAAATGGCAATGCTTATATTGGCTGTTGAACCTTGCTGGTTGATCGTTTGGATGATACTGACGGCACATCGCTTGCGGTTATTGTCAGTGATCTCTGCGGTGAACAGGTTTCCTTTACCATCCGTGAGCTGTAACTGTTCGCCGTTTTGCATGCGCAATACCTGCACAATATGTTTGGAGGTTTCTTCGCTCAAAACAATACTGTTTTTGACATCCGGATTTTCGATATAAAAAAAAGGTAGCGCCATGCTATAAAAAAAGGAGAATAAATTCAATATTCATTCTCCGTTATCAGTAAAAAAATGATCAATTAAAAAGGTGCTTCATCATCAAAGTTGCCATCGTTCATCTTGCTGCCTTTCTGGATATAAAGCTTGGCTCCTGCATTGGCGCCATCATCATCCCTCACTGGTTTAAAATTGCCACCCGGTATGGCACCACCAAATTCACCACCATCTTCATCTTCTACAAATTTTTGTATGTGCAGCAGGGCCCTCAATTTAATGGTATCCAAACTACCATTCCTGTGTTTGGCGATCTTTACATAGGTTTCGCCCTTATTGCTTTCGCCCATTTCATTGGCAGTGATGTCATAATATTCGGGACGGTACAGGAACATTACCATATCAGCATCCTGCTCAATGGCACCGGATTCCCTCAGATCACTCAGCTGCGGTATCTTGGCACCTTCTTTTCTTTTTTCCACCTCACGGCTTAACTGGCTCAGTGCAATGATGGGCACCTGCAATTCTTTTGCAAGGCCTTTCAGGTCTCTCGATATACGGCTGATCTCCTGCTCCCTGTTGCTGTTCTTATTGTCACCGGCGCCACTCATCAACTGTAAATAGTCAATGATGATGATGCCGAGGTTGTGCTTGTTTTTTAAACGGCGGCACTTGGCCCTTAATTCAAAAATATTTAAAGCAGCAGTGTCATCAATAAAGATGGGCGCATTGCTCAGCCGCTCGATCCCTTTTTTATACAACTGCTTCATTTCATGTTCTTCCAGTTTACCACGGCTGATCTTTTCGAGCCATATCTCACTTTCGGCACTCAGGATACGTTGTACCAACTGGCTGGCGCTCATCTCCAGACTAAAAAAAGCAACAGCTGTTGGTTTGGTAGGATGCAGGGCGGCACTTCTTACCAGGTTCAGCGCAAAAGCGGTTTTACCCACAGAAGGCCTTGCTGCAAGGATGATAAGATCCGTTGGCTGCCAGCCATAAGTAAGTTTGTCCAGCGAAGGAAAACCGGTAGCCACACCCGTTATGTCTTCATCCCGGTTACGCATATCCTCAATTCGCTGGATGGTTTTTACCAACACGGTATTGATATCATCAAAGTTTTTGCGGAGGTGATTATTGGTGATCTGGAACAGCTTTCCTTCTGCGTCATCCAGCAGGTCAAATACATCAGTGCTGTCTTCATAGGCATCGCCGATGATCTCGCCGCTCACCCTGATCAGTTCCCGCTGAATGAATTTTTGAAGAATGATCCTTGCGTGCGATTCAATATTGGCCGAAGAAACAACCGCATTGGTAAGCCGGCTTACATAATAGGGGCCACCCACCAGGTCAAGCTCTTCTTTTAGTTTCAGTTCTTCCACCACGGTAAGCAGGTCAATCGGCAGACTTTTCTGTGCCAGAGAGGTCATTGCCCGGTAAATGCGCTGGTTGGCCTCTACATAAAAGCATTCTGCCTTCAGTATCTCGATCACCGTGTCAAATGCACTTTTTTCGAGCATGATAGCACCCAGCACGGCCTCTTCCAGTTCTTTTGACTGCGGCGGCACTTTGCCAAATACCATGTTGCCCAGGTCAAGCGTGGGTTTTCTCCTTGTTTTACGGTCTTTATTTAGGTTAGGTAAGTCCATTCAAAAAATATTAAACAATTATGCTGAGTTGTTACATTAATAGCAAACCGGTGTTTAAAAAGCGCATAATCAGCATGGTAAGCAAAGGGATGCGTTGGTTACCGCCGGCGCCTTAAGAACTACCAATTTTTTATTGGGCGGCTAAGGTAACTGCAAAAAACAGATGGTTTATTCACATAGGCTGTCGCCAACTTTTTTATACGGATTACCCACAGTCTGTCCACAGGCAAATGTAGCTTATTCACATCCTATTCACAGGATTATCAACAGGTATTTTTCAACCAAACCGCCACCCCGTAATAATTTATTAACATAGCCGGCCCTGCTTTTTTGTTTTTCTGCACCAGATTCAAAAAAAAATGCACTTGATTTATTCCGGCAAATAATGTAAGAAACTTTTATCGCTATGCCAGCCTGCTTTCGGCTTAATTGTATCCTTGCGTTCCAATGGTTATCTTTGCCGCATTGCAAAAAATAAGCAATCAATCAATGACGATAAGTTACAACTGGCTGAGCGAATACCTGCCTGAAGCAATTGAACCGGAAAAGCTGGGAAAGATCCTTACTTCCATCGGGCTGGAGGTAGAAAGCATGGAAAAATACGAAGAATTGAAAGGAGGCTTGCAGGGCCTGGTAGTAGGAGAGGTGCTGGAATGTGCCAAACATCCGGATGCAGACAAGCTGAGTTTGACCAAAGTAGATACCGGCAACGGTGAACCTTTACAGATCGTATGCGGTGCACCCAACGTAGCAGCGGGGCAAAAAGTGATCGTAGCAACGGTAGGCGCCACCATTTACCCCATCAACGGCGAACCAATGACCATGAAAAAGGCCAAGATACGGGGTGCCGAAAGTTTCGGGATGATCTGTGCAGAAGACGAGATCGGGTTGAGTGAGGATCATGCCGGTATTATGATACTGCCGGCCGACACCAAAGTGGGCATTCCTGCGGCAGAATATTTTGGCACTTACAATGATATCATTTTCGAGATCGGCCTCACGCCTAACAGGATGGATGCCATGAGCCATCTTGGTGTAGCCAGGGATGTATGCGCCTATCTGTCTCATCATGCCAGCAAGGGCAGTGCGGTACGGTCGCCGTTCAAAAATAATTTTAAAGCCGACAACCAGTCCCTGCCGGTAGAAGTGGTGGTTGAAAATAAAGAAGCCTGCCAGCGCTATGCCGGCGTGAGCTTGCAGGGAGTAACGGTAAAGGATAGCCCAAAATGGCTGCAGCAGAAACTCAAGAGCATTGGCCTGCGGCCCATCAATAATATTGTAGACATCACCAATTTTATCCTGCACGAAACCGGTCAGCCGCTGCATGCTTTTGATGCAGATATGATCGCCGGCAAAAAGATCGTTGTAATGAATCTTGCTGAAGGGACCGCTTTTGTAACCCTGGATGAAAAAGAAAGGAAATTGTCTGCCGAAGACCTCGTGATCTGCAGTGCCAGTGAGGGCATGTGTATCGCCGGCGTGTACGGCGGCCTGCGCAGCGGTGTGAAAACAACCACCACCAATATATTTTTGGAAAGCGCCTGGTTCAATCCCATCAGTATTCGCAAAACTTCTTTCAGGCATGGCCTGCGTACAGATGCCGCCACCCGTTTTGAAAAGGGTGTAGACATCAGCAATACCGTGAATGTGCTGAAAAGGGCTGCCCTGATGATCAAAGAAATTGCCGGGGGAGAGATTGCTTCTGATGTGGTAGATGTGTATCCTGCACCAAAACCCAAAACAGAAGTGATCCTGAAAAATCATTACCTGAAAAAGTTGAGCGGTAAACATTACCACAGCGATACCATCAAGGATATTTTAACTGCCCTGGGGTTTGAAATTGTAAAAGAAGGCCTGGATGATATTCGGGTGGCAGTGCCTTACAGCAAACCGGATATTACTTTACCTGCCGATATTGTAGAAGAGATCATGCGGATCGACGGGTTGGACAATGTAGAAATTCCATCGGCGATCACTATTTCGCCTGCTGTAGAAACACTGGGACAGGAAGCATCCTGCAAAGAAAAAGCTGCCGCTTATTTGATTGGTGCCGGTTTCAATGAAATATTCACCAACAGTATTACCAATGCGGCTTATTACACACCGGAAGTACTTGCAACAACGGTGAAAATGATCAACAGCCTCAGCGCCGACCTCAACGTGATGCGGCCTGCCATGCTGGAAACCGGGCTGGAATCGGTGGCGTATAATCTTAACCGTAAGAACAGCGACCTGCAGTTTTTTGAATTTGGTAAAACCTATGGTACTTCCGAAGCAGGTAAGTATTATGAACAGCAGCACCTGAGTTTATACATCACAGGAAAACGGAGTGCCGATAGCTGGAAAGCAAAGGCCGATAAAGCAGATTTTTATTTTGTAAAGGGTATTGTAGAAAAGATCATGGCATTGCTCGGCATAAAAATAACTGCTTACAATCCGGCGGCCGGCGATAAGCTGGATAATGGTATTGATGTGCTGGTAAAGAATGAAGTGGTAGCAACAGCAGGCAGCATCAGTAAAAAAACATTGTCGCAGTTCGATATCAAGCAGCCGGTTTTTTATGCAGACATTAACTGGGATAAAGTGCTGGCACTGCAAAAGAAACAGCAAATCACTTTTGCAGGCATACCCAAATTTCCTGCCGTGCAGCGTGACCTCGCCATTGTGGTAGACAAAACGGTTGCCTACGACCAGGTTCAAAAAGCTACCAGCAGCGCCAAGCTCGGCAAGTTGCAATCGGTAAACCTGTTCGACATTTTTGAAAATGAAAAACTGGGTGCCGGCAAAAAATCCATGGCGATAAATTTCACATTTTTGGATGAAGAAAAAACCATGACGGATAAGGACATTGATGCAATGATGGCGAAGATCATTGCATCGTACGAAAAAGAACTCAACGCAGAAATAAGAAAGTAAGCGATGCCATTATCAATGCTGGAAAGCAATATCAAAAGAGTAAACGATAAACTGCAGCAACTGCTGAAGCAGTATTCGGCGTTGCAGAAAGAGAACGAAAAATTAAGAGGCAATGCCAAAAAGCTGGAAGAAGAAAATGAAACCCGCCGGCAGCACATTGAACAGTTGCAGCAGCAGGTAGCCATCTTAAAAACAGCCGCCGGGCAAATGAATGAAGCCGATAAAAAAGCTTTTGAAAGAAATATCAACCAGTACATCAAAGAGATCGATAAATGTATCACGCTGTTAAGTGAATAATACCATGCAAGAAGATTTAATTCCCGTCAATATAGTGATCGGCGACAGAACCTACCGCATCCGCACGCTGGCAAAAGATGAAGGTGTTATCCGCAGCACACTAAAAACGATCAATGATAAGATCATTGAATTTAAAACGCAGTTTGCCGGGAAGGATATGCAGGATTATATCGCCATGGTAATGATCTGGTATGCTACACAACTAAATGCTGATAACAATCCCCTGCTTGAAAAAGAAATGAAAGATGCGCTGGAAAAAATAGAAGAGCAATTGGATAAGGCACTTTGATTACAGCCTTTTTCGGAGTGATGCAGCCCGGATGTTCATCCACAGCTTTGTTCAAAACAGCTTCACTTCCTTCAAATAAAAAAGGCGCCTGCAAAAGACGCCTTTAACGCTAACTGAGTGAACTTACCCTTGATGTTTCGTTGTTCTATATTTTTATTAACAGAAGTGTTAACTGTATTTTCATGAAAATTACCGGCATAGCCAATAACAAAATGGGTGTATTAAAAACGGGACCAGCACAGAGAATTTTAAAAGTAAACGGGAGTAGGAATACTCCCGTTTTTTTACCCTAATAAAACCTTAAACCAGCAAAAAATTTACAGTACAACCTGTTGGTTAAGGTGCCATTTATTTACAAAATTTCATTTCAAAATAATGTAAGAATGGTTGTACGGTTTGTAATATGAATAGGATTTTAATTATATTTTATTGATCCGGTAAGTACTTCACTTTCTCTCATTTCTAATACCACTTTACTTATCCGACCAGCATTCAGCACTTCCTGATTGCAAGTTGTTATTTTCCAATACTATGCCAAAGGCCGATAATGTGGAAAACTTCGATATCTTTTATTTTCAATAATATGAGGGCGTTTTTTAGGCGAAGAAGCAACTGCCTATTTTATTACCTTTGCCAACATTAATTTTTAGAGCAACAATCAATTATGCAGGCTAAGTATAAAGAGTACCAGCAACTGAACTTACCGAAGATCAGCGAAGAGATATTAGATAAATGGCAGGCTCACAATGCTTTTGAAAAAAGCGTGAGCCTCAGGGAAGGTCATCCTCCTTTTGTATTTTATGAAGGTCCGCCCAGTGCGAATGGCATGCCGGGTATTCACCACGTAATTTCCCGTACCCTTAAAGACCTGGTATGTCGTTACAAGACCATGCAGGGCTTCCAGGTAAGCCGAAAGGGTGGCTGGGATACGCATGGGCTGCCGATCGAGCTGGGAGTTGAAAAAGAATTGGGCATCACCAAGGAAGACATCGGCAAAAAAATATCTGTTGAAGACTATAACAAAAAATGCCGGGAAGTAGTGATGCGTTTCAAGGATAAATGGGATGACATCACAAAAAAAATGGGTTATTGGGTAGACCTGAATAACCCCTACGTAACATTCGAGAATGATTACATCGAAACACTGTGGTGGTGCCTGGCAGAATTGTACAAAAAAGGATACCTCTATGAAAGTGTGAGCATCCAGCCTTATTCTCCTGCAGCAGGTACCGGTTTAAGTTCGCATGAGCTCAACCAGCCCGGCACTTACAAGGATGTAAAAGATACCAGCGCCACCGTAATTTTCAGTATCAGTTTACAGGGAAGCAATGAGGCTCATCCCTTGTTTAAAAAATTAATGGAAGTACTATTCCTTAGTTCTGAAGATGTTACCAAAGACCGTGGGATCGGCATCATGGCCTGGACCACCACGCCGTGGACGCTTCCTTCCAATCTCGGCCTAACGGCAGGTCCTAACATCGATTATGTGCTGGTGCAGAGTTTCAACCCCTATACATACCAGCCCATCAATGTGATCCTTGCGAAAAACCTGGTGAGCAAATATTTTAAGGCAGAAACAGCGAATGGAGATTTCGCTTCTTATAAACCGGGCGACAAACTCATTCCATGGAAAACGATCACTGAATTTAAAGGTGCTGAACTGGAAGGCCTGCAATACGAACAATTGTTGCCTTTTGAAAGCAATACACTGGCTGCCATTGAAGAAGCAAGTCCGGGTGCCCGGCCTTTTAAAGTACTCACCGGCGATTTTGTAACCACCGAAGATGGTACCGGTATTGTACATACAGCGCCGGCCTTTGGTGCAGATGACTTTAAAGTAGGTACAAAGAATAATATCGGCATATTAACGCTCGTAGATAAAAGAGGCCGGTTTTTGCCGGGCGTAAAAGACGGTGTTTTTTTATACGGTGATGAATACGTGAAGGAAGATTATTTAAAAGACGACGAGAAACAGGCGGAATTTGAAAAGCAGAAAGAGATACTGGAAGCCAATGGCAAGATCAAAGAGTTAAAAAAATACCTGTCTGTAGATGACCGCATCGTACTGAAACTGCAGGAAGAAGGCAAATTATTTAAAAAGGAAAAATACGATCACACTTATCCGCATTGCTGGAGAACTGATAAGCCTATTTTATACTATCCACTCGAAGCATGGTTTATCAAAACCACTGCAGTAAAAGAAAGGATGATCGAACTAAATAAAACCATCAACTGGAAACCAGCCGCCACCGGTACGGGCCGTTTTGGTAACTGGCTCGAAAATATGGTAGACTGGAACCTGAGCCGGAGCCGTTTTTGGGGTACACCACTGCCTATCTGGAAATCGGTAGATGAGAAGGGCGCTTTCATTGATGAGAAAGAAGGCGGCGAAAAGATCTGCATCGGCAGCGTGGAAGAACTAAATGCCGCTATCCGCAACGCAGCAGCAGTACTGGGTGGAGAAACCAATCAACATTACCTCCATGATGGCATTCTCGACCTGCACAAACCTTATGTAGATGATATCATCTTGCTAAGTCCAACGGGCAAGCCGATGAAACGGGTACCGGATCTCATTGATGTGTGGTTCGACAGTGGTGCTATGCCGTACGCACAATGGCATTTTCCTTTTGAGAATAAGGAAACCTTCAAAAAAAGCTTCCCGGCAGATTTTATTGCAGAAGGGGTAGACCAGACAAGGGGATGGTTTTATACGCTTCATGCGCTGGGCGTATTGCTTTTCGACAGTGTGGCCTATAAAACAGTGGTGAGTAATGGCCTGGTGCTGGATAAGAACGGCAATAAAATGAGCAAGCGGTTAGGCAATGTGGTGGATCCTTTTGAGACCATCAACAGTTTTGGTGCAGATGCCACCCGTTGGTACCTCATCACCAACGCCTCGCCATGGGACAGCCTGAAATTCGACAGCGAAGGCATTAAAGAGGTGCAGCGCAAGTTCTTTGGCACTTTGTACAACACTTACCAGTTCTTTGCCCTTTATGCCAATGTAGATGGCTTTTCATTTAAAGAAGCCTATATACCGGTTAAAGAAAGGCCCGAGATCGATCAATGGATATTGTCTTCTCTCAACAGCCTTATTAAAACCGCCACCGAAAACTTCGACGATTACGAACCAACGCAGGCAGGCCGTGCCATCGAAGATTTTGTAGATGAGCACCTCAGCAACTGGTATGTACGCCTTTGCCGCCGCCGTTTTTGGAAAGGCGAATATGAACACGATAAGATATGTGCTTATCAAACTTTATATGAGTGCCTGGAAACCCTTTGTAAACTGATGGCACCGGTGGCTCCCTTCTTTGCAGACTGGTTGTTCAGCAATCTCAACGAAGTTACCGGGAGGTTTACGGCAGAATCGGTACACCATACCGACTACCCGGCAGCAGATGAATCACTGATCGATACAGACCTGGAGCAGCGCATGCAACTGGCGCAGGATGCATCCTCGCTCATCCTGTCGGTTCGTAAAAAAGTGAACATCAAAGTAAGGCAGCCTTTGCAAAAGGTATTTATACCTGCGATGGATACAACGATGGCCCAGCGGATCAAAAATGTAGAAGAGATCATCAAGGCAGAAACCAACGTAAAGGAGGTGGATGTACTGGGCGCACACAACGATTTTATCCGCAAAAAAGCCAAAGCCAACTTTAAAACCCTCGGTAAAAAACTGGGTGGCAAAATGAAGTGGGCTGCAGATCTCATACAGGGTTTTGACGGGCCAACCATTGACAAAGTGCTGGCCGGCGACTTTATACTCAACCCGGATTATGCGACCAATAACGAGGAGCCGGTAGTAATTACTGCCGAAGACCTGGAAGTATCTACCGACGAGATCCCGGGTTACGAAGTGGCAGCTAAAGGGAACCTTACGGTTGCCCTGGACATTTCTATCACAGAAGAACTTAAAAAGGAAGGGGATGCCCGTGAATTTGTGAATAAGATACAGGGTATCAGGAAGGAAAGTGGTTTTGCACTTACTGACAGGATAATTGTAGAAGTGTTAGAAAATGCGGCGCTGCAGCCTTCATTAATTGGATATAAAGACTATATTTGCGCCGAAATTCTGGCAGATTCGCTTGCTTTTATGACTGTTTTGGACTCCGGAACGGAAATTGACGTGAATAATGCCATTTTAAAAGTGAAAGTACTTAAAAAAGGAAAATAGTATGGCAACTAAAAAGCATGTCCAGGCTAAACCGGTTAAAACACCAGCAAAGGCAGTTGTTAAAAAAGCAGCAAAACCTGTTGCAAAAAAAGCCGCTCCGGCAGCTAAACCTGCTCCAAAAAAGCTGGCTAAACCTGCTGCAAAGGCAGCACCCAAACCAGTGAAAAAAGCAGTTGCCAAAGCTCCTGTAAAAAAAGCTGCTGCTCCTAAAAAAGCTGCAAAACCTGCTCCTAAACCAGCAGCCGTTAAAAAAATAATCCCCGTAAAGAAAGCACCTGTTCCGGCTAAACCAGCCGCAAAGGTGGCTGTAAAAACAGCACAAAAACCTATGGCAAAAAAAGAAGAAGTGAAAAAAGTGACACCCCCTGTGAAAGAAACTCCGGTGAAAGCTACCGCCAATGTGAAGGCGAAAGATATAAAAGTTCCTGCACCAAAGCCTGTCGTGATCCCAAAGATCAGCCACACTACAGCCCGCAAATACGAACCTGATTTCACAAAATCTGTGTTGGACAAGGCACCTGTAGAGCATAACACACCCAGCCAACGCTACAGCGACGGCGAGTTGGGTGAATTCAGGGAATTGATACAGCGCAAGCTGGATGCAGCCAAAAAAGAGCTGACTTACCTGCAGGGATTGATTACCCGTAAAGACGATATGGGTGGTGATGAAGGTGATAATCGTTACATGACCATGGAAGACGGTAGTCTTAGTATGGAAAGAGAACAGTTGAGCCAGATGGCCAGCCGCCAGATCACGTTTATCGATCACCTGGAGAAAGCGCTGATGCGTATCGAAAACAAAACATACGGTATCTGTCGTGTAACCGGCAAGCTCATAGACAAAGCCCGTCTGCGTGCCGTACCGCATGCTACATTGAGCATTGAAGCCAAGATGGGAAAAGTAAATTGATCAATGTAAAATATATTTAACAGAAAGGGAGAACGGGTAACTGTTCTCCCTTTTACCTTTGGAAATAATATAACAGTAAAATGAGAAAGTCGTTTTTAATGTTGATGCTATTGGTTCCAGTTATGCTGGTAACAGCACAAACCAATAAAAGGGTAATGGCAGTAGGTTTTTATAACCTTGAGAATTTATTTCATCCCACTGATGACAGTACCAAGAATGATGAGGATTTTACCCCGGATGGCAGTTATCATTATACCTTCCAGGTCTACCAGGAAAGATTATACAATATGGCCAATGTTTTATCGCAGCTTGGTACCGATGTTACCCCGGCCGGAGCTGGTCTTATTGGCATTGCAGAAGTAGAGAACGACCTGGTGTTAAAAGACCTGGTGAATCATCCAAAACTAATAGACAGGCATTACCAGTATGTGTGGTTTCCTACTCCCGATGTGAGAGGTATCAGTACTGCCTTGATCTACAATCCAAAATATTTTCGTGTCATTAGCGCTAAACCGGTAAGGGTACCGCTGGAAAAAGTACACCAGCCAAGACCCACCCGTAATATCCTGTTTGTAGAAGGAGTGTTTGCGGGTAATGATACGGCTTATGTAATGGTAAATCACTGGCCATCACGCAGTGGAGGTGTTTCAGAAACAATGCCTTACCGTGAATTGGCTGCCCAGGTAAATCGTGAGCTGGCAGATTCTTTGATGGCCATCAATCCCAACAGTAAGATCTTCATAATGGGTGATCTCAATGACAATCCCACTGATGCCAGCATTAAAAAAGTGCTGAAGGCTAAGGCAGATACTACCGGTATTGGACTGAATGATATCTACAATCCCTGGATCAATATTTTTAAAAAAGGAGCTGGAACTGAGGTGTTTGATGACCAGTGGAACCTATTTGACCAGATAATGGTGTCAGGCGCATTGCTGCAGAATAATAACGCCAAATGGAAGTATCATTCCAGCCGCATTTTCAGGAGAGATTTTTTGGTTCATGAATCGGGCGTTGAAAAGGGATATCCGCATCGGGCTTTCTCTATTGAGCGGGTGTGGGATAATGGATACAGCGATCACTTTCCAACGGTTATCTTCCTCGTTCAATAGAGCAACGAGGTTTGCTGGCTTTTTACATATCATTGGAACGCCTTTTAGGGAGCAGCTTCACTGTTCCCTTTTTATTTGCAGGTTAGTCCCTAGAAAGATCAATCCAATTTTTTCGGGATCCCGGAACTTTATTTGGCTGACTGCTTTCGCAATTTTCAACTCCGGCATGTACTTAAAAATGAATAGCGATAACAGTTCGTTAGCAAGATCCCTTTCAACAGTGTTGTACTTATTGTATATTTGCAACATTGTTACATTAATTCAACCGTATTATAAATGAGACTTGTTACTAAAACTGCCCTTTCAATTTTATTTCTTCTTGGGTATGTTAATTATACCAGTGCCGGATCTTTTTCATTCAATACTCTAAAGGGTTCCTTTAGCGGTAAGGTGACGGATGCCAAAACCAAGCTTCCGCTTTCCGGAACCTCCATTTATTTTGTCGATATCAAAGTGGGTGGCAGTACCAATGCCAATGGTGAGTTTTCTCTCAATAATATTCCCGGAGGGGTGCACCTGGTAGAGATATCTCATGTAGGATATACAACGATTGCAGAACAGGTAGACATTAGCGGCGATATCCAACGGGATTACATATTATCTCCTTCTGTAGTTGAAAACAGCGCTGTGATCATCACAGGCGTGGGCGCTGCAACACAGCTAAAAAAATCTCCTTTCCAGGTAGCTGTAATGCGCCGGGATGAGCTGTTGCAGAGCAGTTCTACCAATATCATTGAATCGCTGGCGAAGATCCCGGGCGTATCAACCTTATCAACAGGACCTGCCATTTCAAAACCGGTGATCCGTGGGCTTGGTTACAACAGGGTATTGACCATTAATGATGGCGTACGGCAGGAAGGGCAGCAGTGGGGAGATGAGCATGGCATTGAAATAGATGAATCCAGTGTAAACAAAGTGGAAGTATTAAAAGGTCCGGCTTCGCTGATGTATGGAAGCGATGCCATTGCCGGTGTAATTAATATCATTACCAATGTACCTGTAGAGAACAATACCATCAAAGCGAATATCCTCAGCAGTTATCAAACCAATAATAAGTCCAGGCTACTCAATGCAAATATTGCCGGGAATATAAAGGGCATTAACTGGAATTTGTATGGATCGGGTTCTGCCGCATGCGACTACGAAAACAAATACGATGGCAGGGTTTTCAATTCAAAATTTAAACAGGCCAATTTCGGCGGTTATGCAGGATACAATGGCAACTGGGGTTACAGCCATTTGCTGTTTAGTAGTTTTAATTTAAAAACAGGTTTGGTAGAAGGCGAAAGAGATGCGCAGGGATATTTTGTAAAACCGGTTGCCGGTGGCGGAGTGGCAAGGGCAACTGACGATGATTTCAAAACCACAACACCAGCGATCCCTTACCAGCACATCCGGCATTTTAAAATTGCCACGGATAATTCTTTTAAGTTTGGTAGAAGCCGGCTCTCCCTCAATATTGGTTTTCAGCAAAACCGGCGGGAGGAGTTTGGCAACCCCGATGCCCCTGCAGAAAGGGCCTTATTCTTTGATCTCAAAACCATCACCTACACTGCACAATACCATTTGCCCGAATGGAATGGTTGGAAAACATCATTGGGTGTAAATGGAATGCAGCAACAGAATACCAATAAGGGGCTGGAACAACTGGTACCTGATTATACCCTTTTTGATTTGGGTGGATTTGTTTATTTCCAGAAGACGATCAGCAAAATATCCCTGAGCGGTGGTGCCCGGTACGATAACCGGAACCTCGATACTAAGGACCTGCTGGATGGCAATGCAATAAAGGCAAATGGTTTTAAACGATCATTTGGAAATTTTTCGGGAAGCATCGGGTTGGCGGCACAGGTGACAAAACTGGTAAACCTTAAACTCAATATTGCCCGTGGGTTCAGGGCACCGGGCATACCGGAACTGGCAAGCAACGGGGCCCATGAAGGCACGATCCGTTATGAGTATGGCGACAACAGTTTAAAAAGCGAAACCAACACGCAGGTAGATGCTGGGGCTGAATTCAATACCGAACATATTTCACTGAACATTTCAGGCTTCTACAACAACTTCAGCAATTTTATATTTTACAAGAAATTACAAAATTCCGGTGGTGGAGATTCCACTGTAATGGTTGATGGAGCGGCACTGTCCGCTTTTAAATTCGGGCAAACCAATGCTACCCTCACGGGCGTGGAAGCATCGCTGGATATTCATCCCCATCCGCTTGACTGGCTGCACATTGAAAATACCTTTTCGTACACGCTCGGTAAATTGAAAACGCCGATTGAATCATCTAAATACCTGCCTTTTATCCCGGCTCCAAGATTGATCAACGAACTGAGATGTAATTTTACAAAGGCTTCTAAAAGCATCGCTAATTTTTATGCAAAGCTGGAACTGGACAATACGTTTGCCCAGCACAATATTTTTGCTGCCTACAATACAGAGACCCAAACGCCCGGTTATTCACTGATCAATGCCGGTGTTGGTGCCGATATTGTGTCCGGGAAAGGAAAAGTATTGTTCAGCCTGCATATCAGCGGTATGAACCTGGCAGATGTAGCTTATCAAAATCATCTCAGCCGCCTGAAATATGCGGCTGAAAATTTGCTTACCGGCCGCTTGGGTGTATTTAATATGGGCCGGAATTTTAGTATTAAATTAAATATTCCCTTCAGTACGAAGCTTGCTGTAAAATAGTTTGGAGAAGCCTAACTTGCAGGCCTCACAAAAGCTTTCGAATCAATGAAACTCATACAGCCTGCGTTTATCATTGCAGCATCTTTTTTATGGTTCACTGCCGCAGGGCAGAATGCAGACATCGATCTTCTTAAATCCATCAACCAGCACGAAACTGCTTTTAAAAATGGTTTGGGTAAAACAGTGTCTGCCAGCGTTACGGTGGTGAACATTGCAGCGCCGCTTACCATCCTTACCGTTGGCCTCGCCAACCATGATAAGAAACTGCAAAAGGACGCAGCTTATATGGCGGGTGGCTATCTTTTGTCTACCATCATTACGCAGGCCAGCAAAAGGATCATACAGCGGGAACGGCCCTTTAACAAATATCCGTTCATTGTAAAGCGGGCTGACGGTGGCGGCTATTCGATGCCGTCGGGTCATACTTCTTCTGCGTTTTATTCGGCTACTTCACTCAGCATCTTGTATCCCAAATGGTATGTGATTGCCCCATCCTTTATATGGGCTTCAGCTGTAGGCTGGTCAAGGATGTACGAAGGGGTACATTATCCAACTGATGTATTGGCCGGCGCCGTTGTTGGCGCAGGAAGTGCCTGGGTTACGTACAAAGTGCAAAAATGGATGGATAAAAAAGCGGCCGCAAAGAAAGCAGCTAAACCTGCAGGCCTGTAATTTTTCATGTGCTTCTGTGTACATTTATCATATGTTAGAGATCAATATCAATACTCCTGCTTTGCTGTTCCCGGCCATTACCTTACTGATGCTTGCCTATACCAACCGTTTTCTTTCGCTGGCGGCGCTGGTGCGTAAACTGCATGATGAATACAACCGGGGCGAAAAGGAACTGCACCTGTTAAGGCAGATCAAAAATATCCGCAGCAGGTTGAATTTGATCCGGTATATGCAAAGCTTTGGCATCTTCAGCTTTCTTTGCTGTGTATTGTGCATGTATTCTATCTTTCGTGGATGGATGCAGCTGGCGCACTGGATATTTGCCACCAGCCTTATTTGCCTGCTCATTTCCATTATTCTTTCCCTGCTGGAAATTAACAAGAGTACCCGGGCCATTGAACTGGAACTGGGCGATATTGAAGAATTATCGGGGGCCAATATTTTCAAGGATATATTTAAACCGGGGGAATAAGAGAAGTTATTTAAGCCAACATTCTTATCCTTGCTGAACTCTTAAGGGATCATTTTTACGGTTAAAGAATAGCTGTTTGCTGTTGATATTGTAACCATTAAGGAATTAAGGTTGGTTAAGGATTTTTACTGTAGGTCTATTCTTCAAGCAGGCAGTCTTCTGCATCAAAATTTACAGGATGATATTTGTTACCATTCAAGAATTAAGGATGGTTAAGTGCTTTTAATACGCTTAGTTTTTAACTGGTTTGTTCGCATCTAAAAATTACTGGTTAGTCTTATAAGTCATTAAGGAGCTGAGCAAAAAAAATCCCATGCTAAAAAGCACAGGATTGTAAAACAGTTAATTTCAGTACAGTCTTAAATTTCTTGAGCGCCCTCTACCAGTACGGTTGTTTTGTTATTGATCACTTCAGCAAAACCACTCTGTATGGTATAAGAAACAGTATTTGTTTTATCTGTAAGGATCTTCAGCTTACCAGCTTTTAAAGCACTCACCAGGGGAGCATGCTTTTCCAATACTTCGAAGGAGCCACCTATGCCTGGCAATTGAACGCCGTACACATCGCCGCTGAAAATTTTACGTTCTGGTGTTAATATTTCTAAAATCATAGTGTTTGATTTGAAAATTTGATGATTTGAAAATTTGGAGAATGCTTTTCATCAGTTCATTACCAAATTATCAAATTGCCAAATTATGCCTGTGCCGCTGCCATCAGTTTCTTACCTTTTTCAATAGCATCATCAATTGAACCAACCAGGTTGAACGCTGCTTCCGGATATTCATCTACTTCGCCGTCCATGATCATGTTAAAGCCACGGATGGTTTCTTCAATTGGAACCAGTACACCTTTCAAACCGGTGAACGCTTCTGCCACATGGAATGGCTGTGATAAGAAACGCTGTACTTTACGTGCCCTTGATACGGTTAATTTATCTTCATCACTCAATTCATCCAAACCAAGGATGGCGATGATATCCTGCAATTCTTTATAACGCTGCAAAATTAATTTTACCCTGTTGGCAGTATCGTAGTGCAAAGGTCCTACGATTGCAGGGGTTAAGATCCTTGAAGTAGAATCCAATGGATCCACCGCAGGATAGATACCCAGATCCGCAATCTTACGACTCAATACCGTAGTGGCATCAAGGTGAGCAAAGGTTGTTGCCGGAGCCGGATCGGTCAAGTCATCCGCAGGTACATACACCGCCTGTACAGAAGTGATGGAACCATTTTTGGTTGAAGTGATCCTTTCCTGCATCAATCCCATTTCAGTGGCCAGTGTTGGCTGGTAACCCACCGCTGATGGCATACGACCCAGCAGGGCTGATACCTCAGAACCTGCCTGTGTAAAACGGAAGATATTATCTACGAAAAACAGGATGTCTTTACCTTGGCCGCTGCCATCTCCATCACGGAAATATTCAGCTACGGTCAATCCGCTCAGTGCCACACGAGCCCTTGCTCCCGGTGGTTCATTCATCTGTCCGAATACAAAAGTTGCTTTTGATTCTTTCAAACCTTCCATATCNNCCGCCTTCTTCCATGCTGTGCTTGAATTTGTCACCATAGTTCATAATACCGGCTTCGATCATTTCCCTCATCAGGTCATTACCTTCACGGGTTCTTTCTCCTACACCTGCAAACACCGAAACACCATTGTATGCTTTAGCGATATTGTTGATCAATTCCTGGATCAATACGGTCTTACCCACACCAGCACCACCGAACAACCCGATCTTACCACCTTTTGCATAGGGTTCGATCAGGTCAATTACTTTGATACCGGTATATAATATCTCGTTGGCAGTACTCAGATCTTCAAAGATCGGTGGCTTGGCGTGGATCGGGCGACCGTTGGCCTTGCTAACCTGTGGCAAACCATCAATTGCATCGCCGGTTACATTGAACAGGCGGCCTTTGATAGCATCACCGGTAGGCATCGCGATCGCCTTACCGGTATCAGTAACTACAGTACCCCTTACCAGGCCTTCTGTACCGTCCATCGCAATGGTACGTACACTGTCTTCACCAAGGTGCTGCTGTACTTCCAGTACCAGCGTACCATGTTCACGCTGAACTTCTAATGCGTTTAAGATTTCGGGGAGTTTGCTGCCGCTGTCGAACTGAACGTCTACTACGGCGCCGATTACTGACTTGATTTTACCTGTATTGGCCATATTGGTTGTATTTAAAACCCCTTTGCAAGCGGGGCATCTTGATTTCGGCGGCAAAGGTAAGGGTTGAGGTTTGAAAATGGAAATAGCAAACGGGATTTTTTGTAACATGTTGCCGGGCCGGCCTGCCTTTAGTCCTGTTGCGGCCTCCGGGCTGCTGTTGGATGCTGTATCAGGGAAAAATCAACGACCTTCCCTGTCACTGTCAGTGCCCGCTGATGTCCAGCCTGAGCCCTGTTTTTACAATGACGGAAACGCCGGGTAAAGTAAGCAGGGAGTGGCAGGTTGCATTGGTATTTATAACCGGGAAGTTAGGCACTTCACCGGGTATGGTTACGTCGGTATATTGTGAAGGCACTGCGCCACAGCTCCAGTTGGCCGCATCTTCCCAGGCTGTGCTCACTGTGCCCGTCCATTCACTGGAAAATTTCAACCTGGCGGCTGTACTAATGATGCTGTTGCTTCCATTGGTTTGCACACACCTGTATTGATAGCCATAAAAATTTGGAGGCAGGTTTCGCAGTATCAGCAACCTTGTTGATACCCCGTTGTAAATGCTGCTATTGGTAATATCAACAAAACCGCTGCCGGTATCCACCTGCCAGTGACAGGTATAGCCTGCTAAAGAATCCACTGAAAAATAAGTGGCAGCCCCGGCACAGATTTTTCTTTCGGTAACGGCTGTACACTGGCTGTTATACGGCATGTTAAAAGAATCGAGGTAAAAACTGGTATCGTTACCGATATTCATTTTAATACGGTACCTGATATTTACGCCACTGTTGTAGCCCGAAAGGTCATCGTTGTAATTGACACTCCGGGTATAAAAGCCTCCTGTGAAAGCGGTGTTGGATACAACAAGGTAAGCAGGGTCGGAGGGGAGCATTCTTTCAATCACCACGTTCATGCCGGCTGCAGCTTTGACGGTATAACTGAAGAACGCATGGCAGCTATTGATGATTGCGGAGGACGTATGCAGTTGCCGGGTAAAATTCACGAAAGCTTTTTTTACATCAGGTATACCATAGCCGCTGCGGTCATCCGGGTTGCTGAAGCGATCGGCCGATTGACGAAGACCCTGGATGATATCCATGTTTTTTATTTCAGGAAAGGCCTGCCACAGGCAGGTTGTAATACCGGCCATGATGGGGGTGGCGAAAGATGTGCCGTTGCCGCTGACAGGCTGGCCTGTACTGGTAGCCGCTACAGTTGCATTGGAGCCGATGGCAGCAATATCTGGTTTGATCTGTCCATCGCTGTTGGGTCCATAGCTGCTGAAACTGGCTACCTGCCTGCTGCTGTTTACTGCGCCGATGGTGAGTGCACTGTCTGCATCGCCGGCAGTGGCTATATAATGCCAGGGTGCGTTGCCATCATTGCCGGCGGCAGCCAATACCAATATGCCCTTTTTGGCAGCAGCATTGGCAGCACGGGCCATGATGGTGCTGTTGCCATTCATGTCGGCATACGTATGACTAAGACTACTGTTATCAAAACTGGTATAGCCCAGAGAAGTAGTAATGATATCCACCCCCAGGCTATCGGCCCTTTCAGCTGCGGCCGCCCAGTTTTGTTCTTCCACCGGGTATTCAGATGCAACATCTTCTGTGCGGTATAAATAAAAAGAAGCCGCCGGGGCTGAACCAACAAAACTGCCGGGCATGTTGGCGGCGATGGTACTCAAACATTTCATGCCATGGCTGTCATCTTCATTTACACTGTTATCGTTGGTCACAAAATCCCAGGTACCCAATATTTGGTTATTGACCCTGGCACTGTCAAAAGTGGGTAGGGTGAGATAATTGGCAAAGCCGGCATCTATCACAGCCAGTTGCATTCCCTGGCCACGAAAATTATAGTTGTGCAAAAACTCTGCATTGTGAAGATGCACCTGGTCAAAAGCTGCACCATAACTGTACACATCGCTGGTATTTTGTACAGCGTTTGTTGAAGCGGGGGTAAAAAAAGACGGTGCATCCAGTTGCTTGTTTACGGGTTGCGTTACAGCAGCTGGTCTTGCTGCAATGCCGGAAGCCGACTGTACAAAAGCAAACCCGTTGATCTTATTGAGGGCAACGGCATCCGTGGTTAAAATACAAACCTGGTTGAGCCATTTGCTTACATTTAAAATGCTAACATTCCCCGCCAGCCTTATGCTGTCGAGGTAACGGGGAGGGATTGGCAGATCGGTTTCATCTATTGCAATGTTATACTTTGTTCTTCGGTCGATGGCACGTTGTGTAAGAAAGGATGCAGGATTTCCTGTTGTATAAGGCGTACCGTTTTTATTTTTAAAGCGGATGATATAGCGGGAGAATTGGGCATGGGTATTTGCAATGCCAAGCAAGAACAAAAAGGTAGATAGCAGGAAGCATTTCTTCATTATACAAACGTCTTTACAAACGGCTGTAAATTTAAGTGTTTGTTGCGGAAGTGATGACTAGCTGTAGCTTGTTTATCAGCCCAAAAATTGGACTGACAATAAAGTTAAATAGCGCCGTTACCCATAAGAATCTATGACTCTACCTGTCCATAAAATAGCCATTGACTACGAATTTGTCCCCTGAGAGATTGGTGCAATTGACTGTGGAAAGCGCCGTTCCCGGGCTTAAAATGGTATTGGATAATAAATTTGAAGGTATTCCATTAATAGTAAGTTGACAATTCAGGTTGTAAAAAAATGAAGTATTTACAACTACGAATTGCTTATCCGCAGGGACCGTAAATGCTGTGTTTAGAAGGTCAAAAGTTTTCCACGTCACAATTTTGTCAACCAAAAAACCGGCCAGTGGCTGATATTTCATTTTAACAACACTGTTTTCACCAGCTGCAACAAAAGTTCTTGCATTGGCTCCGCCACCACTAAGATTTGTATATAATGTATCTCCATCTATTGACAATGCTTGTTCGGCTGTTGGTAAATATAAATTTTTTCCTGCAGGCACAGTATAACTACTGCTGTTGGAAATGATTACAGTGGTTGCAGTATTAAATCCATCAGGAATGGTAAATGAACCAGAATAAAAACCTGCCCTTGCAGCATATCCTGCTTTGTCTGCATAAAAGGAATAAGGGTTGCTTAAAAATTGTGAACTCCCCATCACTACATAATTATTTCCACCAGTGATATCAATTTCTGTTTTTAGCCATTTGGTACCATTGCTCCAGTTGATGCCGGCAAATGTGCCGGATACAACAGTGCCATTGCCAATTACAATAGAAAACAAACCAGTGTTATCCGTGTTGGGAACCTGTGTTTCTTCATATAATACCGGGCCATTGGCACCGCCATCCAGTACACTCAATCTCACACCTACCGCATGATTGATAACCGGCTGGCTTAAATTATCGTATGCCACCGCCTGGTAGTTGATGCCCTGGGGAGACTGTGCATGTGTATTAAAGGCGATGGCAGCAATTAAGAACGTTGATAATATTTTCTTCATAAAGGGTTATATTTTTTATTGCCTGGCGTTCTATTTATCTTTTAAATAACCATTAATGGTATAATTATAACCCACAGAAGAAGGGCAGCCCAACGTAGAAATGATAGTATTCTCATCTAAAATACTGTTAGTGATATTACTGCTATATCCATCAATGGGGGTACCATTTAAAGTGGCTTTGCAGTTGATGTTGTCAGGGTTACTGTAATCAAAATAATAAAATGACTGGTTGATCACGACCAGTTGCTTTCCTGAGGGTACAGTATAGGGTGTGCTCTTAAAATTAAAAGTTACCCATTGTACTGTTTTATCAACCAAAAAAGCTGTCTTTAAAATCGAAGTGTTTACAATACTTCCTTCGCTTGCTCCAATCATTGTCCTGGAGTCTGCACCAGCTGACCACAATGTTGGAGTGAGTGTATCACCATCTATTGCAACAGGACCAATTGAACTGGATATGTATAAGTTTTTTCCGGCCGGTACCGTATAATTAGTACTGGCGGGAATGAGTATGGGCGTTACGGTTTTAAACCCATCAGGTACTGTAAATGAACCAGAAGTAAAATCTGTTTTATCTGCTCTGCCAGCTCTATCAGCATAAAAAGAATAAGGCGTACTTAAAAATTGTGAACTTCCCATCACTACATAATTATTTCCACCGGTGATATCGATTTCAGTTTTTAACCATCTGCTGCCATTGCCTCAGTTGATGCCTGCAAATGTGCCGGATACAACAGTGCCATTGCCAATTACGATAGAAAATAAACCAGTGTTATCCGTGTTGGGAACCTGCGTTTCTTCATATAGTACCGGGCCATTAGCGCCGCCATCCAGTACACTCAATCTCACGCCTACCGCATGATTCACAACCGGCTGGCTTAAGTTATCGTAAGCTACCGCCTGGTAGTTAATGCCCTGTGGAGACTGGGCGTAAAGAAACGTGCTAACAATACTACATAGAAGGAGAAGGGTCAACGTTTTTTTCATCGCTATAGTTTTACCAGTTTCATAATATAGATAACAGCGCCATTGTCACCGATAAGGCGGGCAGTGTACAGACCAGCCTGTAATGCTTTTACAGGAATGTTACCGGTTGTAACAGTTGTATTCATAACCATCCTGCCGGCGGCATCATGTAACTGCAGTTGTTTTACTTTGGTAATATCTCCTTTTATCTGGAGTTCATCTTTGGTGGGATTGGGATAAAAGCGATAGCCTGTAACGGGCGCCGGCACAAGAACAGGCGCTGGCTTTGACTGGAAAAAGCCCTGGGATAAAGTGGCAGAAGTATTGTGATGCGTACCTACCATCGGCTCGCCCACCGACACTTTTAGTTTGGTATTGCCGGTGGTATAACTGCTGCCACAGCTATTAACGATTCTTTTTACAGGTTGCTGGGCAAATAAAGCTGGTGACAAAAGCAGCAGGAACAGGCAAGTAAATATTTTCATGTTATGGTATTAGCGTGAGTGCAGCAGAATGGCAGTGGGTTAAATATTTTGCTATTTCGATATGAATTTACAGAATATTTCAGCATCAGCGCATATAATTTTATCTGCAGCCAAATGACAATAACTGCAGGTGTTTCGGCAATAAATGTTGCATAGCATTTAAACAAAATATCTAAGCAATCGCTTTGTACATCAATACCGCCAATGCTGCGCCTGCTATAGGTGCCAGCACGGGTATCCAGCTATAACCCCAATCGCTGTTCCTTTTGTTTTTAATGGGTAAGATAAAATGCATGATCCGTGGGCCCAGGTCTCTTGCAGGATTGATGGCGTAACCGGTACTGCCACCCAATGATAAACCAATGGCCAATACCAGCAGGGCTACCGGTAACGCATCGAGTGAACCAAGTTTGGATTCCGGGGAATTTAAAAATAACACACCGGTGATGAGCGCAAACGTGCCGATCATTTCGGAGATAAAATTGTTGAGAGAACTTCTTATGGCAGGAGCCGTGCAAAAAACAGCCAATTTTGAGTCTGCATCTTCAGTGGCATCAAAATGTGGAAGGTAAGTCAGCCAAACCAATAAAGAACCCATCATGCTGCCCAGCATTTGTGCAGTGATGTGTAAAGGCACATTGTTCCAATCCCCGGTTTTTAAAGCCAATGCAAGGGTTACCGCCGGGTTCAAATGAGCGCCCTCTGTTCCGGCGCTGGCATACACGCCTACAAACACGGCCATTGCCCATCCAAAAGTAATCACGATCCAGCCGCTGCCGTTACCTTTTGTTTTGTGAAGCACCACGTTTGCCACTACACCATTGCCCAGTAAAATAAAAATGGAAGTACCAATAAATTCTGAGATAAAAGGAGACATGAATTGTTAGTTTTGAGTTATGAATGATGGATTAAGAATTATGAATTCAATTCAGGAACGACTGTAAATCTATATTTCGCAATTCCTCATTTCAGCAGGTAGCCTTTTGCTAAATTGATGAATGTTGAAATTTGTTCGTCGATCCAGTCCTGCTCTTTTTTCAAAGCTCTTGCCATAACCAGTGCAACAGTTGCTGCCGCTTCCATTGCAGCATTTGCATCCAGGAATAAAAGCCGTATTCGCCTGGCCAGCACATCTTCCACCGTCATCGCCATTTCATGTTCTGCCATCCATTTCACTTCGGCCCTGCTGTAGGGATATTGGGGATGGATTTGTTCTGCCAGCCCACTATCATCCGCCATCATTTCTTTTATCAGTGCTGCATCGGTGCCGTAAACAGACCAATGCGAATGTTCATCGCCTTCGTGCCATCCATGCAGGTGCAATGTTTTTGTTTTACAATTTATCTTTTCTAATCCAGCGTATGCTGCAGCTTTGTCAACTGCGTGTTCTGCCATATTCCGGTAGGTGGTCCATTTGCCACCGGTTACATGTATCAATCCAGACGGCAGTGCTTCAATATGATGATCCCGGGGCATTACCGCTGTTTGTTTTTTACCGCTGCTTTTTGCAAGCGGCCGCAAGCCGGCAAATACTGATCTTACATCACGGTAACCAATAGCCGAAGATGCATAACGGTTAAAGTGGCCGATCACAAAATCAACTTCTTCTTTTAATGCAGTTGGTTCGGTACTGATATTTTCAACGGCTGTGTCTGTTGTACCCAATAATACTTTATCATGCCAGGGAATCGCAAACAGCACCCGGCCATCGTCAGTTTTTGGCACCATCAACCCGGCAATACCCTTAAAAAAATGCTTGTCAACCACAAGGTGTATTCCCTGCGATGGTGTAATGGTTTGTTCCCTGTGCCCTTCGGCAAGCTGCAGCAATTCATCGGCAAACACACCGGTAGCATTGATCACCGATTTGGTACTGATGGTAAACGACTGTTCACTTAGTCCATCTTTTGCGATCACGCCCATGATGGTGCTGCCTTGCTTTATAAAATCCGTTACTGCAAAATAATTGATCACAGTGGCACCCTGTTCTGTTGCTGTTTGTGCAAGGTTGATGGCGAGCCTGCTGTCATCAAACTGCCCGTCAAAATAGAGCACGCCACCAGTTAGCTTTTCTTCCTGCAGGTTGGGAAGGTTTCTTAAAGCGCCTTGTTTTGATAAGAATTTTGTTGGTCCCAAGCTTAATTTGCCCGACAGTAATTCATATAACCAAAGGCCAAATCCATAATACCATTTCTGCCAGGATTTATAAAAAGGAACTACAAAGGCAAGCGTATGGCAAACATGTGGTGCGTTCTTCAGCAGCCTGCCTCTTTCCATCAATGCTTCTCTTACCAACCGGATATTTCCCTGTGCCAGGTATCGTACACCGCCATGCACCAGTTTGGTGGCCCGGCTGGATGTGCCTTTTGCAAAGTCATATTTTTCCAGCAATAAAGTTTTGTATCCACGGCTTGCTGCATCTACAGCACAACCCAGGCCGGTAGCGCCACCACCAATAATGATGATGTCCCATTGAGAAGTGCTGGTAAGTTGCTGTATGGATTGGCTGCGGTTCATTACTAATTCACGCAAAAACGCTAAGCTGAAAAGGTGCAAAGACAAAATATAGCTGCTTCATTGTCCGTTTTTTCTTTGAATAAACACTAGTAGTTGATCGCTGCCTGCACTGCCCGGTGCCATTCCTTCGTCAGCACTTCCCTCTCTGCTTCGTCCATCCTGCTTTCAAATGACCGATCGATCTGCCACTGCTGCTGTATGTCTTCTACACTTTTCCAGTAACCAACTGCAAGCCCGGCCAGGTAGGC
The DNA here is from genome assembly GCA_002336815.1 of Chitinophagaceae bacterium UBA1946. Lineage (GTDB taxonomy): Bacteria > Bacteroidota > Bacteroidia > Chitinophagales > Chitinophagaceae > Ferruginibacter. The sequence goes on along the minus strand of DDEU01000034.1, from coordinate 79,631 downwards.
TGCTCCAAGGGCGGTTGTTTCTGTAACCTTCGGCCGCAGCACTTTTGTGTTGAGGATATCACTTTGAAATTGCATCAACAGGTTATTGGCAGTAGCGCCACCATCTACCCTCAATTCTTTTATCGAAATACCAGCATCATTCTCCATTGCTTTTAATACATCCATTGTTTGATAGGCAATGCTTTCCAACGCAGCCCTGGCAATATGAGCAGCGGTGCTGCCTCTTGTTAAGCCGGTAATAGCGCCACGGGCATCCTGCCTCCAGTAAGGGGCACCGAGGCCGGTAAATGCAGGAACCATGTACACGCCACCGTTAGAAGCTGCCTGGCCTGCCAGCGATTCTATTTCTGCAGCGCTGCGGATGATACCCAACCCGTCTCTCAGCCATTGGGTGACTGCTCCTGCAATGAACACACTGCCTTCCAGTGCATACTGGGTAATGCCGTTGATCTTCCAGGCGATGGTGGTAAGCAGGTTATTATTTGATATCACCGGTGTTTCGCCGGTATTCATCAGCATAAAGCAACCGGTTCCATAAGTGTTCTTTACCATGCCCGGCTGCGTGCATAACTGCCCGAACAAAGCGCTCTGCTGATCGCCGGCGATCCCTGCGATGGGGATCTTTGCATTGCTGAAGTTGCCCGATGTATAACCAAATATTTCGCTGCTGCTTTTAATGACAGGCAGCATATTGCCCGGAACACCGAGGATATCCTGCAACTGTCCATCCCATTGGCCGGTGTGAATATTGCAGAGCATTGTTCTGCTGGCATTGCTTACATCGGTAGCATGTACGGCACCGTTAGTAAGGTTCCATAGTAACCAGGTATCGATAGTGCCGAAGCACAGAGCACCTTTTTCGGCTTTCTCTTTTGCGCCGGGTACATTGTCCAGTATCCACCTTATTTTGGTGCCGCTGAAATAAGCGTCTAGCACCAAACCGGTGCTTTGCCTGATCACGTTCTCCACTTCTCTTGCTTTTAATTCATCGCAAAAAGCTGCCGTTCTCCTGTCCTGCCAAACAATCGCATTATACACCGGTTTACCCGTAGCCCTTTCCCACACAACCGTGGTCTCCCGCTGGTTGGTGATACCGATGGCTGCAATATCTGCCGTTACCAATCCTGCTTTGCTGATGGCTTCTGCTGCCACGCCCAACTGGGTACTCCATATCTCCATGGGATCATGCTCCACCCATCCGGGTTGCGGAAAGATCTGCGTAAATTCTTTTTGGGCTACAGAGATTATTTCGCCGGCCTGGTTAAATACAATGGCACGACTGCTGGTAGTGCCCTGGTCGAGGGCAAGAATGAATCTGGACATGGCAGCAATTTTGTTTTGAAGATAAATGAAAGTTGGCACCTGGGAAAAATGTATTCACGACGAATGTAATACGAGGTAGTCAGCAATAGGTTTCTGCGATCTCCTTTAGATATCAGCACAGCTCCCTGTTCCGGAAACAACGGGCGTAAATGGTTATGAATGGTTGGAGGCAGCAGATTGGAATATAGGTGAAGAAGCAAACTGGATCTGCTTAAGAACTGCTTAATTTTTTATTGCTTCGGGCAATACAACGATGTAGAGTTTACTTTTTGTTATCAAAAGCTTTGGCCCGCCCTTAGGAGCGCATGCTTTTTCAACCTGCTTATGCGGACAAATACTGCCACCATAAAAACAGCCGCACCCAGTAAATTCATCTGCATGTCTTTGATGCTGTCTGGTATAAATACAAACAAACTTCGGCCACCGAGGTCGTTCTGAAATACCTCATTAAAAATGCCGATCAAATTAAATACAACAAAGGCAAGCAGCGCTCTTTTGATACGGGCAGCAGTACTTATTGTTGAGAAGAGCGCTGTATAGATATACACTTTGATGCAAATGATGATCCCAAAAAATAAATGTTCGGCACAGTTGATGGCAACTTCTGCTGTGGCTGATAAATGCCCGGGCCGAAGCCGTTCGAGGAGCACAAGACTATAGGCCCAGAAGATACAATTGTATAATTTATATTGATGCCGCAGGTAAAGCAAACAGCTGTTCAATATTTCAAGCGAAGCATGCATGGCAATGATGTACCATAAAAAGTTTACCGTGCCGGTAGCAAAAATGAACGCAACAAAAATGATGTTGAGAATGCGGATGTGTTGAATGGTCATGAAAGGGTTTTGCAACCAAGACCCCCGGCCATTACAAAATTGCGCAGGATTAAAAAGAAGGCTGTATCAAATGCGATCAAACCTATTTGAAATGCTTAGAGATTTGGTGCCATTGATTGTAACAGTTCGACTGTATGTACTATAATCAATGGTTATTTTGATACAGCCTTTCTTAAATTTTTTATCTGAGCGGTCAATCTACCAGCATCACTTTCCGGGTTTCTTTCAGCCCGTCCAGTGAGAACAGGATCGTATAGATGCCGGTGGGTAGTTCCGCCATGTGGATGTGCCCGTTATTAATTCCTTTGTTGGCAGAAAGGTCCAGCTTCATCAGTGTTTTGCCGTTACCGTCTATCACCAGCGCCCTCATGCTGCTGTTCCTGTCTGCATTAAACTGGAACATCAAATGGCCGATGGCCTTACTCACAGGGTTGGCGCCCATCTGCGTGATCAATTTTTTTACAGCGCCATCATTGCGGATAAGTTTAACAGGCGACAAGCTATAACTGCCATCCCGGTTTACCGACTTCAATAAATAGTAAACATACCTCGCATTCATATCCAGTTGCTCATCTTTGAGACTGTACGACTGCAGGTTGTTTGAATTGCCTGCTGCATTCACCCGGCCGGCCTCCTTATAATTTTTTCCGTCGTTGCTTTTTTGTAAAGAAAAATAACTGAGGTCTTGTTCTGACGCAGTTTGCCACAATGCTGTTACGGTTTTGCCGGAAATGGATACATCAAAGTTTTTTAATTGTACAGGTACCACGCCGCTTGCAGTAAAAGTGCCTACCATACCAGTAATGCCATCACCGCTGTGTACTTCGCAATAGTAACGGTAGCTGCCCGCAACTGTAACGGTGTAAGAATAGGAGGTGGTTACCTGGCCGGGTGTACCACTGTGTATGGCCGCTGCGCCTGCAGGTGCCATGCCCAGGGGGGTGGTAGTAGCATTGTGAAAATTAGCGCCGCCGAAATTAAATCTGATCACATCACCGATCAGTACGTTGGGGATGTTGGCAGGTGAAAACTGGAAATTGGTTACGGTCACATTAAATACGGTTGCTTTTGCAAAAAAGCCAACCAGCAAAAGCAGGAAGAGTGTAGCAGTTCTTTTCATAATGTTTTTTTTTATTTAGTAGTGTTAGTTCGCAGTGCTTCCTGTAAACGAGTGAAATTTTTAAAAGGTTGCCATCATTTTCTGTCATTATTGTCTAAAGCTCCTTAGCTGTTTGAAATGTTATGGATGGTTCCGTTGGCATGGTTTTATTACCTGTTAACAAAAGCAATTATTTCTCCAACTATTAAATACTGATAATTATGACAACAGATCTTTTAGAAGCTGTACAAAAAAACCTGGGCTATCCTCCTTTGCAAAAGATAGATCCCAATACACAGGCTGTTAAAGAAGATGATACGACCGCCGATGAAGACCGGTTCAGCCAGGCAGCAATACCTGCGGTATTAACGGCATTGTATAAATATGTACAAACTGATGAAGGAGCAAACCTGGTATTGCGGGGAGATAGTTCTACGGATTGGGTAGAAAAGATCTTTACTGAAGATAAAAATGAGCTCCTGTCAATCATCGCTTCTTATTCGAAAGATAAAGATGGGGCATTGGATGAAAAGCTAAATCAAATAGCGGCGGAAGCAGTAAAGGTAACGAAGCAGCAATTGCCACCAGATGCGGATATAAAAGCCGTAAAAACTTTTTTTAGCAATCAACGCAACAATATCTTATTGTACTTACCTGCAGCTTTACACATGGGAGAATTATTGAAAGATGATACGCTGGATGATAATACCAATAAAATGGAAGGCCCTATTTCAAGCCTGATGCACAGTATCGGCAATGCATTCTCCAACCCTGTAACAAAGGATGAAATAAAGGAGCAGTAAAAAAGCTCAGCACTTCACAATATCCCGGATAATTTTCACCGCATGCTCCCTCGAGTTTTCTATAAAAAGCTGGTGCGTATCCATTCCTCCACAGATAACGCCGGCGAGGTAGATGCCTTTGATATTGGTTTGATGGGTAGACGAATCATACTCCGGTATACGGTTCCTGTCCTCACACAAATTGACACCCGTACGGGTTAAAAAATCCAGGTCAGGTTGATAACCGGTGGCTGCTATTACAAAATCATTGGGAATGGAAACAGTGCCTTCTGCTGTGTTGATCAACACTTCCTGTTCCCTGATCTCCTGTATGGTGGAATTAAAATAAGCTTTAATAGATCCTTCCTGTATGCGATTCTCAATATCGGGCTTAACCCAATACTTGACCGACCTGCTGATGACATTGTCTCTTATTACCATCGTTACCGTGGCACCTTTGCGCCAGGTTTCCAGCGCTGCATCCACCGCAGAATTGCTGGCACCAACAACGAGTACTTTTTGAAAAGCGTAGAAATTGGGGTCTTTGTAATAGTGTGTTACTTTCGGTAAGTCTTCTCCTTTAACATTCAGTAAAAACGGGATATCATAAAAGCCGGTAGAGATGATGACATTCTTTGCAACATACTGTTGTTTGGAAGTGGTAACAACAAATATATCCCCTTCTTTTTTTACTTCCTGTACCGTTTCAAACAAATGAATGTTCAATGAAAAATTGATTGCCACTCTCCTGTAATATTCCAGCGCTTCAACACGGGTAGGTTTAGGATTGTTGCTTACAAAAGGAATATTACCGATCTCAAGCCTTTCTGAAGTGGAGAAGAAAGTCATGTTCACAGGATAATTGTACAGCGAATTTACAAATGCTCCTTTTTCGATGATGAGGTAAGAGCGGCCTGCCTTTGTTGCTTCGATGCCGCATGCAAGTCCGATGGGACCGCCCCCGATGATGATGATATCAAATGCCTGGTTATTTGCCATGCTGCAAAGCTAACGCATCAGGAGTTGTTACCCGAAAACGGTTTGATTTGAATGGACTGGAAATTTGGCTTAACTACTCCTGCAAACTATCATCGTCTTTTTTGCAGCAAAGAATGCACAGGAAGAATAAGCGTTGATGGATCATTTCAAAATAAAAAAATGGCCGGTCGTAACAATGTGGTTTATGACCGGCCAGCCTTAGAAACTGGTGGGTTCGATTACTATTTAAATTTTAAGTTCAGTGAAAGCACATCACTGTTCATACCAATGTTCTTTTGATAATGACCATATCTTATTTCCAGCATGCTAAAATTTTCAAGACCGAATACACCCTTGGGTGGTGTAAAACGGAAACCTGCACCAAAGAAATTACTGTTGAAAGTAGAAAGATCAAAGTTGCTCGTATAATATGTTTCAGCTGCAGTGTGCTTTTCATATGGTGCAAAATATGTTGTGCCATGTTGGGTGTAGAACCTGAAGAAAGGGCTTACAGAAAAAAACGGCGTGATCTTAACCGGCGTTTCAATACTGGCAGTATGAGCCGTCAATCCCCAATCGTCTGTGTAGTACCGGTAGTAAGTTCTGATGATGATCTTATCACCCAAAAAATAACTGGCTCTAAGTCCCAGGGGAATCTTCAATCTTGATGAAGGAAGATGTTCCTGGTGTACGGTTCCATCTGTTAAATACACCCTGTGAAATGGCAGGCTGAGATAACCACTTTGTGCAACCACATCTCCCAGCAGCATTACCTGCAGGCGTTTATTGATGATCTGCGAATAGGACAATGAAAGATCAAAAGTATTCCTGGCCGTGGTTGGATAACGGTCATGTTCCCTTCCGCTGGAAGCACCGCTGGTGCCTGCGACAGTTGCAACGAGTTCTGACGGCAGCACGAGGCTTACCTTATCTAAAAACACCTGCGCCTTCGCACTGAATTCTCCACTCCTGTTGTTGGTTTTGACGGCAAAATTTACGTTGGCGCTGTAGGATGCATAATCAAATTCACGGGAAAAAGCAAGGCCGACGCCAATGGTAGTACCTTTCTTTTCATTCTCCATGGTCCAGTTAACAGAAGGATAGATCCTGGTGTCTGCATGGGAAGCAGAAGAATTAGCCTTCAGGTCTACCATGTCTGATGAAGCAGAAGTGTAATGATCTATGCCTACCTCAGCGGTGATGGTATGCTTTCGGTACGAGTTATCGTAGATATAATATTTGAGGTCGAAACTATTGGAAATATCTGTCAGTTTTTCTGTGCCGATGCCGCCGGTAACAGCAGAGTTATTGCCATCCTGGTGATAATAACTGGAAACAATATTCGCCTCTTCAAAAGTAAGTTCCTGGGGCCGGTATTTTGATGAGTCGTAACTGGTTTGTGCAAAGCCTGCAAACAGGCCAATGTACAAGCCTACAACAGTTAAACATATTTTCTTCATGAGATGGATGATTGGTGATAAACATTCTTGTGACCGCTGGCAGCAATCATCCTGTTTAGTTGCAGCCGCAACCACCGCCGGTTTTTCCGCCGTTGCCGCCGGAGGCACCTTCACGATAGGTTTCAAAACTGTTCTCTGTTTTTTCCACCTTGCGGTTGCCCAATACCATTTCGCCATCATTCAAACGGTTTTTCTGGTATTCTTTAACAGTGGTGCAGGAAGCAGCGATGGCACTTGCTGCCACTGCAAGGCCTAAGTGCCTGAGATTTTTACCGGAGTTGCTCATGTGAGGTTTATATTTTTAGAGGTGAATAACCTGTTGTTGTCGTCAATCATAATACAGCCCATTCCCTTTAACTGGTTCACGAGGTGCAGCCCGGCTTCCACGCCCATGATGGTAACCGGTGTTGCCATGGCATCGGCCATTTCTGCATTCGGGCAAATGATGGTAACGCTTTTGATGCCTGTAACCGGCAGCCCTGTCCTGGGGTTGATGGTATGAGAATATTTTTTTCCGCCGATCAGCACAAATTTTTCATAGTTGCCGGATGTGGCGATCGCCATATTGCTGATGTTGAGATAAGAAAAAGGAAGACCCGCCATATCAGGGTGCGCTATACCGATGGTCCAGGGTTTGCCATCGGGTTGAACGCCCCAGGCCGAGAGATCACCGGATGCATTTACAATGCCGCTTTTTACACCCGCCTGCTGCAGCAACAGCTTTGCTTTTTCAGCAGCATAACCCTTACCAATACCCCCAAACCCTATCCGCATGCCTGCCTTTTTTAAAAAAACCGTACCGGCTCTTTCATCAATCAGTACATTCCTGTAGTTGATCAACTGCACCATTTTTCGGGCTGTCGCAGAATCGGGTAAGGTGGTCATACCACTATCGAAATTCCAGAGCTTTTTGTCGATGGAGCCGTAGGTAATATCAAAAGCTCCCTGCGTTAATGTTGAGATACGGATGGAGCGTTTTATCAGTTCGATGGTTTCCCTGCTTACCGCTACCGGTTGTATGCCGGCATTGGCGTTTACCAGGTTTGTTTCGCTGTCATCTCCAAAAGTGGTCAGCAGTTTTTCTATGCGCCGGATCTCTGCAATTGCGGCATCGATCATTTCATTAGCCCAGGTTTCATCATCAGCAACTACCGAAATTTCAAAGCGGTTGCCCATTAGTTTTGCGACTCTTTTGTAAAGTTCCGGGAGCAGTATGGTATCAATAACCTCCACGGATGGCCAGTTTAACTTCATCCGTAAATTGTTCTGCGTTTCCTTTTGGAAAGCCATCCCATACTTTAACTATTTTTCCATCTGCGGAAAGTAATAAGGTGAGCGGAAAAGATCCTCCGCTGTTATAACGGTCTGCCAGCGCATCATTTAGTTTTTGCTGTGCAGCAGTGAGTTGATTTTTCTTTTGCCTGGGAAAATCTGCATTTACCATCACAAGATTATCCTCCGCAAATTTGCTGAAGACATCATTTTCAAAAATTTCTTTGTGCAATTTTATGCAGGGGCCACACCAATCACTACCTGAAAAGTTGAGCAGGATATATTTATGTTCGGTAAGAGCTGTTTGTTTTGCCTGTTCAAAATTATTTTGCCAATGCGGAAGCGGAGCGGTGAAACATAGAAAGGGTGCAATTAAGTGGAACAGGAATTTCATTAGAATCTGGTTGATGGATAAATTATTACTAACGATTTTAATATTACAAAAATCGTACCTCTATGCCTGTTATGAAGTTAAAAGAACTACAATGCTTGTTATCCGCTTGTTAAGTGAGGCAACAACAATGGGCTGCTGTTATTGATTGTTGTTTTTTAATGCACACGAAACGACAGCTTACACTGATAGCCCGGTTCGATCAAATAGTTCTAACTTTCGATCTGTAAATTTTTATTGATGAGAAAATACATATTGGTCTTTGCCGCTTTTGTATTGCCGGGTAATTTGACTGCTCAAAAGCCGGTGTCGTCAACAGCAGCAGCCATCAAAAGCCAGGCTTCTGAAGCAATTGAATCCGGGTATGAACAATATCAACAGTTGGCGTTGAAGATTTGGGATTTTGCAGAGGTGGGTTATAAAGAAACCAGGAGCAGCGGCCTGTTGCAGCAAACCCTGGCTGATAATGGCTTTACCGTTGAAGCAGGCATTGCCGGCATGCCCACTGCTTTTGTAGCAACTTATGGAAGCGGTAAACCCGTGATAGCAATACTCGCAGAATATGATGCATTGCCCGGGATCTCACAAACCGCAGATCCGGAAAAAAGATCAGCGGGAAAAGAGGCAGGACATGCCTGTGGCCATCATTTATTTGGAGTGGCTTCCGTTGCATCGGGCATCGCCATCAAAAAACTGGTGCAGGCAAAGCAACTAACAGGTACCATTAAGGTATTTGGATGCCCGGCAGAAGAAGGCGGAAGCGGAAAGGTGTATCTTGTTAGGGATGGTTTTTTTAAAGACGTGGATATCGCCATACACTGGCATCCCGGTGATAAAAATGAAGTAACTACCACCAGTGCGCTGGCGAATATCTCTGCCAAATTCAGGTTCTATGGATTGTCGGCACATGCGGCCGCATCGCCGGAACGTGGCCGTTCGGCATTGGATGGCGTAGAGGCTATGGACAATATGGTAAATATGATGAGGGAACATGTGCCGCAGGAAACAAGGATACATTACGTGATCACCAATGGTGGCAAGGCACCCAACGTGGTACCTGATTTTGCAGAAGTATATTATTATGTAAGACATCCCAAAAGGGATATGGCCAAAGCCGTTTTTGACCGGGTGGTAAATGCAGCAAAAGGCGCTGCATTGGGTACGGATACAAGGGTTGATTATGAACTGATCGGTGGCACACACGACCTGTTGATCAATCAAACCCTCGCTGCAGTGATGCAGCAAAACCTGGAGCGGACAGGTGGCGTAAGTTATACTACGTCCGAAAAAGCATTTGCCGGAAAGATACAGTCAACCTTTACAAGCCCTGTTGCAGCAGCGGATGCGGCAGCTTTGATCAATCCTCTTAAATTAGTTACTGTTGCTGGTGGTGGAAGTACCGATGTGGGAGATGTAAGTTATACCGTTCCTACGGTTGGCCTGGAGGCTGCTACCTGGGTGCCGGGAACGGCTGCACATAGCTGGCAGGCCATTGCCGCCGGTGGCACCTCCATAGGTACAAAGGGAATGATGGTAGCTGCCAAAACCATGGCCTGCACTGCCATCGATCTTTTTTTGGATGCCTCCATCATACAGCAGGCGACGAACGAATTTTTAAAGGCAAGGGGTACTTACGAATACAAAGCGTTATTGGGCGACAGAAAGCCGGCATTGAATTACAGGGACTGATGCAGTCAGCATTTTAAACTTTTATACTCCAGGTATAAACGACCATTATTTTTCCATTTAACGAAAAGGCCCCTGTAGGCCTTTGCGTATTTTTATAAAGATGGATAGCAATTATCAACAACTCCTGGTTACCGAGATCATCCCTGAAACAACTACTGCCAGTACGTTTGTACTGCAGCCATTGGGAGACTGGCAACCGGAATACGAGGCTGGCCAGTTCTTGACGCTGGTGTTCAATACAAGGCATGGTGAAAAGCGACGGAGCTATTCCATTTCGTCATCACCGGCCTGCAATGAACCGTTGAGCATCACCATCAAAAGGGTTGAGAATGGCGAATTTTCAAGAATGTTGCTCAGTCATGTAAAGCCGGGAGATGTACTGATCACATCCGGCATCAGTGGTTTCTTTGTATTGCCTGCTGACCTCTCCCGAAATGATCAATTCTTTTTTATCGCCGCCGGCAGCGGCATTACACCCTGTTATGCCCTTATCAAAACCTTATTAAAAACGACGAATAAAAAGTTGGTGCTGATATACAGCAATAGAACGGAGAAGGAAACCATTTTTTTGGGGCAACTGCGATCAATGGAAAAGCAGTTTGGAGGAAAATTGCAGGTGGAATTTCTCTTTAGCGATAACATCGATATTTATGAAAGCCGTTTGAGCAGTTGGTTGATGCAGCATTTGCTCAAAAAATATTCGCCCGGTGCTGATGCACTGTTTTATTTATGCGGACCTTTTGAATACATGCAAATGGCAATGATCAGTTTGTTAAGTGTCGGTATCCCGCCTGATCATGTCCGCAAAGAAAATTTTACTTCATTTCCACAGCTTGTAAAGTCTGTACCGCCTGATACTGCTTTGCACCAGGTAGAGATTTTTTTTAATGAAGAAACATACCATATTGCTGTGCAGTATCCTCAAACCATCCTGGCGGCTGCAAAATTAAATGGCATCCGGTTGCCCTATAGTTGTGAAGCCGGCAGTTGCGGCAGTTGTGCAGCCACTTGTATCAAAGGAAAAGTTTGGATGGCAAGAAATGAGGTACTGGTAGATGAAGAGATCGCAAAGGGAAGAATATTGTGTTGCCAGGCTTATCCCATCGAGACAGATGCAGTAATCGTATTGTAAGAACTATGATAAGCCGATAAATTCTTTTATCTTCATAGCAACTAAAACTATATCACCATGGACACTCAACAACTGATGGGAAAGGAAGAAACTCCACTCACCACACCGACTTCAGATGAAAGAACGATGGCGATCTTATCACACGTTTTATGCTTTGTTGCAGGATTTGTTGCGCCCCTCATTATTTACCTCATTAAAAAGGATGAATCTGCGTACGTTCGGGAGCATGCAAAAGAGTCGCTCAATTTCCAGATTACGCTGTTTATTCTTTACCTGGGCTGCTGGATACTCGCTTTTATTCTGATCGGATTTTTATTGATGGCAGTGTTGGGCATTGGCGCCATTATACTGATCATACTGGCAACCATCAAGGCAAGTGAAAATAAAATGTACCGTTACCCGATCAATTTCCGGTTGATCAAATAGCTTGTTGGATTTTGCAGGAGTTTTAAAGATTTTATTTAGCGATTACCTGTTTTGATGTAGGATTAGTGCAATGCTGAAACTTCTTAAAAGCTGCTCCGGGCACACATAAAAATTAAAATTAATTGTGCATAAAAATGTGCCAAACAGGTGCAAAACAACGGAACCGAAAATTTGGAAAAGGGGGTACCAGGAAACTATCTTTATATCACAAAACAAAAACAGAAATTTGGAAACAAAAAGAAGTTTTTGAAGGTTCGCAGGAAGATCGGTAAAACGATAATGACATGCAACCACGGGACCATCGGGTTAGTAGGCAAAAAGCTCAGGCTAAATGCAAACAAAACTTGATGGTTCTTTTTTTATGCCCCTTCGCCTGCAGTAAAATCAACATTCATACTAAATACCTTGGTTAACCGGAATTTGTCATTCGTAAGTTCCTGTCGGCGTTTTCTTTACTCATCCTGCACTGTAAATGACTGCAGTTATTGAGAGGCGCCCATACATCTTTAAACTCTCTTCTAAACTATTACATTTGCATCTTTAATTTTAAACATGCAATTAATCGAGGTAAACAACAAAGTACTGGCCAGCCAGTTTTTGCAGGTAGCGGTAGTCTTGTACAAAGATGATCCCCGTTGGATCCGTCCACTTAACAAGGATATCGATGAAGTATTTGATAAAAGTAAGAACAAAGCCTTTCGTTTTGGCGAAGCTACGAGGTGGATATTGAAAGATGCCGGGGGAAAATTCATTGGTCGCATTGCCGCTTTTACCAACAAAAAATATAAGAATAAGGGAGATGAAGTTCCCGTTGGCGGAATGGGCTTTTTTGAGTGCATCAACGATCAGCAGGCTGCCAACCTGTTGTTTGATACGGCAAAGCAATGGCTGCTCGAAAAAGGCATGGAAGCCATGGATGGTCCCATTAATTTTGGCGAAAGAGATAAGTGGTGGGGCCTTGTAACGGATGGCTTTACCGAACCACTTTACTGCATGAATTACAACCCGCCTTACTACCTGCAGTTATTTGAGCAATACGGTTTCAAGGTTTTTTTCAACCAGGTATGTTTTGGGATCGATCCTCAAACACCCATCGCCCAAAAAATATTTGACCGGCATGCTGTGCTGTCTGCTGACCCCGATTTTTGCGGCAGGCTGATCGATAAAGATCAACTGGAAAAATTCGCCAAAGATTTTACAACGGTGTATAACAAGGCGTGGGCAGGACATGGAGGTTTAAAACAACTGGCAACTGAACAGGTGATGATCATGTTCAAAAAAATGAAACCCGTGATCGATGAGCGTATTATTTATTTCGCTTACTATAAAGAAGAACCGGTGGGCATGTTCCTGAACCTGCCCGATCTGAATCAATATTTCCGGCACATGAACGGCCGCTTTGGATTATTGCAGAAATTATATTTCGTGTATCTGCAAAAAATGAAACCGTCCAGGAAATTTACCGGGCTTGTATTCGGCGTTGTACCCGAATGGCAGGGCAGGGGAGTAGATTCTTTTTTGATCGGTGAATGCCAGCGCCAGGTGCAGGTACCTTCCAAACCATACCTTGAATACGAAATGCAATGGATCGGCGATTTTAATCCCAAAATGATCAATGTGGCAGAGAATTTCGGCGACACTTTCCGCAGCAGGAACCTTGCTACCTACCGTTATTTGTTCGACAGGAGCAGGGAGTTCAAACGCCACCCCATTTTGATTTGAGATTGTTGATTTAAGATTTTAGATTTGCCAAAATAAGGGTTCATAGCGGATAGCTCATAGTTCATGGTACAACAATGAACTATTAACCATGAACCATTCACGATCTCATGGATAAATTCATCGTTTCAGCAAGAAAATACAGGCCACAGAATTTTAGCACCGTGGTAGGGCAGAGCCACATCACCACCACATTAAAAAATGCCATCCGGAATAACCAGTTGGCGCATGCATTCTTATTTTGCGGACCAAGGGGTGTGGGTAAAACCACCTGTGCCAGGATATTGGCAAAAACCATCAACTGCGAAACCAAAACACCCGACTGGGAAGCCTGCAATACCTGTAATAGCTGTGTGTCTTTTGATGCCGGCACTTCACTGAATATACATGAGCTGGATGCCGCCAGTAATAACTCTGTTGATGATATCAGGAGCCTGGTGGAGCAGGTACGTTTTGCCCCCCAGGCCGGTAAGTACAAAGTGTATATTGTGGATGAGGTTCACATGCTGAGTTCTTCGGCTTTCAATGCCTTTTTGAAAACCCTGGAAGAGCCACCACCTTATGCCATCTTTATTTTGGCTACAACTGAAAAACACAAGATACTCCCCACTATCTTAAGCCGTTGCCAGATATTCGATTTTAAACGCATTACCAATAACGATACGGTTGAACACCTGCAGGAAATTTGTGACAAGGAAGAAATAAAAGCCGATAAAGCGGCCCTGCACATCATCGCTCAAAAAAGCGAAGGCTGCATGAGGGATTCATTGAGCATACTCGACAAGATCGTAAGTTTTACCAACGGGCAGGTTACCTACACCAATACACTGGAGCACCTGAATATACTGGATGAAGATTATTATTTCAGGATGCTGGATTATTTGCAACAGCAGGACCTGAGCAGCGCATTGCTCATGTATGACGAGATCAACCGCAAGGGTTTTGAAGGCGATACGGTACTGAATGGCTTTGCAGAATTTTTACGGAATGTGCTGGTGAGCAGTGATGCCAAAGTAACCATGCTGCTGGAAGTAGCGGAGGATTTTAAACAAAAATATTTGCAAACGGCAGGTAAGATAGCGGCGGGATGGATCGTAAGCGCCCTTAATATTTTAACTGATGCCGAGATCAATTATAAACAGGCCCGCAATAAAAGGCTGCATGTAGAATTGACCATCATTAAACTCAGTTACCTGCAGCAGGCGCTGGAACTGGTGAACAACGATGGCGTTGTAAGTAAAAAAAAAATAGTTGAGGGTATAAAAACAGTTGCATTCAGGGCACTGCCTGTACTGAAAGGGGGTGGAACCGGCAAGGTGGAGGATAACAAAGCCGTGGCTGAACCCAAAAGGGAAGCAGCCAAACTCATCATCCAGGAGCCAGCGGCAACATTGCAGCCCATTAAGCCCAGGCCTGAACCGGTTGCTGCTCCAGGCTCCGCAGCCCCTGTTTCTATGGGCCTGTCTTCTCTTCAAAAACTAAGACAGCAGATATCTGCACAAAATAAAACCGGCACCGCCGAGGCAAAAATCATTACCGAAGATGAACTGCTGAAAGCCTGGAATGTATTGCTGGAAAAACTCAGGCTGAAAGCCAACAATTCCGCCGTTACCAATAACCTGAAAGGTGCTGAACTGCGGATCATCGACAATAACAGTATTGAGATCATCACCGAAACAGATATTCAAAAAGCATTTGTAGAAACGCAACGGGCCGAACTGGTGGAACACCTGCAGACTTATTTCAACAACCGTACCCTTACCTACCAGGTGATGGTAGTTGAAAAAGAACAGGTAGAACAGCCACAGGAACAAACCCTGAGCCGTAAGCAACAGTACCTTAAAATAATTGAAGAATACCCCCTGGTAAAGGAGTTAAAAGAAAGGCTGAAACTGGAACTGGAATAATTTTTTCTCCCTGGCTTTTAAAAAGAATGCTCAAGCACTGTACCCTGGTATTTTCCACCTAAAAAAAAGAAGATCGCTCCCTGGCAGTAAAATAGAAGGGCTCCCGGGTATTTGTAGCTGTTCTTTTCCTTTTTTTGCACTAATTTCGACCCTCATTATAAATACTTAGAAATTATCAAATATGGCAGAAGTGATAAGGATGCCGCTGTTAAGCGACACCATGACTGAAGGCAAAATTGTTAGCTGGAATAAAAAAGTAGGCGATAAAGTAAAAAGCGATGACGTGCTGGCCGATGTGGAAACAGATAAGGCCACGATGGAGGTGAATGGTTATGTGGACGGAACCTTGCTGTACATTGGTGTTCCTACAGGTGAAGCTGCCAAAGTAAACCAGATCATTGCCATTGTAGGTAAAGAAGGGGAAGACTATAAAAGTTTGCTGGACGGAGGCGATGCTGGAAAGCAGGCTCCTGCTGCAACCCCGGCCCCTGCACCGGCGCCCGCTGCTGCTCCTGCCGAAAGCAAGGCCCCCGGTGCTACAGCCGCTCCGGTTGTTGCTGCTGCATCTGCAAAAGTGGCACTGCCTGCCGGTGCCAAAGAGATCCGTATGCCGTTGCTGAGCGATACGATGACAGAAGGAAAGATCGTTAGCTGGAATAAAAAAGTAGGCGATTTTGTAAAAAGCGATGATGTACTGGCCGATGTGGAAACAGATAAGGCTACCATGGAAGTGGTGGGATATGAAGAGGGCACCTTACTGTATGTGGGGGTTGAAGCCGGAAAAGCAGCTAAGATAAATGAGATCATAGCAATTGTTGGAAAGGCCGGAACCGATGTAAGCGCTTATGTAGCTGCAGAAAAATCCGGTGCCAACGAAGGTACTGCAGCACCGGCAGCAACAGCCGAAGCGCCTAAGGATGCTGAAACAGTATCATCAGCCGAGCCTGCAGAAGCCGGCAATGCTGCGGCGGAAGCCGGTTCATCTGATCAACGCATCAAAGCATCGCCACTGGCGAAAAAATTAGCAGCAGATAAAGGGATCGATCTTTCTAAAGTAAATGGCTCCGGCGATAACGGGCGAATCACCAAAAAAGATATTGACAGTTATGTACCGGCTGCACCTGCAACGGCTGCTGCACCAGATACTAAAAAAGCGGCTGCCGCACCGGCATCCTTTACAGGTGCTGCGGAAGGTTTCACTGATGTGCCGCTTACACAAATGCGGAAAGTAATTGCACGCCGCCTGGGAGAAAGCAAATTCAGCGCCCCGCATTTTTATCTTACCATGGAGATCAACATGGACAATGCCATTAGTGCAAGGGCTGCGATGAATGAAGTGAGCCCGGTGAAAATATCTTTTAATGATATGGCCATCAAAGCATGTGCAATGGCGCTTCGCAAACATCCGGATGTTAACAGCAGCTGGATGGGTGAATTCATTCGCCAGAACCATCATGTACACATTGGCAGTGCGGTAGCGATGCCCGAAGGACTGATCGTTCCGGTGATACGTTTTGCCGATCAGAAATCCTTATCACAAATTGCGGCAGACGCCAAACAATTATACGCCAAGGCAAAAGATAAAAAACTACAACCGGCAGAATTCAGCGGCAACACATTTACCATTTCTAATCTGGGTATGATGGATATTGAACAATTCACTGCCATCATCAATCCACCGGACAGTGCGATACTGGCGGTTGGTGCTATAAAAGAAGTAGTGGTTAAAAAAGGAGATGGCTTTGGGGTGGTGAATATCATGAAGGTAACCCTGAGTTGTGATCACAGGAGTGTAGATGGTGCGGTAGGTGCTGCATTTTTACAGACCGTAAAAAAATTCCTGGAGAATCCTGTAACCATGCTGGTGTAACATATTTAATATTTAAAAGTATAAGCGCTGAATGCTCAGCGCTTTTTTTATGGATAATTGGAGTGGTTATCCTCATTTAATGAACATGTGAGTAAGTTGTAGATTTCTTAAATCCAGAATTAGCAGGGATTCGCTAATTTACTTTCAACATCCAACCATCCTTATAAAATACTGATCGTTTTTATGCGTTAAGCAGTTGATCAAATGCTCCTGGCCGAAACCTGTTTGTAAAACTTGTTTTTGGGAAATAATTCGGGCATAAATTTTGTTCTTAAAAAAATACCCATAAAAGCATTAAACACAATGAAATTTCATCTTAGTCAGAAAGTTATTTTGCTTGATACGGAGTATAAGCCTGCAGGTGTAGCAGTGATCCTTGATCAGAATGATGAATCAAGAAAATACGAAGTGGATTATACTTACCCGGACAGGGAGGAATCTCAAAAGATATGGGTGCCGGAAGAAAGGCTGGTGATGATGCAGGATATCGCCAATGCAGTGTAAACACTATTACAAGTAATTTAACAAGTGCCGCAGATTGCGGCATTTTTTATTGGTTGAAAGCAATGCAGTGTGTGCAACAAAGCAAAATATAACAATAGTTTTGTATCTTATACTTTCATGCTATTTAAAGCAGCACTGCTGATGACGATTGAAAAATTATATCATCCTTGTATTTTCCTGATTGCCGGAATAATATTTCTGCTTGCTTCCTGCGACAAAGAATACAGTTATGAAGGCGGTAATACTGTTCCTCCAGTGGTAGTTGTACCTGTTGATACCATTTTACCCTCCGATACCATTCACATTGACCCGGGAGCATTGCCCAATTGCCCGGCTTGTAACAACAATAACGATGTAGCAGAGGGGTACTGGAGATTTAAAACAGGTAACTCAATCCTCTGTGGCAAAGTAGATACTTCCTTTATGCTGAGCCTTGAAAAAAATGTGTTTACTTTTTTTGGGCCTTCCAATTGTGGAGCCGATACAGGCATCATATTTACGGTGAACCTGCCGGCTTCGCTTAACGGGGACACCACAAATGTCCGGGCCTCCAGCGCAATCTTTTATTATTATCATACCAACTTTCCCTACGTATTGCTCAGCCACAACGACCAGCCTTTTTATTTTATGATCACGAGCTATGTGCTGTCTACTAAAATTGCTACCGGTGTTTTCAGTGGCCCTGCCTTTCGTGCGGATGGACGTTCGGTAGTTGTTTCGGATGGGAAGTTTAAAATAAAATTGCTTTGATGTACCCGTTAATAAAAAATTAATTTTCAAAATATTTTGAAAATTCAAAATGACGACTATCTTTGTGTTCTAATAAACAGGCATGAAACTTACAGAAGCTAAATTACAATTTGTCAGTAGCTGGGGAGCTTTTGGAAGCCATTGGGGTATCAACCGCACCATGGCGCAGATTCATGCGTTGCTGATGGTGAGTCCTGATCCGCTTACACAGGATGACCTGATGGAACAACTCAATATCAGCCGTGGGAATGTGAACATGAATATACGGGATCTCATCACCTGGGGATTGGTAGACAGGGTAATATTGCCGGGAGAACGCCGGGAATATTTTACCGCAGAAAAAGACATTTGGAAAGTAGCAACCCAGATCATTAAAGAACGAAAAAAGAGAGAGCTTGATCCAATGCTGAAACTGCTGAGCCAGTTGGAAAAGATTGACGGGGATAAAAAAGACAAAGATGTAAAGCAATTTGTGGAAACCATCGGCGGCATAAAAAAACTGGGATTGCAGGCAGATAAAATGCTTGACGTGATGGTGAAAGCAGATGAGAACTGGTTCCTGGCCGGAATAATGAAAATGTTTAAATAAGCAAATCTTAACATACAGCCGCCAATGCGGCTTTTATTATGAATACACTTTTCAATATTTTCTGAAATATCAATATTCAAAATTCCTTAAACTGTATTATTCTTCTGTAGCAATCGCCGGAATATTAAGAATGTAAATTATTTCATCATCATAAAACTACATTGTATGAACTACATCATCCTCACCTACAGCTTCTATCTTGTGATAACTGTCTGCCTTACCATATGGGTAGCAAGAACATTGTTCAAGAACGGAAAAGTATTCCTGGTGGATATCTTTCATGGCAACCAGGAACTGGCAGACAGCGTGAACAATCTTTTGCTTGTTGGCTTTTATCTTATCAACATTGGTTATGCGGTGTACACCTTGCAGGTAACCGACCGCATCATTGATGTACAGGCGGTGATAGAAGAGCTGAGCATAAAGATCGGGCTTATCATTTTGATCCTGGGAGCCATGCACTTCTTTAACCTGTACATTTTCTTTAATCTCAGGAAAAAAGCGATCCATGAAAAAAATATCAAAGAAGGATTGGCAAACCAGTACATCGATACACAGATCAGGCAGTAATAAAAATTAAAAAATCTTTGTATGCAAAACAAGAAGATCATCCTGGCAGGAGGTACCGGTTTTATAGGCCAGGAAATATGTAATTATTTCGGCGAACACAATAGCATTGTTATTTTAACAAGACAATTGAAACAACAAAAAACAAATGCCTTCGGCCAGGAACAGCTCCATGAAAATATCCGCAGCAATATCCGTTATGTGAAATGGGATGGCATCAATGAAGGCGACTGGATGCAGGAATTCAATCATGCTGATATCGTCATCAATCTTGCAGGTAAAACCGTCAATTGCAGGTACACGGAAAAAAATAAACAGGTAATATTTGACAGCAGAACCAATAGCACCAAGGCTATTGGTGCTGCTATCCGGCAGGCAGTAAAGCCCCCGGATTTGTGGATCAATGCAGCCTCTGCAACCATTTACCCTCATGCAACCAACGGAGCAAGAGATGAATCTTTCACTGATTTTTCTACTGACTTTTCTGTACAGGTATGCCAGCGTTGGGAAGATACTTTTTATGCACAGCGAACACCCTTTACAAGAAAAGTAGCTTTACGCATGGCCATCACCCTGGGTGCCGGTGGCGTAATGATCCCTTATTTTAATTTGTTGAAATTTGGCCTCGGGGGACGGCAGGGCAGTGGGCGGCAAATGTACAGTTGGGTACATGCGGAAGACACCTGCCGCATGATTGAATGGATCTACGATCACAAAGCACTTGAGGGAATCTATAATTGCAGCAGTCCCGGTGCGGTTACCAATAATGAGTTTATGCAAACCCTGCGGCAGGCTACCGGCCATGTCATCGGGTTACCAGCTTATGAATGGATGCTGAAGATCGGTGCTGCCATTATCGGAACGGAAACAGAACTGATCTTAAAAAGCCGCTGGGTAATGCCTACCAAAATTTTGCAGACCGGTTTTAAATTTAAATATCCTTTTGCGAAAGATGCCATCAATGAGATCATCAGCAAAACACCCCGGAAAAAGTACTTTTTATTTTAACCTGGTGCTCCGGGTACACTCAACCAAATTGACGTAATTTTGTTTTAAGATAACATGGAACAGGACCCGGTGATATTATTTGATGGTGTTTGCAATTTTTGCAATGGGGCAGTTAATTTCACCATTAAAAGAGATAAAAAGAAAACGATCAAATTTGCGGCGCTGCAGAGTGCAACCGGGGCCGCATTAACGGAGCAATATGGAGTTCCTGCCAATGACCTGCGTTCTTTTTTATTTATAGAGGATGGTATCCTGTATAACCGCTCCACCGCAGCTTTAAGAGTGTGCAGGTATTTGACAGGTCTCTGGCCGCTTTGTTATGCTTTTATCATCGTGCCTGCATTTATTCGAAATGGCATCTATGATTTTATTGCGAAGCACCGTTACAAATGGTTTGGAGAGCGGGAAGCCTGCATGATACCAACACCGGATGTAAGATCAAGATTTCTTATGTAAGGCATCCCCAATCAGTAATTAACCGTATCAACAACAGATCATGCAACAGAAAAAAACACTTGTGCTGGGCGCCTCTACCAACCCTCAGCGCTATAGCTTTTTGGCAGTACAAAAATTAATGGCACACCAGCAACCGGTGGTTGCCCTGGGAAACAGGCCGGGCAATATCGGCGATACGCTTATCGAAACAGAAAGTAAACCTTTTGCTGATATTGACACTGTTACCTTATACCTGAACCCATCCCGGCAAAAAGATTATTACCAGTATATTTTATCGCTGCATCCCAAACGCATCATCTTTAATCCCGGTACTGAAAACGATGAGTTGTACGATATGGCAAAAGAAGCCGGCATCCGGGTGCAGGAAGCCTGTACGCTTGTACTGCTCGGCACCGGCCAATACTAATCTCCCTTAGTCCTGCATATCCTTCGCTATTGCCATCTCCTCTCCCTGCGCAATAATAAATAGCATCCCAGCGTTATATCATATGTAGCAGGAAATATCCAACCTGCCATATTTATCCATCCAAAAACAATCTTATGAAACACTGTACCCAACTGGTGTTTGCTCTTTTATGCCTGTTTACAACCTTAAACAGCACAGCGCAAAAAGCTACTGATCCCAAACCTTTTCTTTTTAAAAATTATCCTGCAGTCATCGATTGTACCGAAGCACAACTGGCCGGCTTTTTTGCAAAGGGAAATGATGTAGAAGTTAGCGTATCGCTGCCGGGTAATCTTACTTTAAAAGGCCCGGTTAGATGGTGGGCAAAGCAATACAGTTACCTGCAAACAGTTTCAGTGAAATTGACCAATTTTAATAATATCCTTTTTTCGGTAACCAGGCGTTACGACTCCAACAACAATGTTATCTACGTGGGCCATTTGATGAGTCCTGATTTTGCCGATGGTTATGAACTAAAACGAAGTGGCGATAACAATTACCGGCTCGTAAAAGTTGCTACAGAAGAAATATTACAGATCTGCAGCCGGCAAAAATAAAAACTAACATCCGATCAATATCCAACCAAAATCCTGCTTTATGAAAAACAAAATTCTGTTCACCCTGCTAACAGCGTTGCTGTTTGCATTTGCGGCCAGCAGCCAGGTAAAACTGAACAGCTTTCCAACTGCCGCTGCCACTATTTATCTTGATTTCGACGGCGAAGAAGTAAACAGTGCCATGTGGAATAACGGCAATACCCTCAATTGCCTACCTGCCGCACTCAACAGCACACAAATAACTGAAATATTTAACCGGGTAGCGGAAGATTACCGCCCCTTTGATATCAATATCACTACAGATCTTACTGTGTTTTTGGCGGCACCGGTCGACAGGAGGATCCGTGTAATTGTAACGCCTACCAGTAGCTGGTTTACAGGCGTTGGAGGCATCAGTTACCTGGGCGCATTTACCTGGGGCGATGATACACCCTGCTTTGTGTTTTGCGACCGGCTGGGACCTAATAGTCCAAAGATGGTGGCAGAATGCTGTTCCCACGAAAGCGGCCATTCACTGGGATTAAAACACCAGTCCAAATATGATGGCGGTTGTAACCTTACAGCTACCTATAATGATGGTGCCGGCAGTGGTGAAACCGGCTGGGCGCCAATCATGGGCAACAGCTATTACCGCAATATGAGTGGGTGGAACAATGGCCCTACACCTTATGGCTGCAGTAGTGTGGAGGACAATCTTTCCACCATTACTTCTCAAAATGGATTTGGATACCGGGCTGATGATTTCAGCGACGATATCAGCAATGCACCTGCCATCATCAATTCTGCCAATATTAACATCAGCGGTATCATCAGCACGAGTACCGACAAAGATGCTTTCTCGTTTAATTTACTGCACAATTCAAACTTTCACCTGGATGCGGTACCCTTTGGCTTTAATGCCGGCAATGAAGGTGCAGATCTTGATATAAAAGTTTCCTTGTATGATGCTGCTAAAAACCTGGTAAAAGTGTATAACCCTGCCGGCAGCATGAGTGTAGCCATCGACACCATACTTACCGCCGGTGTTTATTACCTGGTGGTGGATGGGACCGGCAACAGCAATGCTACAGACTATGGCAGTCTTGGTTCTTATACACTCCGGGGAATGTTTGCTGTATTGCCTGTTTGCAATATTGTGTTAACAGGAACGGTGAGCAATAACCAGCACAAACTTAACTGGAACATTGCCTGTAATGAAACCGTGAGCTCTGTTGTATTGCAGGCCTCGGCCGATGGTACCCATTTTGCAGACGTAGATCATTTCAGCAATGCACAAAGCAGTTATAGTTATATACCACAGCAAAAAACAGCTCTTTATTACCGGCTG
The DNA here is from genome assembly GCA_002336815.1 of Chitinophagaceae bacterium UBA1946. GTDB lineage: Bacteria > Bacteroidota > Bacteroidia > Chitinophagales > Chitinophagaceae > Ferruginibacter. The sequence goes on along the minus strand of DDEU01000034.1, from coordinate 56,544 downwards.
CAGGTAGTATCTGCAAGCGGCAATACAGTGTATTCAACTACCGTACTGCTCAAGCAGGCAACTGAGAACAGCCCGTTCATCGTATCAAATTTTGTGCATGACCAGGTCACCGTAACTGCAGCAGATAAATATGTATACCGCCTCTTCTCCATCAATGGCAATGCAGTAGCGCTTGGCAACGGCGCTGCCGGAACGGGCAACATACCAGTGGCTGCCTTGCCGCCGGGTATTTATATTTTACAGCTCAGGGGTTGCGGCTTACAGCAAAATGTAAGGGTCTTGAAGCAGTAAAGCATTTAATAAAGTAAGTAGTTCATGTGTAAATTAAAGCAGCGGCTTGTAGTAGGGCCGCTTCTTCTTTTACAGGAACCGCCGGATTATTAATTCTTTATTAATACTATAAAAATCAAATTCGGTGGTTGATTGTATGGTAAATCTCGGTAACTTTAGAAAACCCCAGTCTATATGTTATGGAGAAAATTCAATGGCGACCCCATTCAGCTACCCATCAAAGACGCAGTGGAAGCCGCTATTACACGAGAAGCCGGTTCAGGTTATCATCTTAAAGTTTGCATCGGAACAGACAGCCAGGTAAAAGGAAAGGAAACTGAGTTTGCCACCGTAATTGTTTTTTTACGGGAAGGGCATGGCGGTTTCATGTTCATCCACAATGAAAAAACGCTGCTGAAGTACAGTATTAAAGAAAGGATGCTGGTTGAAGTTGCGAAAAGCATCGAGATCGCTTACGAACTCTGCGACCTGTTTACGTTGTATGATGTGGACATGGAAGTTCATGCAGACATTAACACCAACCCCAGTTTTAAAAGCAATGAAGCGCTGAGAGAAGCCATGGGCTATATTCTTGGGATGGGCTTCGCTTTTAAAGCCAAACCAGAAGCCTTTGCCAGCAGCAGTTGCGCCAACAAAGTGGTGAATTAAGAACTGGCTTAGAGATTTAGTGATGGAATTTTCGTAGTGTGATAATTACGGAACACGGCATCGTCTCCCTTATTTTTCTTCGGTATACAATTCTTCTACCAGGGCCAGTATCTTATCACGGCCCGATTTTTTTATTGCACTGCTTACAAAATGCTGCGGTAGGAACTGCCAGGTCTTTCTCAGTGTATCTAAAAATAGCCGTACATTCTTTGCCACGATGGCCTGTGTTTCTTTATCGGCTTTGGTAAAGATCATGGTAATAGGAAGTCCCCATTTATCCAAATTGTTTAAAAAATCCAGGTCAATTTTTTGCGGGCTATGTCTTGCATCGATCAGCACAAAGATCATTTTCAGGTTTTCTCTATTACGCAGGTAATTCTCGATCATTTGTTCCCATCTTCTCCTGCTGCTTATACTTACTTTGGCAAAGCCGTAGCCGGGCAGATCTACCAGGTACCATTTTGTTTCCTGGCTGTAGGCTTTTTCATCCGGCATACTGGTAACTTCAAAATGATTGATGAGCTGTGTTTTACCCGGCGTGCCCGAGGTTTTAGCCAGCCTCGCATTGTTGGTGAGCATGTTGATCAGCGAAGACTTACCCACGTTACTGCGGCCGATAAATGCAAATTCCGGCTTGTTGGGCGGCGGGCATTTATCAAAGGAAGGGCTGCTGATGAGGTAGGTGGCTGTTTTAATGTGCATGCAGCAAAGATAAAGTGCTTTTAAAAATCTTGCCCGTTTATTCCTTTTGATAGTTGTTTTACACTGCAAGGTGTGAAGAAGCGCTTGCTGGTACTGCTCCCTAAAACCCTGTTAATAAACCTAAACAAACTCAATCCCAAAAATGGAAACCCTTTATCTTTGCCGGGATGACAAAATTTGATCATGATACCGTGGTACCGGTACAGGGTTCCGGGATGTCGAAAAAGGAGCAGGTGGCAGATATGTTTGACAACATCGCTTTCCGGTATGATTTTTTGAACAGGTTTTTAAGTGCCGGGATTGATGTGAGGTGGAGGAAGGCAGCGTTGAAGCAGTTGAAAGCGATCGATCCAAAAAAGATACTGGATGTAGCCACGGGAACAGCGGATGTTGCTATCATGGCAAACAGCGTGTTAAAACCTGAAAGCATCATTGGAATAGATATCAGCGATGGCATGTTGGAGCTTGGGCGCCAAAAGATCGCAAAGCTTGGCCTGGAGCGGTTGATACAGCTTGAAAACGGCGACAGTGAAACAATAAAGTTTTTAGATAATACGTTTGATGCAGTAACAGTGGCCTTTGGAGTACGGAACTTTGAACATCTTGAAAAAGGCCTGGCGGAGATCAAAAGAGTGTTGAAACCGGGTGGTAAACTGGTGGTACTGGAGTTCAGTAAGCCAAAAGCGCCGGTGGTAAAACAGTTTTACAATGTGTACATGAAAATAGTGGCGCCCACGATGGGCAAATTGTTCAGCAAAAACCGCAACGCATATAAATATCTCGACGAATCAATTAAAAAATTTCCAGAAGGCAAAAACTTTACACAAATCTTAGATAACCTCGGTTATCGCAACACTTATTGTAAACCACAGAGCGCAGGAATATGCAGCATCTATTGCGGAGAAAAATAACATACATCATTATAGCATTCCTGTATTGCCAAACAGGCAATGCACAGTTGCGTGATGGCATTAATTTGCCGGATCATGACAGTAAGCTCTATCATTTTGGTATTAACCTGGGCCTGAATCAATCGCATTTTAGTTTTACGCACCATTCACAGTTTTTGAATGGCGCTGTTAATGACAGTATTGCTGCCATTGAAAGCATGAACAATACCGGTATCAATTTAGCCTGGCTGGTAAACCTCAACCTGAGCGAACACTGGGATCTCAGGGCCTATCCTTTAAACCTCACTTTTACTGAAAAAGCTTTTGAATACCGGATGTACAAGTACGATCCTTTTTTGAATGAGGGGCCACTTACCATTAAAAAAGTGCAGGGAATCACCCTCAGCTTTCCACTACTGCTTAAGTTCAGCAGCGACCGTATCGGCAACATGAAAGTATTTACAACAGGTGGCGGCAGGATCGACTACGACCTGGCATCCAATGCCAATAAGAAAAACGCCGAAGAACTCATCAAAACAAAAGCGCTCGATTACAGCATTGAAGCCGGTATCGGCTTTCATATCTACTTTCCTTATTTTGTAATGACGCCGGAACTAAGAGTTAACTGGGGCCTGGCCAATCTTCACCAGCGCAATCCCAACCTGCGCTTCAGCAGCAATGTTGACCAGATCAACTCAAGGATGATCTCTCTTTCTTTAACAGTGGAATAGATCAGTGTTTAATTTTGGATTTTGTTTTATTCACGGCCAGCTTAAAATAGGTGGCCTCAAATTCATTGTTCTTAATCTCTCCCTGCACAGCAGCTTTCCGGATGGCATTGCAAAAACCATTTTTTGCGTGGGCATCTCCATGATCGTCGATAGAAGTGCCTGTTACATGATATGCTTTTCCATTGATGCGAACAGCCAGCAGGCAGTCATCATCAGGCATATTGAACTGGCATTTGCCACAGGCCGCCTGCACCCATTGTATTTTCTTTGTTGTATCCGGCACATGAATGTTTTGTGCCTGTAGGCAGTACCCGGTGGTTGACAACAGCAGCAAGCAAAAAAAATGTTTCATGTTGAATATTTAAAGCAGGTATTTATTCCTGTTGTTAATGGAAATGATGATCAACGAAAATAATTAATCTCTGCATTTTTACCTGCAACAAATTCCTTGCAGAAATAAATAGTGTTTCATTATATGACAGCAGACTGATAGGTATTGGCATCTACAAAAATGCCCGGTAATTGATTTACCAGGCATCCATGAAAAGAGGTTGTAGTTATTTTGTTACGATCATCATTTTGGTTTCAATGTTCTCACCGTTTAATACCAGTGTGTAGGTATAAGTTCCGGCAGGTAGTTCGCCGGTATTAATGGTTAACTGCCCGCTGCCAGAACTGGTCAATGAAAATTGTTTCAATAAACTTCCGTTCAGGTTACGGATATCAATACCCGCCTTACCAGTTGCTTGGGGCAACTTATAACGTATCACAGTAAACTGGTTAAAAGGATTGGGTTGATTTTGCAACAAGAAGGGCTGCAGTTCATTCGTCGCTTGCGTGGTTTTGAACGCCGTTTCATTTTTCAAACCGGCAATGATGGACTCCAATTTTTCTATTCGCTGTTCTAACGCCAATTCCCTCTCTGATGTTTTTTTGTTCAACTCCTGCACAGATTTGATCAGGGGCACTGTAAGTTCAGCATACCTGATGCCCCAGTAGTTACCATTTTTATCAACTCCACTAAATGTAACGCCGGCTTTTTTAGCAGCCATATCTACTTCCTGTGCAACCAGGCCTGTATATAAAATGTTTTTTTGTCCTGCTGTTTTGTAGTTGTATGTTACAGGATTGAGGCTGGTAATAAAATCAAGACCGAGTGTACTTTTATTGATGTTTGTTTTCAGGCGTTGATCAGAATAAGTGGTCCAGCCCACCTGGCCTCCAATAGAAGTGACAGCACTGTTTCCAAAAACCATTTTATTGCTGCTGTCTACCTGTGCCATATACCCGATGGCTGTGGCGTTTGATAAGCTGTCGTGTGCAGCATCTGTGTTGGTACCGATAAAAGTGCATCCGTTCTGAAAGGTGTAAAAAGCGCCGGCATTGGCTCCTGCTGCTGTGTTATTACTGCCCTTTTTATTATTTCTCATGGCATAAGCACCGTTGATGCTGTTATAAGATCCGGAGATATTGGAGATCAGCCCAAAATAACCTACAGCAGAGTTAAACTGTCCGCTGTTGTTAAATGTAAGACTCTGTGTACCGAGCGCTGTATTGTAACTGCCGGAATTGCTTTGCAGTGACTGGTAACCTACGGCAGTGTTGTTATTGCCGGTAGTACCTGATTCAAGCGCTGAACTTCCCACGGCTACATTGTGTTCGCCGCCTGCATTACTGCTCAATGCATAAGCACCCACGGCAGTATTGTCCCAGGCACCTACAGAAGATTTGAGACTGTTGAAACCAACAGCGGTATTTTTTAATCCGCTGGTTAGTGAAAGCAATGAACCAGATCCGTAAGCCGAATTAAATTCTCCGTCTGTATTATTCTTTAATGAAAAATATCCACCGGCGGTATTATTGGTACCCGTTGAATTTTGATTAAGAGAATAGCTGCCGAAAGAGCTGTTAAAGCTTCCTGATAAATTCAGGGCCTGGCTTAGGTACCCGAAAGCCGCATTGTTTTGCCCGCCTGAGTTGGTAGTAAGTGAATAAAAACCCATTGCTGTATTGCCGCTACCGGCAACATTGGCGGAAAGAGCGTTGTAACCAACAGCGCTATTGTACGCACCGGTTTTATTCAAGTAAAGTGCTTCGTTACCGATGGCGGTATTAAAACTGCCGCTTGTATTGGTTAAAAGAGAAGAGGCACCAACGGCAGTATTGTAATTGCCGGTCAAGTTAGAAGAAAGTGATGATGAACCCAGGGCTGTGTTTGCAACGCCGGAAGTATTTTTAAACAGCCCTTTAAAACCAACAGCCACATTCAATGTGCCGCTGTTGCCACCGGCAATGGCCGAAGCTCCTACGCCTGTTACATTCGTGCCGGTATTGCCGGCGCCTGCACCAGTTCCGGCAAAATAATTTTGCGCTGACAAACTATTGTTGATGCCGAGGAGAAGGAAGACACATACACAGTAGTTGAGTGTGGTGTTTTTAAGTTGATGCATGTTGATAATATTAAATGATAAAAAATGTTTCGCATACTGGTGTATGCAGTTCAAACATAATCTCACTTAATTTTATATACAATCGTCAATGAGGCATCGGGTGATCCTGTTTATCAAGCGCTGCAAAAATCAATTGACCGGTTTTTGAAAAAGCTGCTGTCAGCACGAATAACAGGAAGATAGAAAGACAGGGCGATAGAGACTATAATAAAATCCCCTGCAGGAATAAATAGGCTACTGAAAAATAAATGATGAGGCCTGTTACATCCACCAGCGTTGCTACAAAAGGCGCAGAAGAAACTGCAGGATCACCGCCGAGTTTTTTTATTAAGATAGGCAGCATTGAACCACTCAGCGTTCCCCACAACACAACACCCAACAGCGCAAAACCCACGGTAAAAGCCACTCTCACTTCATGCGCCCCGTAAACGCCGGGTGAAATACCTGCCCAAACGATCACTCTGATAAAGCCGATGAGTCCGAGTACTGTACCCAGCATCACGCCCTGAATGAACTCTCTCCGTATCACCCGCCACCAGTTGGCAACGGTGATTTCACCAACAGCCATTGCCTGGATGATCAAGGTGGAAGCCTGTGATCCTGTATTGCCGCCGGAGGAAATGATGAGGGGGATAAATAACACCAGCACTACGAATTTCTGTATCTCGCCCTCAAAATATTTCATGGCTGTTGCCGTAAGCATTTCGCCCAGGAATAATACAATGAGCCAGCCCACTCTTTTTTTAAACAGCTTCATCAATGAAATATCCAGGTAGGGTTCATCCAGCGCTTCGGTACCACCGATCTTTTGAATGTCTTCACTAAATTCTTCATTCGCCACCCACAACACATCATCAATGGTAACAATGCCCAGGAGTTTGTTGCTCTTGCTTACCACGGGCAGGGCTACACGATTATTCATTTTGAATGCTTCGTTGGCCACCTCCTGGTCGTCGCCGGCATGCAACGCAATAAAGCGGCCGTCCATCAGTTCTGTAACAGTTTTTTCAGGTGGCGCCATGATGAAGTCACGGATCCTGATATCATCCAGCAATTCCCCTTTTTGATTGATCACATAGATCACATCAATGGTTTCACTGTTCTTGGCAAATTTCCGGATGGTATTGAGTACATCTTCTACCGTGTCGTGTTCATACACATAAATGTAATCCGGCGTCATCAGCCTGCCCACACTACCTTCCGGATAGCCCAGCAGCGACAGCGTGATCTTCCTTTCCTCCGGGTTCAGGGTTTTAACCAACTCCCTTACCGCATTACTCGGCAGCTCACTTAAAAAAGAGGTTCGGTCATCCGCCGGCAGTTCATTCAATAACTCTGCCGTGGTGAAAGCAGGCAGGTGTTTGATGATCCTTTTTTGTACCGGTAATTCCAGGATCTTAAAAACGCTGGCTGCCCGGTGCATGGAAAGATGACTGATGATCTGCGTTTCGTAATCTTCATTGTCATAGATCAGTTCTGCCACATCACTGATGTTCTGGTTGTTCAGAAAATCCATGATCTGAAGTTTGTCTTCAGAGGCCACCGCTTCCATGAAGCGCTCCTGTAATGATATTTCTTCCAGCTCTAATGACATTGATACAATCTCTTAATAAAATATTCTGATTAATTTTAGCAGGCTGAATGTTGCAGATGTAAGCGTTATTTGATCATAAGTCGCCCATTCACCAGTGACCATTCACGCTTCACCATCAAAAATACTTCAAAACACTTTAATAAATTGTTATGTTGAAACCTTACCTGTTTGTAGCAGATACCGAAAAAATGGGAAGGGGTGTTTTTACCTCAAAAGATATTGCGGCAGGCACTGTAGTGGAGATATCTCCGGTGATCGTAATGAGCCTTGAAGACCGGCAACTGCTTGACAAAACCTTTTTGTATAATTATATTTTTGAATGGGGCGAAAATAAAGACCGCTGCTGCATGGCCCTGGGTCTCATACCCATTTACAATCACAGTTGCCCGAGTAATTGCGAATACAATGTGGATGTGGAAGCAGAGCAGATGATGATCAAAACTGTGTTCGACATCAAAGCGGGCGAAGAGCTTACTACCAATTATAACGGCGACTGGGACGATGCTACTAAAGTTTGGTTTGAAACCGTAGATGTATAAATAAAATGCCGCTTTATGAATGATCTCTTTAGTAACAATTATCTCCACATCATTGTACGTTGCCTGGCCGTGTACTTTTTTGTGATCGTAGCCTTCAGGGTATTTGGCAAAAAGGAACTGGCTCAGTTAACAGTGGTAGATCTTGTTTTTATTCTGCTCATCAGTAATTCGGTGCAGAATGCGATGGTAGGGCCCGATACTTCATTAAGTGGAGGTATTGTGGCAGCCGTATCGCTCTTTGTGATCAACTTTATTTTAAAGAAGATCCTGTACAAAAGCGCCCGGGCCAATGAACTGCTGCAGGGAAAAGCAGTGTTGCTCATTTACAAAGGAAAAATGCAATACCACAACCTGGAGACCGCCCAGATCAGTATTGCAGAAATAGAAGCCGCCGTACGGGAGCATGGAGTAGAAGACTGCAGCCATGTTGACCTGGCCATGCTGGAAGTAGATGGCAATATCAGCGTGGTATCCGATGATTTTAAAAAGAAGAGTATCCAGCCTTCCAGCCACAAAAGAAAACACCGGCTCAAGGGAAAAATAAAATAAGCGCCTGTTCGCTTAATGTGTAACGGTTAGCGTAAATCCTGATCCTACCGTAAAAGATGCTCCTGGCGCCACGCTCAGCGTTCTGCAACTGGCATTTGAATTGAGCAATACTACACCGCCCGGTATCACTACATCCGTATTAATGTCAGGCACCTTGTTACAGCTCCAGTTGGCCGGGTTTTCCCAGTTGGTATTCACCGCACCGGTCCAGGTGTTTTTTACCGTGATCGTAATTATTTTATCGTAGCTGCTGCCATTAACAAGGCAACGGTAATGGTATCCATAGTAATAGCTGTTCAAAGCGGTTATTTGTAGTGTGGCTGTATTGGTACCGGAATAGGTAGTGTCATCCTGCACCGAATAGTAATTAATTCCATCTGAACTTAGCTGCCATTGATAAGAGGTTCCTGTTAAACTGGTTTGCATACTTGTGTTGCTTCTGCCCGAACATAGACCCAGGTTTGCTACACCCATTTTGTTGCGCAGGATCATTGGGCTGTAGCCACCTGTTACAATATCCTGTTTGCCGTCCCCATCAATATCGGCAGATGAAATACTTCCCATGTAGTTAGGTAGCTTGATCTCTCTTCCCTGGCTAAAATGGATGCTGTCGGCAGTACCCGTATTTTTAAAGATGGCAACCCTTTTAACGTCGGTATAATAATTTAAAGCAGTGGCGGCAACATCAGGTTTACCATCGCCATCAAAATCATTGATCACAATATCTACAACCGGGCTGCTGGTTGGTAATGGCGGTTCTGGAGTTAAAGCAAGGTTGTTCAATGTACTGCTGTTCTTAAACACAGAAATATAATTTTGCTGGCCGCTTAAAATAATATCAGGCAACCCATCATTGTTAAGATCTCCAATCGCTATTTCTTCATTCCTGATGTCAGTTGTAAAATTCACTGCGACAGCAAATGAGAGATTACCTGGAGTGGAAGTATTTTGCAAAACATATAATTTACTTCCATACTCCGGCGCATAAAGAATATCTGGCTTGCCATCTCCGTTCATATCAGCAACTGCCAACACATTTATAGTATTATTCCCGGTAAGTGTAGCCATGGAGGGGGAAATGGTAAAATTAAAACTACCGCCCTGCTGCGTTTCATTTTTCAACACCCTAATATTAAAAGTATCATACCGGTTGTTTCTTGTAATGGTAACCAGGTCAGTTTTACCGTCGCCATCAAGGTCACCGTCAGCGATAACATCCGAAAAAAAGCTGCCTGGAATAACCTCAATACTGTCAGAAAATGAAATGTTGCCAGTTGTACTGCTGTTATTAAAAATTCTTACCGGAACAGTACCAGCACCTGCTGTTATAAGATCTTTTTTCCCGTCATTATTTAAATCAGCAAATAAAAAGGGAGCGTTGCTGTAATCGCCGCTGGTAAAATCTAATTGAGGCGCCAGGGATTGCCTGTTGATAGTGCCGGGCACTGCGGTATTCCTGAAAAAATAGATATTATTTCGGGATGAAGAATCGCTGGATGCCAGGTCTGGTTTACCATCATCGTCAACATCATAAACCGTAAGTCCAAAATTGTTTGAAAACCCATTTACGGGAACTACAAAGACGGGTTCAAAAGAGTTGCTGTCAATTTGTGTTATGGTAAAACCCGTAGTAAGATCAAAATACTGCCGGCTGTAACCCGTGAGCCCGCCGCTTGTAACGGAGATAAGGGAAAAGGCGGCACTAACCGGAACCTGCACGGTGAGTTGAGTAGCAGAAGCCGTTAAAGTCTTGCCTTTTACCGGGCCGAAAAAAACGATGTTACTATCAGCTACCGGTGAAAACCCCGATCCGGATACAGTAACAACCGATCCCGGCAGTGCAGCCTGTGGGCTAAAAGAACCAATCACCGGCTGGGCAAATAAAATTTTTCCTGCAATAATAAATACGGCAATCAATAAAACTCTTTTCATGTTGGGATTATTCTAAGGTTAAAAAATACGGTAATGGTTACGGTGCTCAGCATTAAAAATCATATACCCTTTTCGCCATATTCAATCTTATGCCTGCAGTGATCAGGGTATTGCTCGTATTGCTGTTCAGCAAAGGTACTTTGTAACTGCGCTGTTGTAAACTCAGGTCGATGTATAAATTTTCTTTTAATTCGTAACTCAGTTGCAGCAAGGCGTTGAGGCAGGTAGCCTTCATGCCGCCGCCCACTGCAAAGCCGCTTTGACGTTGTGCTGACAGCGGATCATTGGGATCAACCAATGGTTTGCCTTCGCTGTACAACCTGAAAGGATTGCTGCCAAAGTTATAGCCGGCGCTGTCAAGCCCCTGGTAATAGTAGATCGCTCTTGCATACACATACCATTTTTTTGCAGGCTGGTATTTAACAATGCCAATGAACTCCTGCAGGTTGGCGCCAAGCGGGTGCGCCATCGGCTGGTTGTAGTGTGTGTAGTTTGAAACAGAATCATAGTGAGAGTACGTAAAAGGACGTACCCGGTTGATCTCTCCCTGCAGGTCAAGATTCGGGATGCCGAAAGCATCTATGTATTTAGCACCTAACTGGTACGCATACTTGTTTACGTAGTTGTTCTTGTCGTTCTTCAATTTGTTCAATACAAATTCATCAAACAGCAATTGTCCGTAAAACTGGAAATGATTGGCAACATTCGCTTTAAAGTCCAGTCCTACCTTCGCCTTATCGCCACTACCGTTTCCACTTTCTACAGGCCGCAGGAAAATGATCGGGTTCAGGTACTGGAAGTCAAAATGATTCCTGCGCCCAAACGTTACGGCTTCAAAAATGCCCACGTTCACTGATTTGGAAATATTGTAACTGAGGTGGTGCATTACCTGGTATTTTTTATCCAGCACCCGGTCGCCGGCCCTCCTGTCAAATACGGGCATCAGCTCCATAAAAATATTCTGGTAGTTCAGTTTCCAGATACGGGTGTTAAGTTTCAAAAATAGATAACTGTTGCCCCAGTCGCTCAGGAAAAGACTCCTGTAACCATTGCCGATAAAATTCTTATCGTGCCCAAATTGTATGTTGATGTATTTGGTTGCGCTGAAGGTTACATAACCCCTTACATCAAAATAATCCACAGCGGTGTTTTTAAAACTTTTGTAAAAGCCAACGCCGGGCACAGCAGTATTAGCATTGATCCATCCCTGGAAAAACCCCGGTCCTCTTTCCTGGTTGTCGGTGAGGGTGGTGGAAAAGCCTATTTTATTGGCGATCAAACCACGAATGGTGATCCCCCTGCTGTTTACAAAAACCTTTTCATCATTGTTCGACTCTTTGCCGTAGGTAACCTGCAGCATCGGGTTAACAACCAAAAAAAAGTCTTTGGTATTTACCTCCAGCATATTGGGTTTGGTTTTGTAAAAAGTCTTTAATACTGGCTTTTTGCTGGTGAATGCATCTTTTGACCCGCTGTACCATTCGCTGTTGCCCATGTAAAAACTTTGCAGGTTGTATTCGTCAATGGCCGTGAGTTTAGAAAACTGCTTTGTATCAACCGTTACCTTGTTGATGCTGTCTGCCGCTTCGGCCGCCTGTACCATCATTTTGCGGCTGAAATACTTCAGGTTAGAAAAGTTAAAGTCGGCATTCGTCCTGCTTTTTATTTCCAGGCGCTCCAGCAATTGATAGGCTTTATCGCCCTGCTGCAGGTACGTAGATTGTGCCGTTGCATAAAACGGGCAAATAAAAAACATGACTTTGAGGAAGCTTTTAATAATTTGCATTGTTTAGTTGTTTTGGTGCTTTGTACAAAACTGAAAAGAAATTTTTTGAGCCCAACAGTTGTTTTACAATTGCACTTCGGTGGCGTCGCACACTTGTACTTTGTCAATACAATTGAGCAGACTCACCTGGTACATACACAGTTAACATTTAATAGCGTCAAGATATGCAAAAATATCTCTTTAAAAACATACAGGTTGTAAATGAAGGTGAAACTGTTTTTGCCGACGTATTGGTAGCCGGAGAAAGGCTCGAAAATATAGGGACTTCTGTTAATGTGAAAGGGGCTGTTACAGAAATCAACGGTGAAGGTAAATTCCTGCTGCCCGGCGTTATTGATAACCATGTTCATTTCCGGGAACCGGGTATTACACAAAAAGGCAGTATTTACACCGAGTCTAAAGCTGCGGTGGCCGGAGGTACCACTTCTTTTATGGACATGCCCAATACCATTCCGCCCACCTTTACACAACAATTACTGGAAGAGAAATTCACCCTGGCTTCGAGGTCTTCACTGGCCAATTATTCTTTTTACATGGGCACCAGTAACGACAATGCCGATGAAGCCCTGCGGACCAATGACAAGCGCAACGAGGTGTGTGGTATCAAAATTTTCATGGGTTCTTCCACCGGCAATTTACTGCTGGATAACCCCGTTACATTGAACAAACTTTTCCGGGAGAGCGGTCTGCTCATTGCCACGCATTGCGAAGATGAAAGGATCATGAAGGAAAACTACGAAAGGATAAAAGCGGAAGGAAGAGAATTGGTGCCTGCTGATCATCCCATCATCAAAGATGATATTGAGTGTTTCGAATCTTCCTTATTCGCCATCCAGTTGGCAAAAAAATATGGCAGCCGCCTGCACATCCTGCACATCACTTCCGAAAAAGAATTGCAACTGTTCAGCAATATGCTGCCGCTGAAAGAGAAATTGATCACTGCCGAAGCCTGCGTACACCACCTGCATTTCACCAGCGATGATTACGCAACGCTTGGCAATCAAATAAAATGCAATCCTGCCATCAAGGCGCCGCATAACAGAACTGCTCTCTGGAAAGCAGTGAATGAGGGCATCATTGATTCAGTCTCCACCGATCATGCACCCCACTTATTGAGTGAAAAGAATGTGCCGTACGAACAGGCGCATGGCGGTGTGCCTTTTGTGCAACATTCATTGAGCATGATGCTGCACTATGTAAAAGAGGGCCATATATCCATGGAAAAAGTAGTAGAAAGGATGAGCCATAATATTGCTACCATTTACCAAATTGCCAACAGGGGCTTTATAAGAGAAGGTTATTTTGCCGACCTCGTAGTGGTGGATACGAACAGGCCGTCCACTGTTCACAAAGACAATATATTATCAAAATGTGGATGGAGCCCCTTGGAGAATTTTATCTTTCCTGCATCTATAGAAAAAACCTTCGTAAATGGCAATCTCGTATATAACAATACCGTTGCCGCTACTGACTGGAATGAATCCATAAAAGGCAAAAGAATATTGTTTGACAGGAATTAATTTTACAGTGCATGGAAATTGACAAAACCACCCTGGCCGATCTTTCTATATTGAATGTTGAAGATGAGTTTTCTGTATTCAATAAGCTCAACTTTTGCCGCACTGCCGGCGGAAGGCAACGAATGCTGGCTAATTTTTCCACGCCGCTCAAAACCATTGAACAGATACAGGGCATACAGCAAACCCTGCAAACCATCATTGCAAAGGAACAACATTGGCCTCCGCAAATAAGCAATGGCTCGGTAATGGTGGTAGAAAAGTTTTATGGTGCCACCATTGATGAGATACCGCAACATCCCACCGCAGCAGGCGCCATGGCCTATAAGATTTTGCACGGGCCTGATTTCTCTTTTGTCCGCTATTCCACCGAACATAGTTTTGATTTTATCAGGGGAATGCAGCAGATGCTGGCTCATTTTTTAACCGATGATGCACCTGCCCCTTTGAAAAAAATATTGTTACAGGCTGCTGCCATTTTGGCCAAAGAGCAGTTCAATGTGGCAAAGCAATTCATGAAGTCGAAAGAAATGCCCATTGCCAAACAACTGGAACTGGCGCATTTTCTCCGCTATCGCTACAAACAGAACATGCTTGAATTGCTGGAGCTCTACTACCAGCTGGATGCCTGGTACAGTATGGCCATGGCAGTAAAAAACCTGGGGCTGGTATTTCCTTCTTTTGTAAATGACCGCAGGCCACTGCTCAAAATTGAAGGACTGTATCATATCCTGCTGCCACAGCCTGTTGATTATGACATTCGTTTATTGCCGGAGAAGAATTTTCTTTTTTTAACCGGCGCCAACATGGCCGGTAAAAGCACTTTTATAAAATCGGTGGGCACAGCAGTTTTTTTGGCCCATCTCGGTATGGGGGTGCCTGCTGCTGCCATGGAACTGAGTGTGTTTGATGGTATGCTCAGCAATATCAATGTGATGGACAATATCGTAAAAGGCGAAAGTTATTTCTTTAACGAAGTGCAGCGCATCAAAGCCACTGTACAAAAGATCAATGATAAAAGAAACTGGCTGATCCTGATCGATGAATTGTTCAAAGGAACCAACGTGCAGGACGCCATGAAATGTTCTACTACCGTGATAGAAGGATTTTTGAAGATCACCAACAGCGTTTTTATCCTCTCCACGCATTTGTACGAAATTGGTGAACCGCTGAAACAGTATCCCAATATCATCTTCAATTATTTTGAAACCTCCGCCGAAAATGACCAGCTGGTATTCAATTACCAGTTAAAAGAAGGCATCAGCAACGACCGGCTGGGTTACCTTATTTTAAAAAATGAAGGTGTTGTAAAAATGCTGCAGCAATTATAGGGGCTGCTTTCAAAAATCCTTTTCAGCAATGAACCGTTACTTTTGCAGCAGAATCGCAACGCATGGTAATTAACAATTATAAGGGAGGAAGACTGGCCAACAGGATCATTTCATTTGTACACCTGGCAGCTAACAGCATGGAGCACCGGTACAAATTGCGGAACCCTGAATTTGATGAGTTTGTGCCTTATTTTGAAGCCACCAGCAAAAATGATTTTAACGGACATCCCATCAGCATTTCGCTTTTCAACAATCATTTTCTTGACCGGGCCTTTAGCAGGTTATTTCGCCTGTGGGCTGATATTACACACAAACTTTTCCGGGTTACACCTTTCTATCGCCTGTACAGGATATTCAAACAATGCGAAGATTTTGATCTGAATGATGCAGCATTTGTTGCCCATGCAAAATCGGGGATCGTGATCACAGAAGGCTGGTTGTTCCGTGACCGTAAAAATGTTCAGAAACACCAGGAAGAGATCCGGCAATTTTTTACGCCGGTTAAACAATACCGGGATGAAGTGGCTGTTGTGCTCGGTGAGGCAAGAGCAGTGGCAGATGTGGTGATCGGCGTTCACATCAGGCGGGGCGATTACAGCCGCTACGAAGGCGGCATCTGGTATTATGAAGATGAAGTATATGCGGAAAAGATGCAGCAGGTACAGGCGCAGTATGCAGCAGAAGGAAAAACCTGTGCCTTTGTAATTGCTGCTATAGAAAATATTGACCGCAACCATTTTCCTGCCGGCCTGCAATTGTTTACTGCACAGCGTCATTTTGTGACAGATATGTATTGCCTGGCTGCCTGCGATGCCATCATCGGTCCGCCCAGTACCTTCAGTCTGTGGGCTGCATTTTATGGTAAGATCCCCCTGGCATACATTTATAAAAAGGATGACTTTATACAAATTGGCTGCTATTACAACGCCTGTTAGCGACTGCATTAATTTTTCGTACTTTCATTTCATCATTTGAATAGCATTTCTTAACCAAACAAACAGTCAGCATGCTGGTAAAAACTTTTGGCAGTGCAGTGTACGGCGTAGAAGCCATCACCATTGCCGTGGAAGTAAATATCAATAACCAGGGCAAGTCGGAGGCCGTGATCGTTGGGTTACCCGACAGTGCGGTAAAGGAAAGCATGCTGAGGGTTGAAAGCGCCATCAAAGACAATGGTTATTTTATGCCCCGTACCAGGCTCATTGTGAACCTTGCTCCGGCGGATATACGAAAAAGTGGAACTGCCTTCGATCTGCCGATTGCGATAGGTACGCTGGCTGCGAGTGAACAGTTGAATAGCCCGGAAAAGATCAGTGATTATGTGATCATGGGTGAATTGAGTTTGAATGGAGAAGTAAGACCCATCAAAGGTGCATTGCCCATTGCCATCCAGGCAAGAAAGGAAGGGTTTAAAGGATTGATCGTTCCAAAACAAAATGCCCGGGAAGCCGCCATGGTGAACAACCTGAAAGTGTTTGGCGTTGCTCACCTCACTGACGTGATCGGTTTTTTTGATGATGAAACTTCGCTGGCCCCGGTGATCGTAAATACAAGGGAAGAGTTTGCGTATGCCCAAAGCGATTTTGAAATTGACTTTTGTGATGTGAAAGGGCAGGAGAATATCAAACGGGCACTGGAGATCGCCGCAGCGGGCGGGCACAATGCAATACTGATCGGTCCGCCGGGGGCCGGAAAAACCATGCTGGCAAAGCGGCTACCAACGATCCTTCCGCCGCTTACTTTACATGAAGCGCTTGAAACAACAAAAATTCATAGTGTGGCCGGGAAGTTGCCGGAAAATGCTACCCTCATTTCAAAGCGCCCTTACCGTTCGCCGCATCACACCATTTCTGATGTTGCGTTGGTTGGCGGGGGCGGCAATCCGCAGCCGGGAGAAATTTCACTGGCACACAATGGGGTGTTGTTTTTAGATGAATTGCCGGAGTTTAAAAGAACGGTGCTGGAAGTGATGCGGCAACCGATGGAAGAAAGAAAAGTGACCATCAGCAGGGCAAAGGTAGCGATGGATTTTCCAGCCAGTTTTATGCTGCTGGCATCCATGAACCCCTGTCCCTGCGGCTACTTCAACCATCCCGACAAAGAATGTACCTGTCCGCCGGGATCGGTACAGAAATACCTGAATAAAATTTCTGGTCCTTTGCTCGACAGGATCGACCTGCATGTTGAAGTAACACCGGTTGCATTTAATGAATTGTCATCCATTAAAGAATCTGAAAAAAGCGAAGCCATCAGGGCCAGGGTCATCAGGGCAAGGGATGTACAGGCCGAACGGTATAAAGCCAATGAAGGGATTTATGCCAATGCCCAGATGAGCAGTAAAATGCTAAAAGAGATCTGCGTGATCAATACGGCATCGCAAAACCTGTTGAAGGTGGCGATGGAAAAATTAAATTTATCAGCACGTGCTTATGACCGGATATTAAAAGTAAGCCGTACAATTGCCGATCTTGCAGGCAGCAACGACATCAAAGCCGAGCACATTGCCGAGGCGATCCAGTACCGCAGTCTCGACAGGGAAGGCTGGGCTGGTTGATGGTACAACACAGCATTACAAACATGTTTGAAGCGCTCAATAATTTTTTTGATAAAATATATGTGATCACCCTTGCAAGGGCGGCAGACCGGCATGCGCTATTGCAGCAGGAACTGGCCGGGCTGCAATACAGCCTGTTTTATGGCGCTGATAAAAAAGAGCTGGACAATACTGCACTGGTTCAAAAAGGGATATACGATCCCGTTACAGCGAAGCAGCGGCACATCATGCACAAAGATCTTACCGGTGGTGAAATAGGCTGTGCAATCAGCCATACGATGGTGTACAGGGATATCCTGAAGAATGGCTATCAAAAAGTGCTGATCCTGGAAGATGATGTGGTGGTAGATAAAAAAGCCCTGCCGCTGTTCGACAGCATCACGGCAGAATTGCCGGCCAACTGGCAGTTATTGTACCTTGGCTTTGCAAAAAATGAAAAGCCTCCGGCCAATGCACTTCTCAAAAAAGCTTTTTATCATTTGCTCTATGCCCTCGGAATTAAAAGAACACTCAATCATTCTGTGATCCGGCATTTGTATCCAGAACAATATTCGGCGCATTTACAAAGAGCCGGCTTTCACGATTGCACGCATGCTTATGCCATCACCAATGAAGCGGCTTCGATCTTACTGCAGCAACAATCGCCGGTAATATTTACGGCAGACAATGCCCTGGCATTTACCATTACCAACCAGTTATTGCAGGCATTTATTACCCGGCCCAAACTCATCAACCAGCAATACCAGGTGAATGGCGAACAGGGACTTTCATACCTCCATCAATGAGCGAAAAAAGAAATTACATATTGTTCCAGGCCTATGGCAATGATGAGATACTGGCTGAATGCAGGTTTGCACTGCTGCAGTTAATGCGTTACAATAAACCGGAAGATATTTGTATTGTACTGTACACTGATAATGCCACTTACTTTACAAATGAACTTGGTATACTTACCAACCACATCATTGAACCGCTTATCCCGGCCCTGGTAAAGGGATGGAGGGGTGAGATCAATTTTGTACACCGGGTAAAGATAAAAGTGCTGCAGCATTTTTTCAGCCGGTACCAGGGAAACCTTATCTATTGTGATACAGATACCTGTTGCCTGCAATCCTTGTCCGCTATGTTCGGCGAAATTGAAAAGGGTATGGTGTACATGCATACCAACGAAGGACTGATCGATCGGCGAAATAACATTGAATCAAAAAAGTGGAAACGCTTTTTAAGTACTCCGGTTAAAATTAAGGGTGTGCCACTGGAGCAACTGCATCAAAGCTTTATGTGGAATGCCGGCGTGATCGGGCTCAACAGCAGCCAGGCTTCTGTATTGGAGGAAGTATTGGATATAACCGATGCCCTTTATCCGGCATTTCCCCGCCATACCGTGGAGCAGTTTGCCTTTAGCTATGTGTTGCAAAAAAAATATACCATCCGGGCAGCAGAAGCCTTTTTGTATCATTACTGGAACCTGAAAGAATACAGAACGATCCTCA
This sequence comes from Chitinophagaceae bacterium UBA1946, assembly GCA_002336815.1. GTDB lineage: Bacteria > Bacteroidota > Bacteroidia > Chitinophagales > Chitinophagaceae > Ferruginibacter. The sequence goes on along the minus strand of DDEU01000034.1, from coordinate 37,537 downwards.
GTCGGTTTTTTGCCGAAAATGCCGCCAATACGGTGTGGCAGCAGGCTGCACAACTGGATGCCTTTATGCCCCGGCCAATGATGGATCAAAAAGAAGCCTATAAAAAACTGCCCTTCCTCAGAAAACTAGTTACGAAAAAATGGACCATTGACAAATATCCACTGCCCTGGTAAAAGAACCGGCCATCAGCCATTTTGCCCCGGTTGCAGTAATACCTGTAAATTTGCGCCGGTTTACAACAACAGCAAATGAAAAATTCATACAGCATTTTCAGTCATATAAAAATTCCAAAGGATAAACTGGCCCTTTACTTATTGTTCACCCTATTGTCAAGCCTTTTTTCCATCGTTTCCATCGGTATGCTGGCGCCTTTTCTCAGCCTGATATTCAACCAGGAAAATGCTTCAGCGCCGCTGCAGACCAATGCCATCGGCGGATTAAAAACCTACCTGCAGGATATCATTCAAAAAGACAGGTTAACAGGTTTGTCAGTGATATGTCTCGCCATGGTGGTATCTACCTTTTTTCGCAATTTGTTCCTGTATATTTCAAATTACATTTCTACCCCGGTGCGGAATGATATCTTATCCAGTTTTCGCCTCCGCTTATACAACAAGGTATTGCGGCTGCCAATGAGTTTTTATTCTGAGCAACGCAAAGGCGACATGATCAGCCGTATGAATGGCGATGTGTTTGAAGTGCAGGCCTCCATCATCATGGGCATGGAAGGATTGATAAAAGATCCGCTTACCATTTTGGGTTTTCTTGGTTACATGATCTTCCTGAGTCCTAAATTATCATTGCTGCTGTTGATACTGCTGCCTATTACAGCCTTTATCATTGGCCGTGTGAGCAAAAGATTGAAAAAGCAATCCAATGAATTTTGGGATATCAATGGCGGCGTGATCTCTCACCTGGAAGAAACCCTGGGCGGTATCAAAGTGATCAAAGTTTTCAATGCAGAGCAGCCGATGATGGATAAATTTCTTGCACTCAATAAAAAGTTATTTGGTGTGTTGAACAAGATGACGATCAGGAGAGATCTGGCAAGTCCATTAACAGAAGTGCTGGGCGTAATAGTGTTGTCGATCATCCTTTATGTTGGCGGCAGGCTGGCCCTGAATGATAGCCGTGATCTGGCCGGCAGTGATCTTATCTCTTACATCATCAGCTTCGCCATGCTGCTGAATCCTGCAAAGAACCTGGCCAATTCTCTTTCCAATGTGCGAAAAGGAATGGGTGCAGTTGAGCGGATAGAAGCCATTTTACAAACGCCTGAAACCATACAGAACAAGCCCGGCGCTGCGGAGTTGACAGCTTTCACCAACAGCATTGAGTTCAGGAACGTGAGTTTTGGTTACAACGATACCGTCATTTTAAAAAATATCAGTTTTACCATTGAAAAAGGAAAAACGGTGGCGCTGGTAGGTTCATCCGGTGCAGGTAAATCAACTGTTGCCGACCTGATACCACGCCTGCACGATATCAGCAGCGGGCAGATATTGATTGATGGAATAGATATCCGTGATTACACCATGGAATCCCTGCGAAGGCAAATGAGCGTAGTAACGCAGGAGCCTATTTTGTTTAATGACAGCATTGCAAACAACATTGCATTGGGCAACCTGGAGGCATCAAGAGAAGCTGTTACTGATGCTGCACGTATAGCCAACGCACATAATTTCATTGTTGCCAAAGAAGAAGGGTATGATACCAATATCGGCGATCGTGGCGTAAAACTGAGTGGGGGCGAAAGACAGCGTGTAACCATTGCAAGAGCCGTGTTACAGAATCCTCCGATACTCATTTTGGATGAAGCAACCTCATCGCTGGATACGGAAAGTGAACGACTGGTGCAGGATGCCGTGAATCACCTGATGAAAGACAGAACTTCGCTGGTGATTGCACACCGGCTCAGTACGATCAGGAGCGCTGATGAGATCATTGTTTTGCAAAAAGGCGAGATCATCGAAAGAGGCAATCACGAAACCCTGATGGAGAAAGGCGCATTTTATAAAACGCTGGTAGCATTGCAGGAAATAAAATAAAGGGCATGCAATGATGCATTGCTTCCGGCAAACGTTGATAAAGATCGAACAACAATACTGAATCAAATTTAAATATGGAACCAACCGCAACCAATTTGGCAGACAGTGGTTATTGGGATAAAGGCTACGGGGATTTTGTGTTGTCGCCAATGCCGGAAAATTACAGCACTGTAAAAATGCTCTACCAATATTTGGGTAGGCCTGGTATGGGCAATGGCAGATCTGTTTTCGAGATCGGGGTTTATCCCGGCAGGTTCATTTATCATTTTGGCAAGGCCGGCTATACACTGAACGGTATTGACCAGACAAAATATTTGCCAGCCATGGTAAACTGGCTGCAGAAAAATAACTTTCAAACCAATTTTTTTTCGCAGGAAGATGTGATGAAGATCAGCAAGGAAGTGAAATACGATGTGGTTTTTTCGGCTGGTTTTATTGAGCATTTTGTGGAGTTTGAAGATATGGTTCAATTGCATGCGGACCTCACCAAACCCGGTGGGTATGTGTTTATCACTGCTCCTAATTTCGGCGGCAGTATCCAGCACTGGCTGCACAATTACCTGGATAAGGAGAATCTTGACAGGCATTATGTGCCAAGCATGGACGTTGATAAATGGAAGACAATATTGCTTAAGAATGATTTCGAGATCATACAGTCAGGTTATATCGGCCATTTTGATTTTTGGGTAGATGGGCAGGAAAGAAATGTTGGCCAGCGTTTTTTGTTAAAAACTGTGAAACTATTACTGCCGGTTCTGAAAAAATTAAAGTTACCTAACAGGCGGGCCTACTCGCCGGAATGCGTGATACTTGCCCGTAAGAAAAATTAAGAAATGCCAACCATCGCCATCTTATACATCTGCACCGGGAAATATGAAGTGTTCTGGAAAAACTTTTACGAAAGTGCAGAACGCTTTTTGTTACCCGGTTATGAGAAACATTATTTTGTGTTTACAGATGCGGCAACGATATATGGTGATGCAGCACCAACCATACACAAGATCTACCAGGAACCTTTAGACTGGCCATATCCAACTTTATACCGGTTCAGGTTCTTTAAACGGGTAGAAAAAGAACTGGCGGCATTTGACTATGTTTATTTTTTTAATGCCAACATTAAGGTAGTAAAAACAGTAATTGCGAAAGACTTTTTGCCACTGGAGGAGGAAGACCTTGTAGTAACACAGCATCCCTACTTTTGGAAAAAGACGAATGCTCAATTTACTTATGAACGTAATCCGGCATCGGCGGCCTATGTTCCGGCAGGAGAGGGCAGTATTTACGCAGCCGGTGGCCTGAACGGCGGGAGTACAGGCAAGTACTTATCGTTTATCAATACCTGCTACGATTATACGGAGCAGGACCTCAGCCAAAATATCATTGCGGTGTGGCACGATGAATCTTACCTGAACAGGTACATCATCGGGAAAAAAATTAAAGTGCTTCACCCCGGTTTTTTATACCCGGCAGAAATAACCATCCCTTTCGAAAAAGTAATGCACCTGGAAAGAAAGCAGGATTTTTTACAAGGGTTTGGCAAGTACAGAGAAGAAGAAAAAAAGAAATGGTATCATTTCATCACTTCATTATTTCAAAGCAAAAAATAATTCGCTCTACTACGATGGTGATCGTTCATGTTTCCGCTGGTCTGGGTAATCAAATGTTTCAATATGCATTGTACTGCACCTATGTTGAAAGAGGTCTGAATGCAAAGATTGAATTGTCTGCTTACAGCACCCGGGGCGAAAGAAGGAAATATGAACTGGAAAAAGTATTCGGTTTGCAACCTCCCGTTTCTTCTGCTCTCGAACTTGCATACATAAAAGTGGTTGCTGCCACCAGGAAGAAACTCTTCAGGCAGCCCTACAAAGAAGCCCATGAAAATTTTGGTTACTGGAACAGTGCGATAAAAGAGATCCGTTCCGGTTATGCCAATGGTTACTGGCAGTCAGAAAAATATTTTATCGATATACAGGAAAAAATACGCCGGCAGTTTAAGTTTCCTTCTGTTACAGACGCACAGAACCTTGCAATCCTGCAGCAGATAGAAAGCTGCACGTCAGTAAGTCTACACATTCGCAGGAGCGATTACCTGCAAAATGAAAATTGGGCCATCGGTCTTCCCTATTATCACAGGGCGATCGCTCTGATGAAAAGCAAATTTCCCGGCCTGGAGTTCTTTGTATTTTCAGATGATATGGAATGGGCCAAACAAAATTTTCCGGGTGACGCATTTCACTTTGTTGATTTTAATTCAGGGGAAAATAGTTTCCGTGATATGCAATTGATGAGCCGGTGCAGGCATCATATCATTGCCAACAGTTCCTTTAGCTGGTGGGGGGCCTGGCTAAACCCTGATCCGGAAAAAGTGGTAATAGCGCCGGAACGCTGGATCCCGGGCATCAATGGTACAAGGGATATTCTGCCGGTAAACTGGATCAAATTGCCCGTTGAATAAGCATTCACAAGGTGAATTTTTTATTTTTCGCTTTTCGGTATTCGTTTTTTAAACCCATCGAAATGCTTCGATGTATTCTTTCCACTAAATTTGCAGCATGAAAATCTTACTGAAATATTTAACACCTTATAAATGGCTGGTAGTATTCACGCTTTTGATGGCCTCGGTGAATATTGGTTTTTCGTTGATTGACCCCATTTTACTGGGTAAGCTCATTAACCTGGCCAACGGTCACCAGGGTGGCGCTACGCCCCCGGCAACTAATTTTAGCTGGGAGCGTTTTTTTAATTCGTTTTCGATGCAGAAGCCCGGCGTATATTATTTACTCTTGCTTTCCATCTCCGTGGCCATGGTGAGCCGCATCGCAAAAGCCTTCCAGGATTATTTTTTAAATGTAGTGATACAAAAGTTTGGCGCCAGTGTATTTACCGATGGTCTGCAGCATGCAATGAAACTGCCTTACCAGGAATTTGAAGACCAGCGCAGCGGCGAAACACTGTCGATATTGACCAAGGTAAGGGCTGATGTTGAAAAATTCATGACCAATTTCATCAATATACTTTTTGGGGTAATCATTGGCGTTGTGTTCGTGTTTGTATATGCAGCGCTGTTCATCAACTGGCGTATTCCTGTTGCCTATTTGATCGGCATCTTATTCTTAACACTTGTTACCAATAAGCTGAGCAAAAAGATAAAACTGATCCAGAAAAATATTGTTGGTCAAACTACCGCCCTGGCGGGTTCTACCACCGAATCGCTCCGCAATATTGAGCTGGTAAAAAGTCTTGGCCTAACCCGCCAGGAAGTGGAACGCCTCAACACCAATACTTATAAGATACTCGGGCTGGAACTCACCAAGGTAAAGCGCATCCGGAGCATTAGTTTTATCCAGGGTACAATGGTGAACACACTCCGCCAGGTAATCCTGTTCATTTTGATGTGGCTTATTTTTAAAGGCACGATGAATGCAGGGCAGTTGGTTACCATGCAGATATTTTCTTTTTTTGTGTTTGGTCCATTGCAGGAGATCGGCAATATTTTATTATCGTATCGTGAGGCAGAAGCATCGCTGAATAATTTTGATAAGCTGATGCAAAAAGCGCCTGAGCAGGAACCGGCATTCCCTAAAGCCCTTGGCAATATTGAAACGCTGGCTTTTAAAAATGTTGCCTTCAAACACCAGACAGCATCGCACAAAGCGATCGACGACATCAGCTTTGATGTAAAGGTTGGTGAAACCATCGCATTTGTTGGCCCGAGCGGCAGTGGGAAATCTACCCTGATGAAATTGCTCGTGGGCCTGTACAGGCCGCTCGAAGGAAAGATACTCTACAACAGCCTTGATGAAACAGAGATACATTTTGATGACCTGCGCAAACAGATCGGTTTTGTAACACAGGACACTAATTTGTTCAGCGGCACCATCCGGGAAAACCTGATGTTTGTGAACCCGGCTGCCACCGAACAGCAACTGAATGATGTATTGCAAAAAGCAAGCTGTACGGGTTTGGTGGCAAGGGCAGAAAAAGGACTGGATACCATGATCGGTGAAGGGGGATTGAAATTATCCGGCGGAGAAAAACAACGCATTTCAATAGCCCGTGCCTTGTTGCGCAGGCCGCACTTATTGATATTTGACGAAGCCACTTCTGCGCTGGATTCTATTACGGAAGAAGAGATCACCGATACGATACGGGACATCTCTTCACAAAAAGAACAGATCACCGTGTTGATAGCGCATCGCCTGAGTACCATCATGCATGCAGACAGGATCTATGTGCTCGAAAAAGGGGAAGTAGTGGAAACCGGCACGCATGAAGGCCTGCTGGCAGATAAGGGCTTGTATTACGCCATGTGGCGCCAGCAGATCGGCGAAAGAAAAAAGATACAGCAGGCATCCATATAGGAAACAGCAAGGCTTGTGGCTGATATTTGAATGCTCTTATGGCAAGATGTTTTCAATATAAGATAGCTTTATTCAGTAATTGTTTCTTCAACAGCAATCAGCCATCCGAAATCATACATTCTTTATAAAGTAATTCTGTAACTTTTATTACAGACAACACGCAGTAAGAACATTACCTTTGCACGAATGACAGACAGCAGACCAACCCCGAGTTATCTCTGGAGTATTTTAACCATGAAGTGCCCACGATGCAGGCGTGGCAAAATGTTCAATGATTCCAACGCCTATCGTAAATTGAGCCTCAAACATATTTTTGATATGCCAGAACATTGCCCGGAATGCGGTCAGCGCTACGATTTGGAGCAGGGCTTTTGGTATGGAACAGGTTATGTAAGCTATGCATTGGCGGTGGCAATCTCTGTTTCAAGCTTTGTTGCCTGGTGGGTGCTGGTGGGGATATCTACAGAAGACAACCGGGTATTCTGGTGGCTTGGTCTTAACGCCTTGCTATTGGTACTGATACAACCCTGGATGATGCGGCTGAGCAGGGTGATCTATCTCTATTTTTTTGTAAGCTACGATTCCGAATATAAACAAACCAGTCCCAGGGAATTTGATCACAAGCAATAAGTGAACTATTGTTTTGTTTGCGTCTTCAACTGTACAAAACTCCATGCACAAAAAGGTGCTGCTGCCAATGGTAGCAGCCACCAATAGCTCCCGAAAAATACATAGGCCAACACGGCGAGGGATAATAAGTAAAAAGGATAGAGCAGGAACAGTACACCTGCAATGATAGAATCGTAATGTCCTGTGTGCATTGTTCTGGGCCAGATAAATCGTTGCAGTGGCCTGTACAGGGGCCAGTGTATTAAAAATCCTATAGCTGCAGGAATTGCCAGCAACATTTTTTTTGTTTTGCTTACGGGTATGGCAAAGGTGGCAGCCTGTGTTGCTTTATCGTTGCCTGCTATCTCATACACGTATTGCCGCAATTGTTGCTGGATCGTGCTGGTTACCTGGTTCAATAATTTTCCGCTCTCAGTTTCAGCATATTGTTCCTTGTGGATGGTACTGCCAAAGTTCAGTTGTATGTTTTTTCCAAACAGGTCAAAACTGCTGTAGTTAAGGGCAACCGGCAATATGCTTAGCGGAACCTGTTGTTGCCAGGCAGTTAGCGCCAGCCGGGCGGTACCTTTTTTTAAAGGCCGCAGGTGCCATTCATTTTCGCAGAGTGCTTCACTGAAAATAAGCACAATGCCACCCTGCTTAAAAATATTGAGACAGGCATCAAAGGTTGCGTAGTTCTTATGGAGGTGTTCTGCGCCCTCCCGTTCACGGTACACCGGTAATATATTGAGTTGCCGCAGTAAAAAAGCAGTCCACTTTTTATTAAAAGCATCTCCTCTTGCCAAGGAATAAACAGGTTGTTTAAAAATGGTCGCCAGCACAACGGCATCTAAAAACGAATTGGGATGATTGCAGGCCAGCAACAGGGGACCTTTGTGTTGCAGGTAACTGCGGTTGTTGATGCGAAGTTGGCGGCAATAGAGTGGCAGTGCGAATTGCGCCGGTATTTTCAGTAAATGGTAAAGGAAAGATGTATACAGAAAAATGGATTTTACTTAGTTGGTTTTAATTAAGACTTGGATCGATGGGGAAGTTGATCATCATTTCATATTCTCCGCCCAGGTGCTTCAGGCTGTCTTTCCAAATATCTTCCGGTTGCTCATGAAAAACCAGTTTTCGTGTAGCCGCAGCAGTGAGCCAACTTTTTTCTTTCAGCTCATCATCCAGTTGGCCGGTACTCCATCCGCTGTACCCAATAAAAAAACGCACTTTCTCGGGATCCATTTCGCCCCTCTTTACTAACTCAGTAAGCAGTGCAAAGTCGCCACCCCAATACACACCTTTCATTACTTCTACTCCGCCGGGGATACTTTCGGGATACTGGTGCAAAAAATGGATGGTATCCATCTGAACTGGTCCGCCATAGTAAACCGGGAGGGCGTGATCATCAAAGCCCTCCATCAGTTCATCGAGTGTTTGTTCAATCTTTTTATTGATCACAAAGCCCATGGTGCCTTCGTCGTTGTGCTCACATAAAAACACCACCGTCCTCATAAAATTGGGATCTTTCAGAAAAGGATCAGCAATCAGTAATATGCCGGAAGCAGGTGTAACCATGTGGTAAAGTAAACTATTATTTGCTTTTTTTTGTAAAGCGGCCTGATATTTTTGAAAAGTGCTTAAGTTCTAAAACCTTCGTTAATTTTACTTTTTAAGGTAAATACCTTTTTTTAAAAGCTATACACTGATTTATTTTTGCCGGATGAAGAAAATTTTCCCCATCATTACCATACTGATTCTCCTTTCCTTACTGGGGTTGATTTTCTTCCAGATACTCTGGCTTAAAAGTTCACTCGAATCGCAGGAACAAAAATTCCACGAGCACCTTACCATGGCCATTTATGATGTGTCACAAAAGCTCAGTGAGGAAAAGGGCAACCTGATGCCCCTCATCAAAAAGAACCGTCCCTTGTTTCCCAGCGAAAAATTGCAGATGGAATTTTTTGCACCCACCATCATGCAGCGGTTTACAAGGGATGAGATCAAGCAGATCATCCGCAAGGTATTTGACAAACAAAGCCTGCAGAAAGTGCCCTTTGAATTTTCGATCAGTTCCTTTTCCATCGTAGGGGAAGAGCTGGTTTCTGAAAATTTTTACAGGATGCAGAAAGACACCAACAATATACAAAAGGTGATCGCACTGGAATCGCCCAGCGCAAGCAACAGTGAAGGAATTTCGCAGGAAGAAGTGTTGACCATATTGATTCCGCATGCCAAAAGTTATATCTGGCAATCTATGACCTGGTTTATCACGGGCTCTGTTCTTTTTACCATCATCATCATGTGTGCTTTTTTCTTTACGGTAAGGGCACTGATCAAACAGAAAAAGTTGAGTGAGATCAAATCTGATTTCATCAATAACATGACGCATGAATTTAAAACCCCGCTGGCTACCATTTCCCTGGCGGTGGATGCATTGAAGAATGATAAGGTATCCGGCAATAAAGAAAAGATGGATTATTTCACCGGCATTATCAAGGAAGAAAACAAGCGCATGAACAAGCAGGTGGAAACCATACTGCAGGCTGCCTTGCTTGATAAACAGGAAGTGCAGCTCAATCTTAAAGCGTTGCATGCCCATGAACTGATCAATAGTGCATTGAACAATATTCATTTGCAGGTAGAAGAAAAACAGGGCATGCTGGAAACGCATTTAGGAGCAGCGAAAGACCTGTTGATGGTGGATGAAGTGCATTTTACCAACCTGGTGAGCAACCTGCTGGACAATGCGGTAAAGTATTCAAAAGAAAACCTGAAAATAATTCTGTCCACTTCTTCTGCCGGGAACCAGTTTAAAATAAAGATCGAAGACAATGGCATCGGTATGAACAAGGAAACCGTGAGCCGCATCTTTGAGAAATTCTACCGGGCTCACACAGGCAATCTTCATAATGTAAAAGGTTTTGGACTTGGTCTCAGTTATGTTAAAACCATGGTAGATGCACACCATGGCAGCATTAAAGCAGAAAGTACCCCGGGTAAAGGCACCATTTTTCATCTCAGTTTCCCTTTGGCCAAATAAGCTTCCACCGTTTTCCCACTTTTTCCCCGTAACAGTGTTTCGGTGATACCAAAAGATCATTCGATCCTTAAAAATTGGAATGATCGGGTGTTCTGAAGCATCAAAACACTGCTTCTGCAAAAATTCTTATCATCTAAGGGAAAAAATAAACTGGCCGGAGAGTTAAATGATACAATCCTTGCTGAGAGAGGATTGTAAAATAAAGCAACGATCTTTCAATAGAGCCAGGCAATCGCTCTTCGGCTTTTATGCACATTTATTCCGGGGAAATCCACAGCTTATACAGTGCTATTCACACCCATTTCACCCCAAAAATCAAGTGATTTCATTAATTCGCTGACAAACAAACTGTTGCGTTGTGGATAAAACTTTTTTCTCCATTTTCTCTTGCTAAATGGGAAATTGTGTTATTTTGTGTCAGTTTATGTCAATTTTAGATTAAATCTCACAAATGATTGGTTTTCTTGGTGAATATGAAGTTACGCTGGATGGCAGGGGTCGTTTCCTGGTTCCGGCTGCTTTTAAAAAGCAGCTCACCGGCGACAACTCCAACCAATTTGTGATCAGCAGGGGCATAGAAGAATGCCTCACTTTATACCCAATCCAAACCTGGGAACCTGTATTTGCGGAAATCAGCAAGTTGAATGATTTTGACCCACAAGTTAGGGAGTTCCGCCGTAAGTTTTTGAATGGCGCCACGCAAATTGAACTGGACAGCGCCGGAAGATTATTGCTGCCGAAACCATTGATAGAATATGCCGGGCTTGATAAGGATGTGTTGCTGGTATCGGCGGTTAACAAAATTGAAATTTGGGACAGTAAAAAATATAAAAAGCTCTTTGAACTTTCTTCACCGGATGAGTTAAGCAGGCTGGCCAACAACGTGATGAACAAAGGAAATATTGTTAAGAATGACTAATTGTTAAATGGTTGATATGGGAACGAAGCGTTCAGATGAAAAGCCAGCAATGCAGTCATTGAACAATGCAGACAGTAATTATCACACGCCGGTTTTATTAACGGAAACGATCGATGGTCTTGCGGTCAGGCCCAACGGTATTTATGTAGATGGCACTTTTGGTGGCGGCGGGCATAGCAGGGCCATACTGGAACGGTTAGACGAAAATGGCCGGCTGGTGGCTTTCGACCAGGATGACGATGCAAAGAAAAATCTGCCGGATGATAAACGGGTGATTTTTATTCCGCAGAATTTTCGTCACCTGCAGCGTTTCCTGCGGTTGCATAAAATAACCGCTGTAGACGGTATCCTTGCCGACCTGGGTGTATCGAGTCACCAGTTTGATGAGGCCGACAGGGGGTTTTCAACCCGATTTGATGCAGCGCTGGACATGAGGATGGATCGCCGGCAGCCACTTACGGCAGCCGATATCTTAAGATCATTCTCAGAAACGCAACTGCACAAGTTGTTTGAGCAATATGGCGAAGTAACCAATGCAAAAACACTTGCCAGGACGATCGTAGCGCAAAGGGCCATCACGCCGCTGGCAACGATCAGCGATCTGAAAAGAGCTTTACAACCGGTGGTGAAAGGGAATCCCCAGAAATATTTTGCGCAGGTATTCCAGGCCCTGCGCATTGAAGTAAATGATGAACTGGGAGCTTTAAAAGAACTGTTGCAACAATCCATTAACCTATTGAATCCCTCTGGCCGTATCGCCATTATTACATTTCATTCATTAGAAGACCGGGTTGTAAAGAACTTTTTTCGGGCAGGCACTTTAGCCGAAACGGAAGTTGATGAACTGTATGGAAATAAAGCAGCAAGCCCTTTTATGCTGGTGAATAAAAAGCCGGTTACGGCAGGCGAAAAAGAGCTGAAGTTAAATCCAAGAAGCAGGAGTGCAAAACTGAGGGTGGCCGAAAAAAAAGCCTGAATCATTAAAGAAAAAGATCGTTCATAAATATAATATGCCAGATTTAAAAACATCACAGCAGGAAGAAGCACCCACACAAAAATTTGAGTGGAAGCGCCTCTTCAATTACCAGTGGGTAGTGATGAACATTCCGTTCTTTTTATTCCTGGCTTTTTTAGCAGTTGTCTATATCTACAACGGGCATTTAGCGGATAAGCTTACCCGTAAGATAGCAGCAACTGAAAAGCATATCAAGGAACTGGAGTACGAATTTAAAACAGTGAAGAGTGAAGTGATCTTCAGAAGCAAAGCCAGTGAACTGGTAAAGGCGGTAGAGCCGCTGGGGTTAAAAGAATTGACACAGCCACCCATAGTGCTGAATGCTGAACAGAAGCCGTAAAGCCGGCAGCTAAAAGGATATTGTTATTCAATTATAAAAAATAAAAATCCCTCTTTTCGGGATAGGCATGGATGTAAGAAAAGACATATTGTGGAGAGTGAACCTCAGCTTCCTGGTGATGGTACTGCTGGGTGTAGTGGTATTGGGCAGGGCAGCTTACATACAAAGGGTAGAGGGTAAATTCTGGAGAAGCATGGGCGACAGCCTTCACCAGCGTTTTATGCCGCTTGAAGCCGAACGTGGTACCATTTACAGTGAGGATGGAAATATGCTGAGCACCTCCGTTCCCATCTTCGACATTTATGTTGATTTTGGCGCAGACGGGTTGAGGGAGAAAGACGGCAAGCGTTTTAAAGACAACATCGATTCCCTGAGCTTCAGCATGGCAAAGCTGTTTAAAGATAAAAGCTCACTGGAATATAAAAGAGAAATGCAGCTGGCCTATAAAAATAACGATCGCTATTATCCACTGAAAAAGAAGATCTCTTTTTCAGATTATATAGAACTGCGCAATTTTCCGCTGGTTAGGCTGGGCAAAAACAAAAGCGGGTTTATCGTTGATATCAGGGATAAACGCATCAATCCTTATGTGCTGCTGGCTAACAGGACCATTGGCTTGTCGAGGGACAATGCAAAAAAGAATGTTGGGATCGAACAGAGTTACGATAGTTTGTTAAAAGGTACTAACGGACAACGTTTGATGCGGTATTCAGCCGGCACCTATTTACCCGTAGAAGGCCTGGAAGTTGAACCTGAGAACGGCAAAGACATTATTACCACCCTGGATACCTATATGCAGGATGTAGCGGAAACAGCCTTGATGAAAATGCTGGTGAACAACAACTCACTGCACGGCACTGCCATCATCATGGAAACTGCAACGGGTAAAATTAAAGCCATTGCCAACCTGGGTCAGCAAAAAAATGAAGACGGCAGCCTCAAAAAAGATAAGGATGGCCTTACGGTATATGCTGAAGACCTCAACTATGGTATCGGTAAGGCAACAGAGCCGGGATCCATTTTTAAACTGGCCACCCTGATGGCTTTGATGGAAGATAAATATGTTACAAAAAATTCCATTGTTGATTGCGAAGGTGGGGCAAAATATTTTTATGGTTTGAGGATAAAAGATTCTCACCTGGGTGCAGGTGCCATTACTGTAAAGGATGCATTTTCACACAGCAGCAACGTGGCGTTTGCAAAACTTGCCGATCAGTACTATCATACACAACCATCAAAGTTTACCGATCACCTGCACAAGTTCAGGCTCGATACGCTTACAGGAATTGATATCACCGCTACCTCCGGAAGGCCCACCATAAAAAAACCAACCAACAAACGCAGTTGGTACAATACTACCATTCCTTACATGGCACACGGTTATGAAGAACTGGTTACCCCGCTGCACATGCTGATGCTATACAATGCGGTTGCCAACAATGGTAAAATGATGAAGCCTTACCTGGTAAATGCAGTAAAAGAATATGGACTGGATGTAAAAACATTTGAACCCGTGGTACTGGTTGATAAAATATGCAGTGACGAAACATTGGTGCAGGTGCAGGAATGCCTGGGTGCGGTGGTAGACAGTCTGCATGGTACCGGCCACAAAGTATTATTTGACAGTGCGTATAAGATAGCGGGTAAAACAGGTACTGCAGTAACGGCGTTGGACAATCGTGGTTATAACAAGGGCAACAAAATTTACCAGGCATCTTTCATCGGTTATTTCCCGGCCAACCAGCCCAAATACACGATGGCAGTAGTGATACAGAACAGCAACGAATCAAAACTGATCTATGGTGCCGATGTGTCGGGTGTAGTGTTTAAAGAGATCAGCGATAAAGTATACGCCAGGTTTTTAAGCAACCGCAGGTATACCGTACCGGGGCTGAGTGATACACTGATGTACAATTATTACGGATTAAAAAATGAACTCAATTCAATATTGGGAACATTAAAAATGCCTTTCACAGATTCGGGCAATGGTGGATACTGGAGAAGCATGAGTGTAAAGAACAGCAATACCACACTGCAGGTGCCTGCTTATGCAGGAACTGCTGCCAGCATCATTCCGAATGTAGTGGGGATGGGTTTAAAAGATGCTGTGTACATGGCAGAGAATAAAGGATTGAAAGTAACGGTAAGTGGAAGGGGCAGGGTGATCAGCCAATCCATTCCCCCAGGCGCAACATTTAAAAAAGGACAACTGATAACACTGTTTCTAAATTGATTTTACAGGATATACTATATAAAGTAAACATCAGGTCTGTTAAAGGCAATACCGCTGTGGAGGTAAACGACCTGCAGATCGATTCCCGTAAAGTGACTGCCGGATCTTGTTTTATAGCGGTAAAAGGAAATGCTGCAGATGGGCACGGGTATATTGAAACAGCCATTGAAAAGGGCGCAGTTGCCGTGGTTTGTGAAACATTGCCTGGGAAGATTCATGACCAGGTAGTTTATATACAGGTCGAAAACAGTGCGGTGGCTGCAGGGTGGATGAGCCATAACTTTTATGGAGAAACTTCTTTGAAATTAAAACTGGTAGGGGTTACCGGTACCAACGGTAAAACAACCATCGCAACATTGCTGTGGAAACTGTTCACTGCAATGGGTTACAAATGCGGGCTGATCAGTACCGTACAAAACCAGGTGGGTAATGAAGTGATCGCTTCAACACATACCACACCCGATGCTGTTAGTGTGAACAGGCTCATCAGGCAAATGCATGATGCCGGCTGCGAATACGTGTTCATGGAATGCAGCAGTCATGCCATTCACCAGCACCGGATCACCGGGCTGCATTTTACAGGTGCCTTGTTCAGCAATATCACCCATGATCACCTGGATTACCACCACACATTTGAAGAATACATAAGGGTTAAAAAATCCTGGTTCGATGCATTGCCTTCTTCCTCTTTTGCCATCAGCAATATGGATGATAAACGTGGACCGGTAATGCTGCAGAATACAGCAGCCAAGAAATATTATTACAGCCTTAAAACGATGGCTGACTTTAAAGGAAAGATTTTAGAGAATAGTTTGATCGGTCTGCACATGATGGTGAACGAACAGGAAGTTTATTTCAGGCTGATAGGAGAATTCAATGCATACAACCTGCTGGCGGTATATGGAGCGGCGGTTTGCCTGGGGCAGGAGAAGCAACTCGTGTTACAAACATTGAGCATACTTACTGGTGCAGAAGGAAGGTTCGACTATACAGTGAGTAAGAAGGAAAAGATCGTGGGCATTGTTGACTATGCCCACACGCCCGATGCATTGCTGAATGTACTGGCAACCATCAAAAACCTGCGGCAGGGCCATGAGCAGATCATTACCGTGGTTGGCTGTGGCGGCGACAGGGATAAAACCAAACGTCCTGTGATGGCCGAAGTGGCTTGTGAGTACAGCAACCGGGTGATTTTTACATCTGACAATCCACGCAGTGAAGATGCACTGCAGATATTAAAAGATATGGAAGCAGGGGTAAGCGTGGTGGCAAGAAAAAAATACATTTCAATAGCGGATAGAAAAGAGGCAATCAAAACAGCGATCAGTCTTGCTGAAAAAGAAGACATCGTGTTGATAGCAGGCAAGGGGCATGAAAAATACCAGGACATCAAAGGCGTAAAATACGATTTTGACGACAAACAGGTACTGAATGAAATGTTTGAATTGTTAGAAAAATAAAGGGTCGATTTTAATAAATGATAATTGGAAAATTACCAAATCACCAAATTATCAAATCAACTGTATGCTGTATCACTTATTTGATTGGTTAACGAATCACTGGAAAAGCAATGGCTTCCCGGGCAGTGGACTGTTCCAGTTCATCACGTTCAGGGTAATGCTGGCTGTTATTTTCAGCCTCGTGATCACCACGGTATTTGGTAAAAAACTGATCGCATTTTTACAGAAAAAGCAATTAGGCGAAAGCGTTAGGGATCTTGGGCTGGCAGGTGAGCAACAGAAAAAAGGTACGCCAACAATGGGCGGTATCATCATCATCCTGGCCATCATCATCCCAACATTGTTACTGGCCAACCTGCACAAAACCTATATCAGGCTGATGCTGCTCTGCACGGTATGGCTTGCATTGATCGGCTTCATCGATGATTATTTAAAGATCCGGGCCAAGCGCATTGCACAGCAAAAAGGCATTGCGTATAAAAAGAGTGACAGCGATGGTTTGGCTGGCCGGTTTAAGATATTCGGACAGGTAATGCTGGGTATCATTGTAGGCGTTACACTTTATTTCAGTCCGAGTGTAACCGTGAAAAGAGAAATTGTAAATGAGCAAACTGCCATCAAGCCCGGCGAGCGACAATTGAATATTGACACTGTGATGATCGATGGAACACCGCATCGTTTTGCAACTGTTAAAACACCCATCACAACCATACCATTCGTAAAGAACCACGAGTTCAATTATGCCAAGTTACTGCCGCAAAGCCTGGAAGCATTTACCTATATCATTTACATCATCATTGTAATTTTTATAGTAACGGCAGTAAGCAATGGTGCAAATATTACCGATGGATTAGATGGCCTTGCAACAGGTGTGAGTGCGATCATTGGCATCTGCCTGGGCATATTTGCCTATGTGAGCGGCAACATAAAATTTGCGGAGTACCTCAACATTATGTACATCCCCAACCTGGCAGAGCTGTCCATTTTTATTGCGGCATTTGTAGGTGCCTGCATCGGGTTCCTGTGGTACAATGCTTACCCGGCGCAGGTTTTTATGGGTGATACCGGGAGCCTGGCATTAGGCGGCATCATTGCAGCACTGGCAATTATAGTTCGTAAAGAATTGTTGATACCGTTTTTCTGCTTTGTGTTTTTGGTGGAAAATCTGAGTGTGATGATACAGGTTACTTATTTCAAATACACGAAACGGAAATATGGCGAGGGACGAAGGGTGTTTTTGATGAGTCCCCTGCATCACCATTATCAAAAGCTCGGGTATCATGAAAGTAAGATCGCTGTGAGGTTCTGGATCGTAACAATACTGAGCGTAGTGGTGGCAATAGTCACATTAAAGTTAAGATGATCAACTCCTTTCGTCTTGGTTGAATAAAGGAGTTCAGCATATATATCAATACCAATGAAAAAACCAACACTGCCAGGGGCAGGAGATTACCCAACGGAAATGACCCGTTAAATTCTATGCTTTTGAAGAACCTTTTTATCCAGACCTGTTTAAACATATATCCAACGAAATTAAGCGTATAGACCTGTTAAATTCTATGCTTTTGAAGAACC
>DDEU01000034.1:0-19891 GCA_002336815.1 Chitinophagaceae bacterium UBA1946 | reverse complement strand
TGATGTATTTGTAAGCGATGGCGGTACAGTTAAAGAAAATTTTAAACAGGAACTGAAACAGTTCAACATCCTTTTTGAAGAGGGTACACACACAGAAGAAAAGATTTTGAATGCAGATGAGGTGATGAAGAGTCCCGGCATTCCTGAAAAAAATGAACTCGTAAAAAAGATCAGGAAAAAAGGAATTCCGGTGATCAGTGAAATTGAACTGGCTTACCGTTACAAAGGGAACAGTAAGATCATTGCCATCACAGGAACCAATGGCAAAACCACCACTACAGCGCTCACCTACCACATTTGTAAAACAGGGGGTGCTGATTGTGCAATGGTAGGCAATATTGGTTTTTCATTTGCCAGGCAGGTAGCAGTAGAACCGAAAGCTCTGTATATCGTGGAGATCAGTTCTTTTCAGTTAGATGACATTAAGGATTTCAGGGCAGATGTGGCGATACTAACGAACATCACTGAAGATCATTTAGACAGGTATGAATACAATATGCAGAACTATATCGACAGCAAGTTCCGCATCGCAATGAACCAGGTAGCGGAAGATGTTTTTATCTATTGCCTGGATGACGAAATAACAAACAACAATATTTACAGATACCCCATTAAATCAAATTTATATCCCATTACCATGAGTAAAGAACTGCCACAGGGCGCCTATATTACCAACGCCGCAATGCACCTGAAATGGAAAGGAGAAGAAATGCAGATGAGCATACAGGACTTTGCACTGAAGGGAAAACACAACCAGTATAACAGTATGGCTGCAGGTGCTGCTTCCGTTGCGGTTGACATTAAAAAAGAACACGTGAGAGAATCGCTGCAAACATTCCAGAGCCTGGAGCACCGGATGGAACCGGTTGGTACAATCCGTGGGGTTGAATTTATTAACGACAGCAAGGCGACCAATGTGAACAGTACCTGGTTTGCACTGGAAAGTATGAACAAACCAACGATCCTGATTTTGGGTGGCGTTGATAAAGGGAACGACTATTCGATTTTGATGGACCTGGTAAAAGAAAAAGTAAAAGCGATCGTGTGCATGGGAACGGACAACCGGAAGATCCATGAAGTATTCGGTTCGGTAGTATCGTTGATGCTGAATACCGCTTCAGCAGAAGAAGCAGTGCAGGCTGCCTTTCATTTTGCCAGTAAAGGCGATGTGGTTTTGCTGAGTCCTGCCTGTGCAAGTTTTGATTTGTTTAAAAATTACGAAGACAGGGGAAACCAGTTTAAAGAAGCTGTAAAAGATTTATAAATAAAAAACTTTAGCAAAAAGTGATCTCCCAACTCACCCCTCTCCTTCAGGAGAGGGGTAGGGGGTGAGGCAAAGACGCAGAGAGCACAAAAAAATAAAAAGGCTTAGATATTTAATGTCCGACATCACAAACATAGTAAAACAATTCCTCGGTTTCAATGAAACAAGCGAAGGTGCGTTCAGTTCTTCCATCAAAGGATTGGGCAGCGCAAACCTTGTGAGTAAAACCAAGGGCGACAGGGTGATCTGGGCGATCGTAGTGATCCTTACCCTCGTGAGTTTGCTGGTGGTGTACAGCAGCACCGGTTCATTGGCTTATAAATACAGCAAGAGTACCGAAAGCTTTTTGTTCAAACAATTTGCCTTCATCATCCTTGGTGTACTGTTCATTTATTTTGCACACCGGGTTAACTACACGGTGTATTCACGCATTGCGATCATCCTGTTTTTAGTATCGATCCCTTTACTGCTTTACACCCTGTTGTTTGGGGTACAGTTGAATGCGGGCAGCCGCTGGATCAAACTGCCGGTGATCAATATGACCTTTCAAACTTCTGATCTCGCAAAGCTGGCGCTGTTCATGTACATGAGCCGGCAGCTAAGCCGCAAGCAGGCCGTGATAAAAGATTTTAAAAAAGGATTTCTGCCGATCATTATTCCTGTAGGTATTATTTGCCTGCTGATAGCACCGGCCAATTTATCCACTTCTATACTCATAGCAGGTACAAGCATTTTGTTAATGTTTATCGGCCGGGTAAATTCAAAACATATTTTGGCTACTATTGGTATCGCAATGGTTCCGGCATTATTGCTCATTACCATTGCAGTGAGTTATTATGACAAGGCAGAACACAAATCTAAAGACCTCCCTGCTATCCTGTCTGCAGGCCGTATACCTACCTGGATCGGAAGGATACAAACTTTTGTGTACAGTAACAAAGAAGATCAGAATGAGAAACTCTACCAGATCAACCAGGCAAAGATTGCAATAGCAAAAGGCGGCTGGCTGGGCAGGGGCCCGGGCAACAGCGAACAGCGCAATTTTCTGCCACACTCTTACAGCGATTTTATTTACGCCATTATTTTGGAAGAGTATGGTTTGCTCGGGGGGGCGTTCATTGTTTTCATTTACCTCCTTTTTTTATACCGCTGCATACGCCTGTATCAGAAATGCCCTTTTGCATTCGGGGCTTTTCTGGCGCTGGCATTAAGTTTTACGCTGGTGATACAGGCCATTGCCAATATGGGTGTAAATGTAAATGTGTTCCCAAATACAGGTGTTACGTTACCGTTAGTGAGCATGGGTGGCAGTAGTTTTTTGTTTACTTGTTTGTCTATCGGTATCATATTAAGTGTGGCAAGAAATGTTGAAATGCAGGAAGGAAAGGCAGTTGCTGCGGCAGTAGTTGCCGGTGAAGAACCGGTCGGCACCCGGTCGGCACCGCAGGTAAGACCGGATTAGAACAGCAGCCTGGTCGGTACCGCAGGTCAGACCAGCTTAAACGCAAACAATGATCGAAGATAAAAATAGCGAAGCCATGATCAGCTCTCCATCCGGGAGCAAAGGAAGCAGGTTCATCATGGCAGGTGGAGGTACCGGCGGCCATATTTTTCCTGCCGTCGCTATTGCCAATGCAATAAAAAAGCAACGGCCCAATGCGTCGATTTTGTTTATAGGTGCCAAAGGGAAAATGGAAATGGAGAAAGTGCCCCAGGCAGGTTATAAAATAGAAGGGTTAGACATCGCAGGATTTAACCGGAGTTCTTTGATAAAAAATATTGGATTGCCTTACAAACTGGTAAAAAGTTTTTTGCAGGTAAGAAGCATTTTCAAAAAATTTAAACCGGATGCGGTGATCGGCGTGGGTGGTTATTCGAGCTTCCCGGTATTGCGGTTTGCACAATCACAGGGCATCAGCACCTTCATTCACGAAAGCAATTCCTTTGCCGGCAAAAGCAATATGCTGCTGGGCAAAAAGGCAACGGGAATTTTTGTAGCCATCGACGGGATGGAGAAATTTTTTCCTGCGGACAAGATCATCATCAGCGGGAATCCGGTAAGGGCAAGCATTACCAACAGCCAGGTAAGCAGGGAAGAAGCCATCCGTTTTTTTGGACTTGATCCGGCAAAAAAAACCATCCTGTCTGTTGGCGGAAGTCTTGGAGCGAAAGGGATCAATGAAGCACTCGACAAGCACCTTGAAGATTTTGGCAACAATAACCTGCAGTTGATCTGGCAAACAGGTAAGCCTTATGCAGCGCAGGCAAAAGCGAGGTGCGAAGGCAGGCCAAACATCTGGGCAAATGATTTTATCACCCAGATGGAAAATGCCTATGCAGCAGCAGATGTGATCATCAGCCGGAGTGGTGCCATGAGTGTAAGTGAGATCTGTGTCGTAAAAAAACCGGCAGTGTTTGTACCATTTCCTTATGCTGCTGAAGATCATCAAACAGTCAATGCAACAAAACTGGTTGACAGGAACGCAGCACTGATGGTAAAAGACAGTGACGCAACTGAAAAATTGGTGCCGGCAATCATTGGGCTTGCAAAAGATGAACAACTGCAAACTGAATTAAAACTACACATCAGCAAACTGG
Organism: Chitinophagaceae bacterium UBA1946; assembly: GCA_002336815.1. GTDB lineage: Bacteria > Bacteroidota > Bacteroidia > Chitinophagales > Chitinophagaceae > Ferruginibacter. The sequence goes on along the minus strand of DDEU01000034.1, from coordinate 16,029 downwards.
CAGTGACCAATGCGGATGAAACAATAGCAAAAGAAATACTGAAAAGCATAGAAGCAAAAAAATGAAAAGTGTAAATGAAATAGTGGCGTTGTTAACTTCCTCCCCCACCAGGGGAGGTCAGGAGGGGGCCGTCTATTTTCTCGGCATAGGTGGTATCGGTATGAGCGCCCTGGCAAGATATTTCAATTCGAAAGGCGTTGCGGTAAGCGGCTATGATAAAACGCAAACCACCCTGTGCAAACAATTGGTTGAAGAAGGCATACAGATCCATTACGAAGATAACCTGGAGCTCATTGACAAGCATGCAAAACTGGTAGTGTACACGCCGGCCATACCAAAAGACCACAGCGAACTGAACTATTTTTTAAACAATGGTTACAACATTGTAAAAAGAAGTGATGTGCTGGGGGCGGTAACGGCAACAGGTTTTAATATATGCGTGGCAGGCACACATGGTAAAACAACCACCAGTACAATGATCGCTCACATACTTCGCCACAGCGGGTATGGCTGCAATGCTTTTTTAGGAGGCATCGCAGTAAACTACAACAGCAATTTCTGGCCTGCCCCGACAAATTCGGGGAGCAGTGAAAAAAATGTTTGTGTAGCTGAGGCTGATGAATACGACCGTAGCTTTTTGAAATTAAATCCGGATATCGCCATCATCAGTTCAATGGATGCTGATCACCTGGATATCTATGGCACGGCAGAAAATATGGAGCTGGCGTTCATTGATTTTGCGGCCAAAATAAAAACAGGCGGATTGCTCATCAGCAAATATGGTTTAAAAAGAAGTGCTGACTTAAAAGCGCCGAATCATATCAACTACGATGTACAGAATGAAAAGGCTGATGTAAATGCTCACAACATCCGTATCGGGAATGGCAGTTATGTTTTTGATGTAAATGTAAAAGAGAAGTTGGTAAAAGATGTATTGCTGAACATGGGCGGTATGCACAATATAGAAAATGCAACAGCTGCCATTGCAGTTGCAGTAGCATTAAAAATAGAGGAAGAAAAAATAAAAGCGGCGGTAGCAGATTTTAAAGGAGTGAAAAGAAGGTTTGAATACATCATTAAGAATGACAGCACCGTGATGATCGATGATTATGCTCATCACCCTGAAGAATTAAGGGCCTTAATAACAGGTGCCAAAAAATTGTTCGGCAATAAAAAATGTACGGTAGTGTTTCAGCCGCATTTATTCAGCAGAACAAAAGATCATGCAGATGGATTTGCAGAAGTGCTTGACATAGCTGATGAAACAATTTTGCTGCCCATTTATCCCGCCCGGGAATTACCGATGGAAGGAGTAAGCAGCCAGATGATCATCGACAGGATGCACAGTGAATTTAAAATGCTGTTGAGTAAAGAAGATCTGTTAAAGCACCTGCAGAAGGAAAAGGAAGCACATGTAGAAGAAGGTTTTGAAGGCGCATTGATCATCACAGCAGGCGCTGGTGATATTGATACATTGGTAGAACCGATCAAAAAAATATTGGAAGCTTGAATTGATAAAGCGTTTTAAAATAATCGAATGTTAAAATCCTCTTTTAGGGGATAGGGGTATGGCAAAAAAGAAAACAATTATAAAATGGATACTGACTTCGCTGTGGATCGCCATGGGAGCGGGTGTTGCCGTATTGCTGGTTGCTGCCATCAACAAAGAAGAAAAGCAAACCTGCACCGGGCTTAACATTGCCATTAAAGGAGTGAGTAATAATTTTTTTGTTGATAAAACAGATGTGATCAATGCGCTCAATCAATACATTGATGGTTCGCCTGTGGGTCAGCCGGTTTCTTTTTTCAACTTAAAGTCGCTGGAAGCCGACCTGCAAAAAAACATCTGGGTAAAAAAAGCACAACTGTTCTTTGACAACAATGCAGTATTACAGGTAGTGATCTCAGAAAGAGAACCTGTGGCCAGGGTATTCTCAGCGGCCGGTACAACATTTTATATCGACAGTAGTATGGCCATGCTGCCGTTGAGTGAAAAGTTTTCTGCCCGCTTGCCGGTATTCACCAACTTTCCTTCAGACAAAGCAGTGCTTTCCAAAGCAGACAGCGCTTTGCTGAAAGCAGTATACCAGTTGAGCATGGCCCTGCAAAAGGATTCTTTTGCCATGGCACTGGTAGACCAGGTGGATATCACCGCAGAAAGGAATTTCGAGATGATCCCTAAGATCGGGAACAGTGTAATTGCTTTTGGTGATGCTACAGACATTGAAAAAAAATTAAGCAAGCTGAAATTATTTTACCAGGAAGTGATGACCAAATGCGGCTGGAATTATTACAGTTTGATCAGTGTGCAATACGCAGGACAGGTGGTAGCAAAACGAAAGGGCGCCGAGGACAAGGCGGCAGATTCACTGCGTACCATTCAATTGATGCAGGCGATCGCGGCAACGGCGGAGCACCTGGCGAATGATTCCATGCAGATGATGCTGCAGGACAATGAACACAACACAACAGATTTCAGCCTGATACAGGAATCGATACAGCGGGATGATAACCAGGAAGCTTCAAATGCCCCTGAAGCCAGCAGTTTGAATAAACCTCAAGGTATTCCGGTTATTGCCCCAATTGTATTAAATGATCCGTTACCCATGAAAAACCCGGGCGCTGCGGCCAACAAAAAAGCTGTTGCAAAAACAATAGCAAAGCCAGCGGCGAAGCCTGCCGTTAAAAAAGAACCGGCGGTTAAGCCGAAACCGGTTGCAGCAAAGCCACTGACAAATGACAAAAAACCAGCGCCAAATAAACCTAAACCAGTCCCTGCGAAAACACCTCTTTCTAAACCCAAAGCAGTAATGCCGAAGCAGAATGAGTATTAATTAAGAATGGGAAATTGAAAGTGAAAACGGACCAGTTTTTAAATTGAATAGAGAACAGGATAGATAAAAATGGCATGCGGTACAAGAGAGCGTATTTTTTCTTTTTTACCAAAAAGAAAAAATAACAGAACAGGCTTACAAGCATGATGACCAAAGATCTGAAGCTGGTGTGGAACAAACAAGACAGCATAACAACACAGCATAAAAACGAAACACAAACACAAACACATACAACTATGATTAGCGAACAAAACAACACATTTGATAACGGGAATAACAATCCTGTTATTGTGGGCCTCGACATAGGCACCACAAAAATTGCGGCCATTGCAGGCCGTAAGAATGAATATGGCAAACTGGAGATACTTGGCTTTGGCCGTGCCAACAGCAATGGCGTACAACACGGCATGGTATTGAACATCGACCAAACCATCAAGGCCATTCAAACAGCGTTGGAAAACTGTTATGCATCCAATCCAAACCTTGCGTTGAGCGAAGTATATGTAGGCATCGCAGGCCATCATATCAAAAGCCTGCAAACAAGGGGGGATATTGTGCGGCAGAATACAGAAGAAGAGATCCGCCAGGAAGAGATCGATCGCCTGATTGCTGACCAGTACCGCACGTACATTCCTGCAGGTGACCAGATCATTGATGTGATCCCACAGGAGTTTACCGTAGATAATTTCCAGAACATCCCCAACCCGATCGGCTATAGCGGTGTAAAAGTGGGCGCCAATTTTCACATCATCACTGGTGATAAAAATGCCATCCGTAACATCAACAGGAGTGTGGAAAAATCTGGTTTGAAAACGCAGGATCTGGTATTGCAGCCATTGGCCTCAGCGGCCGCTGTAATGTGCGACCAGGATCTTGAAGCAGGCGTTGCCATTGTTGATATTGGTGGTGGTACAACCGACCTCGCTGTTTTTTATGAAGGTATTTTAAAGCATACTGCAGTAATTCCATTTGGTGGTGAAAATATTACCAACGACATCAAGAATGGTTTGGGTGTATTGAAAACACAGGCTGAGCAAATGAAAGTTCAGTTTGGTAGTGCATTGGCGGATGAAGCCAAAGCAAATGCATTCATCACCATTCCGGGTCTGCGTGGTATGCCGCCCAAAGAGATCAGTGTAAAAAACCTGGCCGGCATCATCCAGGCACGCATGAGTGAGATCATGGATTTTGTTTCTTACCACCTGAAACAGGTTGGCCTGGATACAAGATTGCTCAACGGTGGAGTGATCCTTACCGGTGGTGGATCTCAGCTGAAACATCTAATTCAATTGACAGAGTACGTTACCGGTTTGAATGCAAGGATCGGTTTCCCGAACGAGCATTTGGCAAGTGGCCATATCGATGAATTGACCAAGCCCATGTACAGTACCTGTATCGGTTTGATATTGAAAGGTTATAACGACTACGAGAACAAGAACAAGCAGTTTGAAGAAAAATTCCGCAGGGTTGAGGTTCCTGCATCATTACAACGTCCACCTGTAGACGAAAAACTGGATACAGCAGCACAGGAAGAAGCAGTAATGGTGGAAGAGCAGCATCACATGCCGAAAGTGAAAGAGCGTAAATCATTAAAAACGTTTATGGACTCTTTTAAAAATGGCCTGATCGACCTGTTTAAAGAAGAAGGGGATGCACATTTGTAAGGCCTTCCAAAACCACTCCATTTGGAGGGGTTAAGAAAGAGAATAAAATTAATAAGTTCTTTTTTTACTAATACCATTAATTAACCATTGATCTTTTAAATGTTGTTCAGCGATGTTTGAATAGCCAATAAAAGGATCAATATTAAAAAGTGCTTCTTGATTTCCCCTTTTGGGGACTGAGGGGCTTCTTTATAACTATGATACATTTTGATTTGCCCAAAGAACAATCATCCATCATCAAGGTAATTGGTGTGGGTGGTGGTGGCAGCAATGCTGTTAACCACATGTTTTCGCAAAATATAGAAGGCGTAAACTTCATTATCTGTAATACAGATGCACAGGCCATTGCACAAAGCAGCGTGCCGAATAAAATACAGTTAGGGCCACATTTAACCCAGGGGCTGGGTGCAGGTGCCAATCCCAACATCGGCCGCCAGGCTACAGAAGAAAGCCTGGAAGAGATCAAACGCATCCTTGAAGTGAATACCAAGATGGCCTTCATCACTGCGGGTATGGGTGGTGGAACAGGTACAGGCGGAGCGCCCATCGTAGCAAAAGTTTGTAAAGACCTTGGTATCCTTACCGTGGGTATCGTTACAACTCCTTTTGCTTATGAAGGGAAAAAACGGTTGGCCCAGGCTGAAGAAGGCATCACACTGCTGAAAGACCATGTGGATACATTGCTGGTGATCAGCAATGATAAACTGCGTCACCAGTTTGGTAACCTCAAAATGAAGGAAGCTTTTTCAAAAGCTGACAATGTATTGGCTACTGCTGCCAAATGCATCACGGATGTGATTAACAGTACCGGCCAGATTAATGTTGACTTTGCCGACGTTTGCACGGTAATGAGTAATGGCGGGGTAGCCATACTCGGTAGTGCAACCGGTGTAGGTGAAAACAGGGCACAGGAAGCGATTGAAAATGCACTCAATTCTCCATTGCTCAACGACAATGATATCCAGGGTGCCAGGTGGATACTGATCAACATCAATTCAGCCGAAGGCGAACATGAGTTCACCATGGATGAAGTAGAAGTGATCCAGGCTTACCTGTTAAGCAGGGCCGGTGAAGGAACAGATGTGATCCTTGGTTTGGGATACGACAATACACTGGGCGCTGAGATCGGTATCACGCTGATCGCAACTGGCTTTGAACACAAGGATCCTTTTGCAAAAACCATCAACCAGCCTAAGGTTGAAAAGAAAGAAGACAAGATCATATTGTCGCTCGACATCCCTGCAAAGGAAGAACGTAAACTGGTGCAGCCTGTATTGCAATTTGAGATACCTGTTGCAGAACCTGTGATGGAAGCACCTGTTGCCGAAGCAGTAAAAGAAGAATCCATTGAGCCGGCCGCACCGGAAAAAATAGTAATGGAACTGGCAGCTCCCGATATGCCAGCCATGCAAGAGCCTGTTATAACCACGGGAACAACATCTGTCGAAATGAAAGCACTTACACCGGAAAAAACGGCTGAAGCTGATTCTTCCAATGCTCCGGTGTTTTTTGAAATCTCCTCCTCCGTTGATCAATTACCAACGGTTGTATTTGACATACCGCAGGTGCCGGCACCGGAAAAGGCCCAGGAGCCTGCCAGGGCTGCAACGCCTGCAACTAACGTTCACGAAGAGCCTAATAAAGACGCTAGCAAGCCTGTCTCGTCAACAGGTGCATACCTGGCCAAGCCACAGCACATTTATGTGCATGAGGTAAAGCCAACCCCAGAATCCAATACTACCGAGGAACTAACCCCTCTGCAGAGTATTCCACAGGCCGACGAACCTGTTTTTGAAATGCAGATGGTGGTTAAAGATTCCCATGAAGCGGCGGAGGAAAAGCCTCTGGCACAGCAAACACAACAGCCCAACCTAACAATGTCGTCCGTTGAGGAGCCTGCGCTGCAGGACGAAGCGGAAGAATTAAGGCGCCGGGCTGCCGATAGGATCACGAAGCTGCGTAATTTGTCATTCAATATTAACGCAGCTGACCCTAACAACGAGTTTGAACAGGTACCAGCTTACCTTCGCCGCAATATGGAATTGCACAATTCCCTGGCAGATGTAGAAAGCTTTTACAGCAACTACATGGTTAAAAGCGACGAGAATAACCAGGCTGAGATCAGCACCATCAACACGTTTTTAGACGGTAAAAAACCGGATTAATATTTTTTGAGATCTATTATAATACTGAGCCTGTCGAAGTACGACAATAGATTTTAATGAAGAATGTTTGTTAATTATAGTGTGTGTTATAGCCCCCAATGCAAATTGGGGGCTTGTGTTTTATTGTCCTGTGTAGTTATCCTGTGTTGATCGTCAACCTGTGGGGTCAACCAGTCTCCTGGTGGCGTAGCTGAAAATGTATTACTTTCACGGCAGTATTTATTAATTCACTTACGCATGATCAAGATATTTTTTCTTATTGCCATCCTGTTGAACGGCAGTATCGCATTCAGTCAAACTTACTATCCTTACCAGGATATCAAACTCGAAACCCCTGCCGATTGCAAGGCCGCCAATCCCATAGCATTACACGCAGCAACAACCCTGCTTTCCACTCCCTTTAAAAAAGCAGATAAGGACAGGGCCAGCGCATTGCAGTTCCTGGTGAAATGGATGACCGCCGGCAAAGAATTCAAATTTATCATATCAGAAAAAATGCAGGGAATTGTAGCTGATGCTGATCTTTTCGGTTTATACACCGCAGCCATGGCAAAGTTTTGTCTTGAAAATAAAAACCTGGCCGGGGTGATACAGGTGGTGGAAAACAGTTCCTGTAAGTTGGTGCTGGATTACTGTGAGATCGCCTCTAATAATTTTCCGCTGAAAAAGAAGCAAAGGAAAATACTGGAGAATAATTAATGCTTGTTATTTTTCTGCGATCTGGATTAATGAAATGTACCTGATGTGATTTATAAATGATTGATTTAAAGATTACTTACTGATCTCATTCGCCTTGATTCCATCGGTAGCTTTGTCTGAATACACGATCACTTCCCATGCCCTGAAAAAAAGCTCTCTCGAAGGATTGAGTATTTTTAGTTTTACCAGGTGCTTGCCTTTGGGCAGATCGTAGTTCCAGCACAACTCCGCACGGCGTGTGGTAAAATTCGCCGGAAGTTGTGGTTTTTCAACCAGCTTATTATCTACATACAACTCAGTATTAAAAACATAAGCCGATAAACCTGCCCATGCTGCTGTTTCTCCCTTTAATGCAAAACCGGTTCCGGTAAAGTCAAAACTGATCTCCGTTTTATCATCCGACCAGTTAATGTTTTTTTTCTCTATGGGGTAAACTCCTTCAAAACTCTTTTCAAATTTTACGGCCACCGGTAATTGCGTTTTGATGGTTACCTGGTTGCCTGATACTTTTCCGCCATTGCGTTCAATATTCAGCAGCGCATGTTTAAAGCTGGTGGCATACACACCTTCCAGGCTCATGCTGGTATATTTAAAAGGGATCGTTTCCGCTTCCTTCAATCCCATTTTCCAATACGCAGGTATCTTATTATAACCCAGTACTGTTCCCAAAATACCAGCGGCGCTGGATGGATTGCAGTCTGTATCCTGTCCGCAACGGGTGGCGATCTCCAGCGTTTTTGTAAAGTCGCCGGCACCATACAACAGCCCGATCACCACATAGGCCGCATTCACTTTTGCATCAATGTTAAAAGCGGCAAATACACCATCAGGACAGCCGATATCATTGGCCCATTTTTTCTGTACTGCCAGCCAGGTTTGTTTCCAGTCACCGGGATACTTTTTATGCCATTGTATCACATCACGGATACATTGGTAAAATTCACTTTGGGGTGGTATTGTTTTTAAAGCGCCTGTTACGATCTCATTGATATCATTTTTTGAAAATGCCAGGGCATACATGGCACCAACAAATACGCCGCCATACCATCCATCGCCATAATTCATGATATGCCCGATCTTGTCGCTGATGGCTGAGGCAGTGTTGGGCATTGCCGGGCTCATCAATCCTGCAAAATCACTTTCTATCTGGTAGTCGATGCAATCTGCATGAGGATTGTTCTTCCAGTAACCACTTTGAGGTACCGCAATCCCATGCTGAATATTATACCGTGCAGCCTGGTTGGCATGCCAGAGTGCATAGCCGGCATTGGCAAAGGCATTGGCAAATGAATCAACCGGTGCATCCATCCCGTATTTTTCAAATACTTCTACAAAACTTACATCCATGTACAGATCGTCATACAAACCCGGGTTGTTCAGCATGGTTTTTTTTAAGTAGCCATCGTACCATTTCAATGGTTGATAATCTCCAATAAAACTACCGTTGAACTGGAACTCATAAGGGCCACCAAAAGTTACCCCAATGGTTTGCCCGGCCCACCCACCTTTTATTTTATCCTGCAATTGGGCTTTGCTAAATGTTGTACTGGCAGGTTGAGCCATTGATATTGTTGCAAAAAACATTGTGATTAAAAACAAGCATCTCTGTTTCATAAATACTGGTTGAATTGATTGCAGGCAAACGACGTTGACATTAATAGCATATGCCCGGTTCTGCTCAACACAATGTAGATATTTCAAAACATATGCGACAATTTTTGCAGGCGTTTTTTCGTTTTTAGGCAGACTGAGAAAAATCATATCCTCCAATGAGGCCAGTCACTACACAGCGACAGGTGCAAAGTATTTTTGCAGTAAGATTTTTCTCATAAAGCCGGTATATCTCTATATGCTGACTTTATGAGAATTATTTTTTTAACCATCCATCAACCTATTATCATGAAACGAATAACCGTAGCTTTCCTGTTCCTCAGTTCGTCATTGTTGGCACAGGAAACGCAAACAGACAAAGAAGTAGCTGTTGGCTTTAATCCCGCTTTTTCCTTTAAAATGCTTGAGCCAAACCAGGACTTGCGCAAGATCGACCTCCTGCTCAATGAAAGAAAAGCAGGTGCCTTAAAAGAAAGAGGCCTGGTGATCGGCACTTCTTTAATTGCGATCGCAGATTACCAGCACTCCAATACCGACTCAAAATTCGCCTATCTCATGCGGCATCCAACATCTTCCAATGAAATTGGTAAAGATGTGAGTGAGGCAGTGATACATTCTTTCCAATTATCTGTAACGGGTTCGGTCAATAGCTGGATCAGTATATATGCAGAGATGCTGTACAATCCCGAACAGAGTTTTGGGGCCGGTACCATTACAGCCCTTACCAGGAACCAGTTGCAATTACGTACAGGTTACCTTGTACTGGGCAATCTGAGCAAGTCACCATTCTATCTTGCCCTCGGAAAAATGGACGGTCCTTTTGGGTTAACCGGAAGCGTTAGTCCTTTTTCCAATTCCAGTATGTGGCATGCATTCGCCACTCTTGGTTATGGTGCCCAGGCAGGATTTAAAACAGGCGGACTTTCTATTACTGGCATGGCGGTACAGGGCGGTGCACAATTCCGATCCCTTAATTCCCCGGTTGGAGACTCCACCAATGTGCCTTCCAAACTGAACAATTATATCGGTGATATCAACTACAAAATTCCATTTAGTAAAAAAAGTAGTCTTACTGTTGGAGGCTCCTACCTTCGTGGGAGTGGCTATTGCCAGGGGTTCCCGGTAATTCATTTTAACCCGGGTAAAGAATGTAATCCCGCTTATACTTACTACGGAAAATTAGTAGTGGCCGGAAAATTAACCCTGCAGGGAGCCTTTGCAAAAACAGTGAAAGTATGGCCAGGTACACACAACCCTCATCCACCACTGGATGTATTTGCAGCTTCAAAAGTATCTTCACTGGAAGCAGGTGTTAAATATGAATTCAATCCGGGTGCAAAAGTGAGTTATGTCATTTCTGGCGAATTCTCTAATTTCAGATCCGGGCCTAAAAACTCCCCCTGGGAAAGACAGAACCAGGTACTGGCAGGATTTTCAGCCTTGATAAAAGGTTCAGCAAAATTGTTTGTTGAAGTGTTCAGAACAGACGGATACGATCCGCTGAATAATATCAGTGGCAGCGCTACCAACAATCCATTGCCTGCCGGGGTATCCCCAAGCGTTAGGGATGCTTTCAGTCATGGTATCGTAGCTGGTGGAATGATCAGTTTTTAATTCTTTTTTATATGGCACGAATGTTCACGGGTACCCGGTGATCATTCGTGCCTTTTATTTGTGTGATTTACAGTGCTGCAAATTTTGGCAACGCTGTACCCAGCAGGTAGGTCCAGCCTTCGGCAAAACTTTCTTTCGCAAAGTCTGCATTGTTTTCCGGGAAAGTATCCAGTCCTTCGTGCGTTAGCGTTACCATTGTTTGATCGCCTTCCTCCAGCAATTCAAAACTTACAACAGAATAGCCCGGGTGGCCGTCGTATCTCCAGCTATAGGAGATTTTTTTATAAGGTATTGCTTCCAGTATTTTACACAGGTGGAGGTATTGCTCTCCTTTATGCCCCTGGCCTTTAAATTCAAACTCAAATCCTGATTCTGGCTCAAACGCAGAAACATCAAAATACCATTCCTTCATGGCTTTTTTATCGGTAAGTGCCAGCCAAACTTTTTCTACACGGGCATTGATGGTTCTTTGAATTTTAAAACTGCCGTCTTTTTTGTTGCTTATATAATTTTCCAGTCTTGCAATATTTTGTTTCAAGCCTTCATCAGCTTTGAAGGTTTTTACTACCTGTTCAAATTGTTCTTTTGATTCAAATACCATATGCCACTTAAGCATGGTTTTACCATCCTGTTCTTCCAGCGTGATGGTGGTAACATGTTTTGGCGCCGATACATGTTCGTAAACGATTCGCCCAGGTTTTTCGATCTCTTTAAAAATATTATGGTTTTTATAGTCAGTGCCATCGGGGCCATGCATGATAAAATCCCATTCGCCGCCGGGTCGTATATCCATCTTGAAAATGCTGTTGGTAAACCCGTTTGGTCCCCACCAGTTTTTGATGTGCTCCGGGTTGGTAAATACTTCCCACACCAATTCTCTTGGTGCATTCAGCAGGCGGGAAAGCTGCAGTTCCCTTCCTGTAGTGTTACTGTTTTCCATTAGAAGAAATTTATGATTGAAAAATTGTACCGATTCTTTTTCAGAAACGTTTTTTTTTCTTTCCTGCTTTATTTACTACAGCAGGTTGTTGTATCGAATCAAGATATGTTTCCAGTGCATCCAGCTTTTGCTCCCAAAATTGGCGGTACTGTTCCACCCAGTGAGAAACCTCTGTGAGTTTTTCCAGTTTTGCTTCGCAATAACGTTCACGTCCTTTTTGTCGGATAGTGATCAGGCCACACTCCGTAAGAATTTTGATGTGCTTCGAAATGGCCGGCCTGCTTACTTCAAAATTTTCGGCCACCGCATTCAGGTTAAGCGGTTGCTGCGCCAGCATGCTGATAATTCTTCTCCTGGTTGGATCGGCGATCGCCTGGAACACATCTCTTCTCATCGTGATTTTATTAATTGTAACCAAACGGTTACGCAAATATAAAAGTAACCATTTGGTTACGCAAATTTTTTTTCAAAAAAATAGCCCTTCTTTTTTTTGAAGGGCTATTGTATCGTTTACAATTAAGTGGTTATCCTTTTGCAGCAGCTTCCTGCTCCTGGGTTTTTTGTTTTCTACGGATCTCATCCCAGGCTTTGAATTTGTCGCCCATGATCGCTTTCAGCTTCGTATTCTTCTCTTCATTGATCTCTTTTTTCTTCAGTTCTTTCTGGTCGTCGGGGATTGCTTTGTTGTCTTTAACATCTTTGGTTTTCCTGGCAGCCATTTCTATTACGGCACGGGCCTGTTCAATTTGTGCAGGAGTTAAAGCGGCATCGGAGAAAGAGTTATTAAGGCTTGCCTCTTTCATTTTTTTTATTTCTTCCCTTTTTTCTTTGCTAATTTCTTTTTTTGGAGCATCCTGTGCAAATACAGCCGAACTGAACAGGAAAATAGAGCCAACAAGTATTAATTTTTTCATGCGTTTTATTTTTAAAATGTACTTGTAAATATAAGAAGCCTTTTTTTACAGCGGTAGAAAATTTTCGCCGCAACAAAATGTCAACTGGCTGTGTATTCCCCGGTAGCAGGCTTTCCCTGTAATAATAATGTACAAATGATTGTTAAATAAAACAGCCTGCCTTTAATCCGTACACGGTAACCCACCAGGTATAAGTCAATAACGGCAACAATGCTTTTGAACGGCTTGATTACAGGCATCCGGCTCAGCAGGTTTGATTTTTAAACCCGGTAATATTGGTATAGTTTTGGCACCCTTAGAAAAAAAGTACTTATGCGCTCAAAAATTTTTGCCCCGTTTGCATTGTTGCTGCTATCCCTCCCCGTTTTTTCTCAACCAAAAAAATTCGAACAGGGTGATTCTGAAAGATTTTTCCGGATCGGCGCCAAAGCTGGTGTTAACATCAATAAAATATCCGGCCAATCCTACAAACAGGGTTTTAATTATAATTATCAATTAGGTGGTTTCCTGCAGTTTAATTTTAGTAATCGTTTTGGGATACAGCCTGAAGTTAGTTTTGTACAATCTTCCTCGGAGTTTACCAATGATCAAACCATCATCTATGATGATATTTTCAGGGGCGGTGGTCAAAAGAAAGCCACCCTCAACTATCTTGAAATTCCGGTATTGCTTAACATTAATGTTGGAGAAAGCAAACATGTAAAATTGCAACTGGGTCCTTCTTACGGCGCCGTGCTCAAACAAACCGTTGACAGCCTCGTAACCGGTAACAATATTTACAAGAACGGAGAATGGAGTGCCATTGGCGGGTTATGGATACAGTTGCCGTTTATCAATCTTGGCGGAAGGTATAAATATGGTTTGACAAACATTAACGCCATTGATAACCGGCAAAGTTGGCGCAACCAGGCCATACAGATTTTTTTGGGAGTTACTTTTTAAAAACGTAAAATATTTATGGAAAGGATTGCTTATACGGCAATCCTTTTTTATTTTTAGACAAACAACCAACCATGATCGAAAAAATGCCGCTGGAGAATTTTCTCATTATTGATATTGAAACCGTATCACAGCAAAAAGATTTTTCCACGCTTCATGCCGACTGGCAAAAACTATGGGAAGAAAAGGTAAAATACTCGCTGCCTGAAAATGTAACTGCAGGTGAATACTATCCGCAACGGGCCGGCATCATGGCTGAGTTTGCGAAGGTAGTTTGTATCAGCATGGCCTATTTTAAGAAGCAGGACAATGGCTTTGTGCTGAGGGTAAAATCTGTTTACGGTCATGATGAAAAAGAACTGCTGCAAAATTTTATCAGCACGGTAAACCAGTTGGAGGCTGTGAATAACAAATGGAGTTTTACCGGGCACAATATCAAAGAGTTTGATATTCCCTTTCTCTGCCGGCGTTTAGTGATCAATGGCCTGTCTGTTCCCGACTACCTGAATTTTCAAAACATGAAGCCCTGGGAAACCAATATGGTGGATACCTTCCAGTACTGGCGTTTTGGCGATTACAAGCATTATACCTCTTTGAAATTGCTGGCTGCTGCACTGGCTGTTCCCTCGCCTAAGGATGATATTGATGGCAGCATGGTAGGGGATGTGTACTGGAATCAAAATGACCTGGACCGCATTGCCGTGTATTGTCAGAAAGATGTTGCCACGGTTGCCAATATCATTTTGCGTTTCAAAAAATTACCATTGCTGAGTGAAGAGCAGTTGGTGTTTGTAAAATAGGTTTCCCCGCCAGCGGTTGCAAACCCTGGCGGCGGTTAAAAAAGCCCGGCGCCTGTTAAACCGTAGCGCAGGTTGCCGGAGCAAAAATCAATACAGCAAATATTTTTCTCTTATCTTTTTAAAATTACCGAGCGCAGGCTCCCAACTTGCCCTGATCTCATTTTCTGTTTTTCCATCTTTTACCTGTTGCATCAGTACATCATTGCCGGCAAGCTTATTGAAAAAATTATTCTTCAAAAAGAAACTGTCTTTGCCCGGGAATAATTGATAAGCAGTTAATAGATAGTTTAACCGGATCTTTCCATTGAGCTTTTTCAACACCTCTTCAGTGCTGCCGCTTTCATTCCAGCCATAGCATTGCTGATGAAAACACTTACTGCTTTTGGCCCCTGCATTGGGTTCTGGCGTAAATGAGTACAGGTTTTTTGGCAAAGTGGGATGACCAAAAATCTGAAATGGTTTATCGGTACCCCGGCCCTCACTCAAAACGGTACCTTCAAAAAAACAGGTGGATGGATACAAATAAATACCCTGCATCTCTTTTAAATTGGGCGAGGGATTTACAGGCAATACATACTTTGTACTATGATCGTAATTTTTACACTTGATCACCTGTACATGAAAGGGAGTGTCCGCCGATGGCTGTGTGCTGGCATTGTATGCATTGATGGCATTGGCTTTTGCAGACAACCATTTTTCACCGGCTAACATCAACGCATATTCGCCGATCGTCATTCCATATACAATCGGAACAGGCTGCATGCCCACAAAGCTTTTGAACTTTTTATCCAGCACCGGCCCATCAACATAAAAGCCATTGGGGTTGGGCCGGTCGAGGATGAGCATGGGTTTGTGATTTTCAAGACAGGCTTCCAGGCAATATTCCAGTGAGGAAATGAAGGTATAAAAGCGAACACCCACATCCTGTATGTCAAATAAAAGTACGTCTACATTTTTAAGGTCTTCTGCGGTTGGTTTTTTATGATCGCCATATAAACTGATCACTGCAATACCTGTTTTTTTGTCAATGCCATTCTCTACATGTTCGCCGGCATCAGCGGTACCACGAAAGCCATGTTCGGGCCCAAATATTTTCACGACTTTAATGCCACTTTTGATCAGCGTATCAACCAGGTGTGTATTTTTTACCATACTCGTCTGGTTGGCAAATACGGCTACGGATTTACCTTTCAGCAGGGGCAGGTATACGGGCATCCTTTCGGCGCCTGTAATCACAGCCGGGTTGTTAATTTTTTTTATCTTTTTACGGCTGCTTTGGGCACCTGCCGTGATCCAGTATGATAATAAGAGCAGTACAAATAAAGAATAGATGACTTTCATTGCGTAAAGTTCAATAAAACATTTTAATTCGGCTGTGTAGAATTAAATTTTTAACTTGCCAGCCATTTGTGGTCCTGCTTTTCGCCTTCTCTTTTTTAGCAGAGTAGAATAGAAAATGCACAAGAGTGCGACGCCAATGCAGCTGATAAAAGATTGTTGGCTGGTAACATAATATTTAACAAATTCGGCCCAAGGCTGAGTAAAAATCAACAACAATGGCAGAAGTAAAAAGTGGTGATACAGTGAAAGTACACTACACCGGTAAATTAACCAACGGTGAACAATTTGATTCATCTGCAGGAAGAGAACCTTTAGAATTCACCGTAGGCGCAGGACAAATGATCAAAGGATTTGATGCTGCAATGCCCGGCATGAATGTAGGTGAAAAAAAGACCATCAACATCCCGGCAATTGATGCATATGGAGAAAAAGATCCTGCAGCGCTCATCGAGTTCCCTTTATCAAATGTGCCGGCAGATATGAAGCTGGAACCAGGTATGCAGTTAAC
>DDEU01000059.1 GCA_002336815.1 Chitinophagaceae bacterium UBA1946 | reverse complement strand
CCGGCAATGGATGAAGATATGTGGCATCACCCTTCAACCAGTAACAACCTGCAAACGATAAGAACGTTCGGTAATCAGGTAATACCGGTTGAATCCGGGGAACTTGCCAGTGGTTTGATCGGGGAAGGGCGTATGGCCGAGCCCGAAACGATCGCTGAATGGCTGATTGTTTTTTTTTTGAAAAAGGAAGACTTGACGGGTAAAAAGGCCCTGGTAACTGCCGGTCCTACTTATGAAGCCATCGACCCGGTGCGGTTTATTGGTAATCATTCATCCGGTAAAATGGGCATCGCCATTGCAGAAGAACTCGCAGCCAGGGGAGCGGAGGTAACACTGGTGCTGGGACCATCTTCATTGAGTGCTCCTGTTAAAATCAACACGGTCAGGGTAAAGTCGGCGGCTGACATGCTGGAGGCTTGCCTCCATGTATTTAATGAAATGGATATTGCGGTGATGAGTGCCGCTGTTGCAGATTACACGCCGGTAACAGCCGCCAGCGAAAAAATAAAAAAGACGGCAGCTACTTTTTCAATTGAATTAAAGAAAACAACAGATATATTAAAACAGTTGGGTAGTTTGAAAAAGGAAGGTCAGCTCCTGGTAGGTTTTGCCCTTGAAACCAACAATGAAAAAGAATATGCTTTAAAAAAACTGGCAGAAAAGAACGCTGATATGATCGTGTTGAATTCCTTAAACGACAGGGGTGCAGGATTTGGACATGACACTAATAAAATAACTATTTTTGACAGGCAGGGAGCCGAATACGCATTTGGCACCAAATCAAAAAAAGAAGTAGCCGCAGATATTATCAATACCATTATTCAATATAAAAAATGAAAAACAGTATCCTCCTATTTTTGCTGATCCTATCTCTCAACGGTAACGGGTTGCATGCCCAGGAATTGAATGCCAGGGTTACCGTTAACAGCAGCCGGGTCAACAATACCGTAAACAAGAATGTATTTCAAACATTACAGAATGCGCTCAATACCTTCCTCAATAACAGGAAGTGGACATCAGATAATTTTTTGCCCAACGAAAAGATCGATTGTAATTTTTTATTGAACCTGCAGAGCACAGCCGATGCCAATGTTTACTCTGCGTCGCTTACGATACAGGCGGCCAGGCCCGTTTTCAACAGCACCTATCTTTCTCCCATCATCAATTTCCAGGACGAGGATGTAACCTTTAAATACCTTGAATTTCAGCAGCTGGAGTTTAATGATAACAGGGTTAGCGGCAGTGATCCGGAAATCTCAAACCTTACTGCTGTATTTGCCTATTATGCCTATATGATCATTGCATTTGATTATGATTCTTACTCACTGAAAGGTGGCAACAATTATTTTCAGAAAGCACAGAACATTGTGAACAATGCGCCGGAGGGGCGTGGCATCAGCGGGTGGAAAGCTTTTGATGGTGTGCGTAACCGTTACTGGCTGGCAGAAAATATGCTCAATAGCCGCTATGCGATCATGCATGATATCTATTACAATTATTACAGGATGGCCTTTGACAAAATGTATGAAGATGACAATACAGGAAGAGCAGAAATGCTGAATGTGCTAAACCTTCTTACCAGCTTTAATACAGATAACCCCAATACAATGATCAACCAGTTCTTTTTCCAGGGTAAAGCGAATGAACTGATCAAGCTGTTTTCAAAATCTCCCACACAGGATAAATTGCGTGCATCAGAATTGCTGCAAAAACTTGATCTTACCAACAGCACCCGTTATAAAAATGAATTGAAATGAGAAATGGGTTGATCTTTTTATCCATTGTTTTTTTCATGTACTCCTGTGGCGGAAAAAACAGCGGAGGCAATATTCTTCCAACCGCCCGGATGCAGGAAGTAATGTGGGATATGTTTTTAGCAGATGCATTCACACAAAAATATTTAAAGAAAGACAGCAGCAAGGCAGAACTCACCAACAATGCGTCTTTACAGCAGAAGATATTTCAATTGCATAAAATTACCAGGGAGGATTTTTATACCAGCTATGCCTATTACAACAACCATCCTGATATCATGCGGGTGATGCTCGACAGCATTACAGTGAGGGCCGAAAGGGAAAGAAGCGGTTTGATGCAGCAACGGTATTCGGGTGAAAGATCACCTTTACTTCGTGGCGCTGCAAACATCGATTCTATAAGAAAAACACGGATGGTGAAAGAATAGCGCCGGTACAGGTGTTCATGTACGACATAATTTATCCTGCTTCCCGCTCACTTTTATGATCATCCTCCTGCTTTCAAAATTGCAACGTAGCAGAACCAGCTTCAGGTGTTGAAATCAACACCTGTACTCTTTTGGTATGATTGCAACGATATAACATTCGACAGCTTAAAAGAAGTTACCAGTCCTCAGACGTTGGAAACAACGTTTTAGATTTTATTTTCCCCTGCGAAAGGATCATACTAAAGACAGCGGGCAACTTCAATAAATAAATATGCCATGTGTCGGTTAACAACCAGGTATGCTTTTTCAAAAAGAACTGCAGCACTGTACTCACCGGCATGGATAGCCGCTTATAACAAAGGGTGACTGTTTTATACAGCCACCCTTTATTGCATCTATTGATATTTTAATAATTTCTAACCCTCAATTCTATGCGGCGGTTTTTAGCCCTGCCTGCAGCGGTTTTATTATCTGCAACTGGATTCTCATTGCCCAGGCCTTCAGCAGCGAGGCGGCTGGCAGCAACGCCCTTTTTGATAAGGTATTCACTTACCGCTTTGGCTCTTGCTTCGCTGAGCGCCCTGTTCTTTTCCGCATCGCCCTGGTTATCTGTATAGCCATTGATATCAATCTTAAGGTCGGGGTTGGCCTGCAGGATAGCGGCTACGCTGTTCAGGGAAGCATTTGACCTGGTAAGTAACCTGGCACTGCCGTTAGCGAAGAAGATATTGGCGGACGCTTTGTTGATGTTATCGATCACCGCATCTTCAATGGCAGGGCAACCCATATTAGCGGCTACGCCG
Source organism: Chitinophagaceae bacterium UBA1946 (assembly GCA_002336815.1). Classification (GTDB taxonomy): domain Bacteria; phylum Bacteroidota; class Bacteroidia; order Chitinophagales; family Chitinophagaceae; genus Ferruginibacter. The sequence continues at coordinate 1,908 of DDEU01000059.1, read as the reverse complement.
GCCACCGTGGGGCATTTATCCTCTTCATCATTGATGCCGTCATTATCATTGTCGGGTACGGGGCATCCCTGGTAGCGTGCAAGTCCTGCTTCGGTGGGGCATCTATCTTCGTCATCATTGATGCCATCCTTGTCTGTATCCGGGATAGGGCAGCCGGCATATTTGCTAAGCCCTTTTAATTGCGGGCACTTGTCGTCTTTATCCGCAATGCCATCGCCATCGCTATCGGGGCAACCTTTTAATGCGGCTGTTCCTTTTAATTCAGGGCATGCGTCCGTATCATCCGGTATACCATCACCGTCCGAATCTTTTAACAGGGGGGCTGTAGCTACAGGTGGTAGAACGGCCTGTTTCGCAGCCGGTGCATCACCACTGATGTTTTGTGCAAAGCCAAGAGAATAAAACAGATTATTGGCAACAACTTTTGGCGTGATGGACCATTTATACTGCGCCTGAAGGAAAAAATAAGTGGTGCTGCCGGCATTTAATTGAAGGCCAACACCAAGCGGTACGTAGCCACCCATACGGCCCGTATAGATCCCGGCGCCGATGCCGGCAGTTACAAAAGGTGCCCACATGTTCTGATCTTTCAAAGGACGTATATTGAAAGTTGGTTCCAGTTCAATGCCAATTTCGGTTTTACCGGGCACACCAGAAAAATCGGCACTGTAATCATGGAAGATGCCGTTCAACCGGGTTGAGAAATCAATGAAGGGCGTAAGGCCTTTCCAGTAAGAAACGGAAACGCCCGCACTCATACCGGAAATGGGTAAAGTAGTTCCATTGCCATTGCCAAAATTTTTGGGCGCATTAAAGTCGGTAAGGGTGAATGCGATCCCAAACAATGCAGGTTTTCGCTGGCCGGGAGCAAAATTGAATTTCTTTTTGGTTTGCCCAAAAGAACCAGCGGCCAGCAAGGTAACAGCAATCAGCAATATTAATTTTTGTTTCATGTTCTTGATCTTAATTAAACTTAATAGTCGGCGTTGAAATAGGAGGCAGCCATTGCATCTATGTTTGAGCCAAACGGGACAGCTGACCATGGGCGGTAACCAGGGGGCCGTATGATCTGCATGGTGGATTCAAAAGATCGTTTCCGGATGCTGCAGTTGAAAGTACCGGAGCGAAACCAGTGAATTGGGGGCTTTGAGCGAAACAGGTAAAAACAAGCGTGGAAATTATCAGGAGCAGCCTTAGTTTTTTTGCCATAAACAGGATTGGTTAATGATACCAATGCAGGAAAACAGCTCCTGCGGATAATTTTCAAATGTAAACATATTTAACAATTTGATTTGCAATCAGGATACACAAATTAGGCACAGGAAACTGCCAGGAATTCCTTCGTCAGCCGAAGTTTTGACAGCTTTGGTCTGCTCCTGATAGCATACTTCTGATATCCATTTCCCTTCATTTTCGCATCTTTAAACTTTACCCTTCCTTTTTTGCTTCAAAAAAATGAATTGTGTTATATTTGCCGCCGTTTGGGATGCCAGTTACTGGCTACCAGGTGATAATTACAAAGTTGATGGACCGGTAGCTCAGTTGGATAGAGCATCNNTTGGTTCGAATCCAATCCGGTTCACTTACGTACTTTCAAACGGCTTCAATTCCCCTGTAACTTCAATGTTTACAGGGGTTTTTGTTTCAATATCGATCATTGAGTTTCATTTGCCCCCAGGCTACCCAGTCCGCAGTATTTCAGATCAGCACTTTCACAACAGGATCAAAGCCTGGCGCAATACAACGGGCTGAAATCCGGTAGCCGGGTAGGATTGCCTGCAAAAAAGATAAAAAATATGTCCCTGGTTTTCCCGGTACAGTTCCCTGGCAGCAGGCATTTTTTTCTGCCTGCAATTTATTGGCACTACCTGGCATCCACCATATTGCAGGGCAGGTAACGGGCACGGG
>DDEU01000042.1:171-82242 GCA_002336815.1 Chitinophagaceae bacterium UBA1946 | reverse complement strand
GAAGGTGTGGAATTCATTGAACGTCCAGCCTGGTGATGACGATCAAAGAAAATGGAAATTTCATTCGCAACGAAACGGTAGCTTTCGCTAACCCCTCTCCTCTGCTTATGGCTTAGGACAATGTCTCACCAAACTGAAGCCAAATAGCGATTTGCTGATGATTGATATGCCGTCAAGCCACACTTTTGCCAAACCCCATGTTAAGTACAGGCGATTAATTTTGTGCTGTTGAAGATAAGTTGCGTACAACCAAAATTGAAAATCGAATATTATTGATTTTCCTGAAAACTGCTTGCTTTAAAACCTGTAACCATCTTAAGTTTACAAAGTCACCAGGAAAACAATAAACTCACACAAGCAACGGACAAAATAGTTCCAACAAAAAACAACTATAACGACAGAAATGATCCTAAAAACTATTTACGAAAAAGCAGATACCCACCTTATAACCCGAAAATTCTTGATAAGAAAAGCAGTTACTTCCGGATGCGGTATGAAGTTAAAACTGTAATTAAAGACGCATAAGCCGGCAGTCAGCGAAAATGCTGAAATCCGCAAATATTCCAGCGCCCACTGCAAGAAAAATCATGAGCTCTAATAAATAGAAAAAATTAGCTGCAACAAACTTGAAAAGTGTTTTCGCCGTAAAACGCTCAACCGTGCGGCGAAAAACACAAGCTAAAAGAAAACTGCAAGGAACTCTGTAAAAAATCAAATACAGTGTCCAACAAAAAAGCTGCGATGAATTTATTGAGAGAAGCCACGGAGTTTAAAAACTGTTATTGTCAGTCGAAGCCAGCTTGTACTTAACTCATAAATATACGCAGATTTACAGATTTCATAAAAAATAACAATGTAGATAAACCATTTACGTACAAAGGCTTGCAAACAAATACGCAAAGATCTACTTTTTGCACTTTGTATTGTCACAATGTAAAAACGCAAGCGTTTCTTACTCTAAACAATTTAAAAACGCAGATGATCTCTTAAAAATCACAGAGCTTCGCTTCTCTCACTTCCATTGAAAAGTGAGTACAGTACTTTTTACCCCTCTTAACTAAATTAAGGATGGGCATTATTATCAAATCAAAATTGTAAACAAAGATGTAGTTTCCGGCTGGGTCAGTAGTCTTAATTGGTGGGATAGACCATTAAGGGTTGATAGCAAATTATCGAATTTTTCTTAGGGCAGGCCCTTTTACCATTAATTTATTTTATTACCTCTCAAAATTTAGGGAATTCTTGTAGCGTGTCGGAAATGTATCGGAATATAGAAAAAAAAGGGCTTCATTCGCATAAAACCTTTACTTTATTAGTGCCCTCGTTAGGATTCAAACCTGAACCTTCTAATCCGTAGTGAGATTTGGGTCAGCAACTCAGATCAAAATCACTAATACAATTAAAATCACTAACTAAAAAGTTCGAACTAGGGCCTGCTAGGACTACACGATACAAGTAAAACGGTTACAATTCAACATTTTGTAGCTTTCTTTATGATAGGGTGAACAATACTGAAACTTTGTTGTCGCTGCTCTGTATGCAAAACAGTATTTTAAGTTTAACTGCGTCCGAAACTTGCTGTTCCAGCTCTGGAAACATATGCCAGGCGAAGAAATAGTATCATCACAAAATATTTTTTTGAGTTCCCGGGAATTTAAGTAGAAATTATAAGATCATTGCTGACTTAACTGGTAAAAGTAATACCCTAATATATTCAGCTCACAATCCCGAGTAATAATCATAGCCCTGCTCTGCCCAGTAATCAGGCGGGCGCTCATTACTGAAAGTAATAGTTCCTATACGTTTTAAATTTTTGATGCCATATTTCACAGGAATAATCAATCGCAAAGGCTGGCCATGCTGAACTTTTAACAACTGCCCATTCATTTCGTATGCCAGCAGCGTTTGCGGATGCAGGGCACTAGGCATATCAAGGCCAATATAGTAGGTTTTATCAGGGGTGGCCATACCGACATATTGCATCAATGATTCTTCCTGTAAGTTGTAGTGGGCAATAAAATCAGTGAATTTTACACCTCCCCAATGTGATATCTGGTCCCAGCCTTCCACACATTTAAAATCGAAAACGATTTCTGATTTTGGCAGTGCCATAATATCTTTTAAACTGAGGTTTAATTTGGCGCCATTTTTTTTAGTGACAACCAGCGACCAGGCGGCGGGATCAAAATCTTTATCATCAATGCCAATCTCACTGTTAACCCTCACTTCTTTTGCTGCCATTGATTTAGGATAGGTCTGTACCAGGTGGTTGTTGCTGAAAGCATTTCTAAAAACCAGTTCATCTTTGTTCAGCGCACGGCGCAGGAGTTTTTTTGCACCGCCTGTAACCCCGGCAGTCTCTTCGGCTGAGTTATTCAGCCATCTCCAGCCGCCGTATACCAATGCATTGAAACCGGCGAATATGGAGAAGGCAACAAAATTGCGTCGGTTAATTTGTTTTTGCGTTACCTGCTTTATGTCTCCATTTTTATCAGGCTTTTTCATCTTCAACAGTTTGAATGGTTACTGGGTTATTTTCCTTCACAATTTCAAAGCCGGATATTACTGAACGAAAATTATTCCAGCCGGCTATTATCACCTGTATGATATGGATGATAAAAAAAAGCACATAACCGATAGTCAGAATAAAATGCCCGATCCTTGCTGCATGATACCCACCGCAGAGCCAGGTGAGCCAGTAAAACTGCACCGGTTTATAAATAGCCAACCCGGTAACCAGGGAACCAAACCCCATAATAAAAATACTGGTATAGGCTATCCGTTGTGCGGCATTATACTTGTTTTGCGGAGGCATCATTTTTCGTATATGAAGATCATGCAGCAATACTTGCCAGGCTTCTTTAAATGAATGCCTGTCAGGAACCAGTTGTCTCCATTCCCCGGAAATAATTGTATACAAAAAGTAAATCACACCATTGATGGCAAAGAACCACATAAAAAAGAAATGCAATGCCATACCTTCTGCCAGGCGCTGCGGAATATGCAGAAATTTGTAGAAGCCCGGAGGGAAAAATGGGAAAAAATTATGGCCAAAAAGCGTAATTGAATAAACATCATTAGCCCAGTAAATAAGCATACCCGACCATATCATGATCAGCAGCGCCGGGAAATTTATCCAGTGTGCCCATCGCATTGCCAGGGAGTGTTTTTCCTTGATCGTTTTCATAAAATTTATAGTGCCTTTTGTGTAACGCCAGATATCTGTAAGGTTTTTTTGTTCTGTGTATATGCTGTTAACTGTAAAGGTATCCCGGAAAGTTCACCGGGTATTTCTAAAGTGATAATGCCCCGGGTATCTGCATCCACTGTTCTTAATTCTCTTACGATATTTACATGGCGCAATGTCCGTCCGCCGTTCTCACCGTTTTTAACCGAAATGGTCGCTTCCCGCTGCACCAGGGCAATATTAAGGAATTGTGTTTCTTCCCCCTTTCCTTCAACAGCGTAATTAATAGTAAGCAAACCGCCGGTCTTTTTTACATCAATATTGATCTTAAACAAGGGGGCTTTTGCCAAATCATTTGTTACTGTTGAACTCAATTTTTCTTCATCTGAACCCACAAATTCTGAGGTACCATTTATTACTATTTGTGGCGTATAAACGCCATCAAGTTTAAACACCGCTGCATATTGTTGCTGCCTTTCTGAATAAGCAGCCTTGCTGAAAGGGTCTTTCCACCCGAGTCTATTCCAGTAATCAACGTGATAACAAAGTATAAAAACATTGTTCCTGTTTTTTGATAGCAGCCTGGCAACAGCTTCATCGGCAGACGGACAGCTCGAACAGCCTTCAGATGTAAATAACTCCACCACGGCAAACCCATCCTGGTCAACAGGCACAGGCTTGTTCATTTTATGGCTCTTTGCAAATGAAAAGGCTGTGACTATAAAGATCACAACAACGCCGATAGCCAAAAGATAATGCTTGCTCATTGTAATAGTTGGTAATGAGATAAATTCAGTAGATAATGTACAACAAATTATCACAGAAACATAACATTTTATGCCATCTGATTTTTAATTGTAAAGGATCTGCATGGCAATACAATTTTCGATGGAACTGTAAAGCATGTTTACAGTTTGAAGAACGGCTTGTTAAAAAGAATGGATATTGAAGTTTAAAGTCTGCCCGGAAAAAAACGTCAATCGCCCAACAGAACATGAATGCATTAAAAAGGGTACCACCGATCTGTTGGGTTTTACGGAATTCAACCCTCAATTGATTCTCACCTTTTGCTTTTATAACTTCATTGTTTTGATGTGCCTGGCTTGACACGCCATCTTCGTAGGCGCCCGTTATTGGTAAACTTTCCCTGTTTGCAAAAACAAACAACGTTTCGGGAAAAATGCCGAAATCATAATTTTCCTAGCAAAGGTCATGGGTCAATTCATTTTCTGTGTTTAAATTTGTTATGGTCAGAATGGCCGTTATGAGACATCTCTATCGTTTTTTAATAGCAATGACAGTGCTTCCTTCTGGAAGTTACTCCCAGGATACGATCATACTTAAAAAATATTTTGGAAATTTAAAGAAGGTCGATATTTCTGTTAATGGAAAAATATGCTCTTTTTTATTTGATACCGGGGGAGGCGAAACTTTTATATCTCCTGAAGTTGCCAATTTCCTAAACAGGCCTGTTTATGGTAATGCTACGGGTTTTCGGATGACGGGTGAAATGATACATTACCGAAAATGCGACAGCGTTCTCTTAAAGATCAACTCAACTGGTTTTTTCCATCCTTCAATTGGCGTTTGGGACATTTCCGGGCTCTTGCCAAAAGAGCTTCCCAAAATCGATGGTGTACTGTCTTTAAAATCCTTTTCTGACATGATTCTAACACTGGATTTGGCGAATGACAGGCTTATTTTGGAAACGCCGGCTTCATATAAAAGGAAAATAAAAAGTATGGCACTTGTGACCAGTCGTTTTGCAAATGGCCAGGATGGCAATGAGTTAATTGTGTTCCTCGGGTTATTCAAACAAAGGCATTTATACTGGTTTCTTTTTGATTCAGGCAATCTTGATAAACTGCTTTTGTCTTACACCACTGCTTCTGAATGGGCCATTCAAAGTGACACAATTACCGAACGGATGGAACACGGAAGAATCAATCTGCGGATAGGTAGAAAAAACTTTGAGGTGGAGGCAGCATCCCAATCCCTGATCTATGATGGCGCCTTAAACTATTCTATCATCAGCAGGGCAATTTTCCTGATCAATTTTCCCAAAAGGCAAATCTGGATGCATTAAACTGCCACCAGTACTCCCTTGTTCCGGGATGCAAGAGACTTTATGCATGGGTTCAACGGTAATGGGTACTTTTAAACCAGTATTGGTAAAAGGGCAAGGCTTGAAAAGCCATGAATATCACGTCACCATAAATATCTGGTCGTTGAAGTCATATTAACCAACATTACAGTATGACAAGAAAGACAGTCATTTTAACCGGTTTCCATCTTGCTGAAATTCCTGCTGCAATACATTTTAATAAGTTCAGGATACGACTTACACAGAGACGAATATCTGCACCTCGACCAGGCACAACGCCATGTATTGCTGAGCGGCTGCTTAAGCCATACTGGTTTCAAAAGAGATTCCCTCTTCTCAATTGACTGCTACAGCCCTGCATGAATTAAAGCAGGAATAAACAGCAGGGGCCAATTATCAAAAAAGGCTGCCTTGTAAGGACAGCCATTTTTTTGGTTTCAGAAACAGCACTTCATGTTCTATACTCCGCAACTTTTTGTTCAGCCACGAATTTTAAAAAGCAAAGTGCATGAGTCGCTTTACACAATTGATGCCAATGCAGTAAACCCTTCACTGTAAAGCGTTTTGCATTTTGTTACCGTCGAGATCTTCTTCAATATGGAGCCATTGTTTCCAAATGAGAAGGGAGGTTTTATAAATTGTATTTCAATGAAACTTTCTGCGCCATTTTCTCTTAAATAAATAATTCTCCTGCAGAGAAAAATCGTCCTCTCCATAGAAGCCTGTAATTGTGTTGCTGTTCTCAAATCCTTATCTATCAGGGATTTCGGCTGTTGGCATCATTATAGGTAAAAGCGACCGACTGAAATAAGTATCAATGCTTTTTGAATATATAAAAATACTGCTGTGTTGATTTTGTAGAAAGAAGACTACAGCGCACACAACAAAATTCTGATGCTGATTATAGCAGGTTTTCGATAAATATAAATACCAGTTCGGCGTTTTATAAAAGTGTGTGGTGGCAAGTTTTTCAGTGCATTGATAACAGCAGCAGCAAGAAATTCTTAATTGAACACAACCAATTCTGATTATGGAAATAAATACCGAACTGAGGATTTTCCTGGTGGATGATGACAGGTTTAGCCTTACCGTGTACGAACAGCATCTTCGCAATCTTGGCTATAACAATGTATGCTCTTTTGAAAACGGGGATGCCTGTTTGAATAATATCACACAGCGCCCACATGTAATTTTTCTTGACCACAATATGGAGGTACTCGATGGTGTGGAAGTGCTGAAAAAGGTAAAACAATTGACCCCTGAAACTTATGTGGTATTCATTTCCGGCAGGGAAGATGCTCAAACAGCGGCCAATTCATTAATGCACGGCGCTTTTGATTATATCATTAAAGGAGACAATGATACCAGCAGGATGGAACAGGTGTTAGGCAAGATCAATGAAGTAAGGGCATTGCTGATGAAGAAAAGAGACAAACCTGGCAATCGTATTTTATCATTTATATAAATCCAATCACCTGCTGCCACGCAGTACGAACTTGTAAAACCTAAAAAAATAACACTATTATGAAAATTGTAATCGTTGGAAGCGGATACGTAGGACTCGTAACGGGCGCCTGCTTTTCTGAAGTTGGTATTGATGTTGTTTGTGTAGACATCGACCGTAAAAAAATTGAAAACCTGAACAACGGCATCATCCCCATCTTTGAACCGGGGTTGGAAGAAATGCTGCACCGCAACATGAAAAAGGGCCGCCTCAGTTTTACTACCGACATTGTAGAAGCCATCAAGGATTGTGAAGTGTTGTTCATTGCTGTGGGTACACCACCTGATGAAGACGGTTCTGCAGATCTTAAATATGTACTGGCTGTTGCACGTGACTGTGGCAGATATATGAATGACTATTTGCTGGTGGTTACAAAGAGTACCGTACCGGTAGGCACTTCTGAAAAAGTGAAAAATGCTTTGCAGGAAGAACTGGACAGGCGCAATGTGGAAATAGAATTTGACGTAGCATCTAACCCGGAATTTTTAAAAGAAGGCGCAGCGATCGATGATTTTTTAAAGCCAGACAGGATTGTGATCGGCCTTGAAAGTGACAGGGCGAGAGACCTGATGAAGAGCCTGTACAAGCCATTTACCATGAACGGCCATCCCGTGATTTTCATGGATATTGTTTCGGCAGAAATGACGAAGTATGCTGCCAACTCTATGCTGGCTGCCAAGATCAGCTTTATGAATGATATCGCTAACCTCTGCGAAATTGTTGGCGCTAATATCAACCTGGTACGCAAGGGCATCGGCTCCGATTCCCGTATCGGGAACAAGTTCATTTACCCCGGCATCGGTTATGGTGGCTCCTGCTTTCCAAAAGATGTGCAGGCATTGATAAGAACTGCCGGTGAATACAATTATGATCTTCGTGTACTCAAGGCCGTTGAAGCTGTTAACAAAGATCAGAAAATGGTTTTGTTCAACAAGATCATGCATTTTTTTGGCGGCGATCTCAAGGGAAAAACCGTTGCACTGTGGGGACTTTCTTTTAAACCACAAACAGACGACATGCGTGAAGCGCCATCGCTTACCATTGTGAAGAATTTGCTCGAAGCAGGCGCCGTTGTAAAGGCATACGATCCCATCGCTATCAAAGAAGCAAAACATCATTTTGGTGAAACCATTGCTTACTACGAAGACCAGTATGAGGCATTGATTGATGCTGATTGCCTGGCGATACTCACAGAGTGGCCCGAATTCAAATTCCCCAATTTCAAGATCGTAAAAAAATTATTGAACAGTCCTGCTGTTTTTGACGGGCGCAATATTTACGAACCTGCGGAGATGAAACAACAGGGCTTTGCCTATTTCTGTATCGGCATCAATACTTCCGGCACGTTCGAAACATCGCTTGCCAAGGCCGCAGCCTTAAAAGTATTCTGATAAAAAAATAATTCACACCCAAGAATAACAGCAATGACACGTAAAAAAATTTTGGTTACCGGTGGCGCCGGATTTGTAGGGTCTCATTTATGCGACCGATTATTGAAAGAGGGCCACGAAGTTTTTTGCCTCGATAATTTTTTCACCGGGCAAAAACAGAACATCGTTCACCTGCTGGATCATCCTTATTTTGAATTGATCCGTCATGATGTAACAGCTCCTTTCTTTATTGAAACGGATGAAATATACAATCTCGCCTGCCCGGCATCACCGGTGCATTACCAGTACAATGCCATCAAAACAATGAAAACCTCGGTGATGGGAGCCATCAATATGCTGGGCCTTGCCAAAAGGGTAAAAGCCAGGATACTGCAGGCCTCTACCAGCGAAGTGTATGGAGATCCGCTGGTGCATCCGCAAACAGAAGATTACTGGGGCCATGTAAATCCCATTGGTGAACGCTCCTGTTATGATGAGGGAAAGCGCTCGGCGGAAACCCTGTTTGTAAATTATCACAAGCAAAATAATGTACAGGTAAAGATCATCCGGATATTCAATACCTACGGCCCAAGGATGCATCCCAACGATGGAAGGGTAGTATCCAATTTTATTGTGCAGGCCTTAAAGAACGAGGACATTACCGTGTATGGTGAAGGAAAACAAACAAGAAGTTTTCAATACGTGGATGATTTGGTAGAAGGCATGATCAGGATGATGGCATCGCCGGAGCGTTTTACCGGTCCTGTTAACATTGGTAACCCCAATGAATTCACCATACTGGAGTTGGCGCAGAAAGTGATCGAACTCACCGGTTCAACTTCAAAGATCATAAACCAGCCATTGCCTTCTGATGATCCCATGCAACGGCAGCCGGATATTTCACTGGCGAAAAAGGAACTTGACTGGGCTCCCACAATTCAGTTGGAAGAAGGATTGATGAAAACGATCGATTTTTTCAGGAAGATCATCTGATTAGTTAACAGCCACCGTAACCGTCATTTATAAAACGTATACAATGCAAACAGAAAACAATATTATTTCAACAGAAACAGAAAAATTATACGACCTGTGCATGATCGAAAAATTCTGCAGGGGCAACCAGGAGCAGGTAAAAAAAATGCTCCAGGTATTCATCAGCAATGTGCCTGCCTCAGTGGAAGAGATCAAATCAGCTTACAGCCAGGGAAATTTGCCGGAAGTAAAAAAACTGGCGCACCGCATCAAATCAACCCTTAGTTATTATGCAGTGGTAAAAATGGAAAAAGACATGCGGCAGATCGAAGTACTTGCTGGTGAAGGCGCTGCAGGCATTGAGCTGGAACAAAAGATCGATAAGCTTGACAAAATAACCAGCCAGATCGTAACACAAATGACCAGGAATTACCTGTACCAATAAAAACTCCAACTATGAAAAAGAAAATACTGGTGGTGGATGATGAAATGAGCATCTGCCTCTTACTTGAAAATTTCCTGTCGCAGGAATATGATGTTGTAACCATTAACAGTGGCGAAGATGCGCTTGTATGGCTCGAAAGCAATTTACCCGACCTGATCATCAGCGATATCCAGATGCCCAATATGGATGGATTTGAATTTCTTACAAAAGTGCGCCAGCGGGGCTTTACAAAGCATACGCCGTTCATCATGCTTTCCGCAAGGGCAGAAAGCAAGGAGCGCATTAAATGCTACAGGCTGGGTGCGCAGGATTATCTCACCAAACCATTCAACCCCGAAGAGCTGGAAGAACTGGTGAAAAAGAATCTATCACCCATTCACTTTGCACTCGCCTGGTAGTCTTTTTTTAAATAAGCCTGATCACATTCAATATCCAATACACTCAAATGGAACGCTGTATCAACATTCTTTATATCGGTAATGCGCCGGAATATTTTGATCCTTTAAAACAAAAGGAAAAATTATCACTTACTATCCTGGAAAATAATTTGCTGGCGGTGAATTATCTTAATTCGAGCAAGCAGCCCGATGCGATTATTTGCGATTATCATTTAACAGGACAGAACGGCCTGCATTTATTCGACTGGATCAGGCAACGCACCATCTACAATGGCATACCTTTTATTTTACTGGCAAAAGATTTCAGTGCCGAGGTATTCAAAAGCGCCTTTGTAAAAAAAGTAGATGATTTTTTTGTAACATCAGACGGGTTGCCGGATGATTTTATTGCAAGGGTGAAATTCCTTTGTGGATTTAGAAAGGGTTCAGGCCCGGCGCTTCCTGCCGGCCGTTCATCCGTTGCTTACAGGATGCCGCTTTCAAAACGCATTTTTGATATTGCAGTGGCTTCTTTTGCACTGTTGCTGGCATCGCCTTTACTGCTGCTGGTAATATTGGCCATCCGGCTGGAGTCAAAAGGCAAAGTGTATTATATCGCCAAAAGAGTGGGCCGCAAAACATTTGATTTTTACAAGCTCCGCTCTATGCGTACCGGCTCCGACGACCTGCTGAAAAAACTGGCAAAGGAAAAAAATCAATACAACAAATCAACTGTAAAAGAAGAAGGTATTTTAAATAAGCCCTGCCCCCGCTGTTTGCAATTGCCGGAAGGGCAAACATGCTCACCGGTGATGTACATCGATACACATGAAGTGTGTGATTATTGGTACAATGTTCAAAAAAATGAAAGCGCCAGGAACAATTCCACTTTTGTAAAAATTGTTGATGACCCCCGTATCACAAGGGTGGGTAAGTTTATCAGGAATACCAGTATTGACGAACTGCCGCAGTTGATCAATGTACTAAAAGGTGATATGTCAATTGTAGGCAACCGGCCATTACCGGTGTACGAAGCAGAGTTGCTTACCGTGGATACTTTATCAAAAAGATTCCTGGCGCCGGCCGGTATCACCGGGTTGTGGCAGGTAGAACTGAGGGGTAAGGGTGGCAACATGAGTGAAGAAGAGAGAAAGCGCCTTGATAACGAATACGCCGATCACTTTGAAGGAAATAATTTTTCTTTTTGGTACGACATCAAACTCATTCTACGCACCATCCCCGCTTTGTTACAAAAAGGTTCTGTTTAATCAACTCCAGGTACAATCACAAAAATGAAAAAGATTTTTATAATAACGTTTACGGGTATCCTGCTGGTAAGTATGTGCCATACGGCTCCAGCCCAAACTGCCGGTGCAGGCATCAGCAGGCAACCGGTGGATTCATCGGTCACTCTGGCAGATCCGGATTTTCCGCCATTGCTGCAACTGATCGACTCGGCCGTTAAACACAACGCCATGGTGGGTTACAGGGCCCAGGAAATAGTTGCCAAGAGAGAAAATTTAAAGACCCAGCAGAATTACTGGTTAAGAAATCTGGGCTTACAGGCAGATACACGGTATGGCACTTTTGATAATTTTTCTTCTACCGCCAACTCTCAGTCTACCACCCTTCAAACGGTTACCAATAAACAATTCAATTATGGTATTGGCCTGTATATAAAATTGCCGGTGTTTGATGTGGTGAACAGGAAGGTACAGATAAGGCAGGCCAAAGCAGAGGTAGAACAGGCTAAAAGTTTGCAGCAGGCGCAGCAGAATGAAGTGCGGCAGATCGTGATCAAACAATATGAAGAAGTGTTGCTCAAGCAAAAGATACTCAGCATCAAATCGCAAAACCTGGGCAGCGCCACTGTCAATTACGAAATGGTGGAAAAGGAATTCAGGAATGGCGTGATCCCGACTGCTGAATATGTTCGTCTCTCTGACATGACCTCGAGGATAAAAACGGAATATGAAATGGCGAAGTCAGATTTTATCGTGGCCAAAATGATACTGGAAGAGATCGTTGGCTTTTCATTTAAAAACCCGGTCAATAATCAATAATGAAATTAGTAGCGCTGATACGACTGATATTGAAGCATAAGATACTGCTGATCGTTGCGCCCCTGCTGTTTGCATCGTTGATAATAGTGCTTACCAAGGAACCAAAGCTAAGCTATACCTCCGGCACCGTTTTATATACCGGCCTTGCCTCCGGATCTTCCATCGAAATGGAAAAGTCCTTTAATTATTTTGCTACCAATACTGCATTTGACAACCTCATCAATATCATTAAGTCGAGGGAAACCCAGGAAGAAGTGGCCATTCGTTTGCTGAGTCAGCACCTGTTGCTTACACAAGCTGATCCCAAATACATTTCTCCTAAATTATACACCGCTTTTAAGGCGAAGATCCCGGCTTATCTCTACGCCTATGTTGCCCATGGCAGCACAGATTCTGCGGCAGACAGTACCAATGCTGCGGCATTTAGTTTTGCTGATACCACTGCCAATGCAAATCTATTTCCGGCTTCTATTAATAAGGCCGATTATGAAAAAACCGTGGAAAATCTGACAGCTTTAATGAAAAGCAACGACACCAATTTCGTTTACAAATTACTCAACTTCGAGGATGAACATTATTCTATTAAAGCGATATCATCTATCAAGGCTGAAAGGCTTAACAGTAGTGACCTGATCAAACTTACATACGAAGTGAATGATCCGGGCATCTGCCAGCAAACACTGGTGATCTTCAATGAAGTGTGCATCAAAAATTACAAGAACATCAAAGAGAACAGGTCTGATGCGGTAGTAAAATATTTCGAAGGACAACTGGTGCAGGCCAATATGCAATTAAAAAAGGCGGAAGATCAACTGCTCAATTTTAATAAATCCAATAATATCATCAACTACTACGAACAGAGTAAGGCGGTAGCAGTAGTGAAAGAGGATATGGAAGTAGATTACAACAACAAAAAAGCACAGTTGGCCGGTACAGAAGCTGCTACCCGTAAGCTGGAAGAAAAGCTGGATATCCAGCAGCTTGTCCAGTTAAAAAGTAACAGTGTACTCGAGAAAAGAAAACAACTCGGGGATGTGAATTTCGAAATTGCATCTGCAGAAGCAGAACAAAATCCTGCAGGACTTCAAAAAATTGAAAGCCTGAAAAGGCAATCGGAAGCGCTGCAGAATGAGATTAAAAAAACTGTGGGTGATCTGTATCATTATCAAAATTCGGTAGAGGGTTTACCGATCAGCACTACGCTCAATCAATGGATCAGCAATGTGGCAGAATCTGAAAATCTCAAGGCAAAGATCCGGGTGATGGACCAGCGCAACAAAGATTTCCAGCAGCAATATGCAGTGTATGCACCCGCCGGCGCCAATATCAAAAAGATCGAAAGAGAAATATTTGTAAGCGAACAGGGTTACCTGGAAATACTGCATGGCTTGAATCTTGCCAAGTTAAAGTTGCAGGACAATGAACTTACCTCTAACCTGAAAGCGGTTGATCCTCCCTACTACCCGCTGCAATCAATGCCCACCAAAAGGGCGGTACTGGTTGTTGCCGGAGCACTGGTTGGTTTTATCCTTGTGTTGGGTGTGATACTGGCCATGGAGTACCTGGATGACACCCTGAAGAACAGTAAAAAAGCTGCCCGTTTACTTGGCTTGCCCTCATTGGGAATGTTGCCAAAGATCATGCTGAATCCCGGTGCAGTGAATTTGGCATTTGTGCAAAATCGGCTGAAGGAGATCACTTCACAGAATATACTGCAGTTCGTTCACTCAACCCATGAAGGCGCCGGAACAAAAACAATTTTGTTCATCAGTACCAATACAAAGGAAGGGAAGTCTGTTTTGTGTGGCAACATTGCCCGGCAAATGGCACAGCAGGGAAAGAAAGTATTGGTATTGAACTATTCTTCTTCCCAGCAACCTGTGATGCCAACAGGAAGGTTCCCGATCCTTAACAGGTTACTGGGTTACCCAGATCCGAGGATTGATGTAAAGAATCCTTTCTTAGCTAACGCTGCCGGTTACCTGCAACCAGGCACTTATGTCACTTATACTATCAACGAACATTTTTATACAGCTGCTGATTATACGGATATTCTTGGGCAGAACAATATCAGCCTTTCTTTTGTGCCGGATTATGTATTGATAGAGATCCCGGCCCTCATCTTTAACAACTACCCCGGTGAACTGGTTGCCAGCGCTGCCTTATCTGTTTTGGTTTGCAGGGCCAACAGGTTATGGACAGAGGCTGACCAGGAAGCACTGAATCAACTGCTGCCACTGGCCGGCAACAGGATGCAGTTCATTGTTAATGGCGTGGAGTTGAAGGAAGCAGAAGCGGTGATCGGCGACCTGCCAAAGAAATCGAACAGTTTCCGGAAGTACATAAAAAACTTTTTCCGGTTTCAATTCTTTTCAAAAAATCAACTTTAAAAACCAGTACCGTTGAAAACCAATATCCGCAAGATCATACAGGAAGATAATTTTCTTTCCCTCGCAGGGAATCTTGTGATCGCATTTTTTGGCATCGCTGGTTTTGCCATGCTGGCAAGAAGTTTAAGCGTGGAGCTATTTGGCCATTGGGTATTGTTTATTGCCGCCGGGTCTTTTATTGAAATGTTCAGGTTTGGCATTACCAACACCGGCTTGATCAGGTACCTCTCTGGTGCCGATGAATCTTTTCGCATCCAGCTCATGGGTTCCAATGCGCTGATCGGATCAGTTGCAACCATCATCATTGCCTTGCTGATCGCCGGGTGTAGTTTGTTTTTTCACGAGTCCATTCAGCATTCAGGCTACCAGTTGTTTTTTACCTGGTATCCCTTGCTGGCATTTTTAAACCTTCCCTGGAACAACGCCCTTGTAGTATTGCAGGCCGACAGGAGCTACGGAAAAATACTGGCGCTTAAATCCATCAACAGTGGCGGCTTCTTTATCGTATTGTTGGTTAATTTTTTCTTTTTTAGCATGAGCCTCTTACAAATTGTTTGGGTGTACCTGCTGATCAATGCCATTACCTCACTCGTAAGCATATTCGCAGGATGGGATGGATTGAAATATATCCGGAAAGCATCACGGGCAACGAACAATACCTTATTTCATTTTGGAAAATATACCACCTTCACCCTGGTGGGCACCAACCTGCTGAGAAGTGCAGATACACTTATCATCAGCCTGAGTCCGTTGGGTAGCGCAGCCGTTGCCCTGTACAGCATTCCGTTAAAGCTTACGGAATTACAGCAGATACCATTGCGGAGTTTTGCTGCCACCGCTTTTCCTAAAATGTCGAAAGCAAGCCTGCATGGTAAAACGGCTGAGGTAAAAGCATTGTTCTATACTTATTCAGGCGCACTTACCTACCTGTTTATTTTCATCAGCGGGTTTACTTTTTTATTCGCTGATTATTTCGTGTTGTTCCTGGCCGGAAAACAATACCTGCAAACCGATGCTGTTACCGGCTTTAATGCAGTGAGCATTGTAAGAGTGTTCTCTGTATATGGTTTGTTATTGCCGATCGACCGGATGACCGGAATTGGCTTAGACAGTATCAATAAGCCCGGCATCAATGCATTGAAAGTATTGATCATGGTGATCGCCAATATCACCGGCGACCTGGTAGCAGTGTTTCTTTTTAAATCACTGATACTGGTAGCGGTGTCATCCATCTTATTTACCATCGCCGGTATTTTGATCGGGATGAAATTCTTAAACAAAGAACTCAGCCTGCAATACAGCGAAATATTTTCAGAAGGAATAAAATTTTACCGCTCAATGTTTCACAAACTCACGGGCAACCGGCGGGTTGAAATTGCAAAAGTGTAGGAACGATACAATGATCATCGAAAATACGATACATCCATTTGAGCAATACTCCGGTTCTTCCAGCCTGGCGAAGCCCCGTAATATGTTGCTGTTGCTCATCGCCATTGCGGTGTTTGCCGGCATTGCTGCAAAAATGCAACTCATGGGCGTTGGCATGCTCATTGGACTTTTTATTGCTACGGTTTACCTATACCTGCTTTTTGCTCATCCCATCATTGGAATATATACCGCTATTGCGATGAGTTTTTTATTGATCGGAATGGGCCGTTATGTGAAAGACGTACAGGTAGGGCTTGGCATGGATGCCATCCTTATCCTAACTTACCTCGCCCTGTTCATGAACCGTTTTGATCAACGTATCAACTGGTTGCCGGCAAAGAAGGATATCCTGTTCCTGTCGGTACTCTGGTTTGGCTATTCTGTGTTTGAACTGGTAAACCCCGAGGCAAGAAGCATGGCCGCCTGGTTTTCAGGTCGTGGTGTTTCCCTGTATATGTTTTTACTCGTGCCACTTACACTGCTTTTTTTTAACTCCCATCGCAAGCTTGATTTCTTTTTGTACGTATGGGGTGTATTTTCTATCCTGGCAACATTAAAAGGCATCATGCAATTGAAATTTGGCCTGGATGCCGGTGAGCAGGCCTGGATGAACGAGGGGAATTATAAAACGCATATGTTGTTTGGCAAGCTGCGGGTGTTCTCTTTTTTGAGTGATGCCGGGCAGTTTGGCGGTACACAGGCATATGCAGCAGTGGTGTTCACCATCTACTCTATGTCACAGTCAGTAAAATGGAAGAAGTATTTTTTTATAACGGTGGCGCTGCTTGCTTTTTACGGGATGATCATATCCGGTACCCGTGGCGCCATTAGTGTACCACTCGCCGGTTTTATGACCTTTTTTGTATTGCGTAAAAATATAAAAGTGCTTGGCTTTGGCATCGCCATTCTTGCACTGGTATTTGTTTTTTTCAGGTTCACCAGCATTGGCCAGGGCAACGACCAGATCAGGAGAATGCGTACCGCCTTTGACCCCAATGATGCATCCTTGCAGGTACGGCTCGACAACCAGAAAATACTCAAACGTTATCTTTCATCAAGACCTTTTGGTGGTGGTATTGGACATGGTGGTGTGAAGGCGCAGCGTTTTTTGCCCAATGCTTTTTTGTCGCAGGTGGCAACGGATAGCTGGTATGTGTTGGTTTGGGTAGAAGAAGGTATTGTTGGACTATCACTTCATTTATTCATTCTTTTTTATTGTCTTGCAAGGGCGTCTTATAAGATCATGTTCAGGATCCGGGATCCTTTGCTCAAATATAAAATGAGTGCACTGGTTGCCGGTATGGCGGGCGTTATGGTAGCTTCCTATGGTAACGCCGTATTGGGCGGAATGCCTACCGGGATTCTCCTTTACGTTTCAATGGCAGTGATGCTTCACCCTGAGGTACTCGATCAGCCTGCAGCAATTGAATTGCCTTCAACTAATAAAATTCAGTAATCATGAAAGGAAAAGATTTTATCATCACCGGCCTCCAGTCATGGGACATTCCCATCGGCTCCAATGCCATTGATATTGCCAAACAAATAGCGGTGGACAACCGGGTATTGTATGTGAACAGCCCACTGGATATGATGACCATGTACAGGAACAAACCTACTGCAGAAACAAGGAGGCGTTTGCAGGTATTGAAAAAACACCGGGAGCCTTTGAGGCAGGTATCAAAAAATTTGTGGGTACTTGATTTTCCTTTTTACATATGGTCCATCAATGGCCTGCCCGATGGCTTTTTGTTTGATGTTTTTAATAAAACGAACAACCGGAAGATTTTTAAATACACTAAGAAAGTAGCAGATGAACTGGGCTTTCAAAACCCGGTGCATTTTATCGACAATGATATTTACCGCAGCTTCTATTCAAAAGAAATATTAAAACCAGCGTTGTCTGTTTATTACAGGAGAGACAACGTTCAGCCTTATGCCTACTGGAAAAAGCACGCTGTAAGACTGGAGCCAAAGCTTATTCGAAAGAGCGACCTGGTAGTTTGCAATTCTCCACAACTGGCAGCGTATGCTGCCAATTTTAATCAGCAAAGCAATGACGTAGGGCAGGGAGTCGACTTATCGGCGTATGATCCTGCGATCCCTTTCAGTATTCCTGCTGATCTTAAAAAAATTCCATCACCAAGGATCGGGTATATCGGGGATATCAACAGCATGCGCCTGGATGCAAACCTTATCTATGAACTGGCAAAAAGCAAACCCAGCTATTCTTTTGTGCTGATCGGTCCTGAAGACAAAGTGTTTACATCTCATCAACTGCACAGCCTAAAAAACGTATACTTCACCGGTAGTATCGCCAAAAACAAAGTGCCGGAATACATGAGTGCACTGGATGTGTGCCTGAATCCGCAACTGGTGAACGAGATCACCATTGGTAATTATCCAAGAAAAGTGGATGAATACCTTGCCCTTGGTAAGCCGGTGATCGCTACCAGAACAAAGACGATGGAATTGTTCAGCGATCATGTTTATCTCTGTTCATCATTGAAGGAATACGATGCGGCAGTGGAGAAAGCGTTGAAAGAAAATACGGAAGAAAATAGAAATGGCCGCATCCGTTTTGCCAGGTCTCACTCCTGGGAAAACAATGTGCATGCGATTTACAACCAGATTGAAAAATATTTAAAATAAACCTATGAACTACCGCAACATTCGTGAACTCAACAACATCATCCTGAAAAGACTCAGCATCATTCCACGTGATATTGACCTGATCGTCGGCGTACCGAGGAGCGGTATGCTACCCGCCAATTTATTGTCGCTTTATTTAAACCGGCCGTATACAGACATTCATTCTTTTTTGAACGGGCATATTTATAAAGCCGGTGCCCGTGGACAATTCTTTGATATCAAACAGTTCAAAAAGATACTCGTAGTAGACGATAGTGTTGCATCCGGGGCCGCCCTCGCAGAGTGCAAAGAAAACCTGAAACACCTCGCCGGATCTTTCGACATAAAATATTGCGCCGTGTATGTAGTGCCGGGTAAGGAAAGATCCGTGGATTATTTTTTTGAAGTAGTAACCCTGCCAAGATATTTCCAGTGGAATATTTTAAACCATACTACGCTGGAAAAGGCCTGCTTTGATATAGATGGTGTGTTGTGTGCTGATCCCTTGCCGGAACAAAATGATGATGGAGAAAAGTACATCGATTTTATTTTGAATGCGCCACCCCTGTTCATCCCGGGGAGTAAGATCGGTACCATCGTAACATCAAGACTGGAAAAATACAGGCCACAAACTGAACAATGGCTCAAAGCCAACAATGTAAAGTATAACGACCTGGTGATGCTTGATCTGCCGGATATGGCAGCAAGACAAAAAGCCAACAATCATGGTGATCACAAGGCAAAAGCCTACATGGCGAAACCGTATGTATTGTTTGTAGAAAGCGATCTCACCCAGGCGATACAGATCAACCGGATTGCGAAAAAGCCAGTGCTGTGTACAGAAAATTTCGAAATGATATTTGATAAGGAATCCGTGCTATATAATATCAAAAGCGGAAAGTACATGCCTTTCCTGCGCAAATACGCATTGAAAGTGAGAGACAGGATCAGGAAATAAATCATCGCAGCCAATCATCATGATCTGCTGTAAAAACCAAAATCAATTCTATGCTTTTATATAATCTTTTGCAGTTAGTTGCACTTGTGTTACTTGGGCTGGCTACCCTATATATTTTTGTTTTTTCCCTTGCCGGGTTATTTTATAAGCAACGGGTATATAAAACAGCGGGTAGCTTTAAAAAGATCGCTGTACTGATACCGGGTTACCAGGAGGATGAAGTGATCGTAGAGGTTGCAGAAGCAGCATTGCAGCAGGATTACCCGGCTGGTATGTTTGATGTGGTGATCATCGCCGATTCTTTTCAACCGGAGACGCTTGAAAAGCTGCGGTTGATGCCGGTGAAATTAATTGAAGTAAGTTTCGATAAAAGTACCAAGGCGAAGGCATTGAACAAAGCCATGTCAATTCTTACAGCACCTTACCAAATAGCGGTAGTGCTGGATGCAGATAACCTGATGGCTTCAGATTTCCTGGAGAAAATAAACGCTGCTTATGAAGATGGTTTTATGGCGATACAGGGTCACCGCACGGCAAAGAACCTCAACAATTCCTGGGCAATACTTGACGCCATCAGCGAAGAGATCAATAACAATATTTTCAGGAAGGGGCACCGGGTGCTGGGGCTTTCATCTGCCATCATCGGCTCAGGCATGGCCTTCAATTATGAATATTTTAAATCATTGATGGCAGGTGCTACAGCCGTTGGCGGATTTGATAAAGAGATCGAACTGAAGATCCTGAAAGCCGGTCATACGATCGCTTACCTGGATGATGCGCTGGTATTTGATGAAAAGGTGCAAAAGGCAGATGTGTTCGGTAACCAGCGCCGCCGCTGGCTTTCGGCCCAGTTGCACTATTTCAGGCAGGATTTTTTAAGCGCTGTAAAACACCTGCTCCTAAAGGGCAATGTAGATTATTTCGACAAAGCCATACAGTTTATTCAACCACCCAGGATCTTATTGCTCGGAGCTGTATTGTTGACAACAACCTTGTTTATAAGTTCCAATTATTTGCTTCAAAACGAAAACCCTTTTTCTATTGCATGGGCAGCGATAGTAGTTGCCTGCATATTGTCATTCCTTTTTTCTGTGCCCCGCTACTTTTATAATGCCGGCACTTTTAAGGCACTTATCAGCTTGCCTAAGGGAATGCTGCTGATGATGCTCTCTTTGCTTCGTATAAAAGGAGCCAACAAAAAATTCATACACACAAAACATACTGCCAGCATTCGATAAGTGCTGATCGTTAGACATTCTCTTATACACGATGAAAAAGAACCGACTTGAAAAACTGGAAGCCCTCCGTGGATTTGCCGCCCTGTACGTGGTGTTATTTCATACATTGCCGCAACATTTTTATTTAGCTGGTATCAATATTGGCATTCTTTTCAGGTTTGGTCCGGAAGCAGTGATCGTATTCTTTGTTTTGTCCGGCTTTGTGATCAAATACACTTACGAAAGATCTGCTGATAAATCTTTCCGGTATTATTTCATTCGTCGTTTTATCCGTTTGTACATTCCGTTGTTTTTTATTTTCCTGCTTGGTTACCTGTTAAAATCTGTCAGTGAAGGTGCGTTTGCCAACCCTGACTGGAAATCCCTGCTGGGAAATATTTTTATGCTGCAGGATGTGATCTCACAAAAGCCGCATGTGATCGTTCCGGCATATATGGGGAATGGGGTGCTCTGGTCACTGTCTTATGAGTGGTGGTTCTATATGTTGTTCTTCGCCCTGGCTTCCAATATTAAAGCGGATAAGCTCAACCGATGGGTGAACATTGTTGTGATAATGGCTGCTGCATCATACCTGGTTTATCCTTTTATCCTTAACAGGCTGGCAATGTATTTTGCTATCTGGTGGATAGGTGTGCGCTTTGCAGGTATATATATAAACAAACAACAGTTTACCTTTCGCAATATCATGCCCTATGCTTATGTGTTGTTTACGATTACAGCGATCCTGGCTTTGAACCTCTACATCAATTTTTCATACACTAAGATCTACACCTACCCTTTGGTTGCATATCCTTTTATAGAATTGAGGCATTTTGTTTTTGCCATTTTTGTATTGTTTGGTGCAATTGCCTGGCATCGGCTGCGATGGGTTGGCTTTAATAAACTCTTTGGTGTTTTTAAACACCTGGCGCCCTGTTCCTACGTGATCTATATCTCACATCATTACTTGGTGGTAGAAGCAACTTATTTAAGTTTTCTCAACAACAAGGTCGTGGAATACGGACTTTATATTTTATTCATGATCATCTTTTCTTACCTGCTCGAAGTAGTGATCTATAACCGGATCAGGAAGCTACTGATCGGCTAACATTTAAAACATTAACCCGGTAACTATGAAAATAGGAATAGAAGCACAGCGGCTTTTCCGCCCCAAAAAACACGGCATGGACATGGTTGTACTTGAGCTCATCCGCAACCTGCAGCAAATAGATCACGACAATGAATACTTCATTTTTGTTAAGCCGGATGCAGACCAGCATGTGATCACTGAAACGCCCAATTGCAGGATCATACCCGTAGCAGGTGGCGCCTATCCTGCCTGGGAGCAGATCGCTTTACCCAAAGCTGCTAAAAAAGCTGGCTGCGACATATTACATTGTACCAGTAACACTGCACCAATGCGCTGCGGTATTCCATTGGTAACGACCCTGCATGATATCATTTATATGGAGAGCAATTATTTGAAGATATTGGGAGGCGGGGCAACAGCTTATCAAAAGTTTGGCAACCTGTATCGGAAAATGGTGGTGCCTTCCGTGATAAAGAATAGCAGGAAGATCATCACCGTATCGAATTTTGAAAAGAAAAGGATCGCCGATTTTTTCAGCTTGAAAAATGATAACAGGCTAAAGGCTGTTTACAATGGTGTAAGCGGACATTTTAAACCGGTGACCAACTGTGACACGCTGAACCGGGTAAGGCAACAGTACCGGCTACCCGAAAATTATTTTTTCTTTTTGGGTAATACAGATCCTAAAAAAAATACAATAGGCACTTTAAGAGCCTTTTCGGACTTCAGGAAGCAGACCGGTGCAGACTATAAATTGGTAATGCTTGATTACGACCGGCATGAACTGGAGAAATTACTGGAAGAAATAGGCGATCAAGGTCTTGCGGAACACATCGTACTCACCGGGTATGTTGTCAATACCGATCTGCCGGCGATCTACTGCCAGAGCAAAGCCTTTCTTTATCCGTCATTAAGGGAAAGTTTTGGCATACCTATGCTCGAGGCAATGGCCTGCGGCGTACCAGTGATCACGTCTTCCACTTCTTCTATGCCAGAAGTCGCTGGCAACGCAGCGCTTATTGTTGATCCCTTTAAACCAGGAGAAATAACAGCAGCCATGATCCGACTGCAC
The DNA here is from genome assembly GCA_002336815.1 of Chitinophagaceae bacterium UBA1946. GTDB lineage: Bacteria > Bacteroidota > Bacteroidia > Chitinophagales > Chitinophagaceae > Ferruginibacter. The sequence continues at coordinate 59,437 of DDEU01000042.1, read as the reverse complement.
AGCGAAGAAAGGACAAGGCTGCGGTTGATAGATGAAGGGTTGAAGCAGGCTGCAAAATTTTCCTGGAAGGCCATGGCGCAGGATGTACTGAATATTTATAAAGAACTATACAGCGAACGCAATCAATAATCCAAACTAAAAAGATCATCACCGTACTTAAATCAAATCTCACATGTTCATCTTACAATTATTATTCTGGCTGTTTGTGGCCATCGTCATTTACACCTATGTAGGTTATGGCATATTGTTATACGCCATCATAAAAGTGAAACGATTTTTTCAGCGCAACAAAAAACCCTTTTCTAATACAGGCTATGCACCCGATGTTACCCTGTTCATTTCTGCCTTCAACGAAAAAGATTTTGTAGCGGCAAAAATGAAGAATAGCCTGGCGCTGGATTACCCGAAAGATAAACTGCACATTGTTTGGGTTACTGATGGTTCGGATGATGGCACACCGGATTTGTTGCGCAAGTACAGCGATGTTATTGTGCATCACCTGCCGGAGCGCAAGGGAAAGATCAGTGCAATGAACCGGGGAATGCGCTTTGTTGATACGCCCATTGTTATTTTCAGCGATGCCAATACCATGCTGGGCAGGGAGTCGATACAGCGGATCGTAAACCTCTTTGGCAATCCAAAAGTTGGTTGTGTATCCGGTGAAAAGCGCATTATGGACAAGGGCAGTGATGCCGCAGCAGGCGCTGGCGAAGGCTTGTACTGGAAATATGAATCAGCGTTAAAAAAATGGGATGCTGAATTGTACTCTGTGGTGGGTGCAGCAGGTGAATTGTTTGCCATCAGAACGGAGTTGTACCGTGATGTGGAAGGCGATACATTACTGGATGATTTCATCATCTCACTGAGAGTAGCGCAGGATGGTTACACCATTCAATACGATCCGGAAGCATATGCGGTTGAAACTGCTTCTGCCAATGTAAAAGAAGAATTGAAACGTAAAATTAGAATTTCGGCCGGTGGTATCCAGGCAGTGGTACGTTTGAGCTCCCTGCTCAATATCTTTAAATACGGCACCCTGTCGTTCCAATACATTTCTCACCGGGTATTGCGCTGGACGGTAACGCCGCTTTGCCTGCTGCTGCTGATCCCGGTAAGTTACCTGCTGGCCTTTCATGAAGGACTGTTCGCAACAGGGATGTATGCAGTATTATTCTGGTTACAACTCCTGTTTTATGTTGCCGCACTCACAGGCTGGTTTTTGGAGAACCGGTCTACCAGTATCAAATTGCTTTTCGTACCCTATTATTTTTTCATCATGAACCTTTCTGTTATACTCGGGTTCTTTCGTTACATCAAAGGATCGCAATCGGTGAACTGGGAAAGAGCAAAGAGAGCTGCCTGATAAAATGTGTAATTATTGTTTGATGAATTTTCCGTAACTCATTTCCGTTCCCTGGCTGATGCAGTATAAATAAGTTCCCCTACAAAGTGTTGTACTATCCAGTTGTAGCTGCTGCATACCCGGTAACACTACCGTTGCAGATTGCTGCATCACCAATTGTCCTGATAAGTTATAGATGCGGAATAAAATAGTGGATATGCCGGTAGCTAAATACTGCACGTTCAATTTGGAAAGAACCGGGTTGGGAAACAGGAATACTTTTCTACTAACGGTATCGGATAACCTGTCATCGCCGCCACTGTATTCCATGGCGCCTATATCATAATAACCGCCCAATGGCCGGCGGTTGCTGTTAAAATCTGTAACAATGGAATGATCCTGCTGGTAACCCTTGTTGATCAATGGAGAGCCCGGTAAAGGAGTGTAATCAGTAGCAGATATGCGTGCGGCATCGATGCTGGCAGCAAAAAAATTATTTGTTAACTGTACTTCTGCTGCAACGTTTGGGATCATCACGTAGGCATCGTTGCCGGTAAAAGAAGTGTTGCCGCTTGCATACAGATTATAACTGCCGGGATCAACGATAAGGTTGGAGACGATAAGGTTATGCCTGCTTTTTACACTCTGGAACCGGATGCCGTCTGATTTTGGATGGATGATATCATTGAATTCGATATTGAATGCAGCGTCTTTCAACACTGATACATCCGAAACAAAAATTCCGTGTTTCGCTTCGCTGGCATCGTTGGGTTTAAAATCACGGCCTGCATTTACAATTACATTGTTGTATATTTTATTGCTGCCTAATCCATGATCTTCTATCCCATCTCCCTTACCGTCTTTTACCAGGTTATTGTAACAATCACAACGGGAGCCACCGCCCAGTAAAATGCCCGACATCTGGTTCTTTGTTTCAGCCTGGCTGTCGTTGATCACCGTGTTATGGTGAATGCCGCAATGCAGCGGAGCAGAACTTACCTGTATACCGTCCCAACCAGTGCGCTTTACAATATTATTGTACACCTGTACATTGTCCAGTACGGCTGGCTTTGCAATCGTATCTTTTCCGTTGCAGCTAAGATGAACGCCGGAATAATACGAGCTGCCGATATACATTCCTTCATTCCCGATATCCGCAATGTAATTGTCATGGATGCTGGTGTTGAATTGCGTAAAGCTATCTCTTGATGCTTTGAACGAACAATCTGGGTCTGTTTTGGCAAGGATGCCTTCTGTAGAACAATGTTCTATCGATACATGATCCACTTCCACATCAGAGCTCATATTGCCAATACCAAGGCCTGCACCGTTGGCAACTTTTTTTACCTGTATGCCATAAAAATTTGCTGCATCTCCCTGTCCGCACAAACGGATCGCATTGCAATTAACAACAGAGATGCCGTAATAACTATCGGTGCTGATGGTTACGATACCATTTTTATTCATAAAGCAAACCGGCTTTCCGGCCGAACCACTAAAATTCCGGACCAGCAATTTATCACGCTCCCCTGCCAGCAGGTAAACGGTGTCTCCGGGATGTACATTATTATAAGCAGCGCTGTGCCCATCAATCATGTGGATACTGGAATCAACAGGCCAACCAGCATGCTGTGCATACAAAGTTGAAACGGAAAATAAAACACCAAGCAGTAATAAACTGCGGAATAGACTTCTTGTTTGCGGATCGTTGTTGAAGGATACTGGTTTCATTGAAAGAATTTTAAGCAGCTAAGATTTACGGGCGTTTTGGTAAATACAAATTGTGTTTGACTCCCGGATAGTATAACGTCATATTTCATCATTTAGCTTTGATAGCCGCCTTTTTTTTCTGCAGCACCAATCATAATAATCCACTTTGCATTGTAAGGCAATTTCCTGCTTTGATAAATGTATTAAAAGCTATTGGGCCACCACTTTCCATCCGCCTTTATATGTTGTAGAATGTTTGTAAAATGGAAAATTTTTCCAGCAGGTGGAAATTTCGGAGAAGCCATCCCGGTGAAAACCTTGTGAGGCGGGGGTTTCGCCGTTGGCATAAAACTAGCTGATTGCGGCGCAACAAATAAAATAAAATGCCGGCAGGCGTTGAACGATTTTGATACTGTTGGTGTGTGATGGCATAATGATCAGCTTTTATGTTGCTGGTCAACAGCTAGTCAGCCGTTTTTGTAGTTTTTTTTCGATTTGAGCATAGAATATTTCATGGGCAAATTGTAGTAGAAGGATGTGAAATTTCAAATCGATGCTTTAAAGAAGAATTTCTGCAATTTGGACGTTTTGCGGGCGTTGTTGTAATAACAATTTCTTTTACTTTTTAACTATGGAAGCATTCAAAATATTCATCGTGGAAGATGACCCGCTGTATGGTGAGATATTGCAATACCAGTTGGCTCTAAACCCGGAATACAGCATTTCCCGTTTTACCAGCGGCAAAGATTGTCTTGCCAATCTTTATCAAAAGCCCGACCTGGTTACCATCGATCTTACCCTGCCTGACTTTGAAGGTGAAAAATTATACCAACGCATCAGGGAAGTGAATGAAGAGTTGCCGGTGGTGGCCATCAGCGGACAGGAAGAAATTTCCGTAGCAGTTAACCTGCTTAAAATGGGTGTTACAGATTACCTCACCAAAGATGACAATACAAAAGACCTGCTTTGGAAAACAATCAACAAAATAAGAGAAACAGGAAAACTAAAGAACGAAGTTGCACACCTGAAAGCAGAGCTGGCGCAAAAATTTTCGTTTGACAAAAGCATTAAGGGGCAAAGTCCTTCGCTGCAGAAAATATTTGGCCTGATGAACAAGGCGGCCGCTTCCAATATCAATGTTTCTATTACGGGAGAAACAGGAACCGGTAAAGAGGTAGTGGCAAAAGCCATTCATTATAATAGTGAGCGACGGCGTAAAAATTTTGTTGCTGTAAACATGGCTGCTATTCCAGGTGAGCTGATGGAGAGTGAATTGTTCGGTCATGAAAAAGGTGCTTTTACAGGCGCTGTGAGCAGGCGGGAAGGAAAGTTTGAAGAAGCCGGTGGCGGCACCATCTTCCTCGATGAAATTGGAGAACTGGATGTGAACATGCAGAGCAAACTGCTCAGGGTGCTTCAGGAAAGAGAAGTGGTAAGAGTGGGTGGCAATGAAACCATCAAACTGGATGTAAGGGTAATTGTCGCTACACATAAAAACCTGGCCGAAGAAGTACAGAAAGGAAATTTCCGGGAAGACCTTTACTATCGTGTGATGGGCTTGCCCATTGCGCTGCCGCCACTCAGGGAAAGAGGGCATGATGTGCTGATACTTGCCAAGCACTTCCTGGATGAATTTTGCAATGAAAATAAAGCCGGTACCATCAATATTTCGCAGGATGCAAAAGATAAACTGCTGCGGTACAACTATCCTGGTAACATCAGGGAACTAAAAGCAGTGATTGACCTCGCCGCAGTAATGTGCGATGGAAAACTGATCGAAGAAAATGACATTTCGTTTCCGTCTGCAAAAAATGAAAAGGTTTTTGTAACAGAAGAAAAATCACTGGAGCAATACAATTACGACATCATTAAATTTTACCTGCGCAAATACAGTAACGACATTGGCACGGTGGCAGGTAAACTGGAAATTGGTAAAAGCACCATTTATAAAATGATCCAGCGCAAGGCGATCACACTCTAATAAAAAATTATGCAGGCATCGGTCTTTAATTTCAGCAATGATGAATGGCAGCAACATCCGCAGCACAATAGTTGTGATGCGCTTACTGCCCAACTGGTATTGTGTTTTGCTTCAAAAAAGTTGCTTGCACAGCCATCGCTCTACCAGCAACTGAAGCAGCAATTTCCTTTAGCCAACATCGCCATGTGCAGTACGGCAGGCGAGATCTTCCACGATCGTATACACGAGGACTCACTCGTAGCTGCGGCACTGCATTTTAATCATACTCCCATTGAAGCGGCGGCTGTAAATGTGAGCGACTTTAGCAGCAGTTATGATGCGGCTATCCATCTTGTTAAAAAACTGCCGCAAAAAGACCTTGTGAGCATTTTGGTTTTATCAGATGGCAGTGTTGTAAACGGCAGTGAACTGGTGAAAGGATTGAATGATGCGGCTGGTGAAAAAGTATTGATCACCGGTGGTCTCGCAGGTGATGGTGTTAATTTTGCTTCTACACTGGTGGGTTTGAACGGGGATCCTGCAGAAGGAAATATTGCAGCGATCGGGTTTTATGGTGAACATATTTTGGTTACCCACGGCTCAAAAGGGGGCTGGCAAAGTTTCGGTCTTGAAAAAGAGGTTACAAGAGCAGAGGGAAATATATTATTTGAACTGGATGGAAAAAATGCCCTTGACATTTATAAAAGATACCTTGGTCCGGAAGCAGAAAAATTGCCTGCATCGGCTTTGTTGTTCCCGCTTTCAGTAACCATTCCCGGCAGTACGCAGCCCCTGGTAAGAACCATTCTTTCCATCGATCATGAATCCAGCAGCATGACCTTTGCAGGCGATATTCCCGTTGGCTCGATGGTGCGGCTGATGAAAGGAAACTTTGACCTGATCACCTTCGCCGCAGCAGTGGCCGCACAAAATACCACCCTCAGTCATTCCGGTAAACCAGTCTTTTCATTACTGGTAAGTTGCGTAGGACGAAAGATCATACTTGGTTCAAGAACAGAGGAAGAAGTAGAAGCAGTCATTGAATCGCTTGGCGAAGAAACAGCTGTTGCAGGATTTTATTCTTATGGTGAAATATCCCCGTTCAACGAAGGAGGTTCCTGCCAGCTTCACAATCAAACCATGACCATAACCTCGTTTTATGAGCTTGCATAAACTGATACAAAAACAACTGAAAAAATACTTGCCAGGGTCCATGCAGGCTGATCCGGCGATGCAGGATTTTTTGGCAGCGATCAGTGATTCCTACTACTCCTACGACCGTGACAAGGAATTATCTGACCGTGCTTTCGACATCAGTGAAGAAGAATACTCCTCCATCAATAACCAGTTAAAACATGAACTGAATGTAAAACGGCAATCGGTACAAAAATTAAAGAACATCATCGGTACCATCAGTGGAGAAGAAAAAAATAATAACAGTGATGACCTGCTGATGATCGCACGGTACCTGAACCAGCAGGTGCACAAAAGAAAAAATGCGGAACTTGTTTTTACCTCGCTCATCACCAACCTGCAAAGTGCGATTTTACTGGAAGATGAAACAAGGCATATTGTTTTTACCAACCAGTGTTTTTGTGATATGTTCGCAATACCGGTTCACCCGGATGAGCTGCAGGGCATGGATTGTAGCAACAGTGCGCAACAAAACAAGCACCTGTTTAAAGATCCTGAAGCTTTCGTCTTATCCATTGACCAGTTACTGAACCAGAAGAAACTGGTGACAAACGAAATAATGGAATTAGCGGATGGACGTATATTTCAACGTGACTACATCCCTATCTTTCTGGAGCAAAAATACAAGGGTCATTTATGGACGTACACCGACATCACAGAAAAGAAAAAAGCACAGGATGCCATTGAGAAAAGTGAATTGACCAACAGGCTTATTTTGAATGCTGCACTGGATGCCATTGTGATCATCAACGATAAAGGAGATATCTCATTCTGGAATCCCCAGGCAGAAAAAACCTTTGGATGGACAGAAGAAGCAGTGATGGGAAAAAAATTATCCCAGCTCATTATACCCCACCAGCACAGGGATGGGCATGAAAATGGAATGATCCGCTTTCATTCAACAGGCGATGGGCCCGTATTGAACAAGATCACGGAATTAACGGCTGTAAACAAGGCCGGCATTGAGTTCCCGGTGGAATTGTCCATCATACCGGTAACGCATGGTAGCGGAACTTTTTTCTGTGGTTTTATCCGTGATATTTCTGAAAGAAAAAAAGCAGAGACAGATCTTAAGGCCAGCCAGGAACTATGGCAGTTCGCCCTTGAGGGTGCCGGCGATGGCGTTTGGAGATATGACCTTCAAACCGATGAAACATTTTTTTCGGAGCAGTATAAGAACATGCTCGGTTACGAAGGAGCAGCGTTTGATCATGAGGAAGATGAATGGTTTAGCCTGATTCACCCGGAAGATGTGGAGATGATCAGGCAATCTGAAGATGATTACCGGGAGGGAAAGATCCTGAATCACCAGTTGGAATACAGGATACAGCACAAGAGCGGCCGCTATCTTTGGGTACTCGACCGTGGGATGTTGTTAAGCAACACACAGGACGGAAAGCCCGGACTGATCGTTGGCACACACACCGATATCACCGCAATCAAACAAACCGGCATTGAGCTGGAACAGCGTGTTAAACAATTTAAATCCCTGTCAGAAAATATCCCGGGTGTGATATATGAATATGAATTCAGGAAGGATGGAACGGAGCGCCTGAGATATGTGAGCCCTGCAATGAAGAAAATATTCGGCATTGAACCAGAAGATTTTCATTTGTACCAACAGTACATTCACCCCGATGATGTGCCGGAGATATTGCGTAAAAATCAGCATTGCCGTGAAACACTTGAACCGTTCTATGATGAATCCAGGCTCATCATACCGGGCAGGGGCATCATCTGGCATTCTGTTACGTCTTCTTTCTCTTACTTTACCGAGGAAGGATCTGCCGTATTCACCGGCTTTATACTGGACATCACCGAAAGAAAAAATACAGAGCAGGCGCTTAAAATAAACGAAGAGAAATACAGGAACATTACGGCCAACATGAACCTGGGATTACTGGAGGTTGACAATGAAGAGATCATACAATTTGCCAACCAGAGTTTTGGCGAAATGAGTGGCTATAATATTGACGAGTTGCTGGGTAAAAAGGCATCGGATCTTTTTGTGAGGGGCGAACAGCAGGAGATGATGGAATTGAAAAATGAATGCAGGAAAAAAGGCATTTCGGAAGCATATGAAATTTCGGTAAAAAATAAATCGGGTGAAAGTAAATGGTGGCTGATCAGTGCAGCTCCACGCTACAACGACAAAGAAGAATTGGTTGGATCGATCGGTATTCATCTGGATATTACAGAACAGAAGATGCTTGAATATGAACTGCTGGAGGCCCGTGAACAGGCCGAATTATCTGCTACGGCCAAACAAAGTTTCCTGGCTAATATGAGCCACGAGATCAGAACCCCGATGAACGCCATTTTAGGAATGAGCAGGGAGCTGCAGAAAACGATGTTGAATGAGCAGCAGAAGTTATTCCTGAATACCATCAACAATGCCGGCGAACACCTGATGGTGATCATCAACGACATTTTGGATATTTCAAAAATTGAGGCAGGAAAACTTTCATTGGAAAATATCGGGTTCAGGATGCATGATGTAGTGAAAAATACCGTGCAGGTAATGGAACACCGGGCGTCTGAAAAAGGGTTACTGCTTAATTATTCGGTGGATGAAAACATCGCAGCCGTGTTAAAGGGCGATCCTTACCGACTCAAACAGGTACTGCTAAACCTGCTGAGTAATGCAGTGAAATTTTCTGAAAAAGGAAGTGTGCTCATCCGTTGCAGGCTGAGGGCAAAGCATAAGAAGCAGCAATCAATAGAAATTTCAGTAGCCGACAAAGGCATTGGTATGGACAAGGAATTTTTGCAAAATCTCTTCCAGAGTTTTGTGCAGGAAGACAGGTCTGTAAGCAGGAAATTTGGCGGCACCGGTTTAGGAATGACCATCTCCAAACAATTGAGTGAACTGATGGGCGGAACCATTGAAGTGGCCAGCGAAAAGAATGTAGGTACAACCATTACGCTGGTAATTCCTTTTTATACAGGCGATGAAGCTGATCTGCCAACCGGCGAAATACGCATCGAGGACAAGGGCGTATTGAAGGGAAAGAAAATTTTGCTGGTAGAAGACAATGAAGTGAACAGGCTGGTAGCCACTACAACACTATCACATTATGGAGCCGATATTGCCGAGGCGGTGAACGGACTGGAAGCGGTGGAAGCATTGAAGCAAGGCATGGTAGATATTGTTTTAATGGATATGCAGATGCCTTTGATGGACGGACTGGAAGCTACCAGGGTGATCAGGGCTGGCATCAGTAAAACAGTTCCCATCATTGCACTTACAGCCAACGCCATACAGGGCGAAAGCGACAAGTGTTTTGCGGCAGGAATGAATGATTTTATTTCAAAACCTTTTGAAGAAGAAGAGCTTGTGGCCATGATCGCAAAGTGGCTGGGCAAGGAAGTAAAGATCACCATCGCAGAAAAACCCGTGCCCTCTATGGCACTGTACGATCTTTCAAAACTGAATGCCATGAGCAAGCATGATAATGCCTTTATCAAAAAAATAATGAACCTTTTTATCGTGGAAGCAACTGCATCGCTGGAAGAAATTAATAAGGCGATACGGATCAATGATTTTGCAAAACTGAAATCACTGGCACACCGGATGAAACCTTCGATCGATAACCTCGGCATTCATTCATTGCGAAACGAGATAAGAGAGATAGAAGCGCTGGCCTTAAAACATGAATCTTCTGAGCGGCTTACCCAATTAATAGAAGTATTGAATGATACTTTGATAAAAGTGATCGCTTCCTTGCAGAGCGAACTATTACAGGGAGAAGACACCCTGGCAACTATTTAGAAAGTGGTTTAGATTTTTAGATCTTGCCCGGTGCTTTAGTATTCAGCGCAAGGTTTAATCAGTAATGATATTTATCAATAAATTGGCCTGCTCCCTGAAACAATAAACAGCGCATTGTATAACATTGACTCTAATATGTTAAAATGCCTGTCTGCACAACAGCTTGAATTAAAGGGTAAAAAATCAAACTGGTCTGCTATTTTAACAACTGCCATTATTCTGGCACAGTTTTTCTTTTACTACCTGCATCAATTAGCTTGGAAATTATTATTCATCAAAATCAGGTATTATGAAAAAGATCTTAACCATCGTAGCCATTTCAGGAACATTATTGGCGTGCAAGCAAAATAAAACTACAACCGATCAAACAAGGGTATTGTCTGCTACAGACTCGGCTGAGTTCAAGCAATACCAGCAGTGGAAAGAAAAAAAGGAAAAAGCAGCCGCTGCAAAAACTGTTGTATATAAAAATGAAACTCAAAATACTCCTGTCGTTTCAGCGCCGGTAGAAAAAAAGAAAAAGGGATGGAGTAAGGCAGCAAAAGGAGCTGTAATTGGTGGTGCTACGGGTGCAGTAGCCGGGGCTATCATTGCTAAGAATAACAGGGCTGCAGGTGCTGTGATCGGTGGTGCTGTAGGTGCCGGGGTGGGATACGGTGTTGGCCGTTCAAAGGATAAAAAAGATGGAAGGTATTAATGAATTTGCTTGTTTATAAATGACAGGGTTTATCGATTGCTCTTAGAGCCAGGAGATAAACCCTGTTTTTGTAAAAGAAATTTTAAGTAACATCAATCTGCAACAGTGATCAGTTTTTATTGTTTATTATTTTTTGCCATTACAGGCGGTGCCATTATTGGTTATCGCATTGGTTTTGTTGCAGTGATAATATTCTTAATGCAACTGGTTGTGCCGGCGATCATTGCTTTTTTATTGTTTATACCGCTTGGTGAATGGTTAAAAAATAACCTTGAGTTGGCTGAATCATTGATATTGCCAACTGCATTTTGCACCTTATTTGTTGCTGTTTTCCTGCTGCTCTTTTTTGTTTTTCACCTGCTTTTGAAAAAGAGCATGCACAAAGCAAATTTAATCAACAGGGTTTGTGGCACTTTTACTGGTATCATTGCAGGCTGTTCCTTTATATTGCTGCTGCATCATTTCACAAGCGTGGTTGCTATTCCCCAGCCTGTGGAAGCCGTCATTGCAAAGACGGAAATCCCTGCCTGGTTACACAGGATGGACATTTTTGTAGACAGGGAGGCATCCATTGTTTTTGAAACACCTACACAGGTAATGGCTGCTGAAAATGAAATCGTATCGCATGATGCCGTATTGCTGCCTTTTGTAACCAGCGAGATCAATTTCCGGGCTGACCTGGAGATGCAAATGCTGGCATTGGTAAATGCAGAACGAAAAAGTCATGGTTTGAAAATATTGCAATACGACGCTTCACTTACAATAGCAGCAAGAGACCATTCAGCCGATATGTTCAAAAGAGGATATTTTTCACATAATACGCCGGAAGGCATCAATCCATTCCAACGTCTTCATAAAGCACATATCCGGTACCGGTATGCAGGTGAAAATCTTGCGCTGGCACCAACGCTGTTGAAGGCTCATGAAGAGTTGATGAAGTCGCCCGGTCATCGTGCAAATATCCTGAACCCTGCTTATGGCCGCATCGGCATTGGCATTGCAGCCGGCGGCGACCATGGTTTGATGGTTACCCAGGAATTCAGGGACTGATCAGGAACGTTTGCGGTAACTGACTACCGCCCACCCATTCAGGACAACGGCAAATACGCCCATCACCAATAGTTGTTTCCTTATGTCATACAGGCTGCTGCCTTTCAACACCACCATACGCATTACTTCAATAAAATACGACACCGGGTTGAACCGGGTGATCCATTTGGCCCACTCCGGCATACTATCGATAGAGGTGTACAAGCCACCCAGCAATATAAAGATCATCATGATAAAAAATGAAATGAGCATGGCTTGTTGCTGTGTTGCTGCATAAGTTGAGATCAGCAATCCCAACCCTAACACGGCCAACAGGTAAACGCCTGCAAATATGTAAATGGTAACAAAACTTCCCAGTGGCGAAATGCCATATACCAGTCTTGCAATAATAAAACCGAGTGTAAGAACAAACAACCCCAGTATCCAGAAAGGAATGAGCTTGCCCAAAATAAAATGATATTTTTTAATGGGAGTTACATTGATCTGTTCGATGGTGCCGATCTCTTTTTCTTTTACGATATTCATCGCCGTTAGGTTAGATCCCACCATCGTTAGTAAGATCACCAGTATGCCGGGAACCATAAAGTATTTGTAGTTCATCAATGGGTTAAACCAGTTGGAAGACCGCACTTCCACCTGTGTTTCCGGGCTGAACCGGGGCACCTGTATCCAATCCATCCTTACTGTTTGATTAAAATCGTTGATGATGGTTCGCAGGTAAAGACTGCCCAGGTTTGCCTTTACACCATTAATGGCATTCCCTGCTATAAACAATGTTGCTTCACTTTGTTTAACGAGGTTTTTTTCAAAGGAAGCCGGGATCTCAAGAATGATATCTGAATGATCTTTCTCTATTTCAGAAAATGACTGGTTGAAAGTGGCCGCATAATCATTCAGTATAAAATAGCCGGAAGCAGTGATCGTGGAAATCAGTTTCCGGGAATAATCTGAATGGTCATGGTCTATCACACCCAGTTTGATATTTTTCATTTCATAGTCCGCTGCCCAGGGCAATATCATGAGCTGCATTACCGGCATAATAAAAATGAGCCGGATGATGGAAGGATCCCGGAAGATCTGCCGGAATTCTTTCTGCAGTAAAAATTTTAATGTTCTCATAATGCGTGCATGCTTTTATGGGATGCCATGAAAAAACTACAGTACAAGTGAGTGACACAACGATGACGCCATGAAAAACAAATGCCGGTATAAAAAATAGATTTCATCATGCCAGTCTTATCTTGAATCGTTTTACCGCCACCGTTAAAAAAAAGATCATCATGCCGCTGAGGATCAGTGTTTCCTGCCACACATCTTTTAGTCCAACTCCTTTTATCATCACCGATCTTACAATGATATAATACCATTTCGCCGGAACGATATTGGAAATGATCCTCAATGGCAACGGCATATTTTCGATGGGAAACATAAAACCACTCAGCATAACCGTTGGCAAAAACAACCCAATGAGCGAAATGAACATAGCAGTTTGCTGTGAACCTGCGGCAGATGAAATGAGCAGACCCAGCGATAAAGAAACCAGCGTGAATAAAATACTTTCACCTACCAGTAGAAATATGTTTCCGTTGATGGGTACTTCCAGTACAAATACACTGAGCAATAAAATGCTGGCAATATTGATCACCGATAATAGTAAGTAGGGAACAGCTTTTGCAAATACCACCAGTTGTGGTTTCATTGGAGATACCAGTATCACTTCCATGGTACCTGTTTCTTTTTCCCTTACGATGGTGATGGCTGTCATCATAGTGCAAACGAGCAACAGTACCATTGCCATTACACCGGGTACAAAATTGTATGCTCCCTTCATTTGTGGATTGTACAGCATTCGTACTTCGGCATTGATGGTATAAGGCAGTTTGCGGTTGTTGGTGATGCGGCGCTGGTAATCCATGATAATGGCCGATGCATAGTTGGTAACGGTATTGGCAAAATTGGGATCGGAAGCATCAGCGATCAATTGTACCTGTGCTTTATTGTAACGTTGAAGGTCTTCTTCAAAATGAAGCGGCAGCACTACCGCCATTTTAATTTGTCCCTGCCGGAAGGCGGTTTCAATTTCACGGTAAGATACCAGGTGCTGACTCACTTCAAAATAACGACTGGCGTCTATTTGTGTGATGAGCGAACTGGCAGCGGCATCTTTTGCATTGTCAAGCACAGCGATCTTAGCATTCTTTACTTCATTGGTAAGAGCAAACCCAAAGATCACGATCTGCACTACCGGCATGCCCAGCAGGATGAAGGTGGTTTTTTTATCCCGCCAGATGTGAAAGAATTCTTTTTTTACAAACGCTATGAATTGTTTCATAATTAATTTTTGCAGGCTGAATCATCATCCATTTATTGTCATGTTGAGCTCGTCGAAACGTTGCAATGAATGGAACCGGATCTAAACATTTTATTAAATGCATGTAACAGGTTGTTTTTTGATACAGCCCTATCATCCATACACCAGCCGCAACAACAGTATCAGCCATCCGCCCTGGTAGCTTTTCTTGCCAGTTTTAAGAACACTTCGTCCATCGAGGCAGACTGGTATATTTGCTTCAACGCAGAAGGTGTGTCCAGCGCTTCAATGTTTCCGTCTACCATAATGCTTACCCGGTTGCAATATTCAGCTTCATCCATATAATGTGTTGTTACAAATATGGTGATGCCGTTTTCTGCTGCCTGGTAGATCATGTGCCAGAATTCCCGTCTTGTAACAGGATCAACTCCACCGGTGGGTTCATCTAAAAAAACAATCACCGGCTCGTGAAAGATGGCTACAGAAAAAGCCAGTTTTTGTTTCCATCCCAGGGGTAGTGACCGCACCAGTTTGTTTGCTTCTTTTTGCAAATGAAGTTGCTCCAGCACGCTGGCAGTTTTTTGTTTGATGAAGGCATCGCTTTTGCCGTAAATGCCACCATAAAACCGCATGTTCTCTTTTACAGTAAGATCTTCATATAAAGAGAACTTTTGACTCATGTAGCCAATGCTTTTCTTTATTTTTTCATTTTCCCTGTACACATCAAAACCTGCCACAGTGGCTTCGCCTGATGAGGGCAGGGAAAGTCCGCAAAGCATTCTCATCGCAGTCGTTTTACCGGCACCGTTAGCACCTAAAAAGCCGAATATCTCCCCCCTGCACACTTCAAACGAAATTTCATTCACGGCTACAAAATCGCCAAAGCGTTTACTAAGTTTGTCTGCGGTTATGATTTTTTCGTTGGTCATTAATTATTTTGTTGTTGTGAATAGTCAATTGTGAATTGTCAATAATGCTCTTCATTCACCATTCACCATTCACTATTCACCTTCATCTCCTCATCAGTTGCATAAAGCAATCTTCAATGTTTGGCCTAATGGCTTTTATTTCGAGGTTGTTATTGGTTTCGGATAACGCCTGCTGCAAAAAGGCATCCGTGTATCCTTTCTTTAGTATCACATGATGAAAAGTGCCGGATGGATATGCATTCTCCACTTCCTTCATTGTATTCAATTCATCAAGCAGGTGCAGCATATTGCCGGAGCGAACCGCCCAAAGTGTTCTGCCGAAGTTGGCCACGATCTGTGCCGGCGTATCGATGGACATGATGTTGCCATCCTGCATCAATGCTACCCGGTCGCAGAGGCTGGCTTCATCCATATACGCTGTTGATACCAGTATCGTAATGCCCTGTTCTTTCAACCGCTTCAGCATTTCCCAAAATTCTTTTCTCGACACGGCATCTACACCAGTGGTGGGTTCATCCAAAAACAAAACACTGGGGCGGTGGATCAGGGCACAACTCAAAGCCAGTTTCTGTTTCATTCCACCTGATAATTTTCCTGCCTTGCGGTCTTTGAATGGTTCTATCTGTATATAGATATCTTTGATGAGGTCGTAATTTTCATCGATGCTGGTATTAAAAATGGTAGCGAAGAAGGCCAGGTTTTCCTGCACTGTCAGATCGGGATACAACGAAAACTTTCCCGGCATATACCCAACCCGTTTCCGTATCTGCTTATAATCTGTCACTACATCGAAACCATCCACGGTTGCAGTGCCACTATCAGCCAGCAGCAGGGTTGTCAATATCCTGAACAGCGAAGTTTTACCTGCGCCATCCGGGCCGATGATCCCAAACAGCTCACCGGTCTTTACATCAAAATTGATATCCTGCAAAGCGGTTACCAGCTCTTTTTTCTTCCCGTAGGTTTTGAGGATATTCTTTACTGTTACTGCAATGCTCATTTTTTATTTTTGTGTAACTGGCTTTTGTACTGCTATTTGGCATCGTTGTGTCACTCACTTGTACTGTCTATCTTTATTCTTCGCTTATCAGCCCCTTATGAATTAAAACCATTTATCATCGACTATAAATTCAGCCTTATATTGATTGACGGAAATCTCAGATCATCGAACTCTTAAAGTCCCCCTTTGGAGGATTTAGGGGGCTAACTTTACCTCCCCATACATCCCGATCTTTAACAACCCGTCATTCTTCACTTTTATCTTTACCGCATACACCAGGTTGGCTCTTTCTTCTTTTGTCTGGATGGTTTTTGGAGTGAACTCAGCCTTGTCGGAGATCCAGTAGGCGGTGCCGTTATATGCCCGGTAATTATTTGCACCGCTGTCGATAAATACCTGTACCGGCTGGTTTAATTTTATTTGTGATAGTTGTGTGCCGGTGATGTAAGCCCTTAAGGTAAGCGTTGAAAGATCTGCTATTTTATACAGGGCTTTGCCGGCACTGGTTACTTCTCCCTGCTCAGCATATTTAGAAATCACTGTGCCGGTGATCGGGTTAATGATCACAGCTTTTTTTTCCTGGTCTTTTAGTTGTGCGATCCTCTTTTGCAGTGGTGCTGCTTCGCTGAGTACAGCCCTGTTCTGCGTGTTGATATTGTTGCGCTGTACGTTTACCTGCTGACTGGTAACTGCCATTTGTTTTTTTACCACATCGATCTGAGCATTGATGTCATCAAGCTGTTTGCCGGTGGCAGCATCTGCCTTTAGCAGGTTTTCAACACGGTTCTTTTCATGCAGCAAATTATTGAGCTGCGATTGTTGCACCTGTAACTGGTTTTGCAGCAGGCTGATCTGCGGTGCAACATCGGCGGTTTTTTCACCGAGTGCTTTGATGCTGGCTTCCACCTGTTCCTGCTGCAGGTTCACGTTCACGGCATCAATGGCACCTACAATGCTGTCCTTACCGATCAGGGCTCCTTCATTAATGGTAAAGCGAATGATCTTACCCGGTAGTTCTGATGATACGATCACTTCTTCGGTTGCCTCAAAGCTACCGGAGGCATCAAACTCCCGGCTATTGGTTTTGCAGCCAGTGAAAACTGCTGCAGTTAATAACATGAGTGCAAGTATTTTTTTCATGCGCTGGTAGTTTATTGTTTGCCTGCAATGGCCTGGTAGTTGATCCTTGCCTGCAGTAGTAGTATATCATGTGTGATCAAAGATTGTCTTGCCTGGTCCTCTGCATTTACTTCCCGTAGATAATCATTGGCTGTGATCACCCCGTTCTCCAACTGGGCCCTGGCGGCTTCTTTCACCTGTATCCGCAGGTTGATGATGGCTGTATCGGTTGCTGCCAGTTGTTGCCATTTGTTTATTTCGGCCTCCTGCTGTTTCAATGCTGCATTGGTATTCAGCAGGAAGGTTTCTTTTTGTACATCCACCATTTTTTTACTGATGCCGATCAGTTGCCGGTCATTTTTCTGTGTATACAAGCCGTTCAGCGACCAGTTGAGCCTGATGCCGGTTGTGTAAAAAGCAGCAAAATCATTTTTCAAAAAATTCAGGCCGGGCCTGCCGTAGCCACCCTGTACAAACAAACTGGCCTTCGGTAAATTCCTGGCATGGATCAGCTTGTTTTGACCCAGCAAGAGTTTTTCCTGGGAAGAAAATAGTTTTAATTCAGGCCGCCCGATGGTGGTGGGCAGCAGGCTTTCTGCAACCGGCCTTTCCAATATGGTATTGTCAGAAATTGGCTCACCAATAAAAAGTGCCAGCACATCTGTCAACGCTTTTCGGGAAGCGGTGAGTTCTATGGTACGTTGTTCCGTCTTTAATACTTCTGCCTTTAACAGGTTAAGGTTCGATCTGAAGGCTACGCCATTGTTCACCTGTGCTGCTACTTTCTTAATGCCATTGTCCAGGTCATTTTTTATCAGCGCTGCCTGTTTTAACTGTTCATCTAAAAATAACACACCAAGAAACAATTGATTGATCCTGTCCCGGATCTTATACAATTCTACTTCGGTCTTTTGTTGTTCTACACTATCGTTCAACCGGATGATATCTTGTTGTTGCTTTATTGAGCCGCCGTCGTAGATGAGTTGACTGATATCTGCCAATATCTTGTACTGGTCTTTTGCGGGCGGATCGATCTTGATGCCGGGGATGGGAATGTTAACCTGTGTTACTTCAGATTGATAGCTGGCCTGTGCACTGATGCCGGCCTGCGGCAGGAAAGCTTTGCTTAGATTATTGATGTTGAGATTACTGGTTTGCTTCACCAGCTCCTGCTGTTTGATAAGCGGATAATGTTGCCTGGCGAGTTCATAAGCTTTGTCAAGACTTAACGACGCCGGCCCCTGTGCTGCAGCACCGCCTGTGCACAGTAACAACAACCAGGTTAATTTTTTCATGCCTTTTATTTTACCGATCAATGGACTGTTCATACAATTATTTTTTGATCGAATTAATGATAAACTGCGGAATCTCTTTTTTACGCTGTTCCATCAGTTGACTGAACTGCTGTTCGTCCAACCTTATCTTTCTTAAGATCATTGGTTTTGCCATAAAAGGAAATACACACATCGATAGTAAATTGAGGAGCAATTGAACAGGATGGATGGGTTTGATCGTTCCTTTTTTTACTTCTTTTTCTATTTGCAATAAAAAACTCCATGTTTCGGGCTGGTTTTTTCTACCCATTATTTTACCAAGGAATTTATCAGTATCCTGGTTCACCTGGTTCAGCATAAACATCGGCAGGTAAGGGTTTTGCTGTATCTCATCAATGTATTCCGCTGCAAATTTCTCTATCTTTTCGAACAGTGGCAGGTCAGATTCAAGGATCATGTTGATCTTGGGAAAGAATTTTTTCGCCTCTTCAAGAAAGATCACTTCAAACAACTGATCCTTATTCCTGAAATAATAATGCAGCAACGCCTTGTTGATGCCGGCCGCATCGGCAATATCCTGCATTCTTGCTCCCGACATGCCTTTTACCAGGAATATTTTACGGGCGGCTACCAGTATCTTTTCACCGGTATCTTTATCCTTTTCATTCTTTACCATACAGTTTAACCATTTGGTTAAAAGTCAAAATTAAAAACATTTTTCATTTAACGCAAGATTTTTTTTTTGATCACTATCTTTAACGGGTATAAAATTTTAACCTGGAAAAGCAGGCTTTCGATTGTCTGAAGTATCAGGCTGTACAAATCAAATACCACTGCGGGGGCTGGTTAACGAATACCATAATCTCTGTTAATATGAATATATCCAGGTTTGTTTTTTTAGTAGTTTTCACGCTGGCTTTTATTACTTCCAGGGTCACCGCACAGGAAATTTCGGGTGAATGGCAGGGCAATTATACAAAGTCGATACTTGGCCTGAACCCCAAAAAGTTGATTGTCATTCTAAAGTTGTACAATGATTCAATGATAACCGGTACTTCATTCCTGCAATACAAAAACAACCGGCAGGAGCATTACCGGATCAGCGGGTTGTACAGTAAAACTGATTCTACTATTTACTTTAAGGAGGACAGTATCTTTTCGGTTAATTTACCATCAATGGCAGATGCCTGTCCGGGGAACTACAGGATGAAACTCAGGGTCACGGACTCATCGCTTAGGTTTGAAGGAAAATGGAAGGACAATGACCGATCTTTTTTGCATTGCCCTTCTTCAGGTGTATATCTTGAAAAATTATTTCCCGTGGAGTTGACAAGGGCAACGCCATCAACCACTGGGAATGATTTTGCCGATAGTGTTGATCAACGTAAAAAGCTGCAACGAAAAGCTGATGTACAAAGTACAATTGCACTTTCAGGAGAGGAGAGAGATTCGGTTACGATCAGTATTTATGATAATGGAGATATCGACAACGACAGGGTTTCCCTTTACTTCGGCGATCAGCTGCTTATCAACAATGCCATCATCTCCGAACTGCCAATCAATCTTTCCATTTCGTTTGATAAAAATGCCGTGAGCGGAACACTTACATTGATTGCGGAAAGTGTTGGCGCAATACCTCCCTGTACTGCTGTAATGATCATCACTACGAAAAAGAATAAATACCAGCTACACTTATCAAGCAGTTTTGAAACCAATGGGATCGTGCATTTTGTCCTGTATAAATAGCTTGCTTTCGATATACAGGAGATATAAATTGTTGTACCGCATAGGAACATTGGACACATGTAAACACTCAACCTCCTCTCTATCTTTCCTCTCTGACTATGTGGGTAAGTGATACCTAAAAGAGAGCGTTTGCCAGCGTATAAAAAAACCGGCCTCAACATTGTTGAGGCCGGTTTCAAACTTGTTTAATTACATTATGGTGCTACCAAACGGAAGCCATTGCCATGAATGTTCACGATCTCGATCGTTCCGTCTTCTTTTAAATATTTACGCAGTTTGGCAATGTACACATCCATACTGCGGCCATTGAAGTAGGTATCGCTGCCCCATATCTTTTTTAAAGCAGCCTCCCTTGGCAACAGGTCATTCTTGTATTCACTCATCATCTTCAGCAACTCGTTTTCTTTTGGAGAAAGCGTTTGTACTTTGCCGTTAATGCTCAGTTCCCTTAACCTCGGATTAAAATGATAATTGCCCAGGTCGAATTCTGCATTGGCTTCTTCCTTGTGCATTTCCTCGTTGCGTTTGAGGATGGCTTTTATTTTAAGTAACAATACTTCACTGTCAAACGGCTTGGTGATATAATCATCAGCGCCCAGTTTATAACCCTGTATAATATCTTCCTTCATCGTTTTTGCGGAGAGGAAGAAAAGGGGCACATCGGGGTTGATATCACGGATCTCTTCTGCCAGTGTAAAACCATCCATATTCGGCATCATTACATCCAGCAGGCAAATGTCAAACTTCTCACGCTGAAAAGCAGCCAGGCCCAGTTTGCCGTCTCTTTCGAGTATCACATCATAATCGTTCAGTTCTAAATAATTTTTCAAAACCATACCAAGGTTGGTATCGTCTTCGCACAATAGGATTTTCGGTTTAGCTGTTTCCATGTTTATAAAGTTTATGAACAAATAAAATCATTTCGTCATTTAACAGGGCTAATATACTGACTAATTTTTTGTTAAAGCTAATTTTGAGCCAAACGGTAAAAGCTACAGGTACACGCAACAACGTTTACAATTTAATTACAAAAGCCACCTGTAAAAAGGTGGCCTTTATAATGGTCAAATCAGGTATGCATTATTTGAAGTCGGCTTCTGTTACGCCTTCATTCAATTTATAATTGGTAAATTTAAATGGCAGTTCCTGTCCACCTTCGTTCCTGATCATTTCAGTCGGCAGCATAATATTGCCCACTTTAATGTAGTTCTTATATTCAATGGTAGTAGTTTCTTCCTGGTCGCCCTGTTTGCTGGTAGATTCTTCTTTCAACAACAGCCCTGTTTTAGTAGAGTATTCCTGCACGGCAATCCTGCCGCTTGGCATGGTAACCTGCAGGCGGTAAGTCTCTTCCTCACCAACCTTGCCCGTACCAAGATAATTTGTTTTGTAAGCAGTATCAGTGGCATAGAAAAACTGTGGAATAATGCCTTTTTCATCTCTTGCTTCTTTTATTTCCTGCTCATCCATTTCTTTCTTTTGCGGGCCCTGTGCCTGGTATCCCTGGCCGCCGTCGAAAACAGATTTCATCACCGTCATTGCACCCATCTTTAATTCCACCAGTTGTTTGTCAGGGTTCATTCTTTTATAATCTCCTGCAAAGGTACGGCCCATGATATCGAGTGAAATAGTGGCAGACACGGCATTCACTTTGGCGATCTCATCTTTGCCACCTACTGCTTTCAGGTAGCTGTTGATGATCTCGTAAGCAGAAATGCTCTCTGATGTTTTCGCTGTTTCTTTTGCTTTTGGTGTAAGTGGTTTGTCAACGATCGGGTTGGCATAGCGGTCGTATTTTTTTATGGGATATCCAAACTTCATCAGTTTTGGAATGATCTTATCTGCATTACCGGCGATTACGATCCTTGAATTGGTTTCGCTGAAATAAGTTTTGGATGCGTTCTTAATATCTGCGAGTGTTACCGCATTTATTTTCTGCAAATAAGTTCTGTAAAAATCTTTTGGTAAACCATTGATCAGAATGTTGGTGGCATATTCTGCGGTCTTTGCAGGATCTTCCATACCCAATGCAAAACCTCCATTGAATTTGGCTTTTGCATTCGCAAGATCTTCTGCGTTTACTTTACCATCTCTCATGTTCAGGATCTCTTTGAACAATTCTGAAGTAGCGCTGTCCACCTTATCCGTACGCACTGCAGCAGTAGCGGTAAACAGGGCCTGCCAGCGGCCATTGCCCACTCTTGAGTAGGAGCCGTAAGTAAAGCCATGCTTTTCACGCAGGTTCATGAACAATTTGCTTTCTGCACCACCGCCGAGTATATAGTTGGCAAGGGCCAGCGCATGATAGTCTTTATTGTTAAGCGGATTGTTGATGATATTGCCCACTCTTAATTCGCCCTGTACCGCAGTTGGGATATCTACAAAATCAATTTCTGTTCTCTTTGGATTCTGCACCATCGGAATAACAGGCTGCATTAATTTTTTTCCTTTCCAGTTAGCAAATGCTTTTTCGGCCAATGCTTTTGCAGCAGCCGGCGTAATATCTCCTACAAAAGTGAGGTAGGCACGGGAAGGAGTGATGTGATTTTTATAAGCTTCTTTTACATCTGCCAGGGTTAATCCCTTTACAGATTCTTCAGTGGTAAATTCACCCTGCGCAGTATTTTTTCCATAGCTCAATGCGGTGTACACCCTTGTTGCAATGGTAGGCGTACTTTTTTCTTCCGATTTTAAACCGGTAACGGTCATCGACTTTAATTTGTCGAACGACTCCTGCGGAAAAGAAGGATTTTTAATAGCATCGGCCATTAAACCGAACGCTTTATCAAAATACCTGGTAAGTGAACTGGCAGAACCACCTGCAGCATTCAGGCTCACCTCGGCACCAATATTATCCACTTCTTCATCAAACTTGTCTTTCGGTAAATTGGTAGTGCCTTCTCCAAGCATCTGCCCCATCAGGTCGAGCAGGCCGGCTTTTTTTCCTTCTTTAACAGGACCATAATCTACGCTGAATGTAGCCCTTACTTTTGGAAGTTTGTGATTTTCTACCACCAGCACCGTGATGCCGTTGGCCATGTTAAAAATAGCAGGATCTTTTATAGAGATCACCGGCGCTGGGCCAGCGGCAGGTTTCTTACTCCTGTCAATTTTTACTTGTGCAAAGCCCGCCTGGAAAAAGAATGCGCCGGCTGCAAGGATCAATAATTTCTTCATTGTATAAATAATTTAAACGATGGTTGAATGAGATGGGGAATTAAGGTTTGGGTAAATAATACAGTACCACACGCTGGTTTTTACCAAGATATTTTTTTACAACATCCTGAATATCCTCCCGGGTGATCTTCCTGATCTCTTCCAGTTCGTTATTGATGTGATCGGTGTTCTTGTAAAAAGTATAACCATCTGCCAGGTTTTCGGCCACGCCCAGCATTTTGCTGTTGGCACCTACAAAATCATTCTCAAACTGGTTTTGCAGTTTGGTGAATTCGTTTTCACTGATGAGGGTGGTTTTTAATTTTTCCACTTCGTCATCCATATCCTTTAATAAAGTGTCGAGTGGAGTTTCATTATTGGGCAAAGCATAGGTGATGTAAGCGCCATAATCTTCCAGCGCATAACTAAAAGAGCCTACCTGCAAAGAGTTCTTTTTATCATCTACCATCTTCTTGTACATGCGGCTGCTGTTGCCCTGGCTTAATACAGAAGAAGCCATTTCAAGCGCTTTTGATTCTTTGCTGGTCATGCCCGGGATGCGGTAAGCCGCCAGGATACCTGGAATCTGTATGTTGGCATCATAAGCGGTATCGATCACTTCCCGGGTGATGGGATCTTCCACTACAGCCGTACGAACGATCGGTTCACCGGCAGGGATATCAGCAAAATACTGCTCTACCAGGGTTTTGGTTTTGGCAATATCAATGTCACCGGCAATTACCAGCACTGCATTGTTTGGAGTGTAATATTTTTTATTGAAAGCTTTGAATTCATCCAGTGTAGCGGCATCCAGGTCGGCCATGCTGCCGATAGGTACCCAGTTGTAAGGATGTTTGGTGAAAAGGCGCCTCATTACTTCAGAGATAAAATTACCGTAAGGCTGGTTATCTACCCGCATTCTTTTTTCTTCTTTTACTACTTCATTCTGCGTTTTTACACCAATCTCGTTGATCACCGGGTGCATCATGCGCTCGCTTTCGAGCCAGATACCTGTTGCCAGTTGATTGGATGGAAAAACCTCGTAATAAAAAGTACGGTCCTGCGTGGTATTGGCATTGTTCTGCCCGCCATTGGCGCTTACCAGTTTCATGAATTCGCCACGTTTGATATTATCGCTGCCTTCAAACAACAGGTGTTCGAAAAAATGTGCAAACCCGGTCCTGTTGGTTTGTTCATCTTTACTGCCAACATGGTACATAACGGATACGGCTACCACCGGAACAGATTTGTCCTGGCTCAGCACCACATGCAGGCCATTTTTTAATTTGTATTCGGTAAATGGCACTTTTTGGGCCGTTGCCGAAAATGCAAGCAGCAAAAGTGAAAGGGAGGTAATGACTGGTCTCATATTAATTTTAGTTGAATGCCAAAAATAACCAACTATTTTTTACCAGCATAAATACCGTAAAATATTTGATAGGCGGCATTGGCTCACCCATTTTAAACCCGGTAAAGCGGTAGTAAACAGGTTGTTATTGCATAAAAAACAACTATAAGATTAATATGACAGTTGTATCTTTCGGTAAAATTTTATCATGGCAAATAAGGATAGTTTTATTGAAGCAGTAAAAAGCGGTTATACTTTTAAAGGAGAGGCTGTACAGATCGGTGCCGGGGTGCTGGATGGTGAAGTAGTGGCTGAAGCGGCCATCAGGCTACCGTTAAAAACAATGAACCGCCATGGATTGATTGCCGGTGCAACGGGTACGGGTAAAACCAAAACCCTGCAG
Source organism: Chitinophagaceae bacterium UBA1946 (assembly GCA_002336815.1). Classification (GTDB taxonomy): domain Bacteria; phylum Bacteroidota; class Bacteroidia; order Chitinophagales; family Chitinophagaceae; genus Ferruginibacter. The sequence continues at coordinate 34,426 of DDEU01000042.1, read as the reverse complement.
ATGATCAGTGAAATGCTGAGTGATGCCAGCGTGCCGGTACTGGTAATGGATATTAAAGGCGACCTCAGTGGCATTGCAGCGCTGGGGAGTATCAATGATAAATTAAATGATCGCTATCAAAAACTGCAGCTCACTTATACACCAGCCTTGTTCCCTGCCGAGCTGCTTACGTTAACCGGTAAAGATGGAGTGCATCTACGGGCCACCGTTAGTGAGTTTGGTCCCGTGTTGCTGAGCAAGATATTAGAGTTGAATGATATACAGGGTGGCGTAGTATCGATGATCTTTAAATATTGTGATGATACCAAATTGCCGTTGCTTGATCTCAAGGATTTTATCAAAGTATTGCAATATGTGGGTGATGAAGGGAAAGCAGAACTGGAAAAAACTTATGGCAAGATATCTACCACCAGCACCGGAACCATACTGCGTAAAGTGATCGAACTGCAGCAGCAGGGAGCCGACCTGTTTTTTGGTGAAAAGAGTTTTGAGGTAGACGACCTGATGCGGATAGACCAGCAGGGAAGGGGAGTGATCAATGTATTAAGAGTGACCGACCTGCAGGATAAGCCTAAATTGTTTTCTACGTTCATGTTACAGATGCTGGCCGAATTGTATGCCAGCAGCCCGGAAGAAGGGGACCTTGATAAACCGAAGCTGGTCATATTTATTGATGAGGCCCATCTGATTTTCCAGGAAGCCAGCAGCGCTTTATTGCAACAGATCGAAACCATCATCAAACTGATCCGTTCCAAAGGAATCGGCATTTTCTTTTGTACACAAAACCCCATGGATGTTCCGGCCAGTGTGCTGAGCCAGTTGGGTATGAAGGTGCAGCATGCATTAAGGGCGTTCACGGCAGCAGACAGGAAAGTGATCAAACAAACCGCAGAGAATTACCCTGAAACTGAGTTTTATAAAACAGAAGATCTCATTACACAGTTGGGAATTGGTGAAGCACTGGTAACAATGCTGAACGAAAAAGGCATACCTACACCACTCGTGCATACGATGCTCTGTGCCCCACGCAGCCGGATGGATGTGCTGGCCCAGGCAGAGATAGATGCCATCAACTCAAGGTCAAAACTGGTGGCCAAGTACAACCAGGTAATAGATAGCCAAAGTGCCTTTGAGATATTAACCGCCAAGTTGGAGGATGCTGCGGCACAAACGGCAGAAGAAGAACAAAAATCCAGCGGCAAAAAAGAAGCACCGTCAACACTGGAAAAGATCGCTGACAATACCATTGTAAAAAGTATGGTCCGCACTGCCGGAAATACAATCGTAAGATCATTATTGGGTGCATTGGGACTGGGTGGAAGAAGCAGGAGTAGTTCAAAAACCAAAAGCTGGTTCTAAACAGTTGTGCAGGACAATAATTCTCTTTAGCATCATAAATATCAATGGCAGAATTGCTGAATGTTTTTCGACATAGGCAGTTACTTTTTAGCAGATTTGATGAAATCAGCAAGCGCCTGTTGTTAACACGCCTCAACCTGTGTAGGCAATTGCCCATCACAGCAGTTCAAATCCTTTAAGCTGAGCAGGAAATCTCTGGTATATCGTTTGCCTCTTGATTGCCGAATCAAAAAATCAAACAGTATGAACAAAAGAGTAATCTTAGCATCGTTGGCATTGATCTTAAGCACAGGTTTATTTGCCCAGAAAACTACAACTGCAGACATTACCAAAAAGAACTCCTGGTTAAAGATCGGGTTAAATGCAGGTGTCCCTGTTGGTGATATTGCAGACTTCAGCAGCTTTGTTGCAGGACTAGAATTAAAAGGCCAGTTGATGGAAACCAATCATTTTGGTATTGGTTTAACCACTGGTTACAACCATTTCTTTGCAAAAAATAATGGCCAGAGTTTCGGAACCATTCCCCTGGGTGTTTTTGTAAGGGTGTACCCGGAAAGCAAGGGTTTTTTTGCAGGAGTTGACGGTGGTTACAGTGTGTTAACAGGTGCAAACGGGGCCAAAGGCGGTGCGTACATCAAACCGCAGTTAGGATATCATAACTACGACTGGAATGTATTTGGTTTTTACAATCATATTTTCCGCAGCGATGTGAATGGTGGCAGCATACCACATGTTGGTATCGGTGCTACTTATAACATACGTTTTAATTAATCTACCGTACCTTATCGAAAATGGATGCCCGGCTTTTGCCGGGTATTTTTTTGTGAAAAATATTTATTCAGATCAGATCAGCATATTCAGCGATAATACTCCCGTCAATCCCATTACAGATACGATCGTTTCCATTAACGACCAGGATAGCAAAGTATATATTCATTCAACATCCGGAAACCGGAGCAGTGCGGCGATGGTTTAAGTTGTAGGGCAGCTATAAAAAAATCAATCGGAAATATTTATCTTAGTTGCAAAGAAGAAAGATGATCAAACTCCTGAGAACAGATTCAGACAATGCTGATTTTTTACAGCTGGTGGCACTGCTTGATGAGGACCTTGCCATACGTGACGGAGCAGAGCATGCTTTTTATGCACAGTTCAATAAAACAACCCTGCTTAAAAATGTGGTGGTGGCCTATGATGGTGAAACACCTGTTGGTTGCGGGGCCTTTAAACCTTTTGAAGAAAATACCGTGGAAATAAAAAGAATGTTTGTGCAACCCGAACACCGTGGAAAGGGCATTGCCGGAATGGTGCTGGGTGAACTGGAGCGATGGGCTGCCGAAATAAATAGTACAACCTGCGTGCTGGAAACCGGCAAAAAACAACCAGAGGCGATACGCCTTTATGAAAGATCCGGGTACCGTGTAATGCCCAGCTATGGCCAGTATGTAAATGTCGAAAATAGTGTGTGTATGAAAAAATCAATTGCAGGGTAGTGCATCAGGCAGCTATCATACAATCTTTATAAGCTTTGGGTGTAATGCCTTCCATTTTTTTGAACAGCCGGATAAAATAATTCACATCACTGAAGCCGCACATATTGCTGACAGTTTGCACTTTGTATTGAGGTTTTGCCAATAACTGCTTGGCTAATTTTATTCTTTCCTGGTTAATGTAATCCAGCGGTGTGATACCAAACTGCTCCCTGAACCATTTAAAGAAAACATTCCTGCTTAAATAGGCCTTCCGGCTCAATGCATCCACCGCAATTTTTTCTGTAAGATGTTCATGAATATAATTGAGTACATAATGCAGCCGGCTCTTATTCTGGCTGCTGTCGCTTTCAACGCTTACCTGTTGCAGGTGCTGGCTTTGCATCAGGCGGATGAGTAATTCTTTCAGGTTAAGATCCGCAAAAATATTTTTTCCAGGTTCGTTCCCGCTGCAGATGCGGATGAGTTTGTTGATGATGCCGGTAACTTCATTGTCGTTGGCAAAATGATATTGGTTGAACTGTAATTTCCAGTCATGTTTTTCTTCGCTGTTGTAATAATTATTCAGGTACTGCATCGTGTCTTTTACATACCCGGCATCCACCGCCAGGGCGATGCATTGGGTAGGGCTGTGCCGTTCTGCCTCCGGGAAATCAATGATCATGGTTTCATTGGCAGGTACGATCACCGTTTCGCCCGGCAGGTAATCAAAAGCAGGCTTGTCAAAAAGATGCATCACTTTTTTGCCCCTCACCATGCTGGTGATCACAAAATCGTTGAAGGTAAGCGGTATATGATAAGCGTGCTGGTAAGTTTCAAAAACATTCAGTTCGCAGTTATTCAAATTGAAGATGCGCCTGTTCTCTACCAGTGTTTGCAGGTATTTGGGATGCGTAAGACCAACAGGTTGTAAATGTTTACCAACAGGCATGCAATCGTTTTTAGCAATTCAATTCTATACCAATATTATGGTAAAACAAAAAGCAAAGTACGATCGTGCTATAAAAAAGGACAAAAGTGAGCCCGGGCCGGTAAATCATTTTTGAAATTAGCTTTCCATTTATAACGATTAAACTTTCCATTATGAGCACAGCAACTGCGGCCGCACCGGCCTCAACAGTGGCCACAAGGCCATCTTTTAAAACGAAATACGATCATTACATCAACGGCGAATGGGTAACACCCGACAGCGGTGAGTACTTCGACAATGTTTCTCCCATTGATGGCAAACCCTTTACAAAGGCTGCCAGGGGCAATGCGAAAGACATTGACAAAGCCATTGATGCAGCGCAGGACGCTTTTAAAACCTGGAGCAAAACTGCCGCCGCTTACCGCAGCAATATCCTGCTTAAAATAGCGGACACAGTAGAGCAAAACCTGCAGTACCTCGCTACCGTAGAAACCATCGACAATGGAAAGGCCATCCGGGAAAGTCTTGCGGCCGATCTGCCATTGGTAGTAGATCATTTTCGTTATTTTGCCGGCATTATCCGCAGCGAAGAAGGCAGCATCAGCGAGCATGATGAACATACCGTGAGCATTAATTTGCATGAACCTATTGGCGTGGTTGGCCAGATCATTCCATGGAATTTTCCCTTGCTGATGGCAGCCTGGAAAATTGCTCCGGCATTGGCTGCAGGCTGCTGCGTAGTAGTAAAGCCGGCAGAGCAAACGCCTACCAGCATTATGTGTTTGATGGAACTCGTTGGGCATTTATTACCCAAAGGCGTATTGAACGTAGTAACGGGTTTTGGTATTGAAGCCGGAAAACCATTGGCACAATCCCCCAGGATCAATAAGGTTGCCTTTACAGGTGAAACCACTACCGGCCGTTTGATCATGCAGTACGCTTCAGAAAATTTGGTGCCTGTTACCATGGAACTGGGTGGAAAGAGCCCGAACATTTTCTTTGAAAGTGTTGCCGCTGAAGACGATGAGTTTTTTGATAAGGCAGTGGAAGGCGCGGTATTGTTTGCCTTGAACAACGGGGAGGTTTGCACCTGTCCCTCAAGGATCCTGGTGCATGAAAATATTTACGATCGTTTTATGGAGAAAGTGGTACAGCGGGTGAATGCTGTAAAGTTGGGCAATCCGCTGGATAGTACCGTAATGATGGGAGCGCAGGCCAGTGAAGACCAGTATAAAAAGATACTGAGTTATCTCGAGATCGGCAAGCAGGAAGGTGCACAGGTGTTGGCAGGGGGCGAAGCGTTCAGCCAGAACAGCGGCCTCGAGCATGGATATTATATTAAACCAACCGTATTTAAAGGGCATAACAAAATGCGGGTGTTCCAGGAAGAGATCTTTGGGCCGGTGGTGTGCGTTACTACTTTTAAAACTACCGAAGAAGCCATTGCCATTGCCAACGATACTTTGTATGGATTGGGAGCCGGTGTGTGGACGAGGGATGCACATGAATTGTACCAGGTGCCAAGGGCAATACAGGCAGGCCGTGTATGGGTAAATAACTATCACGCCTATCCTGCACATGCGCCGTTTGGCGGGTATAAAAAGTCAGGCTTTGGCAGGGAAACACATAAAATGATGTTGAATCACTATCGTCAAACCAAAAATATGCTGATATCCTACAGCAAACAAAAACTGGGATTCTTTTAAGAATCACGGATGGAAGGCAATCGATCCGGTTAGAGGCTGTATTGAAGGAAAGCAGTCTGTGGCATTGAGTTAAGCGAAATGTTCACAGATCTGATTCTTATTGATTGGAGTACTGACCCTGGCAAAATAGTATGATCAATGATCCTTTGATACAGCCTCATAATCTTTAAAAAAATAAAAATGTCAATCCCAAGAATACTGGCTACAGATAAGGCGCTGGTGCTGATCGACGCACTGCGTAAAACCCATGGCCCGCTGATGTTTCACCAGAGCGGTGGTTGCTGCGATGGCTCACAGCCCATGTGCTTTGCCGATGGCGAATTTAAAACCGGCAACAGCGATGTTTGCCTTGGCATAGTGGGCGGTTGTAAATTTTACATGGCTGCCGACCAGTTTGAATACTGGAAGCATACCCAGCTCACCCTTGATGTAACGCCCGGCAGGGGCAGCAGTTTTTCCCTGGAAATTCCTTTGGGTGTTCGGTTCTACATCCAGTCAAAAATATTCAGCGAACAGGAACTGGATAATATCAGTCCATTGCTAACTGAAAACTGAATTAACTTTTTCTTACATAAAATATTTATTGCATTGCTATGGAAGTTGATAGGTTGTGTATCTAACCAGCTTAAAACTCCTGTATGCGATTCCTCTTCCTTTTTGCCCTTGCCGCAATGGCTTCATTGCCGGCATTCTTTCATGTTGATAAAGCCGAAGCTCCTAAGAAACCTCCTGTTTCAAAACCTGCAAAATTTCCCGGATCCAATAACTTCATGCGGATACAGTCGCATGCTGCAGCATTGAGATCCTATGCAGCAAAATACCAGTACAATACCCGGTATTGTTTCCTGGTTGATATGAAGCTCCCCAGTGGCAACAACCGCTTTTTTGTGTATGATCTAAAAAAAGACACCGTTGTTACTGCAGGCCTGGTAACGCATGGCTATGGAAACAGCAGCAGCAGTTATGTTGGTTTCTCCAACCGCCCGGGCAGCAATTCCTCTTCGCCCGGGAAGTATAAGATCGGCGCTGAATACTATGGAAAATTTGGACTGGCATTTAAACTACATGGGCTCGACAGCAGCAACAGCAATGCCTTTAACCGGTTTGTTGTGCTGCACTCACACGAATGTGTACCCGAAAAAGAAGTGGCGCCCCAATCGATTTGCATGAGCCAGGGATGCCCTACTGTAGCACCGGCCTTTCTGAATGCACTTAAAGGATATCTCGAAACTGCGGACAAACCGGTTTTGCTGTACATCTATAACTGAAGAAGCGATAAAAAGAGGCGGTATCAAAAGTACCATTGATTGTCATATTGAGCTTGTCGAAATATAACAATCAATGGAAAACAAATCTGTAAACATTTCGATATAACTCAATGTGACAGATTTGTTTTTTTTTGATACAGCCTCTTTTAAAAGGAAATATTTTCTAGTTCATAGGAACTTCTACAGCGAGCAGTTCCGCATCTTCGCTGGCTGTAATGCTGAAAGAACCGGTATCATACACGCCTATGGCATCTCTTTTATCCAGTACGGTATCACCAAGTTGTACCTTACCGTTCACCACTACAAGGTAAACGCCATTACCTTTAAATGCTGTATTGTACTCCAGCGTTTTGCCGGCCTGCAAGGTTGAGAGTGCAAACCTGGCGTCCTGGTTTATCCAGAGCGCATTGTCTTCTTCCCTGGGTGATACAACCACCTGCCACTTATTCTCTCTTTCCTTTACATCAAAGTTGCGCTGATCGTACCTCGGTGTAATATTGTTTAGTTTGGGAAATACCCATACCTGGAACAATGTTACCGGGTCGGTAGCAGATGCATTGGCTTCCGAGTGTTGCACACCGCTGCCTGCACTCATGATCTGTACATCGCCTGCACGGATGATGCCGTGGCCTCCTGTACTGTCCCTGTGTTCGATGGCTCCTGATAGTGGTATGGTTACGATCTCCATGTTATCATGCGGATGCGTTGGGAATTTACCCCCGCCGGCTATGAAATCATCATTTAAAACCCGGAGTAAACCAAAATGAACTTTTTGAGGATTGTGGTAACCACCAAAACTGAAATAGTAGTTTGGTTTTAACCATCCATAGTCACCGCTTCCTCTTTCGGAAGCTCTTTGAAGTGTTGTTTTCATGATGTTCCTTTTATTTAATGTTTAAACATCAATTTTACTGCCATCAAAAAATACCTGACAGAATAGCGGCTTTTCAAACATAAAAATGCCGGGAAGTCGGTAAGCTTTGCATTACCATTTAACTTTTCCCGGCAGTTATGATGGTTTAATTAAAACTGGTCATCTCATTGTAGTTGATCGAACTGTCAACATCCTCTTCCCGGTTTTCATTGTATTCCACAATGAAATTGTTCCTTCCTTCGCCGGTAACGATCATCAGGTATTTCTGCTGTGATAATTCAAGCAGGCTTAAAAAAAGAAAGATGGCATGTATCTTATCCTGGCAGATCTCGAATATCTTTTCAAATGAAGTGGTCTTTTGGGTGCGGCAGTGGTCCAGCATATAGTCCCTGCTTTCCTCCATTGTGTAATTGTACTGTATTACTGTATGAACCGGTTTGTTATTTCTTTCATGCAGTTTCTGCACCACTTTTTCAAAAGCCTTCATCAGCTTGAACAACGTAACCGCCTGTATCTCGGTGCCTTCGCCTGCTTCTTCGCCGATCTGTGCCAGCTCCTTTTGCAGGTTGCCTCTTTTAAACATCAGCATCCTTATTTCTTCCATCTCGGCGAGCTTTGCAGATGCTTCCTTGAATTTTTTATATTCGAGGATCTTGCTGATCAGTTCCTGTCTTGGATCTATTTCATTGCCCTGTGCATCCAGCTCTTTGCGGGGTATCAGCATTTTTGCCTTGATACGCATGAGGGTGCTGATAAATAAAATGAATTCACTGCTCAGTTCAATATTCAGTTTTTCCGACTGGTGAATGAAATCGAGGAAGTCGTTGGTAATCTTTGTAATGGGAATATTATAAATATCCAGCTCATCTCTTTCTATAAAAAAGAGCAGCAGGTCAAACGGTCCTTCAAACTGTTCAAGTTTTATCTGGTAGGAGGGTGTATTTGCCATAATATGTCGTTGTAAAAAAAATCCTCCCCACTAAACGGAGGAGGACAAATGTATTAAAACTTGGGTGAGAATTGCATTCAGGTATCAACTCCCGCTTTAAATGTGGATAATAACTGCCGGCAGAGCGGATATGCGAATATACATACAACAGCCACCCTCCTGCGGAAAGTGGCTGCTGAAACAAGGCCGGTTCTTTTAAAAGATCTTATAATTTATAACTTAAACCAACACCAATGCTGTGCTGCGTTTGAAGGTGTGCTACTTCAAAATCGTTGTAACGGGTATTGAAACTTACAGTAGCACCGAGGTATTTATTAACGGTTAGCGTGAATAAATTACTCCAGTCGAATATCACGTTGCCCGGGTGATCGAGGTAGTTGGAATAGGCCGTAAATACCGATTTGTAGTTTACGCCTTTAGTGATATCGTAATTCAGGTTGGCCTGCACAAATGCACCAAGGCCAAGGGCAACGGTTTTACCTGAATCTACACCAAACGCTGCCACATTTTTAAGACTGGAAGCCAGCTTGGTGGTGAGGTTTCCCATTACCGGCGACATCAGCACTGAAAAATGTGTATTGGGCTTGTACAAAATGCCGGGGCCCAATTTGATATATCCCGGTGTTAAAAAGTATTGATCAAACTGTGACTCAAGGCTGAAGAAACCTGCATAGCTCCAGTTTTTTTTGAACTCCTTACCGTAAGTGGTACTGTAGTTAATATAATCGTCGTTTTTTACAAACTTGTCGTTGGTAGAAGTTGATCTTGATACACCATATCTTGCCCTGATCGAGTTGAGCCAGTTTACTTTTCCTCTTTTAAGATCAAAGTTATAATCGAGTATTCCCTTGATACCAATGGTGGATTTTTCGCCGCCCTTGATCCAGTAATCATTTCTACCCGCTTCCGTTATAGTGATGTTGATGGTACCGGCTTTCGTCCATGCGCTGTCTTTTAGGTCGGCTTTGGCTTTGGTAAGATTGGCGGCAGCTTCCTGTGGGGTAATGGTTTGGGCATTGATCGCTGTTGCGCTTAACAAAGCCAGCGAGCACAAATACAATTTACTTTTCATGATATTTTTTTTGGTTAAAATTTGGGGCGCTGATGCTGGAATTCTTTAGTGCATCAACAGCAGTTTTAGTAAAAAAAAGCATTGCAGCCCCGAGACTTGCAATGCTTCAATAAAGTTGTATGATAAAAAATTATTTTTTGAGAGCGTCCCTGATCTCTATCAATAAAGCATCTGTAGAGGATGGGCCTGCCGGTGCAGCCTCTTCTTTCTTTTTAGTACTGTTGGCTGCTTTGATAAGTGCAAAAAGCACGATGGCAATTACAATAAACTTAATGATAGAGGCTAAAAACTTACCATATTTTACCGCTCCCCACGTGAGACTGTCAATATTTTCTGCATGGGCAGCTTTGAGTGCCGGGTTTAATAAAAGAGGTGTAATTACATCGTCAACAAGAGATGATACGATGGCACCAAAAGCACCGCCAATGATAACAGCTACCGCAAGGTCAACTACATTGCCTTTTAACGCAAAATCTTTAAATTCTTTAATTAGTCCCATGATAATTCGTTTTAAGTTGATTAATATGATTTATGAGGTTGCGGCATAATTACAAAATATTGTATCCAATAGCAATTTTTTTCTATGTATTTTTTTTCTACAAGCGTTGATGTGGATAAAAACGGGCCGCGGTTATCTTTTATGCCATTTTATCGTTCAGTTTTAAAACAACATCTTTGCAGGGTGAGTAAAAAGCTAACTGATTGGTTGATATTTTGCGTACTTGCCCTGATATGGGGCAGCAGCTTTATCCTGATGAAGATCGGGCTCGACAATGGCGTGAACCCCTACGATATTGCCGCCGTACGCATTGTTGCGGCCGGTTTGGTGTTGCTGCCCATTGCAGCAGGATCTTTCAGAAAAATCCCCTTTCAAAAATGGCCATTGGTATTCTTATCGGGCGTATTGGGCAGCCTGTTGCCGGCATTTTTGTTTTGCTATGCCGAGCAGGGTATGGATAGCTCATTGGCAGGTACGCTTAATTCCCTCACGCCAATATTTGTAATTATCACCGGCGCATTGTTCTTTCACCGCAATACTCCCTTTAATAAAGTGGTGGGTATTGTGATCGCTTTTACCGGCAGCATTTTGCTGTTGCTGAGCAAGGGGCATATACAGCAAAGTCACGGTGTATTGTACCCAATGCTGATCATATTGGCCACCATTATGTATGGCTTTAATGTAAACCTTGTTTCTAAATACTTATCCCATCTTCCTTCGCTGCAGGTCGCATCCGTGGCATTGACTTTAAATGCTTTGCCGGCCCTGGGCGTGTTATTCCTCACCGGTTTTTTTAAGGGACCATTGCAAAATGCAGCCTATTTAACGGGTATTGGTTCGGCCATGGTGCTGGGCATCGGCGGAACAGCCATCGCTACCATCCTGTTTTATATGCTTGTGAAACGGGCAGGGGGCATCTTTGCCAGTATGGTCACTTACGGAATTCCTTTCGTAGCCATTGGGTGGGGCATTTATTTCAGCGAAAAATTTGGCTGGCTGCAGGTAGGGTGCCTGCTTGTGATCTTATCGGGGGTGTACCTGGCCAACAGGAAGCCTGCAGATAGAAAGAATTGAGTCAAATAAAATTGAAAGGAGCTGTACCAAAGCCATTGGTCGTCATTTTCTTCTTTTCACCTAACGATCGGTCCGGTAAACATGTCATAAACGCAGGATAACTGCCGTTCGCTTTGCTACAGCCCCTGGCTTTAGACCGCTTTTTTATCTTCCACGATCACCGGCGGAGTAAAGTGCGGTTTTGCATGTTTCCTTTTGTGCAGCCTTGGTGGAGGCGGTGGTGGTGGTGGCGGAGCTGGTGCATCCTTCACTGCTGGTGTTGTGGGAGGTGGCGGCGGTGGTGCTGTTGCTACTTTTGGTGCAGGTGGGGGCGGCGGTGGTGGAGCCGCTTTTTTTGATTGGGCCATCAATTGTGCAGACAATAAAACTGCTGTGGCCAGTACAATAATTTTTTTCATGATAATAATTTACCGGCTGAGATGCAGGGCAGGGTAGTTTCCATAAAAAAACCCCCGGTAGACCGGGGGCGCAGAAGTTGGTTTTGGTAAACGACTAACGTAAATATAAAATCGGTAAAAATGATTTGTACCCTTATGACAAAGAGATTTTACCAAACGCTGCATTATTATTTAAAAAAGTTAAAGTTTTTTTTGGAGGCCCTTTTAACGACCCCGGGAGGCAAAAGCAGAAACAAGGTTTTTATAACCGCCTAAATAGTAAATTGCAGCAATTTTAAAAGTAATATGCTGAGTATTTGTAAGAAAGAGTTGCAGCAGTTTTTCAGTAACCTCACTGGCTATATTGCCATTGTGCTGTTCCTGCTGGTAAACGGCCTGTTTTTATTTGTATTAAAAGACAGCAACCTGTTCGATTTTGGCTATGCCACCCTTGATAAATTTTTTGAGCTGGCTCCCTGGATCCTCATCTTCCTGGTGCCGGCCATTACCATGCGCTCCCTGTCGGAAGAGATCAAAAGCGGCACTTTTGAGATACTCCGGACAAAACCCCTCAGTTGCTGGCAGATCGTACTGGGCAAATACCTCTCTGTATTGATGGTACTCCTGTTTGTGATCGTTCCCACCTTGATCTATGTATTTACTATCAAAGCCCTCAGTGCTACCGGCAGCATCGATGGCGGTGGTATTACCGGCAGTTACCTGGGGCTGTTCCTGCTGGCGGCTGTGTTTGCAGCCATCAGTCTTTGCTGCAGCAGCTTTACCGGCAATGCAGTGGTGGCCTTCCTTATCAGTGCTTTTGCCTGCGTCATCTTATATATTGGATTTAGTTTGATCAGCATCTTGCCGGTTTTCCAGGGAAAGGCCGACTACTATATTGAAATGCTTGGTATTGATTTTCATTACCGGAGCATCAGTAGGGGAGTACTTGATACGAGGGATCTTATTTTCTTTGTCAGTATTATTTTCTTATTCCTGTTTATCACCGAAAAAAAACTCCAGCATAATTAATGAGTTCTCTAAAAAAGACTTCCGGGAAAGGCCTTATTATCGCAACTGTAATTGTACTGTTGTTAGGCATCAACCTGCTTGCTTCCCTGTGGCACCAAAGGATTGATCTTACCGCCGAAAAAAGGTTCACCCTTGCGGCACCCACTAAAAAGCTGCTGAAAAAACTGGATAGTGAAGTAAAGATCGATATTCTTTTAAAGGGGGAGTTCCCGAGTGCATTTAAAAAACTGGCCAACGCCGCAGAAGAAACCCTGCAGGAATTCAAGGAAGTTGCCGGTAACAAGATCAGCTATCGTTTTGTATCGCCTGATGATGAGTTAGATGATGTAACTACTAAATATTCCGATACCGTCGCATCATTGGGTATTGATCCGGTAAACCTGAAAGTTCAGTTAAAGGCAGGTGAGCAGCAACAGATGGTTTATCCTGCTGCCCTTGTGCATTACAAAGGAAAAACCTTTGCCGTAACCCTTTATTCAGGAAACAAGATATTCATCTCGCCCAAAGAACTCAACAGTGCGGAAGCGTTGATGGAGTACAAGTTTGCAGATGCTATTGACAGGCTCTCCTACACCGACAAACCATTGATCGCCTATTCCACCGGCAATGGCGAGCCGGTTGGTTTCAATACGTATGACATGGTGCAGAATGTATTGAAAAAAGATTACCAGCTTTTTACTTTTAATATCAATACACAGCCGGCAATTCCTGACACCTTTAGTATGCTGGTGATCGTAAAGCCCACGAAACCTTTTACTGAAGAAGAAAAACTGAAGATAGACCAGTTTGTTATGAAGGGAGGCAAACTACTGATGTTTGTAGATAAACTGGAAGCAGAAATGGATAGCCTGCAGCAGAAGAATGAAGTGATCGCTTACGACAGGGGACTTGGTTTAAATGACCTGCTTTTTAAATACGGGGTGCGTATTAACAGTGACCTGGTAATGGACCTGCAATGCGACCTGCTGCCATTTGATGTAAATGGCAATGGACAATATGAATGGTTGCAATGGAATTATTTCCCGCTCTTTCAAACAAAATCCAATCATGCCATCAATAAAAACCTTGGTCTTGTTGCCGGCAAATTTGTAAACTCCATTGATACGGTAGAAGCAGAGGGAATTCAAAAGACCGTGTTACTGAGCACATCGGCCAATTCACGGGTGATCGCCACGCCTGCATTGATCAGCGGCAGGGAAAATGTGAATGCACCGGAAAGTGAAAATTTTAAAAGGCACGATATTCCTGCAGCAGTACTGCTGGAAGGGAAATTTCAATCGCTTTTTAAGAACAGGCTTTCCCAGGCATTGAGGGATTCTATCGAAGCATATAAGGGTGAATTTCTGCCAGGATGCAGAACTGACAACAAGATGATCATCGTATCCGATGGAGATATCGTATTAAATGGTGCTGCCAACAACCAGCCGATACCAATGGGCATGAACCAGTTTGCCTATGGCACGCAGAAAGAATTTCCATTCGCAAACAAAGATTTTTTTCAAAACTGCATGGAATACCTCATCAACAGGTCTGGGTTGATGGAAGCCAAAGGGAAAGACTATACACTCCGCCTGCTGGACACCAAAAAAGTAGAGGATGAAAAATCACGCTGGCAAATAATAAATATTGTGGCACCCATCTTGTTGGTTTGCCTCTTTGCAGTTGCATTTCAGTGGCGCCGGAAAAGAAAATATACGATGTCATAACTGCTTTCCCTGCGGTATGGTCTGCAGGTTTAACTACAATACTCAATGAATACTACTCAAATTACATACCTGGTCTTCGGCATTGTGGTCCTACTGGCGCTCATTTTTGATCTCGGTTTACTGAGCAAAAAGAACAAAGTGATCACCATTAAGGCCGCTCTTTACCAAACATTTTTTTGGGTAGGCCTGGCGCTCGGTTTTTTTATTTACATGTGGGTGCAGGGAGGGCAGGTACTGGCATTGCAATACCTGAGCGCCTACCTCATGGAATGGAGCCTGAGCATCGACAATATCTTTGTTTTCATTCTCATTTTTACAGCTTTTGGCATCAAGGAAAAATATTACGGCCGGGTACTGCTGATCGGTATTTTAATGGCCATCGTATTCAGGGTATTGTTCATCACCGCAGGTGTGGCGCTGGTGGAGCGATTTGGCTGGATACTGTACATCTTTGGTGTTTTTTTGGTGTACACCGGGTACAAAATGTTTGTGGCAGATGCGGATGAAGAGTTCAGGCCACATGAATCAAAACTTTATTTATTTCTGACCAAATACCTGCCGGTGGTAGCCCACGATGGGCAGGGGCAGTACATTGTAAAGGAAGATGGTAAAAGGTTTTACACTTCTCTTTTTTTAGTGATACTCCTGCTGGCTGGTATCGACCTGGTATTTGCACTTGATTCCATACCTGCGGTGATGGGCATCTCAAGGAATACGCTGGTGATCTATACCTCCAATATTTTTGCGGTACTGGGCTTAAGAAGCCTTTTCTTTTTACTGAGAGGAGCAGTTTCTAAATTTGATTACCTGCAGCAGGGCATTGCCATCGTACTGATATTTATCGGCGTTAAAATGCTGGCAGAACATTGGCTCAACCAATGGATCGATAAAAATGTGCAGGTATTTATTTCACTCGGTGTAATTTTACTTTGCATCAGCGGTGCCATCTTTTATTCTATGTTTATGAAAAAGAAAGAACTGCCTGAAGACCTCGATATCGAATAATCAAAAACGTTTCATTGTACAGTACAACAGAAATAGCCAGGCTTACCGGCGCTGATGTTTTGCAGCAGCCAAACAACCTTATCATTGAACACCTGCTGCTGGACAGCCGCAAACTGCTTTTCCCGGAAACCTCCTTGTTCTTTGCACTGGGCGGACCACGGCGATCCGGCATTGCCTTTATTGATGAATTGTATCAAAAAGGTGTACGAAGCTTTGTAGTGGATGACGCGGTAGAGGCATCGCACTTAAAAAAATACCCCGAAGCTGTTTTTCTGCAGGTAAAAAATGTGTTGCATGCCCTGCAGTTGCTGGTGACCAGCCATCGTAAAAAATTCCAGTTACCAGTGGTGGGCATTACCGGCAGCAATGGAAAAACCATCGTAAAGGAATGGTTGTACCAGTTGCTGCAAAAAGACTTCAATATTGTAAGAAGTCCTAAAAGTTACAACTCTCAAATTGGGGTACCCCTCAGCGTTTGGCAAATGAACAGCCAGCATACGCTGGGTATTTTTGAAGCCGGCATTTCCCAACCGGGCGAAATGCAGCAGCTGGAAAAAATGATCGCACCATCGATCGGTGTATTTACCAATATTGGTGAAGCGCATGGCGAAGGCTTCCTCAACATCCGGCAAAAGATCAATGAAAAGCTCTGTCTTTTTACAAAGAGCGACTGGTTGATATACAATGCCGATAATCCCGATATCAATGAAGCGGTGAATGCATTCGTTAATAATGTACGGCCCGATGGCGGCTTAAAACTATTTACCTGGGGTAAAAAAGAATCGGCCACACTGCAGATCGTTTCGATCGAAAAGAATGCAGGCAATACCATCATTACGGCCATCGACCAGCGGGCTGTCACTAGCGGTCAGCAGCACACGATCAGTATTCCTTTCACCGATGATGCGTCTATCGAAAATGCCATTACCTGCTGTTGTGTACTCCTGCAACTGGATATTCCGGCAGGGCAGATGACAGAAAGCATGCGGCAATTGCGTACGGTGGAAATGAGGCTGGAATTAAAGCAGGGCATCAATAATTGCTCCATCATCAATGACAGTTACAGTGCAGATATCAACTCCCTCACCATCGCACTTGATTTTTTATCCCAGCAACAGCAGCATATCAACCACACCCTGGTGCTAAGCGATATTTTGCAAACTGGTAAGAGCAGCCAGGCATTGTATGCTGATATCGCCGCCATTTTACAGCAAAAAAAGATCAACCGCCTCATCGGTATCGGTCCCGAAATATTTAAACAGCAGGCAGCATTCAGTAATATCGCCCAAACAAATTTCTTTTCTTCGGTGGCAGATTTTAAACAGCATTTTCATGCGCTTCATTTTTTTAATGAAACCATTTTGCTGAAAGGAGCCCGTGTATTTGAGTTTGAACAGATCAGTCATTTGCTCGAAGAAAAAGTACACCAAACTGTGTTGGAGATCAATCTTTCCGCCATTACCCATAACCTCAGGCAATACCAGCAATTGGTGAGTCCGGGTGTAAAACTGATGGCGATGGTAAAGGCATTCAGCTATGGCAGCGGCAGTTTTGAGATCGCCAACCTGCTGCAGTTTCACAAGGTAGATTACCTGGCAGTTGCTTTTGCAGACGAAGGTGTAGAGTTGCGCAAATCGGGCATCTCACTACCGGTAATGGTGATGACGCCTGAAGAAAATACATTTGATGTAATGGTGCAGTATGATCTTGAGCCGGAACTGTATTCCTTCAATATCCTGCAATCGTTCAGCAATTACCTGGCACTGCAAGGCATCGAAAATTATCCCGTGCACATAAAATTCGATACCGGGATGCACCGTCTCGGCTTTGAAGAGCAGGACATAGAACCATTAAAAGCACTGTTGCAGCAATCATCCCGTTTAAAGATACAATCGGTATTCTCTCACCTGGTAGCCAGTGATGATGAACAACAGGATCATTTTACCAAACAACAGGCAGCCACTTTTACAAGGCTTTGCAACCAGTTGAAAGAAGTGGTGAACTATTCCTTCCTCCGCCATATCGCCAACACCTCTGCCATCATGCGGCACAGGGAGTTACAGTTTGATATGGTACGCCTTGGCATTGGATTGTATGGTGTTGATAGTTATGCACCGATGCAGCAACAGTTGCAGAATGTTACTACGTTAAAAACTACCATTGCACAGATACGAAAAGTAAAAGCAGGCGATTCCGTTGGCTACAACCGGGCAGCGATCATGAAGGAAGATGCACTGATCGCCACCGTTCGCATCGGTTATGCAGATGGTTATCCAAGGATATTGGGAAATGGAAATGGCAAAATGTTGGTCAATGGCAAACTTGCCACCGTTACAGGGAATGTGTGCATGGATATGACCATGCTGAACATAACCGGTATTGAAGCACGGGAAGGAGATACGGTGATCGTATTCGGCGCTGCACTACCGGTAACCAATGTAGGCAAATGGGCACATACCATTGCGTATGAAATTTTAGCAGGCATTTCTCAACGGGTAAAAAGAGTGTATTATGAAGAATGATGAACGGCCGGATCAATTGAACCGCTCACTGTACAGCATGCCATCCTTTTCCCCAAAAACAAAAGAACTTTGCCAGTATGGAGGGTGGGCCGGCGTGCTGTTCTCCATCATCAGTATCGGGCATGTATGCAGTGCTGCACCTTTCAGCTGGATGATCCTGGTTTTGATCACGCCCAATATTGCAGCGGGTGTTTCGTTTGTGTTGATGGCAAAAGAATGCCGTTACCTGCTGATCTGCCTCAACATCACCCTGGTGATCTTTGTGTTTTATTTTATTCTCATCATTTATCTTATTGCCAACCTTGTACTCGTGTTTTCACCCTCTACCCTCATTTTATTTTTGTATTGTTTGGCCTGGGTGATCTATGGATACATCACCGATCTGCCATGGAAATTAAAAGCAAACTACCTGCAAAAAAAAGAAGACGCCGAATACTGGCAGGGAAAACTTTAGCAGTAGTCAGGTGGTTTACGCCCCTGGAAAAAATGCCACCTCATAATTTGCAGAACGTTTACCCTGTTTTGCAGATAAAGCGCTCCATTTTACATAAAACAGCGGGATGGCTTATTATCGCCTGCTATTTTTGATGTACCAGCCTTAACAATGGGTGGATCAGTATGACAGGCCTTTGCTTACAAACAGACAAGCTTACTTATTCTTTTTCTAAAAATGAACCAGCATTAAATGATATCAATATGCAGGTGGAGGAAGGCTGCATTTATGGTTTCCTGGGTGCAAACGGAGCCGGTAAAACAACTACCCTCCGGCTGGTGCTTGGGCTTCTTAAAAATCAACAGGGAAACATCAATGTGTTTGGAAAGCCGTTAAAAGAAAACCGCCTCGAAATATTGCGCCGCACCGGCTCACTCATCGAAAGCCCCTCACTGTACGGGCACCTGACCGCTATTGAAAATCTTTCACTGCTGCAAAAGATCTATCAATGCCCAAGGGAAAGGATTGCCAAAGTATTGGAACAGGTTGGGCTGGGTGATACCGGTACAAAAAAAGTCAATCATTTTTCATTGGGGATGAAACAGCGGCTGAGCATTGCCGTAGCGCTGCTCAACAGCCCGTCCTTACTGATACTTGATGAACCCACCAATGGCCTTGATCCAAATGGTATCATTGAAATGAGGGAGTTGCTGAAACACATCAACCGCCACCAGGGAGTTACCATTATCATTTCAAGCCACCTGCTAACTGAAATTGAAAAACTGGTAACCCATGTTGGTGTGAT
This sequence comes from Chitinophagaceae bacterium UBA1946, assembly GCA_002336815.1. Classification (GTDB taxonomy): domain Bacteria; phylum Bacteroidota; class Bacteroidia; order Chitinophagales; family Chitinophagaceae; genus Ferruginibacter. Next base: position 15,348 of record DDEU01000042.1, on the reverse strand, counting down.
CCATAAGGGCAGCCTGCTTTTCCAGGGTACATTGGCTGCCTTGCAGAACAGGCAGTTACAGGCATCTGTACTCAAGTTCGACACAAGCGACCCTGTGCGCTCATTGCGGGTGATAAGGGATTGCGGCATCGAGGTACATGCTGAAACTGGTAAGGTCGTAATGCAAATGATGAGCAAAGAAAAGACCGCTTTTGTAAATGCGCAGTTGGTGAAAAATGACATCGCAGTATATGCCATTCAAACTGCTGCCACCGACCTTGAAACAATTTTTATGAATTTGATCAATGAGTAAAGTGGCAGTCTTTTCGATCGGTCTTCAATAAATAAAAGCGATAGCCCCCTTACTTAAAATTTAGTATAGCCATGAATCAATACCTGAACAGCCTGCAAAGTGAATGGATGAAAACAAAAAGAAGCGCCGCCTCCTGGTTGGTTACCGGCGGCGCCTTCTTCATTCCTTTTATTATCATCTTGATAAGACTTATCAAACAATCCACGCTTCCCGAAGCATACCGGGCGCCCAATTTCTGGCAACGCAATCTTGCTCAAAACTGGCAGGTAATGGCCTTCTTCTTGTTGCCGATGGGAGTAATATTGGCTACCAGCCTGATAACGCAATCAGAATACCGCAACCATACCTGGAAGCAATTGCACGCCACGCCGCAGCGGTATGCCACTATTTTTTTTGCCAAACTAACAGTGATTATTTTAATGCTGCTGCAGTTCTTTATCCTGTTCAACCTGGGTGTTTTTCTCTCAGTCCTTATTCCTTTTCTCTTGCTTAAAAATGTTTCTTACCCGGTGGCGGTATTTCCCTGGCTATTCAGCCTGAAAACAAATGCTACTTTTTTTATTGATTGCCTGCCCGTGATGGCCATCCAATACCTCGTGGGATTGCAATTCAAAAATTTCCTGGTGCCATTGGGCATTGGCATCGGGATGTTAACGGCGGCCACGTTCGCCATTTCATGGCAATATGGTTATATCATTCCCTATAGTTATTCATTGTTTAATTTTTTAGCGATGAGTGCTGTAAAAGACAAGCCGGTATATGCGGTAAACATTCACCTGGTGGCAACCGCCTATTTTTTAGCAGCCATCATTGCCGGTTATTTCCTGTACGTGAATAAGAAGAATAAATGCTGATCTGCTGCAGGAAAGAACGGCTATCTTTAGTCAATCGTAATTGCTATTAAGAAATGAAACGACCGGTAGTTATACTCTTACACATTGGTTACTGGCTGCTGTATTTGCTGTTGCTCCTCATCATATTTCTTTCGCTGACTATGGGCAGCCACATAAAAGGGCAGTCTTTATTGATGAACAGGACGTTCGGTCTTTTCTTTTTAGTGTTTGCGCTGTTTCCTTCGGTTGCAGGATTCTATAGTTTTTATGCAGTACTATTCTCCAGGTTTCTTGCCAAAAAAAAGATACTATTTTTATTTTTAGGGTCAATCATAGCTTCGATCGCTGCCGGCATTGGCGGAGCCTCCGTGTTGAGCCTGCTGAAATATTATAATATTGGTCCCGGCATATTTGCAGACGGCTGGACCTCGGCAATCCCCGTTACCATCATCATGTGTGTGCTGGCGCTTTTAAGTGGCGTGGTAGGCCTGGTGATGAAGGGCTTTATTTCCTGGTACGCTGATATCAAACTAAAAGAAGAGCTGAACAAAAAAAATTATGAAACAGAACTGGCGCTGGTAAAATCGCAACTGGATCCACATTTTTTATTCAATACCATCAACAATATTGATGTGCTGATAGAAAAAGATGCCATAAAAGCTTCTGCTTATCTCAACAAATTATCACATATCATGCGGTTCATGCTGTATGAAACAAAAACGGAAAAAATCAGTCTTGCCCGGGAACTAGAATATATCCGGGAATACATCGACCTGCAAAAGATCCGGTTTGCCAATGCGAATTATGTTCAGTATTCGGTGATCGGTGCAGTTGATGGTATTGAGATAACGCCGATGTTGTTCATCCCTTTTATTGAGAATGCTTTTAAACATTCCGCCAACAGGAAAATGGAGCATGCGATCAGGATACAGTTTACCATTGCTGATGGAACAGTAGCATTTGAATGCAGCAATGCCTGCAGTCCGAATGAACCATTTGCACAGGCATTCCATGGACTTGGTAACGAGCTCATTCAAAAAAGGCTGGCGCTGCTGTATTCCGGAAAACACGAGGTATCCATTGAGGATGCTGCGGATCTTTTTACAATAAAACTGCAAATCAATTGCCAATGACAATCACCTGCATTATAGTAGAAGATGAGCCGCTGGCAATGGAACGCACTCAAAACTATGTTCTTAAACTGCCTTTTTTGCAACTGCTGAATATGTTCGACAATGCAGCGGATGCATTGATCTATTTAAAGACGGTGAAGGTGGATCTTATTTTCCTGGACATTAATATGGCGGAACTTTCTGGCATACAGTTGCTGGAAAACAACCATATCAGCAGCCAGGTAATTATTACAACAGCCTACCAGCAGTATGCTATTAAGGGATTCGATCTTAAAGTAGCCGACTATCTTTTAAAGCCTTTCACATTTGAACGTTTCATACAGGGCGTAGAAAGAGTACAGCAATTGCTTGCCAAAAACCAGTTGCAGCCGGAGCGTAAATTTTTCTTTGTAAAAACAGCCTACCGGCTTGAAAAAATAATGCTGGATGAAGTGCAGTACATCGAAGGCATGAGAGATTACAGGCGTATTGTAACAACAGGAAAAAAGATCATGACCCTGCAAACATTCAGGGACCTGGAGCAGGAATTGCCTCCTGCGGTCATATGCCGGGTGCATAAATCTTATATGGTCAGCCTTGATAAGATCAGTGCGGTAGAAAAAGACTGCATCAGGGTAGGGGCTGTTGAAATACCCTTGTCAGAGACCTACCGGAAGGCTTTTTATGAACGCATCAATGCGAAGTAAAAACCCGGCTGGCGGCGGATAAAGCCGCTCAGCAAAGCCCTGTGCAGGCAAACAGAACAATCCATTATCTTTGCGCCCATTATGAAAGCAAGAACTGTATTATTAGTGATCTTATTGGTGGTACTGGCCGACCAGGCCCTGAAGATCTATATTAAAACAAATTTTTACATGGGCGAGCACCATGATGTGCTGGGCAAGTGGTTTCAATTATATTTTGTAGAGAATGAAGGCATGGCTTACGGATGGAAATTTGGCGGCGATGGTGGAAAAATGCTGCTCACGCTCTTCAGGCTGGCTGCTGTGATATTTGGGGTTTTCTATTTAAAAGCCATTATCCGCAAAAAATACCATCGTGGATTTATCATTTGCGCCGCACTGATATTTGCCGGCGCCCTGGGTAATTTAATTGACAGTATGTTTTACGGGTTGATATTTGAAGAAAGTTTCCAGAACAGCACGGTCGTTGCCAAAATGTTTCCTCAAAGCGGTTACGCCGGCTTCCTGCACGGCAAAGTGGTTGATATGCTTTATTTCCCGATCATTAAGATCGATCATCTGCCAAAGTGGATTCCAATATGGGGTGGCGAATATTTTGAATTCTTCAGGCCCATTTTTAACCTGGCCGATTTCGCTATTTCAACAGGCGTGATCTCCATCCTTGTTTTTCAGAAACGTTTTTTCAAACATCATGATACCGGTGAACAGAACGCCACAGTTGAAACCAGTGCAGTGGTAAATGATGATGTGCAGGTGCAGTAAAGAGGGACGGTTGAAAGGTTGAAAGTTGTTTAAGTGTTTAGATGGTTTAGAAAGTTTAGCGGCATCTAAAATAGAAGAGAGGCATTCGTTACTGAATGCCTCTCTTGATTTATATAGAATGCTTTCTCCTGGAAAGTTTCATCTAATTTCTCTAAACTGTCTAAACCTTCTCAGCCTTTTCAACTAAATCTTCCCTACCATTTTCTCCGGTATCACCCATTCGTCAAATTCTTTTTCGGTGAGATAGCCAAGCTTTACCGCCATGGCTTTTAACGTAGTGCCTTCCTTATGTGCTTTCTGTGCAATCTCCGCTGCTTTGTAGTACCCGATCTTTGTATTTAAGGCAGTTACCAGCATGAGTGAATTATCAACATGCTTTTTGATATTTGCTGCGATCGGTTCAATACCGATAGCACACCTGTCGTTGAACGACACGCAACCATCACCGATCAATCTTGCACTGTGCAGGAAATTGTAGATCATTACTGGTTTAAAAACATTCAGTTCAAAATGGCCCAGACTGCCGCCGATACCAATGGCTACATCATTGCCCATTACCTGTGCGGCGATCATCGTTAAGGCTTCGCATTGTGTAGGGTTAACTTTACCCGGCATGATGGAAGAACCTGGTTCGTTATCAGGGATGAATATTTCACCAATACCCGAACGTGGCCCGGAGGATAACATGCGTACATCATTTGCGATCTTCATCAGGCTTACCGCAACAGTTTTCAAGGCACCGTGTGCTTCCACGATGGCGTCATGTGCAGCCAGTGCTTCAAATTTATTTTTAGCGGTAACAAATGGTAGTTTGGTGAGCTTGGCAATGTGTTTGGCCACATTCACATCATACCCCGGAGGTGTATTGATACCGGTACCTACGGCGGTGCCGCCCAGCGCCAGTTCTGACAAATGCGCCAGTGTATTTTTAATGGCTTTCAATCCATGATCTAACTGTGATACATAGCCGCTGAATTCCTGGCCCAGTGTAAGTGGTGTAGCATCCATAAAATGCGTACGGCCTATCTTCACTACTTTCCTGAATGCCTTTGCTTTTTTATCTAACGTGTTGCGGAGTTTTTCGATTCCGGGTATGGTGGTCTCGATCAAAATTTTATAGGCTGCAATGTGCATCGCTGTAGGGAAGGTATCATTGCTGCTCTGGCTTTTGTTTACGTCATCATTGGGGTGCAGGTATTTTTCTTTGTCTGACAACTGGCCACCGTTGATCACGTGGCCACGATATGCCACCACTTCATTCACATTCATATTGCTTTGCGTACCGCTGCCCGTTTGCCATACTACCAGCGGAAAATAAGCATCCAGTTTTCCTTCCAAAATTTCTTTACAAACTTTTCCAATCAGGTCTGCCTTCTTTTTCGGCAACACACCTGCTTCGTAATTGGTGAGCGCTGCCGCATGTTTTAAATACGCAAAAGCACGGATGATCTCCTTCGGCATCCGGTTGATATCCTGGGCAATTTTAAAGTTATCGATGCTGCGTTGTGTTTGTGCGCCATAGTAGGCGTCAACTGGTACGCTCACTTCACCCATGGTGTCTTTTTCGATCCTGTAATCCATAAAATAAGGGGTTGGTTTTATTTGAACTGCAAAGATAAAGGCGGCGTGTAAATGTTGACCGGTTATTTATCGGTTGCTCTCTAAAGCAATATCTTTTAAAGACCCGGCTTCTTTGCCTGGCTCAAATATTTTTTTGACAGCGAAGGAATAAAGAACTAACATCGTCTGAAAGGGCGGGTATTCATCACCAGCTTAAAATTTATGTATGGCCGCAAAAAAAATCATGGTAATTACTGCTTTGTTGTTAATGGTGTTTCTGTTACAGGATTGTTCTAAAAAAGATACCACTCCTGTGAGCGGCGATAACAGTGTACTCAACCTGCCGGCCACCGCCTATAATTACAGCAACATCAATTATCCGGCGCACATCGCTGCAGCCCTTGCTACTGATGACAATACCCCTGCCGGCAATACCATAACAGATGATGGTGCTACACTGGGCAGGGTATTGTTTTATGACAAGCATCTTTCTGTAAACAATACCATCAGTTGCGCCTCCTGCCACAAGCAGGAAAATGGTTTTACGGATAACAGGCAATTCAGTTTGGGATTTGATAGTGGCCTTACCAGCCGCACTTCCATGAACCTGCTCAACCTGCGTTTTTATAAATCAGGGAAAATGTTTTGGGATGAGAGAAGCACAACGCTTGAAGCACAGGTATTGCAGCCGATACAAAACCATGTAGAAATGGGAATGACGCTGGGCAACCTCGTAAGCAAATTAAAAGGGCTCGATTATTACACTCCACTTTTTACAAAAGCCTTTGGCAGTAGTGATATTGATACCATTCGAATTGCCAGGGCACTGTCGCAGTTTGGCAGGAGTATTGTCACTTACCAAGCAAAATACGATAGGGTAAAACAGGGGCTTGCCAGCTTCACGGCAGCAGAAGCAGCGGGAGAACAATTATTTTTGAATGCACCGGGGCCAGGCGGCACACCGGCCTGCGGTAACTGCCATACGCCACCTGCTTTTTTAAATTCAAACGCACCCGGTTTTGCTTTGATGGATGCAAACGACCAGGGTATAGAAAATATGAACCGATTTAAAGCAGGCAGCCTTCGGAATATTACTACCACTACCAATCTTTTCCACAACGGCAGTGTAGCCGATGTGCCCACCATGCTTGGCAGCCGGATCCCTTCGCACGGCGTAGCGCCGCAGGACAGGGCCACCATCCTTGCCTTTTTGCAAACGCTTACCGATAATACGGTTACTTCAGATGTACGCTTTTCTAACCCTTTTAAATAGCAGGTCACCCGCAGGTGTTGCAGGGTCGTTCATACAAAAAACAAAGCAGCTTTATGTAAAGCTGCTTTGCAAAAAAATGTACGATTCAATGGTTATTGTCCTGTTGGCAAAACAACACAATGTCCGCTCACCAGTAAGTTTTTGTTATTGATGATAGAAAAGCTGCCTGAGAGTTTTCCCTGCACGCTGGCGGCTGTTGCATCTGCATTGCTCACAACGCAGGGGTTTGCCGTGCCACCGGGTATAATCACGTGGGTAACGGCAGTGGGTACATGATTCCCACTCCAGTTAGCCGCCGTATGCCAGTCGTTGCTTACAGCACCGTTCCATAACATCACTTCCTGTTTTACAATTGTAAAAGCAGTATCTCTGCATCCTCCCGTTGTAGTACCAACAACAGTATAATTTCCTAAGCCTGCTGCTGCCGGTGTCGGGCTGTTCCATACAGTAGCTATGCCATTGATATTATACAGGGAAAGCAGGTTGTAGGTATCGTTGGAACAAATGATGGTTACACTGGTATCATTGCCCAAAAAATTTCTTGGTTTTATGTATTCGTTGCTGGTATAACCACGGCCGCTGTCTCCCCAAAAACGAAAGAGATTGCAGTTTAGCAGGTCGGTATTATTGGAAGAAACACCATCAGCACTGTCGCCGGCAAAACGAAAAACATTGCAGTTGAGCACCGAAGTATTGTTGCTGCTGTCGCCATCTCCCGTGCCACCTGCAAAGCGGAAAATGCTGCAGGCTTGTAAGGCAGTATTGCCGCTGCTGTCACCATCACCAAAGCCACCACCAAACCTAAAGTTGCTGCAATTGAGCAGCGAAGAACTGTTGCTGCTGTCACCATCACCAAAACCCCCGCTAAAACGAAAATTACTGCAACTGATCAACGCAGCAGCCTGGCTGTTATCGCCCGTGCCAAAGCCCCCGGCATATGGTTCATTCTGTGCCCATAAAAGTGTGGATGAAAATAATAACAGCGTGATCCAAACACTTTGCAGGGCATATTTTTTTATTGACATGCTACCCGTTTTTTAAATGATGGATTTAGTTGAATACCCTGCGCACGCCGCGGCCACCAAAGTTGATGCCGTTGCTTCCGTAAGTATTACCGGAGTAATACCTGTTGGAAACTCTCAATGCCTGGTCTTCAAGATTTACACCAATGCGATCTGTCCAGCCACCACCTTTTAAAGATGCGCCCGTTGCCGCAGCGCCATCCGCTACAATGTTTTGATTTACCCAGCCGTTTACATTGCTGAAGCCCGTGCCTAAACTAAGTTGTCCGTCACCGTGAGCATCCCATTTAAAAGTACTGGTTGCAGCACCGTAAATGCTGGTGCAATATTCGTATACATTTCCTGTGAGATCCATATTACCATAATAGCCGGCACCAGCTTCGAATCTGCTGGTGGCTGATTTTGCTGCAAAGCCCACCCTGAACGGACCCTGCGGAGCCCCTGCATTACCACCAAAATTGGCAAAGCCGGTTCCCACTGCAATCGTGTTGGTAGCTTCTTCCTGGTTGGTACCATCATTGGCCAGGGTAAAGGCCCTGGTTGCTGCATTGCCACCCCACGCAAATTCATTGGCCACCGGCACAGCGATACCGCGGCATAGTTTTTCATATTCCATTTCACTCATCGGGGCTAACCCACTCCAGTCTAAATAAGCACAGAGATTGCCCCAGCCTAAATAGTTCATCGCCCTGCCGGGTGCAGTACTGGTGTAAGAAGGCCAGGTGCCTGCAACAGTATTGCGGTAGCCGCCTGCCGGAAGAAGCTGCCTGCTGGTAGCCATATCCTGTGCAACCGAGTTCAGGAAATCTACATACTGACCCTGCGATACTTCGTACTTCATGGCATAAAATGAACGGAATCCTTTTGGAAAATTGGCGTCTACCACATTGCCGGTGGGAGCATAGGCCGAAGTCACCGAACTGTTATCCCAAAGATTGCCGGCTGTGTTGGCAAATGTGATGGCATTTTCGCTTGTTACCTGGTAAGGTGTTCCGGGTGTGCCACTATTGCCTGTTCTAAATTCATAATAAGAGGTGCCGCCACTGCCCAGGTAAAAAGCGCCCTGGGGCACATATACCATTTCAATGGCGAATACTTTAAAGTCCCACTCGTTAAAGGGAACAGGTACATCACCCAGTTTTAAAGTAACGGAAGTTGCTGCAATATTGCCACTGCCATTGGCTGAACGGCGGATGAATACCCCTACGGAGTCTGGTACGGTCTGTACTTCCAGCGGACTGGCAGCGGTATGCCCTGTAGCGCTGATGAATTGCTGTTTCCAGAATTGATCAGCACAATTTCTTCTCTTTACAAATACCCAGGCAGCATCCCAGTTGTTGGGTGCGGTGCTTACACGCCAACTGTTTTCCCAACTAATGTTAAAGGTAACAGTACCATTGCCACTGTTGTAACTGACACCGGACACCTGGATGTTATTGGCGGCCACGCTGATGCTCCAGCATAAAAATGCTGCAAAAATGAAAGAACGTTTCATAACTGTTAAGATTTTAATGAGATTAGATGTGGCGCTAAAATATCATATATAAAAAAAGCGGCTATCCGTACTGGTGGGTATTTTGATGAATATGACTATTATCAAAGCAAAAAAGCCATCTCCTTATGGAAATGGCTTTTAGTCAGTAACAGAAAAAATTATTTTCCGGTGAACACCGCCTTTCTTTTTTCCAGGAATGCAGTGGTACCTTCTTTCATATCATCGGTTGCGAAGCAGGCGCCAAAAGCTTTTACTTCTTCTGCGAATCCATTCTTGCCTTCATCAAAAACTGCGTTGGCGGCTTCAATACATTTGCCAACAGCAATGGGAGCCTTTGTATTGATCAGTTGTAAAATGGCGGTTGCCTTGTCAATGAGTTCTGCCTGCGAAACTACATAATTTACCAGGCCATATTGTAAGGCTGTATTGGCATCGATCATAGCTGCGCTGATGAGTAATTCGATCGCTCTTCCCTTCCCGATCAATTGGGTGAGCCGTTGGGTGCCGCCATAACCGGGTATCAAACCAAGGTTTACTTCGGGCTGGCCAAATTTTGCATTGTCACTTGCAATGCGGAAATGACAGGCCATTGCCAGCTCACAGCCACCACCCAGCGCAAAACCGTTTACGGCTGCAATGATGGGTTTGGGGCTGTTCTCAATGTCCAGGAAAATATCCTGTCCTCTTTTGGCCAGTGCCATGGCAGCCGTAATATCCAATCCACCAAATTCTGAAATATCTGCGCCCGCTACAAACGCTTTGGTTCCGGCACCGGTGATGATGGCAGACTTGATTGCAGGATTGCTGTTGATCTCTTTTACAGCGGTATCGAGGTCGGTAAATACATCCCTGTTCAGGGCGTTTAATTTTTCAGGCCTGTTGATGGTAAGTATATAGATGCCATCATTCAGTTGCGAAGCAAGCGTTGTGTACATAGATTTTTTTTCAAAAGTAATTAATATCCCCGCATTCAAAAACGTGATTTCGCTGTTAATTGGGACAGGAATAGGATGGTTTTTGATTTGTAAAAGTTATTTTTGATTGCGCCAATCGGGTGTACTAAAATAATACCAATCACGATATGAATGTATTTAAAACCGGACTCTGTGTAAGGATCATTTCAATGATATGGATGCTTGTTCCAGCCACAGCATTTTCTGCCAATTACTATATCAGCAATTCCGGTAATGATGCCAACACCGGCCTCTCCCCGGCGCAGGCCTGGAAAAGCATCGATAAACTCAATATTGAACTGGAACACATTCGCCCGGGCGATAGTATTTTTTTTAAAAGGAGCGAATCATTTTATGGCTCCATAAAAGTTCGTCGGTCGGGTAGTAAAGACAGCCTGATCGTTTTCGCCGCCTACGGGAAAGGTGCTGCACCTGTTATCAGTGGTTTTACTTCCGTTACGCATTGGGTAAAAAAAGACGGTAATATCTGGGAGGCACCTGCGCCGTTGGCAAAATCAAGTGCCAATGTGGTATTGCTGGATACCGTATTGCAACAGATAGGAAGATATCCGAATGCGGATGCAGGCGATGATGGCTACCTGCGGTATGAAGATTTCAATGCCAACAGATCCATTACCGATAACCAGCTTTCTGGTGCCATCAACTGGACAGGTGCAGAAGTGGTGATCAGGAAAAATCACTGGACGGCAGAACGATGCCGGGTTACCAGCCAGCAGGGGAATACGATCTTTTATACTTATGCCCATGGCGGTATAAACCGGGCCATACCGAGTGTTTACCCGGGTACCAAAGGCAATGGCTATTTTTTCCAGAAAGATGCCCGTACACTCGACCAGCAGGGAGAATGGTTCTTTGACAGCACTAACGGTAACCTGCAGTTGTTTTTTACCGGTAGCGACCTGAATGGACACAGCGTTAAAATAAGTACGGTAGATACGCTCCTCAACACCGGAAATTTTTCTTTTATCAGTATCAATGGACTTGCTTTTGAAGGCGCCAACCTGAGTGCTGTGTACAACCGTGATGGAGGCAATATCAGCATTACTGATTGCAGTTTTAAAAACATAGGCGCCAAGGCGATCCATTTTTGGGAGACTGGCAATGTGCTGGTCGATCATGTCAATATCAGCAATGTATTGTCGAACGCCATACAAATACGGAACGGAAGAAAAGACAATGTAACGGTGCGTAACTGCGTGGTAAAAAATACCGGCGTATTCATTGGCATGGGATCTTTTTTTGACGACCGGGATTATAAAGCCATCGTAGCAACTGCAAGAAAGAATTTGCTGATTGAAAATAATTTGGTTGAACGTACAGGGCTTACCGGCATACAGTTCCAGGGCGATGAGGTAACAGTGCAGCACAATGTTGTCAACAATTATTGTTTTAACCTGGATGATGGTGCCGGCATTTACACTTATGTGGATGCTACCAAGGAAAAGCCCGGGCTTCCGTATAGCAATCGCATCGTTAAAGAGAATATCATCCTGAATGGAAAAGGAGCTTCACAGGCTGCCGGTGGTCTTGGAAGGGCAGAAGGTATCTACCTGGACAATGGTTCAATGGGGGTAGAAATTACCGGAAATACCATTGCGCATGTAAGCAATAAAGCTATCGCATTGAATAATCCATTTGAAGTAAAGATCACCAATAATACCTGTTTTGATAATGGCTCCGGGTGGAGTGCATCAAGAAGGACCAGTTGGCAGGAATTTGGCAACCTCGATATAACACACAATATTTTTTATGCGCTTTTAGATCACCAGGTACAGGGGAATTTTTTATATGCCGGGCTTGATCAGCCGGATGGACTCACTATTTGGGAAGCGATCAAATTGGCCGGTAACATCGACAGCAATTATTATAACATCGCCAATCCACTGGCGTTCAATTATACTTTTTCCCAGGTGGAAGGGAAACCAATGAATTATCCATCGCCACTTACTTTGGAGCATTGGCAGGATTTTACAGGGCAGGACCTGCATTCGAAAAAGCCAGCCAAACTGATACCGGTATTTTTGTTCAGGCAAAAATTGGGAAAGAACCTCGTCAATAACGGGGACTTTGCAAAAGATCTCACGGATGTAAAGGTTGAAGGGAGTGATACAAAAGGAAAATGGGATGATGATGGCGCTATCACCGGCAAGGGATCGTTGCGGATAGAATTCGGAACAGCGGAACCCAATCATTATTCACTCGTTCATGGCGAAGCTGGTAGCATAATGGCCGGGAAAAAATACATGCTCCGCTTTAACACCCTGGGTAAGTCTGATTGTGGTATTGTAAGGGCGTATCTAAGGAGAACCTTACCACCCTTTGATAAACTGAGTCCAGTCCAAACCGGGCCTTTCGGCGCTGTAAAAAAGCTGCATGAATTTTTACTGGAGCCTGCTATTTCTGCCAATGCAGATTTTGTGATAGAGTTTGAAAAGAATGCCTGTACCCTTTATTTGGATGATGTTGAATTATATGAAGCTGACGCTAAAAGAATACAGGGCGGTGATTTTGTACGGTTTGAAGTGAACCCTACGGATAAACCAGTGGAGATTGCATTGGATAAAAAATATACAACGGTAGATGGAACGGTGTATAATGGGGTAATTACTTTGCCGGCATTCAGCAGTAAAATATTGATCGCTGACGTTACGGAATAGATGCAATGATTTTTCCGGGACTTAGTAGGTTGATTTTAAGAAGCGGCTATTACCCGGTTAAACATTTTTTATTTCTGCCACCAGGTCCTGCAACACTTTTTTAGCATCGCCAAATAGCATAGAGGTTTTGGGGCGGAAGAATAAATCGTTTTCAATACCGGCGTAACCGGGTTTCATACTACGTTTATTTACAATTACATTTTTGGCTAATTNNTACCGGCATAACCGGGCTTCATACTGCGTTTATTAACGATGGTAGTTTTTGCCTGCTCCACTTCCAGTATCGGCATGCCATAAATAGGGGAGTTGGGGTCGCTCTTGGCGGCAGGATTCACCACATCGTTGGCGCCGAGTACCAGCACCACATCCGTTGTTTTAAATTCATCATTGGCCTGTTCCATCTCCAGCAGTTTATCATAGCTCACATCCGCTTCAGCCAGTAGTACATTCATGTGGCCCGGCATGCGGCCGGCTACAGGATGAATGGCATATTTTACTTCTACTCCCTTTTCTTCCAGTATTTTTTCCAGCTCATGGCACACATGCTGCGCCTGCGCTACCGCCAGTCCGTAACCGGGAACGATCATCACTTTATTGGCATAGGCCATTACCATGGCGGTGTCGCTTAAAGAGATCTCTTTGTAAGAACCCTGCGAACCTCCTGCACTGGTCGCTGCTTTTGCACCTCCGCCAAATGAACCCACCAGCACATTCAATAATGAACGGTTCATTGCTTTGCACATTAAAATAGTTAACAGTGTTCCGGCTGCACCTACCAGGATGCCACCGGTAAGCATTACCTTATTGTTGTATAAAAATCCGCCGCAGGCCGCTGCCACACCGGTAAAGGAATTCAGCAGGGAGATCACTACGGGCATATCTGCGCCGCCGATGGGCATTACGAACAGGATGCCGTATACCAACGCCAACGCAAGCACGCCGTAAAATACAAGCTGGTGATCAGGGTTAACCACCAGGTAAGCGGCTCCTCCAATGGCAATCGCCAGGAAAATGAGGTTAAGAATGTTTTGTCCTTTAAAGCTGAAGTCCTTCACCCGGCCATTTAGTTTGCCCCAGGCTACCATACTACCGGCAAAGGATACACTACCAATGATCAGTCCCAATGCAATGATCAATATTTTTCCTGTATGAATGGCTGTGTCGCCGCCAGATTCAATTTCGTGTAATAAGTGATTGAATTCAACAATGGATATCAATGCAGCACAGGCACCACCCATGCCATTGAAAAGACTCACCATTTCCGGCATGGCGGTCATCTTTACTTTTTTTGCTGCCAGCGTACCCACAATGCCGCCGATGAGCAATCCTCCGAATATCCAGGCGTAGTTGCCTAATTTCTGCCCGTCTTCTTCATATAAAAAAATAGTACCAATAATGGCGATCGTCATACCTGCAGCCGCCACCAGGTTCCCTTTGCGGGCCGAGGCGGGATTGGACAACATTTTTAGACCCAGGATGAATGTTACAGAAGCAACCAGGTAACAGAGTGTGAGGATATTCAATTCCATTGTATATTTTTTATTTCACGTCAGCACGCAAAGGGGCAAAGTATTAGTTCGTATAATTCGTTTTAATTACTACAATCAAAAAACTATTTCTTCTTTTTAAACATTTCCAGCATCCTGTCCGTCACCACAAACCCACCCACCACATTCAGGGTGCCCAGTATCACTGCAAGGAAACCAAGTACCAACGCCAGATAATTATCCGTTTCTGCCTTGCCCATTACAATGATGGCACCGATGATCACTACGCCATGAATGGCATTGGCGCCACTCATCAGCGGCGTATGCAGTACACTTGGTACACGGCCGATCACTTCAATGCCTACAAACACCATCAGTATCACGATATAGATGATCTGCTGGTTTTCCTGTATCCATTCTAACATGTTCAGATAATTTTAAATTTTTAAATGGGTGCCGGCAATGTGTAGCCGCTGCGGTATCAGCTAATTGCTTTTACTCTTTCATTGCTGATCTCTCCATTGTGTACCACACAGGTACCTTTTACCAGGTCATCTTCAAAATTCAAATGGAGTTTGCCTTCTTTATCAATTACCAGTTGTAAAAAATTAAGGATGTTCTTACCATACAATTTGCTGGCATCGCTTGGCATGGTAGCAGCCAGGTACGAATTGCCAACGATCGTTACGCCATTGTGCGTAACCGTTGTATTGTTCTGCGTATGTTCTGTATTGCCACCTGTAGCGGCTGCCAGGTCAATGATCACTGATCCATTTTTCATCAGGTACATCATTTCATCGGTGATGAGTATCGGTGCTTTTTTGCCGGGTATCTGTGCCGTGGTAATGATGATATCAGCCTTGGCAACACTTTCTGCGATCCTGGCTTTTTGTTTTTGTAAAAACGCATCACTCTGTTCCACCGCATAGCCGCCTGCTTTGCTGGCATCTGCTGCGCCTTCCACTTCCACAAATTTTGCGCCCAGGCTCATCACTTCTTCTTTTAC
>DDEU01000042.1:0-120 GCA_002336815.1 Chitinophagaceae bacterium UBA1946 | reverse complement strand
CTACGCCGGCACCCAGTATCAGCATTTTTGCCGGAGGGATGCTTCCTGCTGCAGTCATGAACATGGGGAAATATTTTGGAAATAAATTGGCGGCGGTAAGCACGGCTTTGTAACCGGCAA
>DDEU01000005.1 GCA_002336815.1 Chitinophagaceae bacterium UBA1946 | reverse complement strand
GTTGGGTGGTATGCTTACCAACTTCAATACGGTTCGTAAAAGCGTTAAAAAGATGCAGAGCATCGAAAAAATGCTGAACGACGGTACTGTTGACAGTCTTACTAAAAAGGAACGTTTAACCTTATCACGTGATAAGGATAAAATGGAAAAAGTATTGGGTGGTATTGCGCAGATCAGCCGTATCCCTGCAGCTTTGTTCCTGGTAGATATCGGCCATGAGCACATTGCACTCGCAGAAGCAAAACGTTTGAACATCACTACGTTTGGTATGGTTGATACCAACTGTGATCCTAATAAAATTGAATTCCCCATCCCATCTAATGACGATGCGGCAAAATCAATTGCCATCGTGGTGAATTATATCACAGCAGCCATTGCTGAAGGATTGGCAGAACGCCAGGCTGAAAAAGATGATGACGACAGCAACTCTGAATCAGACGAAACAGCAGAAGCAAGGGCAGCCCGCTTTGAACAAAGGCAGGATGGTGGTGATGATAAGAGCAAGCGTGTAAGAGGCGGAGCACCTGCCAAACGCAGGGTGCCTGGTCCGGGTGCAGGTGGAAGAAAGCCGGCAACTGGCGGTCCTAGATAATTTTTTCAATAACCTACAAGTGTATACGCAAATAAGCTTTTGCGTGTACACATAAAAATATTTTACAATGAGTGTAACAATAACCGCAGCAGATATTAACAAGCTGCGTCAGGCTACAGGAGCAGGTATGTTAGACTGCCGTAAAGCACTGACTGAAAGTAATGGTGATTTTGAAGCTGCTATCGACTGGTTGCGTAAGCAGGGCCAGAAAGTAGCTGCAAAAAGAAGCGACAGGGAAGCAAAAGAAGGTGTTGTAATTGCTAAAACAACTGCAGACAATACTGCAGGTTTAGTAATCTGTGTGAGCTGTGAAACAGATTTCGTAAGCAAGAATGCAGAGTTTGTGGCTTTTGCACAGAGCATTGCTGATGCAGCAGTTGAAAACAATGTTAAAAGCGTTGAAGAACTAAATGAAGTTAGTATCAATGGCGCAAAAGTATCTGAGTTAATCAATGATAAGCTGGCAGCCATCGGTGAAAAGATTGCGCTGAGGTTTGAAAGGATTGATGCTCCTTTTGTAGCAAGTTATATCCACGGTGCTAACAGGATGGGTGTACTGGTTGGTTTTAACCAGGATGCCGGTGATGCCGGAAGGGATGTTGCGATGCAGATAGCAGCAATGAATCCATTGGCAGTTGATGAATCCGCTGTTGCTCCAGAAACAATTGCCCGGGAAAGGGAAATTGCGATAGAGCAGATCAAGGCGGAAGGTAAGCCGGCTGAAATGGCTGAAAAGATTGCTGTAGGTAAGATCAACAAATTCTTAAAAGACAATACACTGATGGCGCAGCCTTTTGTAAAAGACAACGCAAAATCAGTAGCAGACTACCTGAAAAGTGTAGATGCGGCACTAAAAGTAACAGGTTTCAACAGGGTTGCTGTTGGATAGTTGATATACTTCTTTTAAAAAAGGGCGGAACTCAGGTTTCGCCTTTTTTGGTTTATATAATTATTGTTGTTTTATAATGCCTTTTGTGCGCTTAAAAAACCGCTTCTAATGGGTTTCTGTTGGTTGTTTCCTGCAAAAAAAGGGGTACTTTTGCGCCAAAAATTATTCGGTTTGCAACGATTGGCAATGGCATTTCCGTTGTTTCAATTGCGTTCCATAAACAGGTGATTTTTTTCTTACCCCTTACAAACAATATGTATCTTAAATATTTGCCTGGTTTCTATATAGCCTCTCATCGTTTTATGAATGTGACTGAGGCCGGCGAAGCCGTAATCAGTTGTGAAAATTACAATCGTTCTATTCCGTTTATATTGCGTTTTTTAATATCTTGATACACTGCTATCATCTTAAAAATAGCTAAACAGTTATATCATCATGCATCACATTTCGCTACAACGTTCCGTAATTGCAATAACAGTACTGCTGGCTTTCTTTGCTGTATCCTGTACCTCCACTAAAAAAGTGATCTACTTTAACGATTACCAGGACAGTACTGCCAACTCTATAAAAACAGCCAAAGCGAATTTCGAAAACACCATCCAAAAGAACGACCAGTTGTGGATCAGCGTAGGCGGAAGTAATCTTGCCGATCTGCAGGTGCTTAATTCCGGCAATGGCATTGGCGCTACCGGCAGCAGCAGTATTGGCGGAGCTGCTACCAGCGCTATCCTTGGATACCTTGTAGAAGCGGATGGAAAAATTAAAATTCCTTTCATGGGGAAGGTACAGGCCGAAGGATTAACAAGGCTGCAGCTTGAAAACAAACTCACCGACTTCTTTAAGGAATACACCAAGGACCCGGTGGTAAACGTGCGTTTTTTAAACTACACTTACTCAGTACTGGGTGAAGTTACGAGAAGTGGCAAATACAACATGACCACAGAACGAACCACCATTCTTGAAGCCATCAGTATGGCGGGCGATCTTACTGAACTGGGAAGAAGAGACAATGTTACTGTGATACGGGAAGAGAATGGTGAACGAAAAGTAGCAAGACTGAACCTGCTTTCAAAAGACATTTTTAACTCACCCTATTTTTATCTTAAAACCAACGATGTGGTTTATGTAGAGCCTGTTAAAGCAAAATTTATTGCCAGAACAGGGTTGCCGCAGTACCTCAGCCTGGTGGCAGTCGGGTTAACCATGATACTCACTTTTATCAATATTAAGGGCAAATAATTAATCAATACTGAATGTCAAACAATTCACAACCGGAATTTAATGCACAAGAGCAGGTAGTAGACCAGGGAGAACAGATACAGCGGTTACTCTACCGGGTATTACCCTTTTGGCCTTTGATCATATTGTCGGTAGCACTGGGCGTAGTAGGCGCCCGTATCTACCTTCGTTACCAAGTGCCTATCTATGTTGCAAAATCAAGGCTGGTGGTAAATGATGAAACGCAGCAAAAAAGCGCCAACCTGCAGGAGATCATTAAACTGGATACCAGGAATCTTTCCTCAGAAACAGAAAAGGAAATGCAGGTACTGAGCTCAAGAGACCTCCTCACTAAACTGGCAACCAAACTTCAACTGAACATAACTTATGTACAGCAGGGGCTTGTAAAATCATCCCAGTTCTACGATGTGAATCTTCCATTTACCATGGAACTTCAATATCCTGATTCTGTTAAATCGAGCTTTTCAGGCGAAGCCGAGCTGGTCGGTAACCAGGTGAAATTTGATGGCATGCTGTATCCGCTGGATACTTTCGCCCAAAGCAGGGTGGGCAATATCAGGTGGATCATGAATAAGAATTTCACCGGTTTCCCGGTATTAAAAAAATTACAGATCACCGTTACTCCTATTGCTGCGGCAGTAGGCAGGTTAAAATCATCGCTGAGTGTAACGCCCATTTCAAAGCAGTCGTCTATACTTGACCTGGTGTATTATGACCCGGTGCCTGCAAGGGCTGTTTCTATTCTGGAAAACCTCATCAATATTTACGGCAATTCCATGGTAGATTATAAAAGCCGTATCTACGATAATGCAAGAATATTTCTTGATGGAAGACTGAGGTTGGTGTCGGATGAATTGAACGGCGTTGAGAAAAACCTCGAATCATTTCAAACCTCACAAGGGGTGATCGATCTGGGAAGAGAGGGTGAAATTTACCTGGCACAGTCAAAAGAAAATCTCCGCAAACAGGGCGAACTGGCCGTGCAGCTGGATGTGCTGAGCGAAATAGAAAAGTATGTTACCCAACGTAACAATTCCAACAGCGCCATTCCGGCTACGCTTGGTTCTACAGATCCGGTGCTGAATGCTTTACTCACACAATTGTACCAGACGGAATCAGAACTTGAAAGAACCAAACAAACATCGGGAGAAAAAAATCCACAGATACCGGTGTTTGAAGACCAGATAAAAAAGTTGAAGCCCAGTATCATCAAGAGTATTGAAAACCTGCGCATCAATTTGACTGCTGCCAGGACCCAGTTGCTTACTGAGTATGGTTCAATGACCGGATCGCTGAACAAGATCCCTTCTAAAACAAGGGAATTACTGGATATTACCCGCCAGCAGGCCATCAAGAATGCCATCTATACTTTCCTGTTACAAAAAAGAGAAGAGTCTGCCATTGCTGCAGCTTCTATTGTACCCAACTACCGGTTGATCGAAAAACCGGAAACCGGCGGCATTGTATCGCCGGAACCTAAAAAAATATATACGATCTCGGTGCTGATCGCTTTGCTGCTCGTGATCGTATACATCTACATCAAGGAGTTTTCCAGTAAAAGGATCTTATTCAGGGCGCAGGTAGAAAATGCCTTACCCATTCCCGTTATATCAGAGTTGATCTTCCATCCGCATAGTCCCGAATCACCGATCGTAGTGGGGGCCGGTAAAAGGACACTGATCGCTGAACAGTTCAGGGAACTGAGAACAAACATCAATTATATCACGGCTGCATCAAAAGACCGCTGTAAGGTGATCCTTTGTACCTCTTCCATTCCCAAGGAAGGAAAAAGCTTTGTGGCCATCAATGCTGCTATCAGTTTGAGTCTTACAGGCGACAGGGTAGTATTGCTTGAATTTGATCTCAGAAAACCAAAGATCAGTAAGCCGCTTGGCATTACAAGGGATCCTGGTTTGAGCAATTACCTCATCGGCAAATCAACCGAAGAAGAAGTAGTTAAGCCACATGCAACCATTGAAAATCTTTTTGTGATACCATCAGGTCCTATCCCACCTAACCCGGCGGAATTACTGAGTGGTCCAAGGCTGCAGGAACTGATGGCTTATTTAAAACAGAATTTTGATTACATCGTGATTGACTCACCACCTGTTGCTGCTGTTACCGATGCAAAAATTCTTGCCAACATCGCTGATGCCACCATTTATATTGTGCGGCACAATTACACCAACTATGTTTTCCTGAACCTCATCAATGATATCTACCAGAAAAAAGGGCTGCCCAATATCAATCTTGTTTTCAACGGTATTGTAAACAAGCGCATCATGGGATACAGCTATGGTAAAGGTTACGGCTATGGTTATGGCTATGGTTACGGCTATAGTTACGGCTACGGTTACGGCTACACCGTTGAGGAAAAAAAGAAGAGCCCGGGAATATTTAAAAGGATAAAAGGATTCTTTAAAACACTGATCGGAAACGGGTAATGGCAGTAGTTTCTTTTTTAAAAGAACAGCAAGGTGGCAGCAATTAAAAGGCTTTTACATAAGTATTTTGAGAATTTTGCGTACTTCTACCGGTATCTCAGGTACAGGGTGTTTGTAGTAGTGGCGCTGAATATACTGATGGGTGTACTGGATGGCCTCGGGCTTTCGATGTTTTTGCCCATGCTGCAGATGGTGAACGGCAACAATGTTACACCTGAAAAACTGGGCCGGCTCCGTTTTATTTTTGATGGTATGCAGGCAATGGGCATCCAGCTAACGCTGGTATCCGTGCTGGTTTTTTTATGCGTCTTTTTTTCGCTCAAAGGCATTGCCCGGTATTTCACGGACAGTTACCTGGTAAACTCCCAGCAATATTTTATCAGGCAAGTGCGGTTAAGGATGCTCGGTTCGCTCAACAGCATTTCATTTAAATCTTTCATCACTGCAGATACCGGGCGTATCCAAAACACCATGAGTGGTGAAGTGGAAAAAACCTCCCGGGCATTTCTGTCTTATTTCACCGCTTTTCAGCAAATCATCCTTGTGATGGTGTACATGGGCATCGCTTTTTTTGTGGATGCCCGTTTTGCAATACTCGTAGGTATTGGCGGAGCGCTTACCAACTTCGTTTACAAAAAATTAAACAACAATACCAAGGATGCCTCAAGAACACTTACTGAGGATGCACACCAGTTCCAGGGATTGATCATACAGCATGCAGGGAATTATAAATACCTCAAAGCAACCGGCCTGTTGCATTTTTTTGGTGAACGGCTTACCCGCAATTTACTGAGGCTGGAACAGGGCAACCGCCGCATTGGTAAACTCACGGCGATCGTTTCAGGTGCCAGGGAGCCGCTGCTGATATTTGTAGTAGCAGGCGTAATACTGGTGCAAACACAGGTATGGAATGAACCACTGGGGCCGATACTCATTAGCTTTTTGTTTTTTTACAGGGCACTTACTGCCTTGCTGCAAATGCAAACCGCCTGGAATTATTTTTTAGCAGCGGCAGGCTCCATCGAAAACATGCAAACCTTTCAACAGGAGCTGGATGCTAACCGGGAAACCGATGGTGGTCTTGTATCAAAAGGGTTTAATTCTTCCTTTGTATTAAAAAATGTTTCTTTAAAATATGGTGACAAGACAGTGTTGAAAAACATCAATCTGGCCATCAAAAAAAATGAGACCATTGCATTTGCTGGTGAAAGCGGTAGCGGTAAAACCTCCCTGGTAAATATCCTGGCCTGTCTTATCCCACCAGACGAAGGAACCATGCTGGTAGACAATGTGGATCGCCTGCAACTCAATGCAGCATCTTTTCAAAAACGGGTGGGCTATATTACCCAGGATCCCGTGATCTTTAATGATACCATTTTTAACAATGTAACTTTTTGGGCCGAACCTACTGCACAGAATAAAGAACGCTATAAGATGGCCACAGCCAAGGCTGCCATTCACGATTTTATCAATACCCTTTCCGAAAAAGAAAATACCATGCTTGGCAACAATGGTATTAACCTGAGCGGTGGACAAAAGCAGCGCATTTCCATTGCCAGGGAATTGTTCAAGGATATTGACATCCTTATTATGGATGAAGCCACTTCCGCACTCGATTCTGAAACAGAAAAAGCCATCAAGGATAATATTGATGCACTCAAAGGGCAATACACCATTTTAATTGTGGCGCACCGCCTTTCTACCATTAAGAATGCCGACAGGATCATCCTGCTCAATAACGGAAACATAGAGCAGGAAGGAACTTACCAGCAGTTAACAGAGAACACGCCTATGTTTAAACGAATGGTAACACTGCAGGAATTATAACCGGCAACTGCTTTAATAAGCGCCGTCAATACAAACAGTTTTATACTCATTCAACTCTTTTTAAAACCACTCATTTTCTAAAATACTAACAATGCTAAACGGAAAAAGCATCCTTATCACCGGGGGAACAGGCTCCCTGGGAAATGCGCTTACCAAACATATTTTTAAAAACTATCCTGGTATCAACAGGCTGGTGATCTTTAGCCGGGATGAGCAGAAGCAATACCACATGGCGCAGGAATATACTGCTGATAAATATCCGCAGATACGTTTTTTTATTGGCGATGTGAGAGATTACGACCGCTTAAAAAGAGCGATGAAAAGTATCGATTATGTTATTCATGCCGCAGCAATGAAACATGTGCCCATTGCGGAATACAATCCAAGTGAATGTGTTAAAACAAATATCAACGGAGCCGAAAATGTGATCAATGCCAGTCTTGAAACTTCGGTGCAGCGGGTGGTGGCGTTATCAACCGATAAGGCAGCAGCTCCTGTGAACCTGTACGGCGCTACCAAACTGGCTTCAGATAAATTGTTTGTAGCAGCCAATAATATCCGGGGATGGAATGATATTATTTTCAGCGTAGTGCGCTATGGCAATGTAATGGGCAGCAATGGCTCTGTGATACCATTTTTTATGAAGATGAAAAAAACAGGGGTATTGCCAATCACCGATCCAACCATGACGAGGTTTAATATATCGCTGCAGGGAGGTGTTGATATGGTGATGCATGCGCTGGAACATGCCTGGGGTGGAGAAATATTTGTTCCCAAGATCCCTTCTTACAAAATAACAGATGTTGCGGAAGCGATAGGTCCCGGTTGTGAGCAAAAGATCACCGGCATCAGGCCCGGCGAAAAGATCCATGAAGAAATGATCACCGATTCGGATTCTTATTACACCTACGACCTTGGTAAATATTATACGATACTTCCTTCCTCACACCGCTGGAAGCTCGAAGAATTTTTGACAAAATTCAATGGCAAGAAAGTGCCTTATGGTTTCCGCTACAACTCTGGCGAAAATACGGAGTGGGAAACGGTTGAGGGTTTAAGGAGCCTTATCAAAGAACATGTTGACCCCGAATTTTCGGTGTAATAAATAACAGTAATCAAATCTGGCAGTTCCTCAACAGGCATGTTATTCAACTCTATTAGTTTCCTTGTTTTTTTACCGGTTGTTTTTATCCTGTATTGGTTTGTTACCAATAAGAGTTTAAAAGCGCAGAACATTTTATTACTTGCTGCCAGCTATTTTTTCTACGCCTGCTGGGATTACCGGTTTCTCTTCCTGCTCATGTTCAGCACCCTGCTGGATTATTATACCGGGCTTAAAATGCAGGATGCTGCAGGGGAAAGAGCCAAGAAATTTTGGTTTTGGCTCAGCGTGATCGTAAACGTTGGTTTTTTAGCGGTATTCAAATACTATAATTTTTTTGCCGCCTCCTTTGCCGAATTGCTTTCGCATACAGGTTTAAAAATAAATGTATGGACCATCAATGTGATATTGCCGGTCGGCATTTCTTTTTACACTTTTCATGGCCTCAGTTATGTAATTGATATTTATAAGAACAGGATAAAGCCAGAGCGCAATTTTGTTGACTATGCAGTGTTCGTGAGTTTTTTTCCTTTGCTGGTAGCGGGCCCCATTGAAAGGGCAACGCATCTATTGCCGCAGGTAAAACAACAACGAACATTTGATTATGCAAAAGCGATCGATGGGCTGCGGCAGATATTGTGGGGCCTGTTTAAAAAAGTAGTGATCGCAGATAATTGTGCAGAGTTTGCGAATCTTATCTTTAATCATTCGGGTACTTATTCGGGCAGTACACTGGCATTGGGAGCGCTGTTCTTTACCTTCCAGATATACGGCGATTTTTCAGGATACTCTGATATCGCCCTGGGCACGGCAAGATTATTTGGTATTGAACTGCTCCGCAACTTTGCCTTTCCCTATTTTTCAAGGGACATCGCTGAGTTCTGGAGGCGGTGGCATATTTCGCTTTCTACCTGGTTCAGGGATTACCTGTATGTTCCGTTGGGAGGCAGCCGTGGCAATACCTGGATGAAGGTTCGCAATACATTCATCATTTTTATAGTAAGCGGTTTTTGGCATGGTGCCAACTGGACGTTTATTGTATGGGGCGCCCTGAATGCACTGTATTTTTTACCGGTGCTGTTACTCAACCGCAACCGTAACAACCTGGAGACAGTGGCAGCAGGCAAACTGTTTCCCACGGTAAAAGAGGCCGCAGGAATGCTGGTTACCTTTGGGCTTACCGTAATTGCATGGATATTTTTCAGGTCCGAAAGCCTGCACCATGCGGTAAGCTACCTGAAACGATTGTTCTCCGCATCTCTCTTCAGCAATCCTGATTTTGAAGGAAAGAAAATGGCGATGCTCACACTGGGGCTTTGTGTATTTTTCTTTATGATAGAATGGCTGGGAAGAGAAAGGCAATATGCTTTGTCGCATATCGGGGAGCATTGGCCAAGACCGCTGCGCTGGAGTTTTTACAGCTTCCTTATTTTCCTGATGGGCATGTACATGTCAACCAGTGAAACCCCGTTTATTTATTTCCAGTTTTAATCAATGAAAAAATTTTTCATCAACGGCTTTTTGTTCCTGGCAACCACAGTGGTTTTTTACACGGCGGCCGTAATGCTGTGGGGCAGTTATTTACCGGCTGATATGAAAAAGAATATCAATTACCGCCGCGGCTCTTTTGGCTTTACCTATACAAGGCTGCAGGAGGTGAATCAAACCGGTAAGGTAGATGTATTGTTTGTTGGTTCATCCCATGCTTATTGTGGTTTTGATGCAAGGATTTTTGGCCAGCATGGGTATACTTCTTTCAATCTTGGCAGCAGTATGCAAACACCGGTGCAATCAGACCTGTTGATCAACAGGTATCTTGACCGGCTGTCTCCATCGGTTGTAGTGTATGAAATATATCCTTACGCATTTGCAAGTGACGGCGTGGAATCAGCGGTAGATATCATTGCCAATGACCGCATCAATGGAGGTGATGTTGCAATGGCCGCAACCGTCAACAGCATTAAAACTTACAATACACTGTTGTATGGTTTTGTAAGCCGCCTGTTCCGTAAAGAAAAACCAATACAGGAACAACTGAGCATTACCGCCAGCAGCGGCAACATCATCAGCCATTCAAAATATATCAGGGGCGGCTTTATGGAAAAGAGTATGGAGTTGGCAGACAGCAGCGCTCATACAGGCTTTGAAATAATTACGCCGGCCGTGGAACGTAAAATGCAGGCCGATGCTGCTGTGGTACAAACAAAAGATGGTAAATGGTATGCCCGCTCTTACCAACTGGCTGCTTTTGAGAATACGCTGCGTAAAATGAAAGAGCGAAACATCCGGGTGATACTTGTGCAGGCGCCGGTAGTACCAGCTTACTATGCATTGCTCAGGTGCAGCAATGAAATCAATGCTTACTTTTCTTCCAAAGCAGAGTACTATAATTTCAATGAAGGCAGCAGTTTTGATGAAAAAGTTGATTTTGCAGACTATCATCACCTGAACCAGACAGGAGTGACAAAAATGAATGAAGTACTGATACAAAAAGCATTTTCAAAAAAATAAACAATGGCTATGAATACGATCGCAGCAACTGAAAATGATACCATGCAGCAAAAAAAATTTGGCGCCATTCCTTATGGCCGCCAGCATATAACTGCAGAAGACCTGCAGGCAGTGAATGAAACCCTGTTGAGCGATTACTTAACACAGGGGCCTAAGATCGCTGAATTTGAAAATGCTTTTGCAAAATACATTGGTTGCAAATATGCGGTGGCCGTTGCCAATGGCACGGCGGCATTGCATCTGTCTGCCCTGGCATTGAATGTAGCAGCCGGTCAAAAAATAATTACACCTCCAATTACATTCGCTGCCTCCAGCAACTGTATCAAATATTGTGGCGGGGAAGTGGTATTTGCTGATATCGATCCTTCCACTTACCTGCTCGACATCAATAAAGTAAGTGCTCTGCTGGAAGCTTCGCCCAAAGGAACGTATCATGGCATTGTGCCGGTTGATTTTGCCGGCAGGGCGGTTGACCTGGAAGCATTCAGGAAACTGGCAGATGAGTACGGCCTTTGGCTGCTGGAAGACAGTTGCCATGCACCCGGAGGATATTTTACGGACAGCAGGGGTAACAAACAATTTTGTGGCAATGGCAATTTTGCAGAACTGGCTATTTTTTCGTTTCATCCTGTAAAGCACATCGCCTGCGGCGAAGGTGGCATGATCACTACCAATGATGAAGATCTGTATAAAAAATTGCTGCAGTTGCGTACCCATGGCATTACCAAAGAGCAGGGAACTTTTTCAAACGACATCAGTTTAGCCGCTGGGGAACCAACTAACGGAGATGCATATCCAGGCTGGTACATGGAGATGCAAACGCTGGGATACAATTACCGCATCACCGACTTCCAGGCAGCGCTTGGGTTGAGCCAGCTAAAAAGAGCCGATGAAGGTTTGGCAAAAAGAAGAGCGATCGCGGCAAACTATGCAGCAGCATTTACCGGCAAAAATTTCATATTGGGTCAGTCTGGCTCCGTTGATGGGCATGCCTATCATCTTTACATAATAGAAACTCCCCAAAGATTGGGATTGTACAATTATTTGAAGGAACAAAAGATATATGCACAGGTACATTATATCCCTACTCACCTGATGCCTTATTACAAACAGTTTGGCTGGAAAGAAGGCGATATGCCGCAGTCAGAAAATTATTACAAACATTGCCTCAGTCTGCCGATGTACCCAACCCTTACGGCAGAAGAACAGGCTTATGTAATTGAGCGCATCGAAAATTTTTATGCTCAATCATAAACTTGGCCTTGGTACGGTTCAGTTCGGCCTCCCTTACGGTATCAGCAACACTACCGGGCAAACAGGCGCTGCAGAAGTAACCAATATTTTACAGGCTGCCGCAGAACATGGCATCACTATATTGGATACGGCTTCTGCTTATGGCACTGCAGAAGCAGTATTGGGAAAAAATGACCTGCAGAAATTTGACATTGTTTCAAAATACATCAGCCCGGCAGCAGGCAGTTCGATCGAAGAACAATGCAGTAATTCATTGAAACAACTACAGGTAGAAACTTTGTACGGCTATCTTGCCCATCGCCCTGCGGAAATTTTAAAAGATGAATCACAGTGGAAGATGTTACAATCACTGCAGCAGAAAGGCAGGGTACAAAAAATCGGCTTTTCACTCAATACCACTGAAGAACTGGAAGCCTTGCTTGGCAAAGGTTTTACGCCTGGGCTGGTACAGGTGCCTTATAATTATTTTGATAAACGTTTTGAAAAATTACTGGTAGGCCTCAAAGAAAGCGGTTGCGAAATACATACCCGTTCTGCTTTTTTGCAGGGACTGTTTTTTAAAGATGTAAATACACTGCCCTCTTTTTTTGATGCGGTAAAACCGTTGATAAAGCAAGTGCAGCAACAAACACATAATATCTCAGGCGCATTGCTGCATTTTGTGGCAGCACAGCCTTTTATCGATAAGGTAATTATTGGTGTAGAGAATGCCCAACAATTGCTGATCAATATCCGTGATCTTAAACTGGGTATTGAATTGAAAAAAAGCACCGAACGCATCCCTGAACAAATACTGATGCCATCCAACTGGCCAACACTATGAGTAAATTAAAGATCGGCGTAATTGGTATGAGTGAAGGAAATGGTCATCCCTATTCCTGGAGCGCTATTTTCAATGGGTATGATCCTGCATACATGAAGGATTGCCCGTTTCCTGTAATACCCGATTATTTATCTAAGCAGCAATTCCCGGAGGATGGCCTCGGCCAGCTGGGCCAGGTAACACATGTGTGGTGCCAGGATAAGGCAATCGCAGAACACATTGCCGCTGCTTCCAATATTGCAAATGTGGTAACGGATATGGAGCAGATGATCGGCAGCATTGATGCATTGTTATTGGCAAGAGATGATGCAGAAAATCATTACCAGATGGCGCTGCCTTTTTTAAAGGCGGGCATCCCGGTATTTATTGATAAACCAATGGCGGTTAAAAAGGAAGAGGCCGAAAAGATATGGGCTGCCTGCCAGTACAGTAACCAGGTTTTTTCATGCAGCTCACTCAGGTTTTCCAAAGAACTGCAGCTTACAGCGCAAGACAGGGAAGCGATCGGTACCATCAGGATTGTGGAGGGAAGCATGGTGAAAAAATGGGACACCTATGCCATCCATGTATTGGAACCGGCTGTGGCGCAAATACCGCATCGTGGCAAATTACTTGAAGTAAAAAGCATCGGGAGTGAAGAAGCAAGACAGGTGCTTATCCGCTGGGAAAATGTGACCGGTTATTTTAAAACAACCGGCAATATTCCTTATCCGCTCGAAATAAAATTTTTGGGAGAAAAAGGATCTGTAGCTAAAACAGTAACGGATACTTTCAGCGCTTTTAAAAATTCGCTGACAGCATTTGTTGCTACCATTCAGGATCCATCAAAAAATATTCCGCAGGAAGAAACCATGGAACTGGTAAATATCCTCGAACTGGGACAGGCATGAGAATACTGATCATTGGTTTAGGCTCTATTGGAAGAAGACATGCGGCACTGCTGAAAGATGCAGGTGTTGATATTGCTATTCTTCGTTCAGCCCAGGGAACTCTAAAAGAAAAAAGTGAGTACCTGGAATTTTACAGCCTTGAAGAAGCAATGAATTACCAGCCTGATGGAGTCATCATCGCCAACCCTACCGCACTGCACGTAAGTTCCGCACTGCCTTTTTTGCAGCAGGGCATTCACACCCTGGTTGAAAAGCCTGTAGCAGAAAGTGTAGTTGCGGCATTGCAACTGGAACCTTTTGCAGAAAAGCTGCGGGTGGCATATTGCATGCGCTTTTTGCCATTGGTAGAAGTGATAAAGGCAATTGCAGCAAAAGAAAATGTATTCAAAATAAGTTTCCGCCGGTCTTACTATTTGCCCAAATGGCATCCTTATGCTGACTATCGGTTGGAGTACACCGCACAAAAGCAATTAGGCGGCGGCGTTATCCGAACACTCAGTCATGAAATTGACCTGATGCTGTACCTGTTCGGTGAGCCGGTAAGTGTAACAGGTGTTACTGATAAACTATCGCCGCTTGAAATTGATACAGATGATTTTGCCAGTTTGAGTTGCAAAATGAAAAACGGGGCCAGGATAAATTTCGAACTCGATTTCTTCTCGCCTGCGAATATCAATGTGGCCGAACTGTTTACTGAAAAAGGAAAGTATACCTGGGATGTAAGCGCTATGTATTTTACACCTTATACTGAAACAGTGCCGGTACAAATTCATGGAGCAGAATTGTTTGGCATTAACGAAATGTATCAAAACCAAACAAACGATTTTATCAATTTTATTAAAAGTGGTGAAAGCAGGAACGCAGACCTTGCAACTGCCGTAAGGGTTTTAAAAATTATTGAAAGTATTGATGGCTGAAAAAAGAAAAGTAATTGCAGTCATCCCGGCGAGGGGAGGTTCTAAACGGGTTCCTAAAAAGAACATCATTGATTTTTTAGGAAAACCCATGATCGCCTGGACGATTGAAGCAGCTCGGGAATCGGGATTGTTCGACAAGATCGTGGTGAGTACCGATGATGAAGCGATCGCTGCTGTCAGCAAACAATACGGTGCTGAAGTGCCATTTTTAAGAAACAGCAAAGCAGACGATATAAGTCCTGTAAGCGAAGCTACAGCAGTAACGCTGGGCCAGTTGCAGGATGCCGGTGAAACCTTCGATGATGTGGTGCAGTTGTTTGCCGTTTGTCCGTTGCGTACTGCAGAGGATATCAAAACAGCCTACAGTTTTTACCTCAACAGTAAAAGAAATTTTGCTTTGTCCTGTTTTAAATATGCCTGGATGAATCCCTGGTGGGCCATTGAGCTAAACGAAAAAAAAGAGGCGAACTGGATCCACAAACAGGTACTTGATAAACGTTCACAGGATCTGCCAGACCTGTTTTGTCCAACCGGCGCTGTATGGATCGCATCCATCCCATCCCTGCTCGAAGAAAAAACTTTTTACGGTAAGGGACATGTGTTTTGGGAAATGGACTGGAAGCATGCAGTAGACATTGACAATTACGAAGACATTGAACTGGCGAAGGCGCTGGCCGCACTATGAGGAAAATAATGCTGAGGGCAGATGGTGGCCCAATGATCGGATGGGGCCATGTGTACAGGTCGCTTGCGCTGCTGCAGATGTTGTACCGTGATTTTGATTGCAGCTTTATCAGCGACAGCAGCCCTGAATTTCTTACAACAGCTTTAAGCAGGTTAAATGTACCGTTGATCAATACAGCGCCTGTTGCCTACCTGTCACCGGAGCAACGGTCAGCCGGTGATGAAGTGCCATTTGATATGCAGAACTTATTATCCGGTGATGAAGTGGTGGTGCTGGATGGTTATTGGTTTGGTACTGCCTTTCAATCAGCAGTAAAACAAAAAGGTTGCAGGCTGGCTTATATTGATGATCTGAATGATGTAGCAACAGCCGCCGATCTGCTGATCAATCCTTCCTGGGAAATTACGGCCGCCGCATACAAAGCAGCGCCTTACACAAGGTTCGCTCTCGGGGCGGGCTATTCGCTTTTACGGCCTTCTTTTTTAGATGCAGCAAAAGAAGACCTGGCAAGTAAAAAAACAAAAGACATTTTTATATGTTTTGGAGGTGCCGATCCTTTGGATCTTACTACCCGAACGCTGAGGGTTTTAAAACAGTTCCCTTTTTATTCAACAATACATTGCATCACCGGTCCTTCATTCAGTAATATGACTGGTCTGCAAACAGCCGCTGCCGAAGATAGCAGGATCAGGAACTATCAAAATCTTGATGAAACGGCCATGGCATCCGTCATGAAAAATTGTGGTTTTGGAATAGCGCCCTGCAGTTCCGTATTAGCTGAAGCGATTGCCTGTGATGTACAGTGTATCACATGCTATTATGCCAATAACCAGCAGGGGTTTCACCACATCATTACCAGCAGGGGAATGCTGTCGGCCGGGTGGGCAGGAGATGATTTTGAAAAAGAACTGGCCCGCTGCATGAGGGAACAGGCCAGCGGCTACAGCATAACGTATCCAATGAGAAGCATCATTGCGGGTTCAACACAAAATTTTGTTGAGCAGTTTAAAATATTGCAACAATGAAAATATTTAAAGCAGAACGAATCTTCATCCGGGAAATAAACGAAGAAGATATTACCGACAGGGTTATGAAATGGTTTGAGAATGAGCGGCAGATGAAGTACTATACCAACTCCGGCCAAAAGATAAAAAAAGAAAATTTACTTGCTGCTATCAGGGCGGGTAAAGAAAAAGGCGATGTGTTCACTTTCGGCATATTCGACAATGAATCAGAACAGTTGTTTGGTACCATAAAGATCGGCCCGATCAACCAGGTACATAAAACAGCCGACCTTGCCGTATTGGTAGGAGACAAGTATTTTATGGGCGTGGGACTTGCGGAAGATGCCATTAAACTGGGCGTTAAAGTAGCTTTTGAAGAATTTGATATCAGGAAATTGGCAGGTGGTACTTACCAGTCGAACATCGCTTCCTTAACTGCATACAGGTCGGCAGGCAGTTTGGTAGAAGGCAGGTTAAAGGGACATTATTTTGTTGATGGGAAAAACCAGGATAAAATTTTGCTCGCCACTTTTAATCCCAGGTATTTTACAGAAGAAGAAATAAAAACAATCAGGGAAAATGAACATAGGTACATTTGAGTTAGGAGGCAGCAGGGTATTCATCATTGCTGAATTATCCGCCAACCACAACGGATCGCTGGAAAATGCACTGGCGCATGTAAGAGCTGCAAAAGAAGCCGGCGCAGATGCGATTAAGCTGCAGACCTACACTGCGGACACCATCACCATTGATGCTAAGAGCGACGATTTCCGTTTGGGAAAAGGAACACTCTGGGAGGGCAAATATTTGTATGAACTTTACCAGCAGGCTTACACGCCGTGGGAATGGCATCAAACCATTTTTGAAGAAGCGGCCAAATGCGGATTGGTTTGTTTCTCCTCTCCCTTTGATTTTACAGCCATTGACCTGCTGGAAGAATTAAATGCACCGGCTTATAAGATCGCATCTTTCGAGATCACCGATATTCCGCTAATCGAGTACGCAGCTTCCAAAGGCAAACCGGTGATCATTTCAACCGGAGTGGCGGAAGAAGAAGATATAAGGGTTGCAGTGGATGCCTGCCGCAGAACCGGAAATAACCAGGTGATCTTACTGAAGTGTACTTCCAGTTACCCCGCCCCGGTAGAAGAAGCGAATATCTGTATGATCAAAGACATTGCCGAAAGATTCAATGTAATGGCAGGCTTAAGCGATCATACAATGGGTAGTACGGTGCCGGTACTGGCCACCGCTTTTGGCGCCAAAGTGATCGAAAAACATTTTATTATTGACCGGGCTTCGGGCGGACCCGATGCTGATTTCAGTTTGAACCTCGAAGAATTTTCGGCGATGGTAAAAGCTGTGAGAGAAGCAGAAAAAGCCATCGGCGTAGTAGATTACAGCCTTACACCCAAGCAAAAAACAGGAAGGGAGTTTGCAAGATCATTGTACATTACCGAAGATGTGAAAGCAGGCGAAATCATCTCCAAAGAAAACATACGGTCTATCCGGCCGGGACTGGGCCTGCATCCCAAACATTACAATGAAGTGATCGGCAAAACATACAAGGCTGACTATAAAAAAGGGACCAGGCTGTTGTTTGAATACATACAGTAGTTTAATTTTTCGGGCTGCAGTCATTACTAAAACCTTACCTGGCACTGCTGCAGTTATTTCAATAACTTTGGTTCAATTAACAATCAATCAATATAAGTATGGAACTCAATGACTTTGTAGAAAATTTCGCAGCACAGCTCGAAAATGAAGAAGGCGTAACCATCACCCCGGAAACAAATTTCCGTGATCTTGCTGAATGGGATTCACTCGTGGCGCTGTCAATTATTGCCATGGTAGATGAAAAGTACAATACCAAACTTACCGGCGATGAAATAAGGGCTTCTCATACCATCAGCGACCTGTATGAAAAATTAAAATCAAAAGTTGCTTAATGGGAAATTTTTCTGTTAGTGGTGTTGCGTTAAAAGGGATTGCAGCTTGTGTACCCAAACAAACGGAGTTCAATAAGGATTATCCTTATTTGGCGGAGGCAGATATCAGCAAACTGATCGAAGCCACCGGCATTGAACAGCGCCGGGTAGCGCCGAAGGACATCTGCAGTTCTGATATGTGTGGTGCCGCCGCAGAAAAACTCATCGCCGAACTTAACTGGGATGCAGCAACAATAGATGTACTGATCTTTGTTTCGCAAACGCCTGATTATATTTTACCCAACACGGCACCCTTGCTGCAGCACAAACTGGGTTTGTCAAAAACGGCCATGGCTTTTGACATGACGCTCGGTTGCTCCGGTTATGTATATGGCTTATCGGTGCTGGCCGGTATTATGAAAACATCAGGCTTTAAAAAAGGATTGCTGCTGGCCGGTGAAACTGCCGCCAGGATCGTTTCTCCAAAAGATAAGAGCGCCATGCCCTTATTTGGTGATGCTGGCTCTGCTACTGCACTTGAATTGCAGGACGATGCTCCGGCAATGCATTTTGGATTGGGCACAGATGGCTCGGGCTACAAAACAATCATTATTCCTGATGGTGGCGCAAGAAATGTAGTAACGGAAGAATCATTGAAACCGCATACGGTATCAGAAGGAATAGAAAGAAATAACTGCCAGTTGGTGCTTGAGGGAATGGATGTGTTTTCATTTGGCATTACCACGGTTCCGAAAGCCGTTTCATCCTTTATGGAACATTTTAGTTTACAGCAGGAAAATGTAGATCATTTTATTTTTCACCAGGCCAATATGATGATGAATAAGATGATCGCAAAAAAATTGAAACTGCCGCTTGAAAAAGTGCCTTTTTCTTTAAAAGAGTTTGGCAATACTTCATCTGCCACCATACCTCTTACCATCGTTACCGAATTGAAAGGTCAGCTTCAAAATAAAAAGACCAGTATGGTACAATGCGGATTTGGCGTTGGCTTATCGTGGGGTACCGTGTACATTGAAACCAACGATCCGGTTATACCAGACCTGATCGAACTATAACAACTATGCTTTCGCTTGATAAAAAAAATATTTTAGTCACAGGTGCTTCTTCCGGCATCGGCAGGCACATTGCTACTACTGCTGCTGCCGAAGGTGCTTTTGTAACAGTAACCGGAAGGGATGCAGCAAGGTTGTCGGCTACCTTTGAAGGATTGACCGGCGATGGCCATTCCATGGTAGCGGCTGACCTTACTACTTCAGAAGGGATTGCAGAGATCATCAAAGCGGGCCATGTTTACGATGGTGTTGTATTCAATGCCGGTGTGGCAGAATACCTGCCCGTAAAATTCATCAACCAGGAAAAGATCGATCATATTTTTTCGCTCAACGTAAACAGTGCCATGCTGCTTTGCCAGCAACTGTTAAAAAATAAATTGATGCGTAAAAAAGGTTCCATGGTATTTATCTCTTCCATTTCTTCCAAACTGGGCGTACCGGGCACCGCATTGTATGCAGCTTCAAAAGCTGCATTGACTGCGTTTGCAAAAGTAACTGCAGCCGAGTGTGCGGCGCAGGGAATTCGCAGCAATGTTATTTCTCCCGGCATCGTGGTTACTTCCATGACGGATAAAGCAGTGAGTGTGATGTCTGCAGAAGAAGTAGCAAAAGCATCTGCTGATTACCCGCTGGGATATGGTGAACCTGCAGACATTTCCGGGCTGGTAATGTATTTATTATCGGATGTAAGTAAATGGATGACAGGTACCGATATTGTAATAGACGGAGGACTCACCCTGAAATAATTTTCATGCAGTTTATAAAAGCCATATCATATTATTTGCCGGAGGCGGAACTTACCAACGAAAAGATCAACCAGACTTTTCCTGAATGGGATGTAACCAAGATCAGCAGTAAAACGGGCATTGTAAACCGCCACGTTGCAGCAGCAGATGAATTTGCTTCAGACATGGCAGTGAAAGCGGCCGAAAAATTATTTGCCGAACACAGTATCGACAGGAGTACAATCGATTTTGTATTACTGTGTACACAAAGCCCTGATTATTTTTTACCAACAACGGCCTGCCTGCTGCAGGAAAGACTGCAACTGCCAACTACCGCCGGTGCCCTTGATTTTAACCTCGGTTGTTCCGGTTATGTATATGGTTTGGCACTGGCAAAAGGATTGATCAGTGGTGGCATGGCAAAAAATGTATTACTGATCACAGCAGAAACTTATTCGAAATTCATTCACCCAAAAGATAAAAGCAACCTCACCATATTTGGTGATGCGGCTGCCGCCACGTTGATCAGTGCAACAGAAGGATTTTGTACCATCGGGAATTTTGAATTTGGTACCGACGGCCGTGGTGCAGAAAATCTTATCGTAAAACAGGGAGGCCTCCGGCATCGTTCTTCGGTAGGCGGTGATGATCTGCCGGATGAATTCGGCAACGTGAAGAATGACAATTGTCTTTATATGAACGGCCCGGAGATTTTCAATTTTACACTTGGATCTGTACCGGTACTTGTAAACGAGGTGCTGAAAAAAAATGATCTCACGATCCAGGATACCGGCCTGTTTATATTCCACCAGGCAAACAGGTATATGCTCAATCACCTGAAAAAGAAGATCGGTATACCCGACGAAAAATTCTTTCTTTTTCTTGAACATTGCGGCAATACGGTATCCTCCACTGTTCCCATTGCATTGTATGAAGCCTTGCGGCAGGGTAAAACGGCAAAGGACATGAATGTTTTACTGGCAGGTTTTGGCGTGGGTTATTCCTGGGCCGGCTGCAATCTCCGCTTTCAATAAAGCTTGTAAAAGCTCCATATTATTTCACTCATTTTACTGTAAAGACAGAAGGATTAATGCCAGACGAGGTAGCGCAACTCTCCGCCCATTTTAATACCAACCAGGAGGTTATTTCAAATGTATTTGCTGCAGAGCGGATCGATATCAGCGAGGCTGTTTTTAAAGAACTGGCCCCGGTGATGAACGAACTGCATGGAGTTAACCACTCTTTCCGTTTCTGGAAGATGGTGATGAGCGATTATGTAAATGCTGTGGTAAGCATAAAAAACATTCTCGACCACCAGCAGATGAATGACAAGCCGTTGATCTTTGCCATCAATGGTCACCGGCTGCCTACGGCTAAGCAAAAGATCATTGCCCGACTGCCCTCGATCATAAAACATTACAAAGCGCCGGGTACATTCAAACAGATACACCATATCCTTGCTGAGAATGATAATATCAGCATTGGTTTTCATCCGGGTAAACTGGTACAAACTGAGATCGGCTACCCGTTACCGGTATATTATCCTGTATATGCCGGTTCCGGCGATTTGTCGAAGCGTGCAATCGTAAACAGGCTCGAGAAAAAAGCAATTGGAATTTTTTCAAAAAATATCATCCGGCGCCTGCCCAAAGTATATGTAGAATATTTTGAAAAGGATTATAACAGTATACAGTTGATCGATCCTGCTAAAAAAACATTTCACCTGCATGGCATGCCTCCCTATTTTAATTCGCTGCTGGTAGCCAAGTATGCCGAGCACGGTGCAAAACTGGTCTGTTACCAGCACGGCGCTTACTATGGCGAACTGGTGGGTCACAATTCTTACCTGCACGAGAACAGCCTGGCAGATGAATACCGCACCTGGGGCTGGAAAATAAAAAGTAATGATGTTCCTTCAAAAGCTTACCGGCTCGAAACATTCCGGCAGCAGTACGATGCCGTTGCAAAAACAAATGAGTTTGATTTTTTAATGTGCTTCCCGGGTGTATTTGATGCCAATATTGAATTTTACAAAAAAGCAACGGCCTATTTCTTACAACATATCTCAACAGGAAAATATAAAAATCTTCTTGCAAGGCCAAGGCCATCGGGCAGGTTTTTCAGCCAGTCTTCTGTATTGTCTTTTATCAACGATAGCAGGGTCACCATTAATTCGGGCCGGGGCTATATGGCAGAAGTAATGTGTAAATGCAGGCTCGTGATACAATTCTCTGTGCCGGCAACCAACTTTATGGAATGCCTGTATGTTGATCACCCAACCATGGGTTTGCTTGACAATGACCAGCCTACCGCCATCGTAAAACCTTACTACGATTTCCTCTTGCAGCAGGGGGTATTACACAAAGATTTTGTATCGTTGGTGAAGCACCTCAATTCAATCGATTTGGATACATGGTGGAATGCCCTGCTAAAGGAACCGATGTACCAGCAGTTTAAAAATGAATTTTTAAGAAAGGTTTAAACAGCGCATTCCTTCAATGATCTATATAGTAAACTACGGGCTGGGCAATTTGAATTCGATCCGCAACATCGTTAAAAAGATTGGCGGCGAATCAAAGATCATTGATGAGCCAGGCGAATTAAGTGATGCAAAAAAATTGATACTGCCGGGTATTGGCGCATTTGATCACGGCATGAGATTTTTAAATGAAAGAGGCTGGATCGATGAACTCAATAAAACGGTGCTTGAAAAAAAGATCCCCGTGCTGGGCATTTGTCTTGGTATGCAGCTGATGTGCAGGGGAAGTGAAGAAGGGGTGTTGCCCGGACTTGGTTGGTTTGATGCAGATGTAAAACGTTTTCAATTGCCTGCAAATTCGCCGTTCAAAATTCCGCACATGGGCTGGAATGCCGTACAGGTGAAAAAAGACAATCCACTTATTGAAAAAAAAGAGGAGGAGCAGCGTTTTTATTTTGTGCATTCCTATCACGCTGTTTGCAACAATCCGCAGGATGAATTGCTCACCGCTGTACACGGTTATGAATTTACAGCTGCCATCCATCATGAGAACAGGTACGCTACCCAATTCCATCCCGAAAAAAGCCATCGCTTTGGCATGGACTTACTCAAACATTTCATAGCCATCTGATCACATGCTTAAACACAGGGTGATACCATGTTTATTATTGCGTAACGGCGGCCTTGTAAAAACAACGAGGTTTGCCGATCCAAAATATGTTGGAGATCCCATCAATGCCATCCGCATTTTTAATGATAAGGAAGTGGATGAATTGATGGTACTGGATATTACTGCCAGCAAAGAAAAGAAAGAACCGAATTATACACTGATAGAACAATTCGCCAGTGAATGTTTTATGCCACTCAGCTACGGTGGTGGTATTAAAACGATGGAGCAGGCGCAACGATTATTTAATTCAGGCATCGAAAAAATTTGTTTGCAAACTGCCGTGCTGAATGATCTGTCGCTTGTAAATAATTTATCTGCCAAATGGGGAAGCTCCAGTATTTTGGTTTCGATAGATGTAAAGAGAAACTGGCTTGGTCAGCCGAAATTATATGCTGCTGCTACCGGCAAATCGCCTGGTATAAAGTGGACTGATTTTATGCTGGAAGCAGTAAAAGCTGGTGCCGGTGAAATAATATTGAATGCAGTTGACAGGGATGGCACCATGAAGGGCATGGATGTAGAATTGATAAAAGAGGCCGCAAAGATTTTATCCGTTCCCCTGGTGGCTGTTGGTGGTGCCGGCAGCCTCGCAGATATCAAAGCTGCTGTAGATGCAGGTGCCAGCGCTGTGAGTGCCGGTGCATTCTTTGTGTTCCAGGGTCCGCACCGGGCTGTGCTGATCACTTATCCAAAATACAATGAACTTGTACAGCTATTAGGCTAACCATGGAACAGCAGGTACAGGTTTGTAAAAGATGTGTGGTAAACGCCGGCGTACCCGGCGCCCGTTTTGATGTGGATGGCTATTGCAATTATTGTTCGGATTTTATCCTGCAAACAACGCACATCATTCACAAAGAACCGTCACAGCAACAAAAAGATTTGGAGCAGTTGGTTGCCAAAGTAAAACGCAATGGCAAAGGAAAAAAATACGATTGTATTGTTGGAATATCCGGCGGCGTTGACAGTAGCTGGGTATTGGTGCAGGTAAAAAAGTTGGGGCTGCGTCCATTGGCTGTGCACATGGACAATGGCTGGAACAGCGAACTGGCACAGAACAATATCGAAAACCTGGTACGTGGGTTGGGTGTTGATCTTTACACGTATGTGATCGACTGGGAAGAATACCGGGCATTAATGCAGGCGTTTTTTGATGCCGATGTGATAGACGTAGAATTGTTGTACGACAATGCAATGCTGGGTGTGATTTACCGGCAGGCAGAAAAGCTGGGCCTGCGCTACATGCTTACCGGCGCCAACAAAGCAACAGAAGGTATTCATTTACCTGCCAGTTGGACCTGGAATAAGTTTGATAAAAAGAACATTATAGCATTGGGCAGGCAGTTTGGCAATGTTAGATTAAAAACATTTCCTGCATTTGGCGCTGTGCAATGGGCATGGGATTATTACATAAAGCTCATCCAGTTTTGCCCGTTCTTAGACTACCTGCCTTACAATAAATTTACAGCGCTGGAATCGTTGCAGAAAGATTTTAATTACAAACCTTATCCTTACAAACATTACGAGTCCATCTTTACCCGCTTTTACCAGGGTTATATCCTGCCGGAAAAATTCGGGGTAGATAAACGCATTATACATCTTTCCACACTGGTGGCAGCAGGGCAGCTAACAAGGGAAGCCGCATTGAAAGGATTGGAAGGAATTCCTTACCCATCTGCACAGGCGCTGGAGGAAGACATTGCCTACTTCCTTAAAAAAATGAATTGGACAAGGCAGCAACTAATTGATTATTTAAAGAGACCGGAAAGAAGACACGACGAATTTCCATCCGAAAAAAAACGGTACGAGTTTTTGGCAACCTTACCGTCACGCATACCCGCCGGTTTAAAAACATCGATCACCAATTTTATAAAGTCGATACGGTAGTGCCGTATGGACGTTCAGCTTTATTCCTTTAAAATAGTTATTTGAAACAGTTTGCACTTATCGGCGCAGCAGGTTATGTAGCTCCACGGCACATGAAAGCCATTAAAGAAACCGGTAATGAACTGGTAGCTGCATTTGATCCCAATGATTCTGTCGGCATCATGGATAATTATTTTCCGGATGCAAGCTTTTTTATTGAGTTCGAAAGATTTGACCGGCACATTGATAAACTGCGCCGCAGCCAGGGAAGCGCTGCAGTCGACTATGTTTCCATTTGCTCGCCCAATTACCTGCACGATTCTCACATTCGCTTTGCCCTGCGCAGCAATGCAGATGCCATCTGCGAAAAACCGCTGGTGTTAAATCACTGGAACATTGATGCTTTAAAAGCGATGGAAAATGATACCGGTAAAAAAGTGTACACGGTGTTACAACTGCGGCTGCATCCTGCCATCATCGCATTAAAAAAAGAAGTAGATGCATCGCCTGCCGGAACCAGGTTTGATGTGAACCTTACTTACATCACTTCAAGAGGCAAATGGTATTTTACTTCCTGGAAAGGGGATGAAAAAAAATCAGGCGGCGTGGCTACCAATATTGGGGTACACTTTTACGATATGCTGCACTTTGTATTTGGAAAGCTGTTGGATAATAAACTTCATTACCGGGATGCATCCAAAGCTGGTGGCTTTTTGGAATACGAAAAAGCCCGGGTGCAATGGTTTCTTTCTGTAGATGAAAAGGACATTCCTGCGGCAATGAGTATCCGCCAGCAACGCACCTGGCGCTCCTTAACCATCAACGGAAAGGAAATAGAATTCTCAGATACCTTTACAGATCTGCATACAAAAATTTATGAAGACATCCTGAATGGCGGCGGCTTTGGGCTTGAAGACAACCGGGTGTCTATCGAAACGGTGGGCCATATCCGTTCACTTCAGCCGATCGGGCTTACGGGCGACTATCATCCATTTTTGAAAAATCTTTCGAAATAACATCTCATAAAAAAACCACTGATGAACATTATCAAACAACTGGCAAAAAAAGTACTCAACTATTATCCTTCAATGGCAACAAAGAAGGAATACCAGCAACAAAAATTTACCAGGTTCAATGAGCGGCCTGTTGAGTTTGGATTTGTGTTTAATAAAATGTCGGAGTACTATCCAAAAAAAATACTGGATGTTGGTACCGGTACCACTGCATTGCCTCACCTGATGCAGAACTGCGGCGCCGAAGTAACCGCCATTGACAATATCAAAGATTACTGGCCCGGCGGAATGGTGAACAGGCATTTTCATATCATTGACCAGGATATCACCAATCATACCATTGCCGAAAAATTCAACATGGTTACCTGCATCAGTGTACTGGAACACATTGAGCGGTTTGATGATGCGGTAAAAAATATGATGAATCTTTTGCAGCCCGGTGGCATCCTCATCATTACCTGCCCTTATTCAGAGAATGGGTATATAAAAAATGTATATGATCTCCCCGGCTCTTCTTATGGCAAAGGCAATGCATTTATTACGCAGAGCTATTGCAGGGAAAACATCAATAAATGGCTTTCTTTCAGGCAGTCGGCTATCGTTGAGCAACAATTCTGGCAGTTTTGGGACGGCGAACACTGGACCGTAGGCAACCAGGTAATACCACCTGTGAAAGCAACAGCAACACAAAAACACCAGATCACCTGTCTTGCTATCCAGGTAAAATAATATGCATCCGCAGATGAATTATACAAAGCATGAAACCGCCATTGTAGACGAAGGCGCACAGGTTGGTAATGGTACCAGAATCTGGCATTGGGCGCATGTGTGCGGTGGGGCTGTTATTGGCGATAATTGCAGTCTTGGGCAGAATGTGTTTGTAGGCAACGCAGTAGTGATCGGGAGCAATGTAAAAATTCAAAACAATGTATCAGTATATGATAACGTAACACTGCAAAATGATGTGTTCTGTGGCCCAAGCATGGTATTTACCAATGTGTACAATCCGCGGAGTGCAGTGCAGCGAAAAAATGAATACAGGGATACGCTGGTAAAACAGGGCGCTACCCTTGGTGCCAACTGCACCATTGTATGTGGCGTTACCATTGGCGAATATGCTTTTGTTGGCGCAGGTGCCGTGATCAGCAAAGATGTGCCGGCTTTTGCCTTAATGGTGGGTGTGCCCGCTCAGCAAACTGGCTGGATGAGCCGTTTTGGAGAAAGAATAACATTGCCATTGAAAGGAGAAGGAACCTATACCTGTCCGCATACAGGCGACCGCTACATACTAACGGGCAGCAGTATGTCACTATCACAGTAGCAGCAACGCTGCCAATTTTAAAGAAGAAAAAATACAATTCGATTATGTGTGGAATATCGGGGATCGTAAACAAACAGGGAGCTGCTGCTTACAACAGCAGTGACCTCAGGAAAATGACGGAGGCCATCCGGCACAGGGGTCCGGATGATGTGGGATATCTTTTGTTTACTAAAAATGGACAACTGCTTACGGCCGGCGATGATGATACACCTGCAGAAGTGTACAGCAATACAGCTGTTTCGTACCGCCCACAATCTCCTGTAGCTAATCTCGCAGGAGAAGAATTCTCCATGGCGCTGGGGCACAGGCGGCTTTCCATTCTTGACCTGTCTGCTTATGGCCACCTGCCAATGAGTACAGCGGACGGACGTTACTGGATAACCTACAACGGCGAAATATATAATTTCCACGAGGTACGCAAAGAGCTTGAAGAAAAAGGCTATCATTTTATTTCGCAGGGTGATACAGAAGTGATCATTGCAGCGTATGCTGTATGGGGAAAAGATTGCCTGGAAAAATTCCGCGGCATGTGGGCATTTGCCATCTTCGACAGCGTGGAGCAGGAGATCTTTTTATCAAGAGATCGTTTTGGTATCAAACCACTTTATTACTGGGTGTCGCCTACAGGGGCTTTTTGTTTTGCCAGTGAGATCAAACAATTCACATTCTTACCGGGCTGGCGTGCAGTGCTCAACGGCCAGCGGGCATACGATCACCTGATGTATGCACTCACCGATCATACAAAAGAAACATTGTTCAAAGGCGTATATGTGATTCCTGCTGGTCACTATTTTAAAGCAAAGCTGGGAGATATCACTGCGGCTTCCGATGGAAGCATCTCAACACAACAATGGTACAGCCCCGGTTACAAAGGTTTCAACGGCACATTTGAAGAGGCTGCCGCCGGTTTCCGTACAAATTTTCAGCGTTCGGTGAAGGAACACCTCATTGCAGATGTACCTGTTGGTTCAGCACTTTCCGGCGGTCTCGATTCTTCTGCCGTGGTGTGTGAAATTGATGCATTGCTTCATAGCAGCGGCAACAATCACAAACAATCTGTTTTTTCTTACTGTGCAGATGATGACCGTTACAATGAAAAGAAATGGATGGATGAAGTGATCAACAATACAAATGTAGATCCTCATTTTGTATATGTAAAGGGCACTGATGTTTTTAAAACTGCCGAAGACATGGTGTGGTTCCTGGATGAACCTTACCAGTCGCAGGCCTTGCTGGCCAGTTATTTCGTGTTCAAATCTGCCAAAGACAATAACATCAAAGTATTGCTCAATGGCCAGGGTGCAGATGAATACTTAAGTGCTTATGGCGGTTTTCGCCAGTTTCGCTGGGTGCAGTTGCTTAAACAATTCCGCTTCAAACAACTCAACAAAGAAATAAAGACCGCAGGAGGCAGCAGCATCCCGGCAACTTATATACAACTCTGTTATTTTATTGTGCCGTCTTTTGTCCGCCGCTTTTTTGTAGGGCGCAAACCGGCTTACCGGCAATTGCGGGCGGTTATTTCGCTTGAAAAACTGAAGGCAACTGAAACACATCCGTATGATGATATTCCGTTTCAGCCTACGAGTATTTTTAATATCGCACACAAACAGGTTTTGCACGATCCGCTGCAAAAATACCTTCGCTACGAAGACAGGATGTCCATGTGCAATTCGCTTGAATCAAGGGTGCCGTTCCTGGATCATAAACTGGTAGAGTATACCACTAACCTGCCGGCAGATTATCTTGACAGTGCAGAGGAAACCAAACGAATTTTAAAGAACGGGCTCAAAAATATTTTACCAGAAAAGATCCGGCTGAGGAAAGACAAGATCGGTTACATCACTTCTGAAGAGTTGTGGGTTAAAAGCCAGTTTACGAATGAATTCAGGGAGATGATGAAACGTTCCATTGAAAGCTCCGCCGGCGTTATTAAACCGGAAGCGCTCC
The DNA here is from genome assembly GCA_002336815.1 of Chitinophagaceae bacterium UBA1946. Lineage (GTDB taxonomy): Bacteria > Bacteroidota > Bacteroidia > Chitinophagales > Chitinophagaceae > Ferruginibacter. The sequence continues at coordinate 97,202 of DDEU01000005.1, read as the reverse complement.
AGTATTATGATGGTATGGTAAACGGTACGATCCCTTTTGATTATTCTTACTGGTGGCTGATCGCATTTGGCATATGGATGAAACGGTTTAACGTGGAGCTGGAGTAAGATGCAGCATCCCAAAAAGATCATATCCATTGTTGGCGCCCGTCCACAGTTTATAAAAGCTGCCGTGGTATCAAGGGCGTTGCAGCAATCCGGCGAAGCAGCGCAGGAAAAGATCATTCATACCGGGCAGCATTTTGATGACAACATGAGTGCTGTTTTTTTTAAGGAGCTGGATATCCCGGAACCGCATTTTCATTTGGGCGTAGGCGGTGGTACACATGGACAAAACACGGGCCGTATGCTCGAAAGCATTGAAGAAGTGTTGTTGCAGGAGAAGCCTTCCATGGTATTGGTGTACGGCGATACCAACTCAACACTTGCCGGTGCACTCGCTGCCTCTAAGCTGCACATTCCATTGGCACATGTAGAAGCAGGGCTTCGATCTTTCAATAAAAAAATGCCGGAAGAGATCAACCGCATTCTCACCGATCATGCTGCCGATATTTTATTTACACCAACGGATACGGCTACCCACAATGCACTTGCCGAAGGGATCGCAACAGAAAAGATACAACAGGTAGGAGATGTGATGTATGATGCAGCGTTGTACTACGCCGGAAAAGCCACACATCACGAGGGCATACTGCAGCGGCTTTCACTAAGGTCCGGAACATTTATGCTCGTAACACTGCACCGGGCAGAAATGGTTGATCATCGCCACCGCCTGCAACAGGTGTTGAATGCTGTTGCACAGAGCGGCATGCCGGTAGTGTTGCCCATGCATCCACGCACAAAAAAAAGACTGCAGGAATTTGATACGGTTATCCCGAAGAATATCCTCATTATTGAACCCCTGGGCTATCTTGATATCACCGTGCTCGTGCAGCATGCAGCGGTAGTAGCCACTGATTCGGGCGGACTGCAAAAGGAAGCCTGCTTTCATAAAACGCCCTGCATCACGCTGAGGGATGAAACCGAGTGGGTTGAATTGTGTGAATGCGGCGCTAATATTTTAACCGGTGCAGATGAAGGGCGGATCGCAGCAGCCATTCAACAATCTTTAACAACAGGCGAAGCAGTTTTCAATAAACCGCTCTACGGCAATGGCGATGCAGGTGAATTGATCGCTGCCGCCATCCTGCGCTAAGAAGAATTATAAAAATGAACAAAAAGAAAATACTGATCGTAAGCAGGTCCTTTTATCCTGAGAACAGTCCACGTTCTTTCAGAACCACGGAACTGGTTAAGGAATTCTGCAGGCAGGGCCACGACGTTACACTTTATACTATACAGAACGATGCCTTCCATTTACCGCTTGCAAAAGAATATGGATTTAGGTTAAAAGATCTTGGTAAACTACGATTCAACAGTATCCGCATTCCCAAAAACCGGATCGGTTCACTGCTTGCAAGGGCCTGGTCAAGAGCCTTGCTGATGTTTTTTGAATACCCTGAAATCCAGCTCACCTTTAAAATAAAACGGGCGCTTAAAAAAGAAAGCGGGTACGATCTGCTCATTTCCATTGCCGTTCCGCACATGGTGCATTGGGGAGTGGCCTGGGCAAGAAGTAAAAAGCACCCCATTGCAAAAACCTGGGTGGCAGATTGCGGCGACGCTTATTTGAGTGTATCCGTACACGACAGTTTTGATAAGCTGTTTTATTTTAAATACCTCGAAAAGTGGTTTTGCAGGAAGGCAGATTTTATTTCCATTCCACAGCTCTCCACCAAAGAACATTACTTCCCGGAATTTCATCACAAACTGGTAGAGATCCCACAGGGATTTAAGTTTGAAGATGTGGAGGTGGTGAAAGAAAGGAATAATAAAGTGCCAACCTTCGCATTTGCCGGCGTTTTTATGCGCATTACCCGTAACCCCACCAACCTGGTGGAATACCTGTTAAAAACAGGGAAAGACTTTAAGTTCATTGTATTTACCCGAACACCGGAATTGCTGTTGCCTTACCGGGAGGTGCTGGGTGAAAAACTGGAGATAAGAGATTATATACCCCGGCTCGAATTGCTGAAAGAACTCAGCAAGTGTGATTTTGTGATCAATATCGGGTACGATCCTTCCAATCATATTCCGAGTAAACTCATCGATTACCAGCTTACCGGCAGACCGGTACTTTGTTTTCCCGGCAATGATATTGACGAGAAAGTGGTGGATGAATTCCTGGCGGGAAATTATACCAACGCTTTTTACCGGGATGACATCGAAATGTTCAGGATCGAAAATGTATGTTCTAAATTTTTACAGCTCATTCAATAATGGCCAAACCAAAAAATAAGCTGCAGGCATCTGACTCTCACTGGTTTCTCTTCCTGATATTACCATTGTTTGCCGGGTTTACCGCAATCCGTAATTACAAAGCGCCCTGGGCAAAGAATGTGATCTGGGCATTCATTGTTTTTTACGGGTTCACATTTGCCGTGGCCAAGGAAGCATATGATGCGGATATCACCCGCTATATCGGGGATCTGAAAGAATTGTATGGCAAAAGCCTGAGTATTTCAGATATGATAGAAGTGTTTAAAGACAGTGGTGAAGCGGATATTTTAAGGATCTCCCTGGCGATACTGATCTCCCGTTTTACCGACAGTGCACAGGTGCTAACGGCTGTATACGGATTTATATTCGGGTTTTTCTTCAGCCGCAATATCTGGTACATCATTGAACACATGAAGGGCAAATTAAAGTGGATCAGCATACTGCTCATCGTTACTTTCTTTCTTACCAATCCCTTCTGGAATATCAACGGGTTCAGGTTTAATACCGCTGTGCTCATGTTCGTTTATGGCATCTTTCCATTTTTATACGAAGGCAAAAAATCAAAATTGTATGTGAGTTACCTGGCATTGGCGGTGCATTTTTCTTTCCTGTTCCCCATCATGATACTGACCGGATACCTGGCCCTTGGCAACAGGAAGAATTTTTTCTTCGGTTTTTTTATTGTATCAATTTTTATTTCCAACATCAACGTAACAGAATTCAATACGCTTGTAGAGGCGAACGTGCCGGAAATATTTTTGGAAAGATCGAAGCATTACCGGGATGAAGACAGGGTAGAAATGTTCAGGCAAAATGATGATAGTGTGATCGAATCCCAGCAGGGTGTGGAAGTGGCGGTAAACTGGTATGCGCTTTATTATTTAAGAGCCCTGCATTTTTCATTGATGGCGATCTTGATCGCACTTTATTTTTTTGGAAAAAAAGTGTTGCAGGAAAATAAATTTCTGAACAACGGGTACTGTTTCAGCCTGTTCTTTTTTGGTTTTGCAAACCTGCTGATATCATTGCCCTCCGGGGAACGGTTCCTCATGATCGCCTCCTTATCTACACTGGCGCTCGTGATCTTCTACCTTCAAAACCAGGTGTATGAACGGTTTGTTACCAATGTTACGCTGATGGCCGTACCGGCGATTTTGCTGTTTTGCGTGGTGGCCCTGCGAACAGGTTTGTATTCCGTCAGCATCAATACACTCATCGGTAATCCTGTAATGTCGATCTTTACTGATTATAACCTTTCTTTGAACGATCTCATCAAGTAACCGTACCTGGGCGATCAGCCTTTAAAAAATGAATTTTAAAAGAAAAGTTACCAGGAACCTGCTCAATATCCGAGGCTGGCAAACCAACAGAACGATCGTAGTGATTGAGTCGGATGACTGGGGAACGGTAAGGGTATCTTCAAAAGGAGCGTATGATAGTTTTTTGCAGCATCAGCTGCCTGTAGATAAATGTCCCTACAACAGCAACGACATGCTCGAAAGCAATACCGACATGGAAATGCTGTTCGAAGTGCTTTCTGCTGTTAAAGACAGGGAGGGCAACCCGGCTCTTCTCACTGCCAATAATATTGTTGCCAATCCTGATTTTGAAAAGATCAAAGCAGCGGGCTTCACTCAATATTTTTACGAACCCTTTACCGAAACCTACAAGCGTTATCCCGATCACAACCGGGTAATGGAATTGTACAGGCAGGGCATCAATGAGAAATTGCTACAACCGCAGTTCCATGGCCGGGAGCATGTAAATGTAACAAGATGGTTAAGAGCGCTGCAGGCTGGTAATAAAGCTGCACTGCTGGCTTTTGAGCAACAGATGTTCAGCGTACATAGCGGTCCGCAGCCAGCAGAACTAAACGAATACATGGATGCACTGGATGGTGATTCGGCAGAGGAACTGGCTGGTAAAGCTGCAATTGTTTCAGACGGGCTGGAATTGTTTAAACAACTCTGGGGCTTCTCTTCAAAATCGTTTATTGCTCCCTGTTATATCTGGGGTACAACGCTTGAACCGATGTTGGCCAGCAACAATGTCCGGTACTTACAGGGAATGATCATACAACTGGAGCCTTTGGCAACAGCCGGTTACCAGTACAAAAAAAAATACCATTACCAGGGGCAACGGAATAAACTGGGCCAGCGTTACCTGGTGAGAAATGCATTTTTTGAGCCCTCTACCAATCCCGGGTTCAACTGGGTAGATGACTGCCTTCACAGGATGGAAATAGCCTTCCGCTGGAAGAAGCCAGCCATCATCAGCACCCACCGGCTTAATTTTATGGGTGGCCTGCGGCCGCAGAACAGGGAGCAAAATTTGTTATTATTGAGTACACTATTGAAAAAAATCACACAGCGCTGGCCGCAGGTTGAGTTCATGTCTTCTGACCAACTTGGCGACCTGATGAATAAAAACTAATGACCAACACATTAACCATATCCAACAAATGGCAAACGGTGCTTATCGATATCACGGTACTGGTGCTTGTGTATTTCATTCCTGCGTTTGTGCACGCTACTGCATTTCCGTTGTATTATTTTGAGCCGATGAGGTTATTGCTGTTTGGTGCTTACCTGCTTTCCCGTGATCATAAAAATGCATACCTGCTGGCACTTACCCTACCGCTGGTATCTACGATATTTCCACCACATCATCCGCCATTTTATAAAGCGGTCATCATGTCTGTTGAGTTGTTTGTAAACATTGCCTGCTTTCACTGGCTGTCGGGCAAACTCAGCTGGCAGGCGGGGATATTGATCTTCATCAGTACTGTTGCAAGTAAAATAGTTTATTACGGGCTTAAATTCCTTTTTATCAATTTGACCCTGATCGATGGAACACTGATCACAACAGGCTTGTGGCTGCAATTGGGTACGCTTGCCGTTTTATCGGTATTGTTTGCTTTATTTTTTAAACGACCGGGTAAATAAAATACATGCAGCAACCATCCGCCGGGTTTGTAAATATTAAAACCTTTTTCGGTCCGCAGACCGAACGCACGGTAGACGCCCTGCAGCAACTCTATCTCAACAAAGAGTTATTGCTGGAAGCTGTAACAGAATTGTCTGCATCAGTGCTTACCGGCGAAAACCTGCAGGGGAAAAAGATCCTGCTAAAACCAAACTGGGTAAAGCATTTTTATAAGCCGCACGATTCCATTTGTCTTTGTACCAACGATCATTTTTTACTGGCAGTCCTGGAGCTGGTGCTTTCTAAGCAACCGGCTTCTGTAGTGATCGGCGATGCTCCCATACAGGGTTGCAACTGGGATAAACTGGTTAAAAAAGAATTGCTCGATGCGGTGGCAGCACTTGCTGGTAAATACCAGGTGAAAGTGCTGGTGAAAGATTTCAGGAGGGTTGCTTTTGATACCGTGAATAACAAGGTGGAAGTGGAACGCAACTCCATGGATCAGTATGTGATCTTTGATGTTGGTAAAAAAAGTTACCTCGAACCCATTTCTGTTGCCGGCAAAAATATTTTCCGGGTGAGCCAGTATGATCCCGATAAGTTTATTGAAACACATAAACCGGGCATGCACAAATACTGTATCACAAAAGAATTGTTCAATGCTGATATTGTAATATCACTTCCAAAAATAAAGACCCACCAGAAGGCAGGCATCACCTGCGCACTGAAAAATATTGTGGGTCTCAATGGCGATAAAGATTTTTTGCCGCATCACCGCATCGGTGGAACCAAGCAGGGTGGAGACAGTTACCCGGGCGGTAACATCCTTCGCTACTGGTCAGAGTTGTGTCTCGACAATGCCAACCGCAACAAAGGGAAAAGATCATACTGGTACTGGCTCCGGTTTTCGATATTGCTATGGAAAATTTCATTGCCCGAAAAGCAACACCAGTTAAGTGCGGCCTGGTTTGGTAATGACACTACCTGGCGCATGGTGATGGACCTGAATACCATTGTAAATTTTGGCAGGGCCGATGGAACCATTGCTGATACGCCGCAACGTTTTTTATATAGTTTTTGTGATGGTATTATTGGCGGCCAGGGTGATGGTCCTTTGTGGCCAGATCCCCTCAACCTTGGTGTAGTGAGTTTTTCAAATGATTCAGCCACCAATGATATTGCCATGGCCGCCCTGATGAATTTGAAGATAGACAGGATGCCCCTGTTGACTGCTGCAAAATCGTTTATGCCTGACCGTTCGGTTGAGATACAAATGAACGGTACCGTATGCAGTGTACAGGACCTTTTTAAATACGCTACCACAGCCGCCATACCCCCCGGCTGGGAAAATTATTAAGCTATGCTGGCAATACACCAGGTAAAAAATTCTTTCAGCGACAGGTGGATACCCTACTGTGAAGCCAACGGCATTCCTTTTAAAACCGTTAACTGTTATGCTAATGATATCGTAGCACAGTTGCAGGGTTGCGATGCATTGCTGTGGCACCATCACCAGGGCAATCCCAAAGACATCGTTTTTGCAAAGCCATTGTTATTTGCACTGGAGCAGGCCGGCATGAAAGTATTTCCCAACTTCAACAGCAACTGGCATTTTGATGACAAAGTGGGACAAAAATACCTGTTTGAAAAAGCGGGTATCGAAGCAGCTGAAGCATTTGTTTTTTATACAAAAAAGGAAGCCCTTGACTGGATCAGCAAAGCCAGCTTTCCAAAAGTATTTAAGTTAAGAGGCGGTGCCGGGTCTTCCAACGTAAAGCTGGCGCCCGATGCAGCCACTGCGGTTAAACTGGTGAACAAAGCCTTTGGCATCGGCTTTTCGCAATACCAGGCCATGGACAATCTAAAGGAGCGGCTTCGCAAATACCGCAAGGGAAAAACGGATGCAAAAGATGTTTTAAAAGGTGTGATAAGGCTTGCTGCTCCGCCGGCTTACGCAAAGGTGTCCGGCAAAGAAATGGGGTATATCTATTTCCAGGAATTTATTCCGGGCAATGACCATGATATAAGGGTAGTGGTGATTGGCGATAAGGCTTATGCCATTAAAAGAATGGTGAGAGAAAATGATTTCAGGGCTTCCGGTGGCGGCGATATTTTATACGCCAAAGAATTATTTGATGATTCGCTCATCGGCTTATCGTTCGGGATCAATGAAAAATTAAAAACACAATGCCTGGCGCTTGATTTTGTTTTTGACAAAGGACGGCCGCTCGTAGTGGAGATCAGTTTTGGTTTCTCCATGGCAGGGTATGATCCCTGTCCCGGTTACTGGACAAAAGACCTGCAATGGCACCAGGGAAGTTTTAATCCTTACGGCTGGATGGTGGAGGATGTATTGAAATCAATTGCAACATGATGATACAATAATTTTAAAAAAGTAAATGAGTATTCAAACAACCTACTGGAACATCAGGAGAAAATTACTGAGAACTTTCGTGCCGGAATTTATCTGGCCCAAAGAAGCTGTTATTGATGGCGTGCCATTTAAGATACGCAATACGCCTTACTCCTTTGGCACTAAAAGAGCACTGCAAACCGGCAACTACGAAGTGAGTGAGCGGCACCTGTTGCAGCAGCAGACAAAGGCAGGTGATATCGTAATTGAGATGGGCGGCTCCGTTGGCGTACTCACAGCGATACTGGCCCATCATGTGGGTGAAAAGGGATTGGTGATCTCTGTAGAAGCATCCGAAAACATCACTGCCTATTCAAAAACATGGCTCGAAGCGAAGGGTAATATTAAAGTGCTCACAGGTTTTGGCTTCCCTGTTTTTTCAGTGAATAAAAAGATCCGGATCAATAGCTTCGACCAGCAGGGCGGTTCGCTGGGCGGCAGGGCTTCTTTCGAAGTAAACGAAAACGCTGCAGAAGAAGAAGGTGCCGCAACCACCTACGATCTTGAAAAGATCATGCGGCAGTTTAATATTTCACCTACGATGCTGGTGATAGACGTAGAGGGAAGTGAAAAGATCATCATCAGCGATAAACCGAATTACCCTGCGTCTGTAAGAGTGATACTGATGGAAATGCATACGCACATGTATGGAGCAGAGCTAAGGAAACAGATCATCCAGCGGATCGTTGATGAAGGCTTTCGGGTAGTAACAGACGAAAGCGATGTATATCTTTTTGAAAGAATTTAATACCTGCCTGCGTTTCCAATCTATATTGTTGTGTTGCCTGCAGCATAACTTCATTAAGCTCCTTCTTTGTACAATTTCTCCTTTCATCTTTTTTACTAAGTGAAGATCTGTTTAACCAATGCCACCCTTCATTGCGGAGGTGCAGAAAGAGCCATTGCCGAACTGGCAAATTACCTGGCTGCCAACGGGCATGAGGTAACCATATTCTTACTATTTAAACAGGATGTGTTTTATCATATTGATGAAAGGGTAAAGATCATAGAACCGGAATTTTCAAGGGCAACGCTGAATAAATATTCGTATGCATTAAAAACGATTGGCTATATCAGGGGTTCCATCAAAAAGATCAACCCGGATGTAGTACTGAATTTTATATTTCCCTCTTTCTTTTTGTTGTGTACTATCGGCCTGGCATATCCCATTTATATTTCCATCCGGAATAACCCGGCCAATAAGATCGCCTTTGACCCGGTGTGGCTTCGGTGGCTCACTTATAAAAGGGCGAAGGGCATCATTGCACAAACGAGCTATGCGGCCCGGGTGATCTTTAACCAGGTGAAACATCCCAATATAAAAGTGATACCGAATTATGTAAAGGAAGTAACTCAAAAGAACGTCGTTGCGCAAAATAATATCATCACCGTCGGCAGGCTGGTCACAGGCAAGGGCCACGAAGACCTGCTCGAAATTTTTGCAGGTTTACAAAATGATGGTTGGAAACTTGTTTTTGCCGGTGATGGTCCCTTAAAAGATTCGCTTGAACAAAAAGCTGCTGCGGCTGGTATTGGTAACAAAACCGTTTTTGCCGGGTTTCAACCAGATATCGACAGCGCCCTGCAGCAATCAAAGATCTTTGCTTTCTGTTCTTATTCCGAAGGATTTCCCAACGCATTGCTGGAGGCAATGGCCACGCCGCTTGCCTGCATCAGTTATGATTGCAATGCTGGGCCAGCTGATATTATCAACAATAGCGTGAATGGATTTTTAATACCGGTGGGCGACAAAAAAATGTTCGCAACAAAACTGCAGCAACTCATGAACGATGAAAATTTGAGGATTGCACTTTCAACAAATGCAGCCGAATCCATCAAAGCTTTTCACCCGGCCAAACTGGCTCAATCTTACCTCGATTTTATTGCACAGAAATAAATGACTGACAAACCAGGCGCCAGGCGCATTTTATTTTTTAATGTAATTCCACTACCGCATTCGATCGATCTGCAGCAGCAATTGGTGCAGGATGGATACGAGATCGATTTCTGGTATTTGAAAGATCTTACTGCGATGTATCCCTGGCAGGTGTTGCAAAAGAACATCAGCTACCGTATTTACAACAGGTCTGCCAAGCATTTTTTTGCCGTTTTAAAGAGCGCCCGGCAATCACAACTTGTGATCATTACAGGATGGCATTCTGTGATGCATATATTGCTGGCTTTGTATTGCAGGCTTACAGGTATTCCCTATAGTTTTTGGCTCGATGTACCTGAACAACCGGCTCCGGGATTTAAAACCAGTCTGAAGCAGTGGTTCATGAAGCTGGCAAACGGATTGTTCATTACCGGGAAAACCGGGATCGATTTTTTTATTCGTGTGTACAAAGCATCGACAGTAAAATGTTACGACTTTCCATATTTGGAAACCACTAAAATTGATACTGCAATCGTTTCAATTAATGAAGAACGAAATGCCGCCCTGCTCCGGGGCGATAAGATACGACTGCTGCTATCCAACCGTTTTTTACAACGCAAAGGATACAGCACCGTGCTGGCCGCCTTCAGGCAACTAACTCCACAGGAATTTTCGCAATTGGAAATTACCATTCTCGGAACAGGTGCAGAAAAGGAAAATTATCAACGGGAATTTGAAGCGCTGGGCAACAATGTTCAGTTAAAAGGCTGGGTAGAGTATGATGAGTATTTACGCATGTTGGAAGCCACTGATATTTTTATTCACGCTTCCACCCATGAACCTTTTGGTATTCCACCGATGGATGCGATGCGCTATGGTAAACTGGTGATCGGTTCTACAGGCGTAATGTCCTGCATGGACAGGATCGAAAACGGCGTGAATGGTTACCTGTTCAACGCAGGAGATCACCAGGCGTTGGCAAGTGTTCTTTCAAGTCTCGTAAACAACAGGGCGCTTATTTATCAAAAAGGTAAATTGGCATATCAAACTTCGCTGCACTATGGATATGTCTATAACAAAAAGGCCATTGATGCGCTGATTAAAAGTCCGGGCCGCTAAGGTGTAATGAGTAATTTAAACAAGCCATCATTTCATTTCATCCCGGCCCTCGACAGTGTGCGTGGTTATGCCGTGATCATGGTGATGCTGTTTCATTGCGGCAACCAGGTGTTCAGGATCGGCAGGGTAGGCGTTGATCTTTTTTTTGTTTTAAGTGGGTATTTGATCACTTCCCTGCTGCTGCAGGAATACGGTCAAACCGGTACGGTTGGGATAAAGAAATTTTATGCCCGTCGTTTTTTACGCCTGCTCCCGGTGCTGCTACTTGGAGTGATCCTTGCAAATATTTTGTGGCAACCCAGTGGTTTTGATCCGGCTAACCGGCTAAGGGCTTCACTGGCAGCCTTGCTGTATTATACGAATATCCAGCCGGATATTGCCGGCAACCTGCGGCACTTGTGGTCGCTGGCCGTAGAAGAGCATTTTTACCTGCTGTGGCCTTTTTTTGTACTGGCCTGCCTTTTTGCATTGTCTTACAAAAAAAGATTGTTGTTACTGGGTTGTTTGCTCGTCGCAGTAACCCTGTTCAGGCTTTATTTATCAAGTCACCCGCTGCAGGCAGGCGGCCTGGTGCTGGATGCATACCGCTTTACGTTCACCCGGATCGACTGCATCCTGATGGGAGCCTTCATCGCTATTGTACTGGCGGAGAAAAAGCGAACAGGCCACACCGTTACCAGCACCCAAAATGATACCTGGCAATTGCTGTTGCTGGCAGGTTTATTTGTGCTATTGTCGCTAACACTGGTGCCGTTAAAAAATTTCTGGATAGCTGGTGGTTTTATCATCACCAATATCCTCTGTACACTCACTGTTTGGTTTGCTGTTACCCACCCATTGCATCCGCTGCTCTCAGGCAAATTGTTTGAGTGGATCGGGAAAAGATCATACGGCATCTACGTGTATCACTTTCCTTTATTTGCTTTTTTAAAAAAGGAAGACATGCCATTGAATGGGATGGCAGCAGTGGCAGTGGTTTTACTGATCCGCTTTGCCGGGGCTTTTATCCTGGCAGCATTGTCTTACAAATACGTTGAGCAGCCGGTACTAAAACTAAAAAAGAATTTTGCGGCGTAATTGTCCTGCAAGATCTACTGTTAATATCAATTGATGAACTATGCTTTTTAACTCCATTGGGTTTGCAATATTTTTGCCCATTGTTTTTTTGTTGTATTGGTTTGTATGCAATAAAAAATTGCAAACACAGAATGTGTTACTGCTCGTTTCCAGTTACTTTTTTTATGCCTGCTGGGATTACCGCTTTCTTTTTTTACTGATGTTCAGCACCCTGCTGGATTATTATACCGGTTTAAAAATGCAGGATGCATCCAGTGCCGGGAAAAAGAAATTTTGGTTCTGGCTAAGTATCCTGGTCAATGTCGGTTTTTTGGGGGTATTCAAGTACTACAATTTCTTTGCTGATTCTTTTGCAGAACTGCTTTCTCATGCAGGGTTAAAAATAAATGTGTGGACGATCAAAGTGATATTGCCCGTAGGTATTTCGTTTTACACATTTCATGGGCTCAGCTATGTGATTGACATCTACAAGAACCGCATAAAACCAGAAAGAAATTTTGTTGACTATGCTGTATTTGTGAGTTTCTTTCCTTTACTGGTAGCGGGCCCCATTGAAAGGGCCACCCACCTGTTACCACAGGTGAAACAAAAAAGAGTGTTTGATTACACGAAGGCCGTAGATGGAATGCGGCAGATACTATGGGGTCTCTTCAAAAAAATCGTGATCGCCGATAATTGCGCAGAACTTGCCAACACCATTTTTAATCATCACGCAGATTATAACGGCAGCACACTCGTAATGGGCGCACTGTTCTTTACCTTCCAGATATACTGCGATTTTTCCGGCTATTCGGATATCGCACTTGGTACTGCAAGATTATTCGGCATCGAACTGCTCCGCAACTTTGCCTTTCCTTATTTTTCGAGAGACATCGCAGAGTTCTGGCGAAGATGGCATATCTCCCTCTCCACCTGGTTCAGGGATTACCTGTACATACCGCTTGGTGGCAGCAAAGGCGGCACCTGGATGAAAGTGCGCAATACCTTCATTATATTTTTGGTGAGTGGTTTCTGGCATGGCGCCAACTGGACCTTTATTGTATGGGGCGGATTGAATGCCCTTTATTTTTTACCGCTGCTGCTGTCAAACAAAAACCGGAACAATCTTGATATTGTAGCAAGGGGCAAAATGTTGCCTACTGCAGGCGAGTTCTTTTCGATCCTGCTTACGTTTTCACTCACTGTTTTTGCGTGGATATTTTTCAGGTCGGGGTCTGTTACCGAAGCCTTCCAATACATTGGCGGAATATTTTCAACCTCGTTGTTCGCTGCACCACAGGTATATTCAGTTGCCATACTGGCGCTGATCGGCATCTTCCTCCTCCTCGAATGGCAGGGGCGTGAACACCAGTATGCCATTGCCGCCTTCGCCCTGCGCTGGCCGCCTGTTGCAAGATGGGCGTTGTATTACTGCATGGTATTCGCCATCTATGTATATTCCGGCAAAGGACAACAGTTCATTTATTTTCAATTTTAAATATGAAGCCATTTTTAAAAAGAACGCTCTTGTTTTTATTGCTGCCTGTTGTAATCACCGGTATCATTGAAGCATTTGTACTGCCACCCAATTACTTTACCTACCGTTCCTGGGAAGCACTGATCTTTAAAAACCCGATTCCACACATGGGCGGATTTTATCCAAACATGCATACGGAAATGGCCGAGCAGGGCGACCTTGCTTTTCGTACACGGTTTGCCGTTACCAAGGAGCATGTTCAGTGGACAACGGATAAACTTGGGTTTAGAAACGAAACCTTTGTGGAAGAGCCTGATGTACTGTTCATCGGCGATTCGTTTACAGCGGGGGTTACCCTCAACCAGGATGAAACCATCAGCAGCAGGGTGGGTACCGCATTGGGAGGCAGGGCCAGCGTGTACAATATGGCACCCTCTTCATTTGGTAATTTCAGTTTCCTCTACAAAGAACATTTTGTGAGAAAGCCCAAAGTGCTGGTGTTTTCGATCGTGGAAAGACTGGCCCCTGTTGTACTCACAGTGACACAGGAAGAAAATGACCGCCGCCTGAAATATTTACGTAAGATCAACAAGGTACTTGTTTTTAAAGGTGTGAATACGGTGATCGACAGGTTGACTGCCTTCAACTCATTTAAATGGGCTGCTTCAAGGATCAACCAAAGGAAGGGTGCCGGGGCGCAATCGCCGGTAGACAGCAGCGTATTTTTTATGGAAGGCGTCAAGAAAAAATTCTTTACGCTGAAAAATGCAGAAGCAACAGCAAAAGTGATCCTCTCTTATAAAAAGTATTGTGATGAGCTGGGCATCGCTTTTATATTTATGCCTATGCCTGATAAGGAATCTGTTTATTATAACCTGGTGCCTTTTCAACAGCAACCGCAATACCTCCTGCAGCTCGATTCTATCCTGCAGCAGTCTGGTGTTGCCACCATTAATACGTTGGGCATTTACAACCGCATCAAAGACAGTACAGGTACATTGTACAAGCCCGACGATACGCACTGGAACGAAGTGGCAACTAAAATAATCGGCAATGAAGTGGCGCATCATCCATTGCTTCAGCAAACCTTAAAGATCAATTGATCAATCATACCCTTTTTCCTGCCCGGCTGTGAAAGTACTGCAAATAAATACAACGCTCAATACGGGCAGCACCGGCCGTATTGCAGAAGAGATCGGCCTGGCCCTGATTGCGGATAATCATTCAAGTTATATCGCACATGGCAGGGCAGGAAGACCCAGCCAGTCGCAAACGATTAAGATCGGCAATACGTTCGACCAGCAGTTGCACGGGTTGCAAACAAGGATATTTGATACGCATGCATTTGCTTCCAAAGCTGCTACAAAGCAATTGATCTCCCATATCAGGCGCATTGACCCGGATATCATACACCTGCACAACCTGCATGGTTATTACCTGCACGCAGGCGTATTGTTTGATTTTTTAAAGGAAAGAAAAAAGCCGGTCGTGTGGACGCTGCATGATTGCTGGAGCTTTACCGGCCACTGCAGTTATTTTGATTTTGTGGGCTGCGATAAGTGGAAAACGCATTGCCATCAATGCCCTTTGAAAAAGCGGTATCCCGAAAGTTATGTTTTCGATAACTCTTATAATAATTTCGATAAAAAGAAAGTAGTATTCAACGGGGTTGAAAACCTAACACTCGTAACACCCAGTAAATGGCTGAGTAATTTATTGCAACTGTCATTTTTGAAAAATTACCCGGTATCGGTGATCAACAACGGCATCAACCTGCAGCAGTTCTCCCCGATGGAAAAAGGTACACCGGAACTTAAAAATAAATTGGCTATTAAAGATGAAACGGTAGTGCTTGGTGTGGCCAGTGTGTGGGACCGGCGAAAAGGCCTCAAGGACTTTATCGAACTAAGCAGCAAACTTCCACCTGGTGCAAGGATCATTTTGCTGGGGCTTAATGCTGAACAGCAAAAAGACCTGCCCGGAAATATCACCGCTCTTGAGCGTACCGAAAGCCTCGAAGAGATGGTAGAGTTGTACAACCTGGCAACGGTTTTTGTAAACCCTACCTGGGTAGACAATTTTCCCACCACCAATATTGAAGCCCTTGCCTGTGGCACACCGGTGATCACTTACAATACGGGTGGAAGTATTGAAGCCGTGGATGAACAAACGGGCCTGGTCGTAGAGAAGGGAAATATCAATGCATTGGCTGCTGCCATTGAAACCATCCGGCAAAAAGGCCGTTCGTTTTACAGTACCGCCTGCAGGGAAAGGGCAGTGCGGTTGTACAATAACAGGGAACGCAATGGAGATTATATCCGGCTGTACCGGCAACTGTTAAATGATTAATCCCTGTCGTTTATTTAAGGAATTTAAATTAAATGTTTGCAATTAATCCTGTGGACCCACTCTTACCAGTAACTGGGTTAGCCACATTTTTTGGTTCGGTCTTGCCAGAGGCAAGATTCAAAAAAATGCGGAGCTAATTTTTTTGAAAGAAGCAAAAAGAGTGGCGTTCCAGTTACGCAGCCTGCCGGCTGCGGAGGCAAAGTTAGTTTCTCCTAAAAGGTAAGAATAGTCTAGTTATATGGGCTTAAATAAATGACCACTAACAATCAACCTAATTAGCATCGTGGGAATAGCAGCACTTAAGTACAAACTCATTCTTGCCGCCAAGAACATACCCGGTCCTACGGTGAAAAGAAAAATTGTGATCATTGAAAGTGACGATTACGGCAGCATCCGTATGCCCTCCGCCGCTTCATTCGATCTGATGAAAAGAGCCGGCATATGCATACATCCTTCCCGTTACAATCTCTTTGATACGCTGGAAGATAAAGATGACCTGGCTGCTCTTTTTGAAACACTTTCTGCCGTGAAAGATCGCAATGGCCGCAGTGCAACCATCACACCTTTTGTAAATGTTGCCAATCCTGATTTTGAAAAGATAAAAGCCAGCGCTTACAAGGAATATTTTTATGAACCTTTTACTGTTACACAGCAGAAATATGGACGGGATGAAAAAGTGATGCAAACCTGGCGGGAGGGGATGGATGCCGGGCTCTTCATTCCGGAATACCACGGGAGAGAACACATCAGCGTACAACCCTGGCTCGAAAAACTGCAGCAGGGGAATATCCAGTTGCAGCATGCATTCAGTTATGGATTTGTTGCTGTGGGCAATGTAGAAGGCATACCAGGATATGCACAGGAATTCAGACCTGAGTTTTATTTCACCAACGACTCACAAAAGAAATTCCTGCATCGCTCCATTACCGAAGGGGTGGCCTTGTTTGAAAAAATATTCGGCTATACACCTGCATCTTTTACACCGGCCAACAGTGTATTTCACCCCGACTTTGAAGAAACCCTGTACAAAGCGGGCGTGCCTTTTTTAAATGTATCGCATAATAATCCTACACCCGGGCTCAATGGCGAAATGGAATGGAGAAAATACACATTCAAACAAAAAATAAAACAGCAGCAACTGAATTATTACATCCGCAATTGTGCCTTTGAGCCAACAGACGATGGTTATACTTCCACCGCTTTAACATTGCAGCAAATGGAAGCAGCTTTTCAATTTGGTAAGGCAGCCATCATCAGTACGCACCGGGTCAATTTTACAGGGGGTATCAGCAAAACGAACAGGGATAAAGGTTTGCAGCAGTTGTCGGCTTTGCTCAGGGACATCACAAAAAGATGGCCGGATGCTGAGTTTATGAGTTCCAGGGATTACCTTTTTATGCTGCTGAATAAATAATTAATATGGCGAGGAAGATCGTGTTTGTAAACCAGGCGGTTAATTTTCTTACAGTAGATATCGTAAATTCTTTTGCAGAAAATGCTGACGAAATAGCGCTCATCACCGGCAATGTGCATGCACAGGGAACGGATTTGGATGAGAAAGTTCGGCTGGATAAGCTGATCAGGTACAACGAAAAAAGTTTTGCTACAAAAACCTATACGTGGACGGTAGCCACTTTCCAGGTATTTTTTAAGCTGCTTTTCAAATACAGGAAGTATGAAGTGTTCTTCGTGTCTGTACCGCCCATGTCGTATTTATGTATGCTGCTGTTGCGCAACAGGTTTTCGCTGCTGATCTGGGATGTATATCCTGATACACTGAAAATTTATGGCATCGGCAGCTCCAACCCGGTATACCTTTTCTGGAGCTGGGCCAATAAGAAAATATTTAAAAGAGCAGATCACATTTTTACCATCGGAGAAAAAATGGCTGCACTTGTTGCAAAGTATATCCAGCGGGAGCGAATAAAGATCATTAACCTCTGGACCACTTTCGAAAACTTTACACCCGTTGCAAAAACTGAAAATTTTTTTTTAAAGGAACACAACCTGCAGGATAAATTCATTGTGCAATATTCAGGGAACATCGGTCTCATTCACAATGTAGAGGTGATGGTGGATATCGCAAAACTATTGCGGCAAAACAACCGCATTGTTTTTTTGATCATCGGCAAGGGCGATAAAGTGAATACCATCAAACAGCGCATCAAAGAAGATGCATTGGAGAATTGCCTGGTACTGCCTTTTCAACCCGATGATGTATTTCCTTTTTCTTTGTCTGCAGCAGACATGGGCGTGGTGATCCTTAACAATAAAACCTCTCATGCAAGCATCCCGAATAAAACCTACAATTTGATGACAGCGGGTAAACCGGTGCTGTACATTGCGGCGGAAGATTCTGAATTGAATGTATATGCCCATAAATACAACAATGGCAAATGCTTCGACTGCAGCGAACTGCAGGCAATTGCCGATTTTATCCGGCAGGTGAGTGAAGATGTTTCCCTGCAGCAACAATACAAAACGAATTCTTTAAAAGCATCGCTTGATTTTACCCGCCAGAACGCCGGGGTGATTGCTACCTGGTATTCCTGATTGTTCAGCTTGCCGTACCTTCATCATTGGATTTTATTTTGTTCCGTATAACATGATCTATAAAAGGTTTTTAAAAAGAGCGATCGATTTTACAGTAGCATTGATATTGCTCATATTGCTGTCGCCTGTTCTGATCGTTATTTCGCTGCTGCTTTGGCGGGTGTACAGGTCAACGCCATTTTTTTACCAGGCCCGCCCGGGTAAAAATGAAAAAAGCATCCAGGTGATAAAATTCAAATCGATGACGGATGAAAAAGATGCTGAAGGAAAGCTGCTTCCCGATAACCAGCGGCTCACCGCAGCCGGATCTTTTTGCCGCAAATATTCCCTGGATGAGTTGCCTCAACTGGTGAATGTACTTAATGGCGATATGAGCCTGGTTGGCCCAAGGCCGCTCCTGTTCAGGTACCTGCCCCTGTACAATGAGGAGCAGCGCCGCCGGCATGAAGTGAGACCCGGCATCACCGGCTGGGCGCAGGTAAATGGCCGCAATAGTATCGACTGGAAAGATAAATTTACACTGGATGTTTATTATGTGGATCACCTGGGTTTTTTACTGGACCTTAAAATCTTATGGCTTACATTTTTAAAAGTGATAAAGAAAGAAGGCGTTAACCAAAGTGCCGACAGGCCGATGGAACCTTTCAGGGGAAACTAAACCAACATGAAAAAGATATTATATTTTGGATATTACCTTAAGCAACTCGACAGGCCAAAATTCCGCCTGTTCCTGGATAAGGTAAGTAAAGAAACCGGGCGCAGCAAAATCGGTATCTTGATCGATGTGCTGTATTCGGTGTTCCGGTACAACATTTCACCGCTTGAATATTTCCAGTTCCATTTTTACAGGATCACGGCAGCAGAACGCTCAGGTTTTGCCGGCACCGGCTATATGTACGAATACCAGTTGCAGATGAATCCAAAAGGAGGAAGGGCTGTGCTGGAAGATAAAATACTGTTCCTGGATGTATATAAAAAGTTTATCCGTCACCGTTATGCTTCGCTTGGTTCGTTAAAAAATTCGCCGCAGGAGGCTGGAAAGCTGCTTGCTGAAAGCGCCGGAAAACTGGTATTTAAACATTCACACGGTCAATGCGGCAGGGGAATAGAAGTATTGAGTTCGGAGGGATTGACAGCAGAAAAAATAATAGCCCGCTTAGAAACTACCGGTAACGACTATGTGGAAGAATTTGTAGAGCAGCACCCGGACATTATGAAAATGTCGCCTTCGGGACTGAATACCATCAGGGTGGTAACACAGGTAACCAACAGCCGCACGGTAGATATTGTAGCTGCCCGTTTTCGGATCACTGTTAATTCTGCGGTTGACAACCTGGCTGCCGGGAATATCGCCGCTCCCATAAACATTATGACAGGTGTGGTGGAAGGTCCCGGTGTGTACAGCGATATCACAAAGCCGGACGAATATAACCACCCGGTTACAAATACACCGATCGTGGGTTTTCAAATTCCCTTTTGGAAAGAAACAATGGATATGATCGTGGCCGCTGCATTGTTACGGCCGGAGAACCGGTCCATTGGCTGGGATGTGGCCATCACACAACAGGGGCCCGAACTGATCGAAGGCAATCATGACTGGTGCAAACTGCTGTGGCAACTGCCCGCTCACAGGGGACTTAAACAGGATATTGAAAAATATAAATAAATCTGCAACATGTATAAGGTACTGATAACGGGTGTGGGCGGACCAACACCACGTTCTTTTGTAAGGGCGGTTAAATGGTATGGCGGCGAACTGGCAAAGAATTTTGAATTCATTGGCGTGGATTGTAACCCGCTGGCGTACGGACTGTATGAAAAAGAATTGTTTCCCAGGTCTTTTGTAGTACCCCGGGCAGATGATCCTAAATATTGGGATGCCATCAATTCGATCATTGCCGGCAACGACATTGATGCTGCCATTATTTTACCCGAAGTGGAAGTGATCGAATGGTCGAAACAGGCAGTAGCCCAACTTAAAAAACCAATCAAACTGCACCTGCCGCATAGCGACCTTGCCACACAACTGGTGAACAAGCACAAGCTGCACGAACTGTTGAAGGATACCGGTTATATTCCGCAGTTCTTCCTGATTGAGCCAGGCGTTTATGATTATGAAGCGATCACAAAAAAACTGGGAGATACTTTTTGGGTAAGAAGCACAGAAGGTTCCAGTGGCCTGGGATCATTAAAAATTGAAAGTAAAAGCGCATTGGAACAATGGATCGCTGTAAACCCCGGTGTGAAGGAATTCATAGCATCTGAATTTTTGCCCGGCAGGAACATGGCCTGTAAATTACTGTACTTTAATGGCAAGTTATTAAGAACGGCCTGCGCAGAAAGAGTGAATTATATCATGGCCAAAGTGGCGCCATCGGGCATTACAGGCAATACTTCTTTTGGAAGATTGCTGAATGAGCCGTTGCTGGAAGAGATATCTGAAAAAACATTGACGTTTGTTTCATCGCAGCTTGGCACCGGCCTCAATGGTATTTTTACTGTAGACTACAAGGAAGATCACAACGGATCTCCAAAGATAACGGAGATCAATATACGCCATGTGGCGTTCAATTCTTCCCTTGCCGCCGGGGGAGCTAATTTGCCCCTGGATACCCTGCAGGCATTGTTGCTGGAAGATCCGCAGCAGATGGAAACCATTCATTACCGGTTTAAAGACGGGCTGATCTTCCTGAGAGATGTAGACGGGTTCCCGATCATTATGAAAGAGAGCGACCTGTCGCAACAGGCTGCTGTTAAATAAACACTCCACCAGTCAAAAGCGAACATGATCGATTTTTTAGTATTGCAATCGAACATCCTCAGCATGCTGATATGGCTTGCTCTGGCAGCGTTTATTTTTTACCGGTTCAGGAAAAAAAAGATCGCCGTGTTCTTTGCTGTGCTTACCCTGCTCGTTTTTGGCCTGTTCTCTACGGCCTGGTTTCCCCGTTACCTCGCTATGCAACTGGAGTTAAAATACCCGGTACTGGATCCCCGCATTTTACAAAACGCCAGCGGCAAAACTTATATTCACCTGCTGGGCAGCGGCTACCAGGTAGATAAGCGCCTTCCGGCCACGGCAGAGTTGGGCATTGTTTCACAGGCCAGGATAGTAGAAGCCATGCGCCTGTACAATGCTATCGGCAACAGTGTATTGGTATGTTCGGCCGGCGGCCCTCCCGGAACAGAAACACAGGCTTCCGTGGCAAAAAAAGCAGCTGTTTTATTGGGGGCAGACAGCTCAAGAGTCATCACATTAGATACGCCCAATACTACTATCGAAGAGGCTCAAGCCCTGGCTGCGGCCATCGGCATCCAACAACGGGTGATCATAGTAACCGATGGCGTACACATGCCACGTGCCATGAAGGTTTTTAAAAGGCAGGGCTTTGATCCCATCGCTGCACCTACCAATTTCAGGGCCTTTAACGGGTCTGTGGGCGTTGCCGTTAAATGGTGGCCCCGGATCGAAAACCTCGAAGTGACCGACCGGGTACTTCATGAATATTTTTCTTCTCTCAAAGCAGGATTGTAACTCCCTTTACCACTGCTTTCTTATCCTCCACTTTCTTCCCTCTACCCATTCTCTACAACAAAAAATTTGTTTCACAGCTAAAGAACCATTTACTTTAAACCGGAATATTAACAGCGCAGAAAAAAATATATGAAAGAAAAGATTTGGCTTTCTTCCCCGCACATGGGAGGAAACGAACAGCTCTATGTTCAACAGGCATTTGATACCAACTGGATCGCACCTTTAGGTCCGCATGTAGATGGTTTTGAAAAAGATTTGTCCGCTTTTACCGGCGCCGGTCATGTAGCGGCACTCAGCAGCGGAACTTCTGCCATTCACCTGGCATTGATTATGCTCGGTGTGCAGGCAGGCGATGAAGTGATCTGCCAGAGTTTTACTTTTTCTGCCTCCGCCAATCCTATCGTGTACCAGGGGGCTACCCCCGTGTTTGTAGATTCGGAAAAGGAAACCTGGAATATGAGCCCGGAACATTTGCTTGCGGCCATTAAAGACAGGATAAGCAAGGGAAAAAAGCCGAAGGCCATTATACCCGTACACCTGTATGGTATGCCGGGCAGGATGGAAGAAATAATGGAGATCGCCAACCGGTTTGAAATACCTGTGATTGAAGATGCAGCAGAAGCGCTCGGTTCTACCATCAATGGAAAAGCATGCGGCACTTTTGGTGAAATTGGCATCCTTTCATTCAATGGCAATAAGATAATTACCACTTCGGGCGGCGGTGCCCTGATATCTGATAAAGAAACCTATGTAAGCAAGGCAAGATTCCTGGCCACGCAGGCAAGGGATGCAGCTCCGCATTACCAGCATTCCTCCATTGGGTACAATTACAGGATGAGCAATGTATGTGCTGCCATTGGCAGGGGCCAACTGGAAGTACTGCCGCAACGAATAGCGCAGCGCAGGGCCAATTACGATTACTATACTGAAGCATTAAAAAATATCAGTGGCATAGCCTTTACGGATGAGCCACAGGGTAGTTTCAGCAATCGCTGGTTAACTGCCATTACTGTTGATCCGGCTTTAACAGGGGGCAAAACAAGGGAAGACATCCGGCTCGCCCTCGAGGAAGAAAATATCGAAAGCCGCCCGCTCTGGAAGCCTATGCACCTGCAACCTATCTTTAAAGATTACCCTTTTTACGGAGACGGTACGGCAGCCCTGTTATTTGAAAACGGGCTTTGCCTGCCTTCAGGAAGTAATCTCATGCAGGCTGATTTGTTGCGGGTGGTAAATAAGATTCAGGAGGTATGCTAAAATGATAACAAATATTTAAATCGCAACCCGTTTTCCTGTAAAGTATTTATAATCAGATAGTTTACACAATATCTTCAAGACCGTCTATGCTTTCGTACGCCAGAATTAAGTACCCTGCTGCATTTGAGCAAAAAAAAACGAGCTTTCATTGAAAAAAACTATATTTTTGTTAACAGACTTTAACAAATTTTACATTCATTCTATAACCCCGCAGCAACCTTTGAATGTTATTCCGGAATTTGTGATGACTATTGAATAATTAACTCCAGGAACTTTTTGCCTGGCGGCAAATGAAACGTTAGAATATGCCCAAAAGATACCTCAAGAATTTTGCTCCCCGCTGGATCATTTTTTGCTGCGATATCACCCTCATCAGTGGTTCTTTTGCGTTTGCCTTTTTTATCATTCATCACCTCAATGTTAATTTACCCGATATTGAAAAGTTCATCCCGGGCCTGGTACTGAATGCAGCGATCGGCACCGTTTGCATCGCCTCATTATCCATTTACAAAGGCATTATCCGGTATTCTGAGATCAAAGACATTATCCGGATCATCAAATTCGCCTTCCTCCAGTTCGGTCTCTGGTCATTTGTGTACCTGCTGAATTTTTCGAGGATCATCGCCACTACCATTACTGTTCCCTTATTGCTGATCAATCTTTTTGTAGTGATCTTCCTGCTGGTATCTTTCAGGCTGCTGGTAAAGGAAATCTATTTTAGGGCGGCACAGAACAAATCCAGTTCCGACCACCGCACGCTGATCTTTGGAGCTGGTATGATGGGGCAGATCACCAAAAAAGTACTGGAGCAGGATATCAATATCAATACTACGCTGGTTGGTTTTATCGACGACAGTTACTACAAGATCGGAAAAAAAATAGAAGGTTTGCCCATTTACAATGCGGTGGATCCTCACCTTACCAAACTGATCAAGCAAAAAGGGATCACACAGATATACATCGCCATCAACCGCCTGTCGGTTGAAAGAAAGATAGCCCTTGCTGATGTATGTACGCCGTATAAGATCAAGATCAATGTTGTTCCCCATGCTAACCAGTGGTCGGGCGGTTTGTTCCAGAAGAACCAGGTAAGGGAAATGAATATTGAAGAATTGCTGCAGCGGGATGAGATCATTATCCCCAACGATCTTTCCAATGCCAATTACGAAGATGCCACGATATTGGTGACCGGTGCGGCAGGCTCTATTGGCAGTGAAATATGCAGGCAACTGGGCCGCCACAAGATCAGCAGGCTCATACTCCTGGATCAGTCGGAATCAGGTTTGTTTGACCTGGAATACGAATTGCGCCAAAAAGGTTTTAAAAGCGACCTCAACATAGAAGTGGCTTCGGCTAAGGATTACCAGCGGGTAAAAAAAGTATTCAGCACCTATAAGCCGGATGTGGTATTTCATGTGGCTGCTTACAAACATGTGCCGCTGATGGAAGAGTTTCCGAGCGAAGCAGTATTGACCAATATTTTTGGTACCAAGGTGATTGCTGACCTCTCCGTGTTGTTCAGCGTAAAAACCTTTGTACTGGTATCAACAGATAAAGCGGTGAACCCTACCAATGTGATGGGCGCTACCAAACGCATTTCTGAAATTTATATACAGTCGCTCAACGACAGGTTTGAATCCAATACCAATTTCATCACTACCAGGTTCGGTAATGTACTGGGGTCTGCCGGTTCAGTAGTAGCAACATTTAAAAAGCAGATCGCCGAAGGCGGCCCGCTAACCATTACGCACCCGGATATCACCCGGTACTTCATGACCATCCCGGAAGCGGCCAAGCTGGTGCTGGAAGCTGGCAAGATCGGCAAGACCGGCGACATCCTCGTTTTCGATATGGGTAAGCCGGTACGGGTGCTTGACCTGGCTACCCGTATGATCCAGTTGGCAGGTTTGGTGCCGGGAAAAGACATTGCCATCAAGTACACACAGTTGAGACCGGGTGAAAAAATGTACGAAGAATTATTTAAGGATTCTGAGGAACTGGCGCCAACCGATCACCCCAAAATATTAAGGGCAAAAAGAGCCACCGATAAAAATGCAGAGTTCTATAACCTGCTCAACGAATTACATGAGGTTGCCAAAACCCATAACAATGAAATGATCATGGAACTGATAACAAAGATGTTACCCGAGTTCAATCATGCACCCAACAAAAAAGAAAAGGAAACCGTTTACAACAACGAAACTTTTTAATAACTCCCACCGTTTCGCCCCCGCTTTAATGATCCATAAAAGCGAAAACATTTTCCGTTAAAAAGAGGATAGCTGCCGGGCCATTCACTGCAAAGGTTTTTATCAAATAAGCCGCATTTAGCAACTGCTTTGCATCTTCCAGGGTTGTATCCATTTTAACCCTTCCTTCCCTCAATAAACTTTCTGTAAAATGATCAGGATTTTTTAAGCAGTTAATTGCACCTAAGTTACCATCAGGCAGCAGGTTGTTTTGTTTCCTCCCCGTTTTCTTTTTCCTCCCCGGAGGCCGTTGCAACGGTAAAAAGATAATTGATGAACCAGTACAATACAAAGGGCAGGTGAGTATCAAGCCTTGATACTGTTCTGTAATAGTTCTGAACGATCATATCAAGCCGGTAAGTATGGTGAAAAAGCTCCACCGGGCCCAGTTTATTGCCGGCATAAAGCATGGTGAAACGAAGTATCCATAAAATGCTGTACATGATGATGAACAACTTAAAAGAACGGGGTGGCAAGGTAAGTTTTAAAGCAACGATGCCACCGGCGATGGTAGGTACCCACATTGGGTTCAGCTCTGTTAGTTGTCCTGCAAAGGGAACATAATAGCTGTGGATGTGCAGCAGGCTAAAAATTAGAGAACTTAATCCCAGGAAAATATAATATACAATTAAAACCTTAGCTGCTTTTTTGCCCATGAAGCTTATTTTTTTTGACGAATAAAAGCCAGGCATAAAATATCAGCACATACATCAACAGCGTAAAAAGATAATGGTGACTGAAATCGAAAGCGCTGCGTTGATAAATATAGATATAATACAACGAGCTGATACGGATGATATTCAACAGCACAATGGCCACTACGCCACAAGCACCGAAGATGAGTTTTCTTTTAAGTGGGTTGGGTAACAGGAAGAGTACGCCCAGGTAAATGAAAATAAGATCAATGCCATTGCAAACATCAAAAATATCAAACACCGCTATGTTGTTCTTGGTAAGATGGGCGCAGGGCCTTACCGGGTTCTCTATCCACGAAATGGGCGTGGTAGAAGGGGAGATGGTATTGATGCACTTTACTACGCTGGCGGTAAGAAAATTGGTAAGCGGCCGGTCAATTACCCTGCCGGGCCTCAGCAGGATGGAATAAAAAACAAACCATAAGCTGAACAACAAAAATAACCGGATAAAAAAATAGGTGATTTTTTTATTGAACAGTGGCCGTGATTTATCATATTTCAATTTACCGGATAGCATGGAATGACAAGCAATTATTGGTGAATGGACAAATTTACTGTTTCTGAATACTGTAATGTACGAATAGTGGCGATATTTTGGATGCTGGCGAAATGGTAAATGGCCGCCGCTACTAATACTAAACCAGTATCGTAGCTCCCTGTATGGTCATTGCGCTGCCGGGTTAACTCCATTCTTTTTCTTCTTTGGCCCTCTTTCTGTCTACACTGCTGGCCAATAAGATACTGATCCAGTATAAGAACAATAAAGGAATGGCTACCAGGAACTGGCTTGTCCAGTCGGGCGAGGGGGTAATGATGGCCGCTACAATCAAAATGACCACAAAGGCAAACTTGAAGTATCTTTTCAACAGGTCCCCGGTAATGATACCGATCCTTGCCAGCACATAAGAAAGCACCGGCAATTCGAAAGCCAGTCCGCAACCAAGCAACAGGTTGGTAAGGCTGTCGATATAGTCGTTAATCGATGGCCGGTATTGTATCATACCCGATTTGCCGAGGGTAAAGCTGGCCAGGAAGTTAAAAGTAAAAGGCGCAAGCAGGTAATACCCGAAAGCCACACCCGTAAAAAAACATAACGAAACATAAAAGATGCTGCCGGTTGCATAGCCACGTTCTTTGGCACTTAAGGCAGGTTTAATGAATCGCCACAATTCCCATAAAATGTAAGGAAAAGCAAAAATGATCCCGCCGATAATGGCAATATTGATGGCAGAGGTAAAGGTTCCGTTCACCTCAGTTACCTGGAAACTTATTTTAACGGGCGGCATACAAAAGCTGTCGCCGAGATGAAGCCAGTTGCCAAAGCGGCAAAGAGCGCTGTAGGTTACAAATTTTTCGTCGGCAGGAGCCAAAATCACATTGTCATAGATCCAGTCGATGTAAACAAAAATAGAAACGGCACCCACCAGCCAGGCCACAATGCTCCTGATAATATGCCAGCGCAGTTCTTCGATGTGATCAAAGAAGCTCATTTCTGCCGGCTCTTCCGTTTTATTGCCCCTCAGGCGGCTAAAAAATGATTTTCTTTCCGATGCTGTTGTTGCCAATGCGATTGTTGTTTTTAAAAATTCATTTTGTAAGATGGCAAAAGTAAAACTCTTTTATGATAGTGTTGCTGCTGTTATGTTGTTGACAGCTGTTTAACATTGCCCGTCCTTTTTAATACGCCCCATCCCTGCAATTCGCCTTTAATGGCTTTGTTAAAGGATTTGATCAGGATATAGTACATCAACTGCCGGTACACCAGCCGCTGCGGTATCATCCACACCAGCTTTCGGTAATCTTCTTTTTCAAAAGCAAAGGCCAGTGCAGCGCCTGCCATGTCTACCAGGGTAAAAATAAGGTAGTACAGCACGATATTGCCTGCATCTGCAGGAATAATACCCAGGCCTGCAGCGATCAAGCTCAATACCAGCAACAGGTCGGCGAGCGGTGCCAAAAACGGCAGTATTACCTGGAAGATGAGGATATTGGGCAGCGCCACCATTCCAAAGTTTTTGTACCGGGGATTGAATACTGCATCCCGGTGTTTCCAAAAGCATTGAATTACGCCAAAGCTCCAGCGGAAACGCTGCCGCATGAACTGCCGCATGGTTTCGGGTGCTTCGGTATAGGAGATGGCATTGTTGCAATTGCGGACCAGGTATCCATTGCGGTGCAGCCGCATGGTAAGGTCGCAGTCTTCAGCCAGCGTATCCATGGTAAAGCCACCTGCTTCAATAATGGCGGCTTTTCTAAAAGCACCGATGGCACCGGGTACTACCGTAATGCAATTGAGCAGGTCGAAGGCCCGGCGGTCAAAATTTTGGGATGTAATGTATTCGATGCTTTGCCAGCGGGTGATCATATTGATCTCATTGCCCACTTTTACATTGCCCGCCACAGCGCCCACCAGCATTTCCGGTTCACCGGGTGTTTCACCCCTGGAAGTATTGCTGAGATCGAACTTCTTCATCAGTTCCGATACCGCATTGGTCTTTAACTGGGTGTCAGCATCAATGCATACCACAAATTCGCTCTCGGCCTTTTCAATACCAAAATTCAATGCAGTGGCCTTTCCGCCGTTGGGTTTGCTGTACACCTGTACAGCAGCATTGTCTTTAAATGCCTGGTACACGTTTTCATAGGTCTTGTCCTTACTGCCGTCATCCACAAAGATCACCTGCAGGGCACCGTAATCCTGTTGGAGCAGGCTGTTTACCGTTCTTACAGCATTCACTTCTTCATTATAGGCAGGTACAATAATGCTTACCATTGGTTTTATGGGTGCTGCAGCTAATATACTTCCGGCTGTTGCGGCAGATTCCTTTTTTCGTTGGAGCGAAGCAAGGGTAGCCATTACGATCATGCGGCCAACAGATAACACGATGCCGATAATGAACAGGGCAAATACAATATGACTGCCCCAGTAATAGGCTTCTGCAAAAAAGAAATTCACATTGGTAAGCCAACCATCTTTTGAGGCAGGTATCAGTGGCATTACATCATCTTTTGTTTTACCCATCAGGTCGGCAACTGTAGTGAATTTGTAACCCCGGCTTTTAAAATAAGCAATGATTTTTGGCAGTGCATCAATCGTTGCCTGCCGGGTTTCACCACCGGCATCATGTAAAAGAATGATGCTGGCGCCACGGGTTTCTACCTGGAAAATGGTTCTTGCAACAATAGAATCGGCAGTAACGCCTACCTGCCAGTCGTTGGGATCAATGCTTTCTCCAATTGTCAAATAATTCTCAGCACGGCTTCGTTCAATGGGTTCCAACTCTTCGTAGGTATGAGGTTCGGAATCAGCATTGTAAGGAGCCCGGAACAGAATGGTGGAGCGACCGGTGATACTCTCGATCAGCAGCCGGGTCAATTTCATTTCCAGCGCTGCCCGCTGGTTGCTCATTT
The DNA here is from genome assembly GCA_002336815.1 of Chitinophagaceae bacterium UBA1946. Taxonomy (GTDB): domain Bacteria; phylum Bacteroidota; class Bacteroidia; order Chitinophagales; family Chitinophagaceae; genus Ferruginibacter. The sequence continues at coordinate 67,969 of DDEU01000005.1, read as the reverse complement.
TTGCCACGTTGCTGTGAGTAAAAGTATGGTTGCCGATCTCGAAACCAAGTTTATTGATCCGTTGCAGTATGGGAATATTTTTTTCTGCCTGTAATCCTACCACAAAAAAGGTAGCCGGAATCTTTTCTTTTTCGAGTATGTCGAGGATCCTGGGGGTCCAGTCTGCATCGGGTCCGTCATCAAAAGTTAAGATAAGTTTATGCCCGGGGCCCGGCTCTATCGTGTCTTCCGCAAACTTCTGTATGATATATCCTGAGGGAAGTTGCCTGTAATCCTGCTCAGCGATCAGTAGTTCAGATGTGTCTACTTCAATGTTGATCTTTCCTTCCTGTGGGGAAGCCACAATATTCAGTACTTCGCCTTCACCGTCGTAACCCACGTTATCCGGTATAATTGGAATGGTTGAAATGGAATTGAAATCAAAAGGTTTTGCCGCCAGGGATTCACTGCTTAATTCCCGGTCGTAAAAAGCCCACATCCTGGCATCTTCACTACCCAATCGCCACAATGCGGTACCTGCTGTTGAATATTCATCACTAAACCGCAGTACATTAAAAGTGGTGGCGGCATCGGTACACCAAACCTCGTGACTCACCGCTACCAGTTTGCCGTTCTCTCCTTTTGTTTCTTCGATGTAGGTAAAATGAAGATTGTAGGTATCATTGTCAAAATCGATCTTCGCATTTTTTATCTTGGCCTTGTTGATTGCATAACTGTAATTAATGCCTGCACAGGTGTCTTTTCCTTCCGTTGTTTTGTACCAATCGTACCCATAACCGGCAATGCCTAAAATGATCTTTTCCGGATCGATTTTTTTTGCCGTCCAGTCCAATGCTTCTTCAATCCATTTTTGCGCACTCACGGGGCCAGGCCCGGAGCTTGCTTCGTATTGATCATATGCCATCAAAATGATATAGTCATTGTATTTGCTCAGCCTGGCATAATCATACTCATTGCTTTTTACGGCCACATCCATCGTTACTGTCATGCCCCTGGCATGAAGCGTTTGGTACAGTTCTTTTTGAAAATCTGAAAGTGGGGTGTTACTGGTTTCCTGCAGATGCTCAAAGTCAACATTTATACCATCCAGGTGATAAAAGCTAAGCGTATCTGCAATTTGAGCAATGAATGAACTTCTTTCTGCCGCATTACCCAATACATGGTGCAGCAACTGGCCGTCGAAATCTTTAAGGGAAGAATTAAAGTTGTTGAGGATAGGCATGATCCTCAATTTTTTACCCCGCATTATTTTAAGACCGGCGGAATCGATCCTGGTTTGCAGTTTATGGGTAATGGTATCAATAAAAAACCATTCCGGGAAGATCACATTTAATTTATCTCCGTATTTTTCCAGGTCGGGTAATGAGGTTTGTCCTGTCCAGGGTGTATAGAATGCCGCCCTGATATTGGAAAAGGCTGCCGATTTTTTTTCTGGCTGTTTTGAATTCTTGATAGAATCTTCTTTCGTTTTTTTATCCAAAAAATCTTTGAACCCTTTGTATTTTTTATTGAAGCTTTGTTTAAAGGTCAATGGGTTGGAGGGGTCCAGTTTTTCCTGGTACACTTTTGCTTTCTCTTTCAGGTTGGGGATGGAGGGGCTTGTGCCACTGATCACCGCTACAACGAGTACCACGATAAAAAATACGAGCAGCATCAGCAATATCCTGAACGACCATTTAAAACGCTTCCACCTGGTAGGACTGGTGGTTTGAAATATCTGTGTGCCGTGGCTCATAGTACGTAAAATTAAGTCAACACTTTCGGTTGCAGGCATTGATAGCGGTATTGTTTACTTAAAATAAACCTACTTAACAAGCGGTTAACCTCAATATGATAAAGATATGGCGCCATAGGCTGAACTTTGTGCGGATGAGGTCGGCAACTTTAAGATGGATAATGGTAGGATGCAGTGTGATCATTGCTTTTATTCTGATCGCCCAGTTGTACTGGTTGAAGCAGGTGTATAACTTAGAACAGCAGCAGTTTCACAGCAATGTACTGGCCAGTGTGAGGGGCTTGTTTAACGAGATGGATATTGAAGATGAAAGTAAGCAGATCAAGCAGGTGGTAGAGGCCGTTGACCCCAACACCTATATTGTGAGGCTGGCTTCGCTTCCGCAGCAGGATACACTGGTGCATTACCTCAACGATCAGTTTGAAGCATTTAAGGTTTGGACCGATTGCGATGTAGCCATTTACAGCAAAAAAAAGCAAAGCCTCCTGTACGAATATTACCTGCCTGCCGCAGCCTCCCGTTTCCCCCAGGTAAGCAATGCCAGCCTGCCTGTTTTTCACAAAGAGTATGATTACCTCCTGCTGCATTTTCCTCACCGCAGCAAGTACATCATACAGGAAATGCTGTTTTGGATAGTTACGGCAGTATTGTTGCTGCTGGTATTGATCGGGCTTTCCATCAGTATGCTGTACCTGTACCGGCAAAAATTCTTAAACGAACTGCAGAAGGATTTCGTAAATAACTTTACGCATGAATTTAAAACACCACTGGCAGTCATGAAGATCGCCAGCGATGTACTGATTCAGCCCGGTATCGAAAATAAACCGGAACGGTTGCTGAAATACGGCAATGTAATAAAAGAACAAACAGAACACCTGCAGCACCAGGTAGAACGGCTGCTTAAAACCGCTACGGTGGAAAGCGACCGCTTACTGATCAGGAAGGAGCCTTGCCAGTTAAATGAACTGATTGAAAATGCACTGGGGCAAATTGAACCATTTATCAGCAGCCGTGCTGCAAGAGTTGATTTTGTGCCGGATGAAAATGAACCGGTGATCTATGCAGACAGGTCGCAATTACAACTGGTGATCATTAACCTGGTAGAAAATGCGATTAAATACTGCAGCAACCAGCCTCATATCATCATTGAACTCAGGAACGGCGATGCTGATTTTTACAGCATCCTGGTAAAAGACAACGGGATCGGCATTGAAGAAAAAAATATCCGCTTTTTATTCAAAAAGTTTTACCGGGTGCCCACGGGCAACGTACATAATGTAAACGGCTTTGGGCTCGGTTTAAATTTTGTAAAAAAAGTGATCGATGCACACAATGGAAAGATCAGCATTCACAGTGTTATGGGTATTGGCACCGAATTTAAAATTCAACTACCAAAAAAATAAACACCATCATGCAAAGCAAAGCAAAAGTATTACTGGCCGAAGACGATACATCGCTGGCATTTGTTATTAAGGATAACCTGGAGGAAGAAGGCTACGAAGTTACCTGGAGTGCCGATGGCGAAGCAGCCCTGCAACAGTTTTTAAAAGGCGGCATCGATATCTGCCTGCTGGATGTGATGATGCCCGTAAAAGATGGTTTTACCCTTGCCAAAAAGATCCGGCAGAAAAGTGATATCGTTCCCATACTGTTCATCACGGCCAAATCGCTGGAGGCAGATAAACTGGAAGGATTTAAAACAGGCGCTGACGATTATATTACCAAACCATTCAGCATGAAAGAGCTGCTGATGCGGATGGATGTTTTTTTAAGAAGGACCAAAAAAATGCACTCCGAAGAAGTAAAAGAATACAAGCTGGGCAAACTGGGTTTTTCTTACAACAACCTGAGATTGTACAATGGAACGGAAGAATTTTCACTCACACAAAGAGAGGCCGACCTGCTGCGATTTTTTTGCGATCATGCCAATAAAGTATTGAAACGGGAAGAGATATTATTGAACGTTTGGGGAAAAGATGATTATTTTTTGGGGAGAAGTATGGACGTTTTTATTACCCGCCTGCGTAAACATTTTAAAGCCGACCCGGCTATTATCCTAGAAACCATCCATGGCATCGGTTTCCGCCTAAATGCCTGATACAACGGGCAGTCGCTGCATCCCACTATTACTAAAGCTGGTATAAAAGAGAAGCCCCGGTAGATACCGGGGCCGTTTACCAAAACTAACTGCTTATGAGAAAATCTTAATTGTAATTGTTGTTATTATTCTTATTAATGCAAATCAAATGCCAGTGGTTTTTCTTCCCTGTTAAATCTTTCATAACGCCTCTAAAACCGCAGGTACATTTATATAACGATATTAAAAACTGTTTATTTTGAATGGGCCAAACTTTTTCTGAGATCCCTCATTCATTTCTCTGATGTAAAGGTAGAGGAATAGTTTAATCCAATACCATCGCAATGGATAAATACAGGGCCCTTTAACAATAATTTAAAAACGCCCATCTTCATCACTTCATAAAGCCTTTTATCATGTCCATGAGGCCACCGCCGCCGCCCGCCTGCGCCTGCTGGGCTCCGCCGGTTACCTTACTTACGATATCACTCAGCTCAACCTGCCCGTCTCCGTCAGTATCCAGCCCGCCACCACCGGTGAACTTGCTCAATATGCCGCCGACATCAAAACCACCGGCACCGCCGCCTGCATTGCCGCCACCGGTAAGCGAACCGATAATGCTGTTGATATCAAAACTGCTGTCGTTGGGATTGTTTGTTTTGCTGATGAGGTTGCTGATCACATTTGGGATAAGGTTGCCTGCAATGCCACTCGCCTGGTCGCTGGCAATGCCATGATTATTAGTGAGTTTCTGGGTAAAATTGCTGATGATATTACTCACGATGGGGTTGTTAAGCAGCCCTCCGCCGGAGTTGTTGCCACCGCCGCCAAATAACGACAATACGTTCTGCAATCCGCCGCCGGCCAATGTTCCCTGTAATTCTTCTGCTACTGAATGCGTGGCAGAAGCCAGCACTGCCTCGTTCTGTTCATTGGGTACAGCCGGGTTTTCAATTACTGAAGTCGCACCCTGTTCTTTGATCAGGTTAAATAAATTTTCAAGCATGGTTTACTGTTTAGATATAAATGTAATGAGTTCTTTTTACAACTCAAAGCAATAGATATCATTAAACAGTAAATGGTTGCATGTTAATTTTGAGTGGCCAGTTTTTCTGCATTTTCAGCAAACTGCAGGGCTTCAATAAATTCCTGCACACCGCCATTCAATACTTCATCAAGGTTATATACAGTAAGGCCAATGCGGTGGTCGGTTACACGGCCCTGGGGATAATTGTAGGTTCTTATTTTGGCGCTGCGGTCGCCGGTACTCACCAAACTTTTTCTTCTCTTAGAAATTTCTTCTTCCGCTTTTCTTACTTCTTCATCATACAATTTGGTACGCAGCATTTCCATTGCTTTCAGCTTATTGCCCAACTGGCTGCGTTCCGTTTGGCATACCACCACCAGGCCCGTGGGCTTGTGCGTAAGAAAAACCTTTGTTTCTACCTTGTTCACATTCTGTCCGCCTGCGCCGCCGCTTCGGGCGGTTTCCATTTTTACATCACTCTCTTTCAATTCAAAATCCACTTCTTCCGCTTCGGGCATTACTGCTACGGTGGCAGCGCTGGTATGCACCCTTCCGCTGGCCTCGGTATCCGGCACACGCTGCACCCGGTGTACGCCACTTTCAAATTTCAACGTGCCGTACACATCATCACCCACTACTTCTACCTGCACTTCTTTATAGCCGCCCACGGTGCCTTCGCTTTCGCTGAGGATGCTCGTCTTCCAGCCGCGGCGCTCACAATACTTAATGTACATGCGCAGCAGGTTACCTGCAAACAACGAGGCCTCATCTCCACCTGTACCGGCCCTTATTTCCAGGATCGCATTCTTTTCATCAAAGGGATCTTTCGGTATCAGTAAATTGCGGAGGTGTTTTTCATGGGCTTCTTTCTGCTCTTCCAGGCCGGGCAATTCCTGTTTGGCCAGTTCCCTCATTTCTGCATCATCACCATTCAGCACTTCTTTATTGAACTCAATATCATCGAGCAATTTTACATAGGCATCCCTTGCCAGCACTACTTTTTCAAGACTGCGGTATTCCTTGCTGATAGCCGCAAACTTTTTATTATCGGCTACGATCTCAGGGTTGGTCAGCGCCACGCCCAGGTTTTCAAACTTCCCCTTAATTGCATCTAATTTATCTAACATATGAGTTTTAAAAATTTTGTTACAAACTGCTGCGCCTTGTAGCATCAGCGTTGTGTCACTCCCTTGTACCGCATACCTTTGTGCAGCAAAAGCGGCCTAACCAAAGCGGCGGCAAATTTACATTATCTCAACCAATCATTTTGTACAGAAAATTAAGCGCTGATAACATTTTTAACGGGCACCAGTTATTGGGCGCCGGTAATGCATTGATCACAGATGAGTATGGACAGGTCATTGACATCGTTCCTGTTGCAGAGGCCGGCGACAGTATTGAGCATTTCAATGGTATCCTCAGCCCGGGATTCATTAACGCCCATTGCCATCTTGAGCTCAGCCACATGAAAGGGCGCATACCCGAAAAAACAGGACTGGTCGATTTCGTTTTCAAAGTAATGGCCGAAAGGCATTTCACTGAAGCAGAGATTTTGACAGCTATTGAAGCCGCCGAAAAAGAAATGCTGCAAAACGGCATTGTTGCGGTGGGAGATATCTGTAACAATGCTTTTACCCTTGCACAAAAAAGCAAACAACAACTCCGGTATTATAATTTTATTGAGACCAGTGGCTTTCCGCCATCTGCAGCGGCAGCACGTTTTGAAAGGAGTGTTGGAGTGTACCAGCAATTTGCAGCGCTGTTTCCGCAGAGCAGCCTGGTGCCGCATGCCCCTTATTCTGTTTCACCCGGATTGTTTGCACTCATCAATGCACAGGCAGCGCAAAAAGTACTCAGCATCCACAACCAGGAAACGGAAGCAGAAAATGAATTCTTCCAAAACGGCGGCGGCGATTTTAGCCGGCTGTACAATGCCCTTGGCATTGATATTTCATTTTTTAAACCCTCCGGAAAAAGCAGCCTGCAAAGTTTTTTACCTTATTTAACCAACCAACGCACATTGATCCTGGTGCACAATGTTTGTACAACAAAGGAGGATGTTGAATTTCTTCAACGGTCAACGATCAACGGTCAACGATCCACCTTCTTTTGTCTTTGTCCCAATGCCAACCAATACATTACGGGCAGCTTACCCGATGTTGACCTGCTGATGAGCCAGCAGTGCGATATTGTACTGGGTACAGACAGCCTGGCATCCAACCACCAGTTAAATATATTGGAAGAGATGAAAACCCTGCAGCAACATTTTCCGCACATCACCACAGCCACCCTGCTGCAATGGGCTACCATCAATGGTGCAAGGGCGCTGCAGATGGATAACGAACTCGGCAGTTTTGAAAAGGGGAAAAGGCCGGGAATAGTGTTGATTGAAAACACAGCACACAATAATTTATGCGGCGATTCAGTAGCTCAACGAATTTTATAGTTTTTTTTCTGGATTGTTTTGTTCTATCAACAACAGGCAATAACATCATTGTGCTGCCGGCTCGTTCAAAAATTGATTGATCATCGAAACCGTGGCTGCAATGACAGTGCTGTTCTGCGGCGTGGTCAATTCCCCGATATACTCACCATGTCCGCCGGGAATAATGGCCAGCCTTGAATTACTGAGTAAGCCCTGCATTTCAGCAGCATGTTCTGCTGTGGTAACATCCCGGTCGCCCATGATAATAAATGCAGGCGCCTTGATGGCTTTCATTTGCTCTGCTGTGATGTCGGGGAAATGCTGCATTCTTGCAACATCCCGTTCATACATCCGGTGAAGTGCATTGGTATCGGGGTTGATTGCGAGGTAGGCATCTTTGTACGCTTGCGGCATTCCTTCAAAGCTTGGGTTACCCATCATTTTCCAGAACCAGTCGGGAGCGCCCGCCTTTTTATAAAAAGTGGAGGCCACAATTATTTTGTCTGTTATCTGCGGATGACGGATCGCACACTGAAGCGTGGTGCTGGCGCCATTGCTGAAACCAAAAATGCTGGCTTTGCCGATCTTCAGTTGTTGTAACAACGCCGCAATATCATCTGCATCCTGTTCAAAACTAAGGGGCCTGTCAATATCTGCGGTGTGGCCATGCGCCTGCATTTCCACCGCAATTACCTGGTGAGATTTTGCAAGCTCATGCAATACCCGGCCGAAACTGGTGTAGATGGTAGAACCGCCGCCATGTATCAATACCAGCGGCTTTCCTGTTCCATGAATTTCGTAATACATGCGGAGACCATTCACCAAAGCATAACCGCTGCTGCTGTCGTGTTTTGTGCTGTTGGCTGGTGTTGATGGAGTAGTCATTGTTTTATCGCCTGCATTGTTGCAGCCTGAAATTATTAAAACTGTGATGATTGTCAAAATGGTTGTTTTGCTCATATAAAAAAGGTTACTGTTATGTAATTGGTCCGTTTTTCAGGTGGTACCGCAGGTCAGACTGGCACCGGCACCAGTCCTCGTCAGGCCTAAACAGATAACTGCCTTACAACTGCCCGTTTTAAAATATATGTTTATTGGCTACCGGTCTGACCTGCGGTGCCGACCGGAAGCAGGCTTGATAGGCTCAGACAACAACAGCCTGGCAATGCTCCGTTTTAGCATGTACGTTTATGGTTACCGGTCTGACCTGCGGTGCCGACCGGAAGCAGCGATTACCGGTCTGACCTACGGTGCCGACCGGAACCGCATCGCATAAACAATATTCAACAATCATAAACAACCTTCAACTATCCAACTATCAACCATCCGCTAACTAAACAAAAACTCAATATCACCTTCCGTCAATCCCTTTACAAAACTTTCTTCTTCGGTAATTAGTTCATCGGCAAGTTTCTTTTTGCGCTGCTGTAACTGCATGATCTTTTCTTCGATGGTGCCTTTGCAAACCAGGCTGTAGGCAAATACCGTTTGCGTTTGCCCGATACGGTGAGTACGGTCAATGGCCTGTTGCTGTACTGCGGTGTTCCACCAAGGGTCAAATAAAAATACATAATCGGCAGCAGTAAGGTTGAGCCCGGCATTGCCGGCTTTCAGGCTGATGAGAAATACTTTTTCAACACTGTCTTTTTGCTGGAAACTGTTCACCAGCTCCTGCCGTTTGTCCACCGGCGTACTGCCATCGAGCCTGCAGTATGGGATATTGTTTTTGATAAAATCTTTTTCCAGTAAGTCAAGCATGCCCGTGAATTGTGAAAATACCAGCGCCTTGTGATTGGGAATGATGTTCTGCAATTCTGCTACCAGTACATCCGTTTTTACAGAGTCGTAGGTAAACAGGTCTTCATCCTTCACCAGCTCACAACTATTGCATACCTGCCGCAGTTTTAGCAAACCATTGATCACGCTGAGTTTGCCGCTTCCCAATCCTTTTTCTTTTATTTCGATGAACACACTGCTGCGGATATTTTCTTTAATGGTTTCATAGGCTGCTTTCTGTTCATCGCCCATCTGGCACCATAGGATACTTTCTATCTTTTCCGGCAGATCGGTTGCCACCTGCTCTTTTGTTCTGCGTAATACAAAGGGTGCGGTGAGTTTTTTGAGCGCTGCAATTTTTTCCGGGTCCTGGTCACGGTCAATAGCGTCGGCATATTCTCTTTTGAAAAACTCCCTGCTGCCAAACATGCCGGGCAATAAAAAACTCAACTGTGCATACAGGTCGAAAGTATTGTTCATTACCGGCGTACCACTCAGCGCCACACGGCTCAGGGCATTTACCTGGTTCACTGCTTTGGTGATGAGTGCTGCCGGGTTTTTGATGTTGTGACTTTCATCGATCACCGCTATGCCAAAAGACAAGGCGGCAATATTGTCGATATCACTTCTCAGCGTGCTGTAGGTGGTGAGGATGATGTGATGCTCTTCCGCCTCCATATTCTTTACCGACCTGTTAGCACCATGATGTATAAAAGTGGCCAGGTGCGGTGCAAATTTTTCAAACTCCTGCTGCCAGTTATACAACAAACTGGAGGGACAAACGATCAAATGTTTTTGTTGCGGATGCAACTGGTGATAGTGGGCTAAAAAGCAGATTGTCTGCAATGTTTTACCCAATCCCATGTCATCCGCCAGGCAGGTGCCGGCGCCGGCTTCCGCCAATAATGTCATCCATTCAAATCCTTTTTGCTGGTAAGGGCGCAGCGTGGCGTTGATGCCTGGAGGTACGGGATACAAAATGGTATCGGGCTGTTGCCATTGCTGCCATTTTTTCCACCAGTCTTCTTTGATATTTGTTTTAAGTACTACCGATGCGCCTTCTGCATCTGCTTCGGTGAGCGTCATCCACCTGGCAACCACCAGTTCTTTTTTATTGATGATGCTGCCATGTTTTACGATCATGCTGTATTGCTCCAGCCAGTCGCTGCCCAATACACCAAGACTCCCATCTTTTAATAAAATGGCTTTTTGATTGGCCAGCAATGTTTTTTGAAGATCGCTCAGTCCAATCGTTTCATCGCCAAATTTTAGTTCAAATGCAATAGTGAGTTGATTGTCTTTTTCCTTAACAACACTAAAAATGGTTTCAGCCTTGTGGCTGCTGTAGCGGAAATGCTGCAGCATGTCCATCCCGATCAAAGGAATATTTTGTTCCAGCAAACTATGGTAGGCTTTTAAGAACCATTGTTTTTTTTGCGCATCCGCAAAGGATAAATAATAGTAGCCGTTCAGTTGCTTTGCAAAATTGGGATGCATCTGTTGCAGTTGTTTCGAAAACTGCTGCTCTGCTTCTTTATTGCGTTGTATGCTGTAGGCCTCGCCTGCCTTAGTGATTTCATAAGTGGGTTGCCAGGAGCCTTCTACCACAAAGCCATCGTACACCCATTGTGGCGTGAGTACTAAAAAGGAGCCACTGATCTCACTCAGCAATATCCTGTTCACAGGGAGGCTGTCTACAATGTTCTGGTTGAATAAATTATTCCTGTTCACGGTGTAATCTTCTTCCAGCCTGGCCAGTATATGCTGTGCCATGGCATCCCCATCATTACTGTATTGCGAAGGGTCAACCTGCTGCAGCCATTCAAGCGTTTTAAAATCCTTGTGGCTGAGTAAAAAATATTCGTTGGCAGAAAGGAGTAAAAAATGATAACGGGTAAAATCTTCAATAGAATAAGCTGTGTCGTTCAGCGATACCAATGTTTTTAACTGCAGCGCCTCATTTTCTTTTACCACCTCAAACTGCAGGATGGGTTTATAGTTACTGAAAGTGCAGGGCGCCGTTTTGGTATTGCTTTTATTGACCAGGATCTTGTGCTGCCATTTGGCCAATGATGCAAATGGTTTCAGTTGTTCAAACAACACATGCAGTTCTCTGAGTAAGGCATTCTCGTAAAATGTTTCAAAGGCAATGCCGCCCTTGCCGGCCTTGTAACGGTTTACGATGGCCGTATGTCTTTTGCCGGATTGCAGCTTATTAAAAGAGGAGAGTATTTCTTTTGCCAGCTTTGGCAAGGGGGCAAAGGACTGGTTCAACTCCTGTATGGTGAGTTCATGCAGGATATAATCAACACTATTTGCTGTTTTTTTAAAATGCTGTGCCTGCAGGATATCATCATTCTGCAACAATTGCTGTGGCCTTAATACCAAACTTACCTTCGTCTTGCTTTCCATCGGTTCAAAATTGGCGGCAAACTTAGTAGTATGAGGGGAAAAATTAAAACCTAAGTTGTAAACGAACCACAGTATGTTAGGGCGCTGCAACAAATGCTGCCGCAGTCATTTTGATGCAGGGCAGGTTCAGTAATCAATCAGGCCGTTTAAACTCAGCGGCCTGAATCTTTGACACAGCCACTGCCATTTAAAAAACTATCCTTTAAAAGCAGCTGATTTTAAATTTAAAGCTGTATTTTTCTATCGCAAATCAGTTGCTTCAGCGGTAACCTTCAATACTCCTTTTTTATTCATCCAAATCAACAGGTATGATCCAGCTAACGATCAATCAACAACAATACCAGGTAGATGCACCACCCGAAATGCCATTGCTTTGGGTGATCCGGGACCTGGTGGGCCTCACGGGTACCAAGTACGGTTGCGGCATGGCACAGTGCGGTGCCTGCACCATTCACCTGGATGGGGAGGCGATCCGCTCCTGTGTAACACCCGTATCAAAAGCTGTTGGAAAAAAGATCACCACCATTGAAGGGCTTTCCGCAGATAACAGCCATCCGGTACAAAGGGCCTGGTTGATAGAAGATGCTCCACAGTGTGGATACTGCCAATCGGGTCAGATCATGAGTGCTGCTGTGCTGTTAAAAGAAAATCCCGAGCCCAGCGACCAGGATATTGATGATGCCATGAGTGGCAATATCTGCCGCTGCGGTACCTATCCAAGAATAAGAAAAGCAATACACACCGCAGCCCGCCTGCAAAAAGAAGGAGGTATCAAATGAGTAATATCACTGCCAATACAAGCCGCCGTAATTTTTTAAAAACAGGCGCCAGCCTGACCGGCGGACTCATCATCGGTTTTATGGTTCCGGCAAAAGCCGGCCGGCTGGGAAAATTACTGGCTGAACCTGCGGGTGCCGCCACCTTTGCACCCAATGCTTTTTTGCAGATCGGGTCAGACAACAGCATTAAAATTTTACTGGCACATGCCGAAATGGGTCAGGGCATCTGGACCACACTGGCCATGTTGCTGGGAGAAGAACTGGATGCCGACTGGAAAAACATTACGGTAGAACATGCGCCACCTGCAAAAGAATATTTTCACACTGCCTGGGGCGCACAAATGACGGGTGGTTCCAGCACTACCTGGAGTGAATTTGACCGCTACCGCAAAGCCGGTGCTACCGCAAGGCTGTTGCTGGTGCAGGCAGCAGCCAACAAATGGAAAGTGCAGCCGGCAGTATGCAGAACTGAAAATGGTTTTGTGATCAATGGCAATAAAAAACTGAGCTATGGTGAGCTGGCCGAAAGTGCCGGCAAACTTACTGCTCCGGCAGATATTCCCCTCCGCAGCAAAGAACAATGGAAATATATTGGCAAAGGAATGAAGCGTCTCGATGCGCCGGTGAAGGTAAACGGTAAAGCAGTTTTTGGCATCGATGTAAAAGTAGAAGGCATGAAGATCGCCGTGGTAGCACATGCACCGGCGATGGGCAGTAAAGTAAAGTCTTTTGATGCCACTGCTGCAAAGAAGATCGCCGGGGTAGTGGACGTTGTACAAATACCTACAGGCGTTGCCGTTATTGCCGATAATACCTGGGCAGCCATACAGGGCAAAAAAGCTTTGATGATACAATGGGATCTTTCAACTGCAGTAACACTTAACTCGGCGGAACAGGTTGATGCCTTTAAAAAACTGGCCGAAAAAGATGGTAAAGAAGTGGCCAAAGGAGGAGATGTTGCATTGGCCATGCCCAAAGCGGTTAAAAGCATTGATGCGGATTACACGGTTCCCTACCTGGCGCATGCTTCCATGGAACCCTTGAATTGTACGGTAAAAATTACGGGTGATAAATGTGATATCTGGACGGGTACACAAATGCCGGGCGGCGACCAGGCGGCCGCAGCAAAGATCCTTGGGTTTAAACCGGAGCAGGTAAGTGTGACTACTACATTTTTGGGTGGCGCTTTTGGAAGAAGGGCAACCATGGATTCCGATTTTGTCTCCGAAGCCGTTCACATTGCAAAAGCAAGTGGTAAAACCATCAAGATGACCTGGACAAGGGAAGATGATACACAGGGTGGTTATTACAGGCCTTCTTTTTTACACAGGATAAAAGCGGGCATTGATGATAAAGGCATGCCGCTGTTTTGGAAACATGTGATTGCAGGACAGGCCCTGCCTGGTGATGATGGCAATGGCAGTGCAGAAGGTATTTCAGATTCGCCGTATGTAAAAGTGATCCCGAATTTTCATATCAGTCAACATGCGCCAGTCCTTGGCATTACTACCTTGTGGCTACGTTCGGTTGGCCATACACATACTGCTTTTGCAATGGAAAGTATGATCGATGAACTGGCCCACCTCGCCGGCAAAGACCCGGTGGAATACCGGCGCATCTTACTAAAAGATCATGCTCGTAACCTGGGGGTGCTTAACCTGGCTGCTGCAAAAGCAGGCTGGGGAAAACCGTTGCCGGCCGGGCATTTCCAGGGTGTGGCAGTACATGAATCATTCAGGAGTTATTGTGCCCAGGTGGCAGAGATATCGATCGGAGCTGATGGCCTGGTAAAAGTACACAAGTTCACCAGCGCCATTGATTGCGGCCTTGCAGTAAATCCAGATGGAGTGAGGGCGCAGATTGAAAGCTGTGTGAATTATGCATTGTCTGCCGCATTATACGGTGCCATTACTTTTAAAGATGGTAAAGTAGAGCAAAGCAATTTTCATGATTACCGTGTATTGCGCCTGAATGAATCACCCGCTGAGATTGAAACGCATATTGTAGAAAGTACAGAACAGATGGGTGGTGTTGGAGAACCCGGTTTTCCGCCGGTGGCCCCTGCGCTGGCCAATGCGATATTTGCTGCTACCGGTAAACGCATCAGGCAATTGCCTTTGGGCGAACTCAATTTGAAAGGATAATATTTTTACAAGCAAATAATTCAGTTGCCTGTCCGGGGCATTTCGTCCGCCAAAAAGGATCATCAAAAAACATAAAGTCATTCGCCATGCATACAAATAATTTTTCATCATCGCTGTCACTGAAAAAGAGTGCTTGTATTGTTTTACTGGCACTCGCAGTTTATGTTGGAGCCTCTTCCTTTAAGGATAACAGCGTAGCCGGCAGCAGGCCTCTGGCTGACAGCCTGGTTTCAAAAAAAGCATTCCTTTCGGTATACGATGTATTGATGAGTCCACGCTGCATGAACTGTCATCCTGCCGGAGATGTACCATTGGTGGGGGAGGACAGCAAGCTGCATACACAAAATGTAAAGCGTGGTAAAGAGGGCAAGGGCATGTATGCTTCCAAGTGTGCCAACTGCCATACAGATAAGAATCAGCCCGGGCTCAATATGCCACCGGGTAATCCCAACTGGCATATGCCGCCGGCAGATATGAAAATGGTTTTTGAAGGAAAAACGCCGAGAGAACTGGCGACACTGTTACTTGATCCGTCATCCAATGGGCACAAGACAAAAGAAGACCTGGTGAAACATATTGCAGAAGACGGATTGGTGCTGGCAGGATGGGATCCCGGCGAAGGAAGAAAGCAACCACCGTTGAGCCATGAAGAATTTGTAAAGCAATTTAAATTGTGGATGGATAACGGGGCGTATTTACCGGATTGAAAATGATAAGGGCTGTCTCAATAGAAAACAAATCTGTCACATTGAGTCATATCGAAATGTTTACAGATTTGTTTTCCATTGGTTGTTAATTTCGACAAGCTCAATATGACAACCAATGGGTCTTTTGTGACAGCCTTTTTTTAGCACGAGCATGACAGAAATCGAAGACATTATAGCATCCTTTCAAAAAGCACAGCAGGCCGGTAAAAGAACCGCACTGGCAACTGTGGTACATGTACAGGGCTCGTCGTACCGCCGGCCCGGCGCCAGGATGCTGGTAACAGAAGACGGTGAACTTACCGGCGCCATCAGCGGCGGCTGCCTGGAAGGAGATGCCCTGCGAAAAGCCTTGCTCGCCATCAACCAGCAGCAGAATAAACTCGTTACCTACGACAGCATGGACGAGGAGGATAACAACATCGGCATACAACTGGGTTGCAATGGCATTGTACATATTTTATTTGAGCCGGTCAATACTGCACAACGGCACAATCCCATTGCCTTGCTGCAGCAACTGGTACAGCAAACCAGCGCCGCAGTGCTGGTAACGCTTTTTTCGCTTGACAGCAATAACGAACAGCCCGGTACCTGTTTACTCACGGCAGCCAATAAACGATTTGGTGCGATCAGTGATTCGCTGGCAGAACATACTATCCAAACTGATATCAATACTGTACTGGAGTTGCAGCGGTCCCTGGTAAAAGATTATCCGATGGGTGATGATAAAAAGATCACTGCTTTTATTGAACTGGTAAAACCACCGGTACACCTGGTGATCGCCGGGGCCGGCAATGATGTTTTTCCATTGGTACAAATAGCCTCCCTGCTGGGATGGCATGTATCTGTGGTGGATGGAAGAAAAACACATGCCAATGCAAAGCGTTTCCCTGCTGTAAAACAGGTGATCGTTGCAAAACCTGCGGAGGTCTTGCAACAGGTACCTATTTATGAACACACAGTTGTTGTATTGATGAGCCATAATTACAACTATGACATCGCCCTGCTCCGTCACTTACTACACACCAATTGCAATTATATCGGGGTGCTTGGTCCGAAAGCAAAACTTGAAAAAATGCTGGATGAACTGGCGCAAGAAGGCATCACAGTTTCTGCCGAACAAAAAGAAAATATATATGGCCCCGTTGGTCTTGATATCGGTGCAGAAACAGCAGCCGAGATAGCCGTTGCTGTTGTTGCAGAAATAAAAGCGGTGCTGTCGAAAAAAGGCGGCGGCAGCCTGCGGAGTAAACCCGGGTTTATTCACGAACATCATGATCTTGTAAAATCCATCCCGCAATTGGTATGAATGTATGCTTATTACTGGCAGCGGGCAGTTCGTCAAGGATGAATAAAGGCGAAGGAACAACCTGTAAATTGCTGTTGCCTTATAAGGGTACAACTTTTTTTCAGCACGCCATTGATGAAGCAAGACAGCTTGAAGACACAGCCCTGCTGGTGGTAACAGGATGTTATCATGCCCTGCTCAAAGGAATGCTAATTCCGCAGCAAATCGATTTTATTCAAAATGAATCCTGGCAACAGGGCATGGGAACTTCCATACAAAAGGGAATGATCCATGTGCTGCAACATTTCCCTGCAGCAGAAAGTGTGATCATCATCGTGGCAGATCAGCCGCATCTTTCAATTGCTTTACTAAACACATTGCTGGATACAAAACAGCAAACCGGCAAGGGAATCGTAGCGTCTGTGTACAATGAAAGTACAGGTACGCCGGTTTTGTTCGGTCAACCATATTTTCAGCAGCTTGCTTTATTAACGGGCCAGTCCGGCGCCAAAAAGCTGGTGCAGCAATACAGCGATGATGTTGCTACCGTGCCATTTGCCCTCGGCGCTGTTGACATTGATACGCCGGAAGATTATGAGCGCATCAGTAAATGATTGTTCACGGTTCAACATACAAACCGAATTTCCCCCTCTTTCCAAAATAGTTCAACAACCATTTAGAGATCAACGGGTAAAATCCATCAACCAAACTCATGGCAGTTAAATAGGCATAGGGATGGTCGATCCCCAAAAAGCTATCCATGCTCCAGGTTCCCAACAATTGATGCTCCGACATCTTCACGATAAAACTGGTAAAAGAAAAATGAATGAACAACTCCCACATGGGCCGGTGATTGCTGGCATAGTACAACCAGGTAAGACAAAGACCGATCCAACCTACACAGTGAACGAGATTATTGAGCCAGGGTAAAAAACTCATAATGCCCAGCTTATAAAAAAGGTAATTGCCGGTGAACATCAATACGATCCAAACGATGGCAAGAAATTTAAAATTGCTGCGAAAATTCAGTTCCACTACCGGTTTCGGATACCTGATCAATAAGAACATCAACAGGTAGATCAGCAGCACGATCAAATAATCAATGATGGAATTTTGAGCTCCGAGTATGTCTTCCATAATTTAATTTTTTTGAGTAAATAATTTATTAAAACTGGCGGCATTACCTGTTGGCAGCAATGAATGGTACGGCATAATCAGCCATCGTCATCACACTCACCTGTGGGTTTACACCCAGGCTGGAAGGGAATACACTGGCATCGCATACAAACAGGTTGTTGTAACCATACACTTTAAATTGAGGATCTATCACTCCCTGTGATTTGGTGACGCTCATGATATTGCCACCCTGCGGATGACCTGTGCCCAGCGTGATATCGCTGTTGTCCTGCACCAGGTCTTTCAATCTTTTTAATGCTGTTTTGTTGTTGAATTCGTAATAGGAAAATGTATTGGGCATTACAAGATCAGCGCCGGCCTCCAGGTAAATTTCTCCGGCCAGTATCAATCCATCCAGCAACGTATCAAAATCTTTTTTAGTAGGAGTGTACCTTACTTCTCTTTTTGTGAGTCCGGCCACCCGAACCTCTGCGTTCGATTCGCTGCCTACCAGTACACCGGTACAGGCCATCCTGTTATAGCGGTGCATGTTCTTAAAATGATCATCCCACCAGCCGGGCATTACGGTGCTTTGAAACATCGGAGGGTTAAACCAGGTTTCAAAAATATATCCCCTGTCGGGATTCATTTGCAGGTAATGCGATATCTGCAAACCATCATAGGCATTGATCTGTTGAGGGAACACGGCATTCATTGGTGAGCCGATGTTGAACGAAAGATGCTTACCTGCTTTTCCGACCGCAATTCCGGAATTGAGCAGCAGTATGCTCGATGACACAGCGCCGGCAGAAACCACAAACGTATTGGCCTTTACTTCTATCTTTCTGCCGCTGGTAAATTTCGCCGTCAGCGAACGAATGTTTGAACCACCTGATTTCAAATGCAGCACTTCACAGCCTGCAATGATCTTAAGTGCATCTGTTCCATATTTTTCCTGTATCTCCGGCAACACGGTATCAAGCATCGATAATTTTTTTCCAAACGCACAACCGATATTACAGTAGCCACAACCCAGGCAACCATCGGTGCCGCCTGATACGGTGCTGCCTGCAATATTTGCCGCCACGGCTGCAGCAACATTGGGTGATTGTACCAGGCCCATTTTTTCACAGCCTTCCAAAAATTTATTGCCGCCGGGATTTAAAAAATCGTTGTCCATTTTTCTTACACCGATCTGCCGGTTGATTTTCTCGTTGCTTTTTTTGTAGCGGTCAATGTCTATCGCTGCGTTCAGTCCTTTTACATCGTTCCACCGGTCAAGCACATGGTCCGGCGTATCAAAACAAACAGCATTGTTCACCACACTGGAACCGCCCACGCAACTTCCCTGTATCACCTGGAACCTGAAATCACTGGCCAGTTGCAGCGCACCATCAGCATACAGTTTTGAAACCATGTCAATTTCATCTTCGCTGAATTGTGAAGGATCGGTGTAGTCGCCCCGTTCTATCATCAGTACAGTTCTTCCCTGTTCGATCAGTCCTTTTGCCAGAATGGATGCACCCGGTCCGGAACCAACGATCACTACGTCCGCAGTGATACTGTCACCGTTGATGTCGATTTCTTTAAGTACAGAAAGTTGCCTGCGTGGCCGCAGCGGAAATTTATCCAACCGCTCCTGTTTGTCTGCCCGTTTGGAAAATGGTATGTAGCCGATGGAATCAAAGACCCTTTCATCATTGTAATAACCCATAAAGCAAAGTTGTTTTCCCATGCGGATAGAGGCCTGCACCAGCATACGGATAAAAGGCGGCGCCAGCTTAAGCGCCACATTCTGGTAAAAATGCCGCATCAAAAAAGCTTTCCGGTCTGGCGCCCGCATGTAGCTTACCGGTGGCTTTAAAAATACCAGCGGGTAAAGTTCTATTCCTGTTAATGCAAGCCTGGTGATGAATTTTGTTTTGCCCCTGAAAGATGCCATATACCGGTCTACATTGTGTGCGATCTCGCCGGGTTTTAATATTTCGTTCTCTCCTTCAATCACCACTTCTGCAAGAGCGGTAAGTGTGCGGAACTGCATGGGACTAAAAAATAACAGCTTGTATCTTGCCTTTTGTGCCTGCAGGTAAAATGCAATGAAGAGTATATTTACGAGTGTATCGAAAACAGTTGACATCAGCACCATTTTCCGGATGGTAAGATGGCCCATGCCCGTTTCCATTTCGTAATTGTTGTTGGCAAAAAATGTAAGCAGCAGGCCGGATACAACGGCCAGCACCATCACCACGATAATGGCTTCCACCGCTACCAGGTAACGCCGCACATCTGCAGCGCCGATAAAACAAAGCGCTGCAAACAATCCCATTTTAATGGTGGAATTATTGGCAAAGGCGCCATCATTGATAAATGGAAAGGGCTTCAAAAAATCCGGGATAAATGTGATGGCGGGCAGCAGGTAGAGCAGCATGGCGCCAATATAAAAGAAGAAAAAAAAGCGAAGCAGGATTTTTAAGCGTACTTCCTGCAGGGTTAGTTCTGCTGATAAATTTTTCATTTGCTGAATTTTAGTATAACCAATGAGCGAAAAAATTATTGTTGAACAGGAGGACTGTTAAGTATACCATTTTCTGCCAGCACTTTCCGGAGTGTTGGTTCTACACCGGATTGCACTGCCCTGTCTTTGATCCGGTTGGTGAGATCATCGTATACATTTTTATCGGGTATGTTGTTGATCTGTGAAGTAAGCAGCGTTACAAGCTTCAAATATTTCTGGCGGTTGCGCCATACAAAGAATATGATGATGAGTGCGATGGCGCCGGCTGTCATCAACAGCTTGCCGGCATACTTTTGTATAAAAGAAGCATTCTCTCCCACGGCATCTTTTACATCATGGTTCATGCGGTAGGCGATGGTCATCATAGCCGTGTCGACAATTGATTTGATGGCCATGTTCGTTTTTTCGTTCAGTAATTCATCTCTTATCAGCCCGATATTTTCTTTCATTTTCACGCCCAGTAATTCTTCCCGGATCTTTTCTATTTGTGCATGGGTATTTCCGCTGAATGCGGTGTTTAACAGATCCGAGACCAGCAGGCGAAGTTTTTTCCTGGAGCTTTCGCCGGCAGCGGTTTCTACCAGTGCCGCTACATTGCTGTTGGTAGCCGTGCCGGTTAATTCATCGGCAAGCTGTCTTACAAATACCCGCCATTTATCATTGAGCAATGAATCCCTCAGGTTGCCCAATGTGAGGGCTGCTTTTGCGCCGGAACTGCCGATCACAGAATCAAGCATTTGCCTCAGTTTAACCTGGAACAGCGAATCTGTTAGCTGCCCTTGTGCGCCGGCTACAAGATTGCCACCGATTGTTTTGGTAGACTGACCAAGCCCGTCACCCAGTTTTTTTCCTGCCTTTTCAAAAACACTGCAACCATATTGCTGGCATAACAGCAGTAACAAAAAGCAGTACATTGGTATCCTTCTCATAACAGTATGTTTACTTTTTATCGTTTAATCCCAGCAGTTCATATCGCATGGCATCATCGTTCCAGCGTTGCAGCAATTGCGGCTTGTAGGGGTCGGTTGTTTTGCGGCAGATTTGTAAAAAAGTGAAGGTCTTATCCATTCTTATTTCAGAAGAACTGCTTTCATATACCGGCGTCCAGGTGCCGGTATTAAAATACCACTTGCCTGAACCGGTGAGCTGTTCCGGGTTGTGTGTATGGCCGAATGTAACGATCTCGAGTTCAGGATTACTGTTGAATATCTTGCCGGCGTCTGCATAAAAACTTGCAGGACCCTGCAGTTTTACGAGTACCATAATTCTTGCCAGCAGGTAAGAAAGGAAAAGAAAGCCAAGATTTTTTGCCGCAGCCAGCACCTGCTGTATCAAAAAAGACTGGTGACCGGAAGCAGAGGGGCCGGGCCTGTTGTTCATGATAGCAAACACCGTAACGGTAACGGGTAGCACGATGATCAGCAAAAAAGTAAAGAGGTATTTGGTTGTTTGCCAGAATATTTTTTTCTGGATGAGCAGGCCCATCAGCCACAGGTAGCGAAACAACATTTTAATGGCAAACGGAAACCGCTCCCGGAAGAGAACGAGTAAAATATTTTGGGTGGGCCGTACATTATCAAGATAAGGATACAGCAGTTCTACCCGGTTGATCAGGTAACGGTTAAAAAAGGAACCCAGCGGCAGGTTGAGTTCCTGCCCGTTGGCAACAAAAGGTTCTCCCTTTACATTGGTCATGTTTTCGTAGCGGTGCCCGTGTTCGATGTATATTTTTTTATCGATGATCAATGCATCATCAATAAACAATGTTTGTGGAATAACGGTGTTGCAGATCACTTCTTCTACAGGCCGCTGCTGCTGGAAAGCAATATTGGTGGCCAGCCAGTGCTGCAGGTATATCCTTACTTCTTTCCATATCCACTCCAGGTCGTGGTTGCCCTTGGTAATGATCAACTGGTTGCCATCTTTGATCCAGGTTGCCAGCCGTTCAAACAACTTGATATGGCCGCCAATGCAGGTATGCAGTTTCCATACCGATTTAAAGTGATTTGTTTTAAGGCCGTAGGTAATTTCTTTTTTTACAATACTTGCTTTTAGCTCCGCTGTAGATTTGCTGATGCCGGTAACCTGTAATATCTCCTGCCAGGTTTCAAACTCCTTTTCAGTTGAAGGTATATTGGTGATCCGCAAAAAATCGATGAAGTCGCCATTGATAACAAGTATTGATTTTCCATTGCCGCAATTATCCTGCAGGTGATCAAGGAAACGGACAAAAGAAGCATCAGCAAAAAAATTCTCTGTGCCGTCGAAATTGCCGTTGGCGTTAATGCCTGCCGCAAGGTGCAGATCGCTGATCACGTAGATATCATTGCCTGCAGCGCTGATATTTACAGTTGCTGCTCCGTACCCGTCTTCTTTTTCAAATAAAGCTGCTGACGCTGTGTAGTTCATACCAGTGGTAAATAAGAGTTATAAAAAATGGGAGGTTATTGGAAGAAAAGCCTGCATGCATTGAACGCAAACAGTGATAGGAATGAGCTTAAAATATTGCCTGCCTGGTGAATTTTAAAGGTTGGGTTACAATCACCTCAATAGCTTAAAGTAAAATACAGTGCAGGAATTTAATATGCAAGCGATTTAAAATATTTTTTTATTCTATGACGGCAATCTTTATAGAGTAAGGTAAGGACAAAAAAATAGCCCCGGTTGAACGGGGCCATGGTATTGACTTGTAAGCGATTTAATTAATATCCGAAAATCTCTTCCAGCTTTAACTTTTTAACATCGCCATATTTTTTCAGGGTTTCGTCTGTCACCCTTTTTTCATTGGCTACCACACAATAGGTATACGGTTTGGAAGCGAGATTGGCAGTATGAAAAGCTTTTAGTTCATCGTAACCGATCTTATCAACCGCAGTATATGTTTTTTTGCGGATGTCTTCTGTAAGGCCTTTGCGTTCTGCAGCAAGGTAATTCATGATGATACCATCCTGCGTAATGCGTTCTGTTTCGATGTCTTTTTTAATACCAATTTTGGCGCTCTTGATATTTTCCACCACGTTCGGCAGGTCATTGAGCAGTTCATTCATGGCTGTGATAGACTCGTTGAATTTATCTGCCTGGCAACCCACATAGGCCAGTGTATAAAACGGATCTTCTTTTTTATCAGGTTTTGCATAAAACGCAAAAGTTGAATAGGCGAGTGCCTTGCTTTCCCGGATGGTTTGAAATACCAATGCTCCCATGCCGCCGCCAAAATAGTTATTAAATATATCTACCACCGGTTCTGCATCAGCACTGTAGGCAGCAGCGTTGCGTATCCAGCGGATCTCACTTTGCACCATATTGTAATCAGCAAACAATACCTGGTTGGCTGTTTGGTTGGTGTAGGTGAATTCCGCCTTTTTATCTGCCGGCGTAAAAGCTGCAGGTATCGGGTGCAGTGGCTTAAGCGTTGTGGTTATTGCGGCCAGGGGCTGCGGACCATAATACAATACCCTGTGCGAATAGTTGTTGAGTGAATGAAGGATGCTCACCAGCTCTTCTGCAGAAATATTGTTGAGCTCCTCATTGCTCAATACATAATTGTAAGGATTTTTTTCTCCAAACCTGGCGTAAGAAACAAGACCGCTCATGATGGCACCTTTATTCAGTTTGGCATCAGCCCTTGCTTTGGAGAGCCTTGCTTTTAATGATTTCAACGCTTCTTCATCTGCTTTGCAATTTTTCAGCAGGCTTTCAAACAGGCCAACCGCTTTGCCGAAATTCTCCTGCAGGCCTTCAATGGTTACTGTAGTAAATTCCGGGCCGGCTGCAACGTTAAAGCTGCAGGCGATTTTGTAAAATTCTTTGGTGATATCTTCTGCGCTCATTTTGTCGGTGCCTAAAAATTGCAGGTACTGCGCAGCGATGCTGAGCTTTTTATTGTTCCAGGTGCCCATGTCATAGCGGTAACGCAGGCGGAAAATACTGTTGTCTTTATTGGGAACATACAATACTTCTGCAGCGCCGAGTTTGCTTTTCTGGATGTCTTTGTTATAATCTAAAAATACAGGGCTCACGGCGGTGGCAGGCATGTCGTTCACTGTCTTTACAAATTCACTTTGTGAATCCCTGTTTGTTTCAACGGCAGTGATGGTGGGCTTGTCTACCTTCAAAACATTCTTGTCCTCTCCTTTGCGCTTTAACACAGCAACATAATTATTACCAAAATATTTATTGGCAAATGCCACGATGTCTTTTTTGGTGAGTTTACTCAGGAGGTCAGTATAGGCTACCTGTTCTTTCCAGTCCAGTTCGCTGGTAAATGCATCCATCAGGTCGCTGGCCCTTGATCCGTAAGATTCTGTTGCAAGGATCTTATTCTTCTTTTGATTGTTGATGATGGAAGTAATGAGGTTATCATCAAAATTTCCTTTTTTAAGATTTTCGATCTCGCCGAGCATCAATGTTTTTACTTCGTCGAGCGACTGGCCCTGGGTGGGGGCGCCCTGCATGTACAACACGCCATAATCGATGAGTGTATAAGCAGAGGCAGATGCCCGTAGCAATTTTTGTTTTTTAACAAGGTTCAGATCGATCAAACCGGCTTTGCCATTGGTTAAGATCTGTCCTACCAGGTCGGCCAGTAAAATATCTTTGGCCTTGTTGCCGGGCAAACGAAAGCCGATGGAAACACTCTCTGCATCAGGGCCCACTACTTCTTTTACAATGGGGCTCGCAATGGGAACTTCGGGAGAAAAAGTATAGGCCGGAATGGGTTTTGACTGCATATAAGAAAAAGCAGCGTCTACTTTTTTGATCATGGCATCACAATCAAAATCGCCACTTAAGATTACGCCCATATTGTTCGGCACATAATAGGTGTTGAAATAATTGCGGATGGCCTGCAACGATGGATTTTTTAAATGCTCAATGGTGCCGATGGTTGTTTGACGGCCATAATTATTGTTTTGAAACAATTCTTTAAACATCATTTCATTTACTTTACGGCCATCGTTGTCCAGCGTTCTATTCTTTTCTTCATACACCGCCTCCAGTTCGGTATGAAATATCCTGAACACGGGGCTGCGGAATCTTTCCGCCTGCACTTTCAGGTACTTGTCGGTGGCATTGGCCGGTATATCATCGGTGTACACTGTTTGCTCAAAGGAAGTAAAGGCGTTGGTGCCCTGCGCTCCCATGCTGCCCATCATCTTATCATATTCATTGGCAATGGCAAAAGTAGCCGCTACGCCGCTCACAGAATCAATCTCGTGATAGATGGCTTTGCGTGCTGCTTCATCGGTTGTTTTATTGTATTGCTCGTACAGCGCATTGATCTTATCCAGCTCTGGTTTTTCTTTTTCCCAATTGAGCGAACCGTATTTGTCGGTGCCTTTAAAAAGCATGTGTTCGAGGTAATGTGCAAGCCCGGTATGGTCAGCCGGGTCGGTTTTACTACCAGCCTTGGTGGCTACATAACATTGTATACGGGGATCTTTATTGGTGGCACTTAAAATCACGGTCAATCCATTTTTAAGTGTGTAGAACCGGGCCTTCACCGGGTCGTTGCTTACATACTTATAAGTGTATCCGCCGGAGCTGGCGGTTTTCCATTCATACTTTGAAGATGGGGCTGCAGCCGCTGCTGCCTTTGGTTTAACTGTTTGGGCCATTACCGCTATGTGCAGCAGCAATGCTGCCAGCAGTACCAGGTTTTTTTTCATAAACAAATGGTTGGGGTTTTTAAAATGAAGGGTAAATATAGGTAGGGATCGGCTGGAATATTTGCCGGCCACAACTTATTTAACATGATTTTCCTTTTATCAAAAGATTTTGCCTGCCTGTTGCATGATTTTCATCATAAATAGGGAATGATTTTTATTAATTGATACCTTTGAAAACCATGAACCCACAGCGACCGGCGAAATATTCCCTTGCTTACAAATGGCTTTCTTACTGCCTTGCGGCCGGCTTTATCTATTACTGGCTGTTTACATTGGGTTTTTTATTTTTCAATAAAACTGTTTACCAGGTAACACCAAAGCAGGCAGGTCTTTACCAGGCATTCTGTAAACAAACATGGCGCCTGTTTGCCTATTCTACTTTTTACAACCGGGAGGTAGAGCTTGTTGTGAGAGACAAAAACAATCCTGCTGTTACCGACACCGTTCATTTGGTACAGTTCAGTATTGCCCGTAAGAGAAAGGCGGCGCCCTTTAATGATTTTTATGATGGGTTCGACCAGTTGCTGTACTGGATGCTCAACGATATGGAAACGCAGCTGGTAAGGGAACAGAAAAAACTGAAAGCGCAGTTCCCCGGAAGACAGG
Source organism: Chitinophagaceae bacterium UBA1946 (assembly GCA_002336815.1). GTDB lineage: Bacteria > Bacteroidota > Bacteroidia > Chitinophagales > Chitinophagaceae > Ferruginibacter. The sequence continues at coordinate 41,699 of DDEU01000005.1, read as the reverse complement.
ATAGTTTTTATATGCGGCAGAGCAATGCGCTGGTAATCGCAGACAGCGTGCAGCGGCAGCCATTGCAGAACCTGGAAAATTATGGCAGGTATGTAATGCGGGAATTGAAGAAAGATACAACCGGGAAAGAATTCCAGCTGGTACTGGTGCATAAGTTCATTCCTCCGGCCAAGCCTGCAGCGGGGTCGGTAGCTACCGGTAACCTGCAAACGCTTTTTATTTCATCATTCAAATCTTTTTAGCAGTTGTTTAGTATCAACCAGGTCATATTCCGTTTTCAGCAAACCAATGAAAAAGCATTTTATCTTGCTTTTTTAAGGGTGGCCGTAAGCTCCTGGTTCCTGATGTTGCTGCTGCTGCGCTGGCCCGGTATCGAAATATTTTACAGCAACAACAGTTTCCTGCAGGTAAAGGCATCCAGTTCCCTGTATTTCCTGCACATTGACCCTGTGTGGCTGAGAGCCCATTATATGATATTGATCTATGCCTGCATTGTGCTGTTAATATTGAATATACTGGGCATCGGCAGAAATTTGGTTTCGCTTGGTGTGTTCCTGGGTTTTACCCTGCTCAATGACCTGGACGACCGCATCACCAATGGTGGCGATGTAATGTCGACCCTGTTATTGCTCTATCTTTCCTTTGCCAACAGTTTCTCCTGTTTTACGCTTTTTAAAAGAAAACCCCTGCGTGAACCTGTAGAAAAATTATACAACCTCCTTAGTAACCTTGCGGCATGGTGCATTATTATTAACCTTTGCTTTGCTTATTTTTTCGCCGGCTTTTTTAAAGTACTCAACCCTTACTGGCAAAACGGCACTGCCCTGCATTATTTTTTGAACGACGAACGGTATTCAGTATTTGCCGCCGGGGGAAAATATGTTGAGTTCCCTGCATTTTTTCTCTACGTCATCAACTATGGCACTCTGCTGCTGGAACTCTGTTTCCCGGTACTGGTGTTTTATAAAAAATACCGCAACCCAATTCTGTTTACCTGTTTTTTAATGCACCTGGGTATCTATTCCTTCCTGATGGTGTACACCATGTCGATGATATTTGTATTGCAGTACGGCATGTTCTATTCCAATGAGGAACTGCTTTACGGGGTGGAAAAAATAAAGGCCAAATTCCGCCGGGTTTTTAGTTTTGCTGTAAAATAAGCATCTTGTTTTACGGGAAACCGCTACATTGCTTCCCAATCTTTCTCAAAATGCAGGCTCAATGAAAAAATTAACCAGGATTACGCTGCGTATTGTGGTATTGTTGTTTGTGCTCATCAATATCGTTACCGCATTTCATGCGTATAAGTTCACGCATTTTTATGACGCCGGCGATGCGTCCGTTAAAAAGGCTTCCGAAAAAACGAAATGGGATATCACAAAGGATATTCTTTTCGGTATCAATGCGGCCAAGCAAAAAAATAAAGAACCCGACACCGCCTTTGAAAAAGTATCGCTCCAAACAAAAGATGGCATCACCCTCGACGGGTGGTACATAAAAACCAATGGTATTGCAAAAGGAACGGTGCTGTTGTTTCACGGGCATGGCAGCAAAAAATCTTCCGTGTTGCATGAAAGTGCTGCTTTTAGAAAATTGGGTTATCATACTTTTTTACTTGATTTCAGGGCGCATGGCAACAGTGGTGGAAACACTACTACCATTGGGTATTACGAGGCCGAAGATGTAAAGCTGGCGTATGATCTTATTAAAAGCAAAGGAGAAAAGAACATCATACTCTGGGGCATTTCCATGGGAGCGGCAACCCTCAGCAAAGCGATGAATGATTATGCCGACCTGCAGCCTTCAAAAATAATTCTAGAAATGCCCTTTGCATCTATTTTGCAGGCGGCAGAAGGGCGAATAAAAATGATGGGACTGCCCGGTGAGCCGCTGGCTGGTTTTATTACTTTTTGGGGCGGTACGGAACATGGCTTTTGGGCATTTAATATGCAGCCATCGGAGTTTGTCAAAAAGATAACCGTGCCCACCTTATTGCAATGGGGTAAAAACGATCCCCGGGTAAAACAGGAGGAAACAGATGCCATTTTTAAAAACCTGGCCGGTAAAAAGCAACTGGTAGTATATGAAACAGCGGGCCATGAATCTTTACATGATAAGGAACAGGATAAATGGATGGCAACAGTGAACAGTTTTTTGAATCAATAAGATCAATCATGCACCCCAGGAATATTTCCATTCTCGATTTTACCTATCAGTTGCCCGAAGAAAAAATTGCTGCCTTTCCATTGACAGAACGGGATGCTTCCAAACTATTGGTATACAAAAGCGGGCAAATAACGGAAGATGTTTACAGGAATATTGCAACACATATACCAGCCGGCAGTCTCCTGGTATTTAATAATACCAAAGTGATCCAGGCCCGGATATTGTTTCAAAAGCCCACCGGCGGTGTGATAGAGATATTTTGCCTGGAACCTTATGGCGAAGGCATTCATGAGTTCAGTACCATTATGAGCCGGCAGCAGCGTGTGCGCTGGAAGTGTATGATCGGTGGGGCAAGCAAATGGAAGGGCGGGGCATTGAGCAAACAATTCAATACAGGAAATGAAACGGTGGAAGTTAAAGCAACCCTGCTGGAAAAACTCAGCGATGCCTATGTGGTAGAACTTTCCTGGGAGCCAGCCCACTATACTTTTGCCGAAGTGCTGGCACTGGCGGGTGATATGCCACTGCCGCCCTATATCAAACGAAAAGCGGAGTTGACTGATAAGGAGCGTTATCAAACCATTTATGCGGAGCAGGATGGTAGTGTGGCTGCACCAACAGCCGGGCTGCATTTTACAGACCATGTTTTTAAAAGCTTCGAAGAAAAAAATATCAGCAAAGCCTTTGTAACACTTCATGTGGGTGCCGGTACTTTTAAACCGGTAAAAGCATCCCTGATGGAGCAGCATGAGATGCACAGCGAGTGGATCGATGTGAACAGGGAAACCATTGAGTTGCTGCTTCAAAATGCAGGTAATACGATCATTGCGGTGGGTACCACTTCCCTCCGTACCATTGAAACCCTGTACTGGATGGGTGTAAAAACGATCCTGCAACCTTCATTGAGCCTCGATGCCCTTGCTATTCAGCAATGGGAAGTGTATGAAACGCCGCTGGCAGATGTATCCTGCAGCCTGGCAGCATCGCTTGATTCCCTGCTGCGCTGGATGAGCCGAAATGGGCTGGATCGCCTGCTCAGCCATACCCGGATATTAATAGCCCCTGGTTATCGCTACAAAGTGGCCAAAGCCATCATTACCAATTTTCATCAGCCCCAGTCTACCCTGCTTTTACTGGTAGCTGCTTCGGTCAATGAAAAATGGAAAGACATTTATGCTTATGCAATGGAAAATGATTTCCGTTTTTTAAGTTACGGAGATGGCAGTTTGATCTTTACAGGATAAATTATGGTTGAATGGTAACGGGTGTGCCCACCGGGATATAGCTGTACAGGTCTTTCATTTCAGTGTACTTCACTGATACGCAGCCATCCGTCCAGTTGTAAAAATTATCAATGGTCCATTCTTCTTCGGGCCTTGTAGCGTGGATGGCAATACCACTGCCGATCCTGGCCGTTTTTGGAATGATGCCTTTTTGCTTTCTTAGCTTAAAGGCTTCTACATTTTCAGGGGTGGGGTAGTCGAGCAGTAACTCTGGTCCCCATTTATCATGAATTTTTTTGAGAATGATCTTGAATTTTCCGTTGGGTGTTTTTTTATCTCCCTCTTTCATTTTATCACCCAGGTCTTTGCTGCCAAAAACGATGGGGTAGGTAGCATACCAGCCATCTTCATCATACACTTTCAATTCGTAGTCGCTTTTATCAACAATAATATAGTAGGGGTTTTCATCAACAGCCGGCAAAACGGGTTTGTGCTTTTTTGCTGTAGCAGATTTTTTTGCAGAGCGCTTATTGTTTTTCAGTTTGCCAGGGGGCATAAATGCCATTGTTGCAAACAATGAAAAGAAGAGAGCGGCTGGATACAAAACAGTTTTTTTCATGTTGAAAATTATGGAATACCACAAAACAAACGTTGTGCCAGCCAAAAATATTTTGAATTTTCTGAAAAACAGTTAACAAAATTTAATGTGAAATAAAATATTCATATAAAAAAAGATGAAAGCAATGGACGCTTTCATCTTCATGGCTATACTTTACAGGATCGTTTACCAGTTACTCAGCCTTATGCCCAGGGTATAAGGCCGCATATCCAGTCCTTTTTTATAAAAGCTATTGGGAGCGTAAGAGCCATACAGCCTTACCGGGCCAAGGCCAACTTCAGCTACATAAGAAATTTTGAATTGTTCCAGCCCGATATCATGCGTTTTTTGTGTACCTCTTGAACTGCTCACCTGCTTGTTCCGCTGGCTGTACAAGTAGCCGGCGCTAATTCCTGCGCTCAGGCTGAAGCCTTTATTTTGGCTGTAAGAGTTGGTGGAAAAGTTAAGCATTACCGGCACTGTCATATAATCTGCTGCCAGTTTATTTTTTGAAAAGGAAATGCTATCCCGGATGATCACGGGGGCCGGCGCCACACCAGTTACAAAAGGATTTTGTTTTAAATAACTGATATCAGATTTATAGCGGTAATTGTTCAATTCCAGCCCCAGCCCATATTTCAAATGAACATGATGATCAATGAGGTTGAGCCGTTGCATGAAGAACCAGATATTTACGTTGATACTTTTACCTGCATTCAGGTCAAAATCACTTTCGCCCAGTGGAGCGGCGCCTGCCCTGTTAAAGAGGTAGCCCCCAGCGCTGTAATTGCTGGTCTTGTTCACATAGTTTGAAAAGCCGATGTCAAGGATAAACCAGTTGGTGCTAACATTGGATGATTTATTCCGGTGTCTTTTGTTGTAGTTGTCATCATTTTCCTTCCTGTTGTCTCCTTTCTTTTCGCCATTGGTAATAATAATGATATTGCCAATTTTGATGCTGTCGTTTTGCTTACTGCCCGTGGTAGTATCTTTTTGCACCCGGGCGAATACTTCATTTTCGGTAGCCGATTTTTTTTCGTCTTTGGTAACGATGATCATGTTGCCAACACGGATGCTGTCTTTACCGGTTTGGGCTGAGGCCAGGCAATAAGATAGCAGGGCCATTAATGTAAATAGCTGTTTCATTTAATTTTTTTTTTGATTGATGATGGGGCAGTCGTATCAATTAGGAAGATCAATGCATGGCAAAAGACATATTGGCGATCTTAACATCCTCACCGCTGCCGGTTCTTATTTTTGTTTTACGTTCAAAGGTTCTTTTCATTTTTTTAAAAAATCCACCCAGCTTTGTTTTCTTTGGTTTGTCATCCTGTTCTTCCTCATCAAAGCTCATGTCGTCATTTTCAACTGCAGCAGTATTGATAGCATATTCATTTTTGGGAATGTTGAAATGATCTGGTAATTCAATCTTTGTACTCGGTTCTACGGTCGTTGCAACTATTTTGTTACTCTCGATCGTGTTAATTTTTTGCAAACTACCGCCAGGTATACTGTTATTGTTCACTGGCTGTAACGCAACAACATTGCGGGGTTCCCCTTCACGCTTTATTTGCGGCTGTTTTTTATTGGCAACAATTGCTGCTGATGTGGAAGGCTCATTCTTTGAAGGTACGGTTGCTGCAACAACAGCAGGTTGTTGATTGATCGTGGAAGAAGCGCTGGTAGTATCAATCGTAGTAACGGCAGGTAAACCATTAGTGGACGAAGGTTTTGTAGCCGGCGTATTTACTGCAGTGTTACTTTCAGTACCAGTGCCGCCGCTACGGTTAAGATAACTAACAGTGCCCCATAACCCGGCACCGATCAGCATGGCTGCTGCTGCCATCTGCCACCACCTGAAAGGAATTATTTTGGGCTCCTTGGCTTCTTCCCTGTACAGCAAATGCTTGTCTTCGAAAACAATGACCTCTTCAGGGAGTTTTGTTTGTTGCAATAACAGCCATTCCTGCTTAACCGGCTCCTGATCCCGGGTGAGTGAAATAACCTGCTGTTTTTCTTTGCCTGTTAATTCATTATCCAGCAGGAGCAATAATTGCTCCTCTATTTCAGCTTCCGGCAGTGCAGGTTTCAGTAAGCTGTCTTTATCTGAATAAACAATATCATCTGCTGTGGTAATTGTTTGCAGCAGCATTTGCAATTCTTCTTTCAGGTCGGGATTGTCTGCAACAAAAGCAGCTACGATATCCTTATCCGCAGCACACAACTCATTGTCTGCATACAGCAAAAAATATTCTTCGTAATTATTTCTGTTGATGTTCATTTTTAATAATTCATTGTTGGTGGTTCATAGTTGATGGCGACAGTTCATGTATCCCTATGAAATATGAACCATCTTCTAAATAATATTCTCCGGCTTCACGATGTATTCCCGCAGTTGCAATCTTGCCCTGTGCAGGTACACTTTCACCTGGCTTTCGTTCAACCCTGTTATCTGTCCTATTTCTTCATAACTATAACCTTCATAATCCTTCAGCATCACCAGGCTCCTTTGCAGTTCACTTAACCGGTTCAGTGCATCCTGCAGCAATCTTTTTGAATCATGTTGCTGTCGGTTGGTTACCCGGGTACCTTCAGTAAAGGTCTCTTTTAATACAACCCGTTTGTTCTTTCTTATATGATCGATCATCTGGTTGTAGGCCACGGTAAATAAAAAGCTTTTACATTTTTCGTTCAGCACCGTCTCCCTGTTGATCCATAATTTTTCAAATGCACCCTGCACCACATCTTTTGCATCCTCTTCATGCCTTAAATTCTTAAGGATAAAGCGGTACACATTATCTGCATACAGGTTTACACAATGGTTATACTCTTTATCGGTCATACAGTTGCCTGGCGATTAGTTTCTCAAAGCTGGTCAGTATAATTAATACGGCTGTTGGAGCAAAAAGTTACAGCAAAATAAAATAAATCAGCTTTCGGTCTGGAACATAGTGGGGGAAACGATATTCCACTGTACCGGCACCTTTGTTTTGTTGCAGCCACCGCTGCATTTTACCGGTGTTTTAGCGGCAGGGCCCTGGCTGGAAGAGGCGGCAGAACTATAGGAAGTAAATATGAGCAAACTGAATGAGCTTACAGCAAGTATCATGAGCAATATAGCGGAACGTTTTATCATATCAGTTAGCTTATAATGTTTGGTAAAACGAAAATAATTGCAAAAGGTTACACCTGCACCCTTCAAATGTTAAAATTAAAATATCAGGAGAAGAAAAATGAGCGTTTCGCTGCATACTTTTGTAAATATCAATTGCTTTATATGAATACAAATTTTGTACAGCGCATCGGCACCGAATTGCAGGAGATCGCTGCCGCCGGTCTCATCAAAACAGAAAGGGTGATCAGTAGTCCGCAAGGTGCAGAGATCATCGTGGGAGGTAAAAAAGTGCTGAACTTTTGTGCCAATAATTACCTGGGACTCTCTTCCCATCCACGGGTGCTGGAAGCTGCCCGCCGGTCGATCGATGAGCGGGGTTATGGCCTCAGCAGTGTTCGTTTTATCTGCGGTACGCAGGATATACACAAGGAACTGGAGAAAAAGATCGCTGATTTTTTGGGTACAGAAGATACCATCCTGTATGCGGCTGCATTTGACGCCAACGGGGGCGTATTTGAACCCCTGTTTAATGAACAGGATGCCATCATCAGCGATGCATTGAACCATGCCAGTATCATAGACGGAGTGAGATTGTGCAAGGCCAGCCGTTACCGGTACGAGCACAATAACATGAACGACCTGGAAGCAAAACTCAAAGAAGCCGCCTCCGCCCGTAGCCGCATCATCGTTACAGACGGCTCTTTCAGTATGGACGGCACTATTGCGCAGTTGGATAAGATATGCGACCTGGCAGATCAATATGATGCCATTGTAATGATCGACGAGTGTCATTCATCCGGCTTTTTGGGAAAAACGGGCCGGGGTACCCACGAATACCGTGGCGTAATGGGCAGGATCGATATCATCACCGGTACCCTGGGCAAGGCATTGGGTGGCGCCAGTGGCGGCTTTACGAGTGGCCGAAAAGAGATCATTGAAATGCTGCGGCAGCGAAGCAGGCCCTACCTCTTCTCCAACACACTTGCACCGGGCATTGCAGGAGCTTCTATTGCCGTGCTGGATATGCTGAGCGAAACAACCGAGTTACGGGACAAGCTTGCATTTAATACAGCTTATTTCAGGGAAAAAATGACAGCTGCTGGTTTTGACATCAAGCCCGGGGAACACCCGATCGTTCCCATTATGTTATACGATGCCGTGGTTGCACAGGAGTTTGCGGCCAAATTACTCGAAGAGGGCATTTACGTGATCGGGTTCTTTTTCCCGGTAGTGGCCAAAGGCCAGGCCAGGATAAGGGTACAACTGAGTGCAGCGCATGAGCAGCAGCATCTGGATAAGGCCATTGCAGCATTTATAAAAGTAGCCCGGGAATGCGGCGTGCTGAAAGCTGACCAGTAAAACACTTAGTAAATGTTCTTATCAATGCTATTCACCAGTTGCGGCAATTGTATGATACTGCAGCTTTCAGTTTTCGGCTTCAACCAAATAAAAAAACGAATTGGTGCTTCACAATATGCCATCAGCAATTGATGGCATTTTTTTTGCCCTGCAAACAAACTGTTTACTTCAGCCTGCGTATATATGTTTGAAGTAATCTTCAATATCCAGTCCACCCCCATTGCTAAACTGAAAAGCACTGTTTGAGATAAGCACCGGCAAATTTCAACGGCAGATAATTTTGTATATTTAAAAATTAAGATACCAGGACCAACCTGCATACAGCAGCAAACAAGTAATTTTTTCTGATGAGGTTTTATTGCTATTTAATAACAGCTACTTTTCTGTTGCAACTATGCGGTGTGAGGGCACATGCCCAGCTTTTTCCCGGTATGAGGGTCAACGGCAGAACAGTGGCGCAGGGCGATACGGTGAATGTGTGCAAGGGCAGTGCGCTTACTTACGAAACAACGGCATTCGGGTTCAGCAGTATCGCCTGGCGTTTTCAACTGGGTACCCCGGCTACCAGTATAAATTCCGCTACCCAGAGCATTACTTACAATACCGTGGGCATTGATACCACCACGCAGGTGATCTCTAACGGGCTCAACAGCGATTCCATGTACATTATTGTCAGGGTGTCGGATCAAAAACCTACCGCAGCCTATAATTTTTCGCCGGATGATGTATGCGGAAATATCCCGATCATTTTCAGCAATGGTTCAACAGGGTTGCGAAACACTTATTTATGGGAGTTCCAGGATGGCACGGTTTCCGGCGCACTGAGCCCAACGCACCAGTTTTTAACTGCGGTGGGCACTTCCGGCAGCCAGGTATTCAACGTAAAACTGGTTGCCACCAATTTTTATGGCTGTAAAGATTCCGTGATCAAACCCGTCACTATCCGCAAAATACCCGATGCAACCATTGGCAATGCCGATGCCGGTGTTACCTATATCGCTGCCAGCGCCACTTTTAAAGTTTGCACCAATACGCCTACTTATCTTTTTAAATTCCTCAGTCAATCAACCACCATTGCCAGCAATGTTACTTATACCATCAATTGGGGCGATGGGAGTGTAGACAGCAGTTTTACCAGCTGGCCGGCAGGTGATATCATCCAGCATATTTATACCATTGGATCCAGGATACTAACGGTTAGCGTTACCGGCCCCACGGGTTGTATTGGAATAAAAAAGTACACCGTGTTTTTGGGCACTAACCCGGCAGGAGGCTTCAACAGTCTGGGCAACACCAATATCTGTGCACCTGATTCGCTTGGTTTTGTGATCAGTGGCTACCAGAACAATGCACCGGGTACCACCTATACTGTTTCACTGAATGACGGCACTGCACCGCTGGTATTTGTACATCCTCCACCAGATACTGTTATTCATACATTCATCTATTCTTCCTGTGGCACTACCAGCAGCAATGGTGTTATCTCTTTCAACAACTCTTTTAATGCACTCCTCACCATAGAAAATCCCTGCGATCTTACGAGCGTGAGTGTAATACCTATTTATGTATCGGGTAAACCGAGGGCAAGGTTTGTAGTGAGTCCAAGCAATACAGTTTGTACAGGTAGTTTCGTCACGCTGAGGAGTACTTCCCTTTATGGTGGCATTGTTACTTCTACCGGCGGCGGTAACTCTACCTGTGAAAATACCGGCAAGCAGGTTTGGGATATTTCGCCGGCCACGGGGTGGACGATCATAGGTGGCAATGCAGGTTCTTTAAACGGCAACCCCAATAACGGTTTTTTATGGACGACAGGAACCCAATCACTCAATCTCAATTTTACCGCTACCGGTACCTATACCATCAGGATCTATGTTTTTAATGATCGTTGTGGTATCGACAGCACCCTGCAAACGGTCTGCGTAAGAAACCCACCCACCGCTTCATTTACCATGAGCAGTAAATCGGCCTGCCTTACCGGCAGCGCTGTTTTTACCAATACTTCTCCCATTGGTTTATGCCAGGGCGAAAGCTATGAATGGGCAGTGGATTATACCGACCCGGTTGGATGTGGAAATACCAGCACTACCAATTACAGCTTTATCAATGGCAGCAGCAGTACCAGCACCAATGCCGAGATAAGGTTTGATGCCCCGGGCAAATATGCTGTTAAACTAACGGTAACGGCTGTTGGCTCCGGCTCAGCCTGTGCACAGGCCATTGTAACGGATACGTTTACGGTAAAGGGAAGACCAAAAGTTTCCATCGATCTGCTCAACAGTGTTTGCGTAAATACCTCCGCTTCGCCTACGGCGACGATTTCTCCCTGTTATGCAGACAGTGCGTTGCAATATGCATGGGTATTCACCAATGGCAATCCATCCACTTCCACGGCAGCGGTGCCGGGTGCCATCTCTTATACTCAAACAGGCAGTTTCCCGGTACAACTAACGGTTACCAATGAGTGCGGAATTGGCAGCGCCACTTCTTCCATCGATGTGATACAGCCACCGGTTGCACGTGCCGGAAACGATACCACTGTTTGCCAGGATAATACAGTAATTACATTCGTGGCAACACCTGCCGGAGGTACCTGGTCTAATGCTGCACTGGTAGATGCGGCGGGCAATTTTACGCCATCTGCTCCGGGCACTTACAACCTTATCTATACTTTTGGCTCAGGTCCCTGCACGGCAATGGATACCATCGTCGTTTTTGTAAAAGACTCCATCAGCAATAATATCATCAGTCCCAACCAATCCATTTGTATCAATACGCAGCCTGCTATTATCAATGGCCAGGCAGCAACCGGTGGAGATGGTACGCCAGCCTACCAGTGGCAACAAAGCACCGATAGCCTGACCTGGTCGGATATCGCCGGTGCAATAGCAAGCGACTACAGCCCGCCGGTGTTAACAGCCAGCACCTTTTACCGCCGGGTAGCATTTACCACGCTCTGCGCCGGCACGCAGGGAAGTTTTAGCACCCCGGTAAAAATTACGGTGAGGGAAGATGCCAATGCAGATTTTACAGCGACTTCAACACTTGGATGTATTCCTTATGATCTCAGTACAGTCGTTACCGTTAGCACCTACCCCGATAGGAACGGGCAGTACCAGTGGTTTGCCAATAATGTTTCCATCGGCAGTAACGGTACCGGGTTGTTCCCGGGCTTTACAATGAATACAGCGGATGATACCACCGTAATAAAACTGATCGTCACCAGTCCTTTTGGTTGCCTCGCCGATACGCAGTCTGTTCAGTTCATTACCGCGGCTGCCTCTGTTGCCCGTTTTACAAAAGATACTTCCGGTGGTTGCGGTCCTGTTACAGTGTCTTTCAACAACACTTCCAGCAACTTTAACAATATCCGGTTTTTCTGGGATTTTGGTAACGGTACCTTGAGCAACCTGCCGCAGCCCGGAAGCGTGACGTATAACAGCAGTCCTTTCTTTAATGATACCACTTACCAGGTTTCGTTAAAGGCATACAATGGTTGTGATACTACCGTGTGGAGAGATAGTGTGCGGATCAAGTCAAAACCCAAAGCCAGGTTTGGTGTAGTGTCTACCTTCGGCTGCTCGCCGTTTACGCTGCAGATCAATAACAATTCGCCCGGCAGTAACAGTACCTATTACTGGGATTTTGGCGATGGACATAAGGATACCACATTTGCTCCCGGGCCGTTGAATCATACTTACAATACCGGTAATCTGATCGATACACTGCCTGTACAAATGATCGCCGTAAATGAATGTGGCAGCGATACACAGCGCATCGATATCCGGATAGCCCCCAATATTATCCGGCCGCAGATCAATATTAACAGCAGTGAGTTATTTGGTTGTGCACCGCATATCATCAACTTTGTGAACAGTACCAGTGGGGCCAGCACTTATACCTGGGATTTTGGCGATGGATCGGCACCACTCGTTACCAATAACAACCAGGTGCTCATCACCCACACCTACACCGACTCCGGAACTTATAACGTGAAAGTGGCCCTTACGAACGGTTGCAGTGACACGACTATTTCCCGGATCATTACGGTGTACCTGAAACCATCAGCAGCATTTACGCCATCTGCCGCTCTCTATTGCCTCGGCGATACCATCAAAGTAAATAATACTTCCACCAATGCGAATAGTTATACCTGGTTTTGGGGTGATGGTCAAAGCAGCAGTGGTGCCAATCCCGTGCATGTGTACCGGGTAGCCGGTAACTACACGATCTACCTGAGGGCAGAACGCATCAACAATTCGGGACTGGTTTGTTATGATACTACGGTGAGGTTTATCAATGTGCTGGTAAAGCCTGATACAAGGGTGCAGTCAAATGTGGCTGTTGTAAACTGTGCGCCATTTGCACTGAATGTTTCAGCGCCGGGCATCATTAATGAAACAGCCACCTGGTATATTTATGACAGCACTGTCACACCTTCACTCATTGTGGTAAGTGGTACTGCCGCACAGTATACTTTTAATAAGCCGGGAACCTTCTTTGCCAAATTTGTTGCAGTGAACGCTCTGGGTTGTGCCGACAGCAGCATCATTAATTTTACAGTAAGAGGTACTCCTGTCGCATCTTTTACACCCGGCAACCTGTCGGTATGTACATTGGATACTACCATCTCTTATATCAATACCACTACTTTCAACGACAATGGCCCGTTGAATTATCGCTGGATCGTAGACAACCTGCAGTTATCTGTTAACGGCAATTTTACGCACCGCTATACATTGCCGGCCAATGCCATCTTGCCAAGAACCTTCACCACTTTAATGATCGCCAGTAATACGGTTGGCTGCAGTGATACTGCCAGCGCAATACTGCAAATGAAACCTTCGGCCACCGCACAGTTTACCATGAACAACCCGGCAGCCTGTGTACCTTACCTGGCCAATATTACAGATGCATCACAGTACGCCACTTCTTATAAATGGTTCGTAAATGGCGTATTGACTGATACTACTGCCAACCCGGTATTGCTTATTGATCAGCCAAGGGCGCCTTATGTTATCACGTTGATCGCCGATAATATTTATGGTTGCAAACCCGATACCTTCACGGTCAATTTTACCTCCCGGGTAAAACCCGCTGCGGCATTCCGGTTGAGCGATTCACTGGGCTGTACCGGTGTGCTGAACGTGGCCACATTTAATCAAACTGCTTTTGCCAATTCTTATGTATGGGACTGGGGTGATAATTCTGGTACCAGTACACTTACCAGTCCAACCCATTTGTACAATGTGCAGGGACAATACCTGGTTTCGCTGGTGGCCAGTGACGGGGTGTGCAGGGATACGGCTTCCCAATTGGTAAGGGTATCTGTAAAGCCCGTTGCAGATTTTGATGTAAGCGATACGCTCACCTGCGATACAGCAAGGGTACAGTTCATCAACCTGAGTACCGGCGCTGCTAATTTTACCTGGAGTTTTAGTGATGGCACCGGCAGTAGGGATATAGCCCCGGCGCATAGTTTTGCGCCCAGCTTAACACCATATTCTGTAAAACTGGTGGCAGATAATGGGCTGGGTTGTAAGGATTCACTTACGAGGGCCAATTTGATCATTGCCAAAGTGCCGCCTGCAGCAGATTTCTTTATCAGTCCTTCCGCCGTGATCACTGTACCGAAATACACGTTTAGTTTCAACAACCTAACGCCTAACAGTAATCGCTTTTTTTACCAGTGGAATTTAGGCGATGGTACATTCGACAGTATTTACAATGTGATCAATCACAAATACACCGATACCGGGAATTATGCGGTGCAACTGATCGTATTTGATACCAGTACCAATTGTGCAGATACGATGATCCGTATCGCCCGGATCGATGGCTTCCCTGGTTACCTCTATGTTCCCAATGCCATTTGCCCGGGATGTGTACAAAGCAATCTTCGGGAGTTTTTACCAAAAGGAAAGGGATTGGCAAAATATCGTTTGCAAATCTTCACTACCTGGAATGAGCTGATCTTTGAATCCAGCAGTTTAGATGAGGATGGGGCGCCCAATAAATCCTGGGATGGCAGGTACAAAGGGCAACTGGTGCAGCAGGATGTATATGTATGGCGCATCGATGCCCGGTTTTTGAATGGAACGGAATGGATCGGTATGATCTACCCGGGTGAAGGGCAATATAAAAAAGTAGGAACCATCACGGTGGTGAAGTAATTGTTGAAATGGTTGAGAAGTTGAATGGTTGAATTGTTGAATGGTTGAATTGTTGAATGGTTGAATTGTTGAATGGTTGAATGTTGAATGGTTGAAAAAGTCACAAGGCTATGGATACCTTAAACTTTCTAAACCATCTCAACGCTCTAAACCTTTTAAAATACTGCTATGAAAAAAATATTTTTATCATCATTGATCTTGCTGTTGCAGTTATATGCTGTGGCACAGGATCCTTTTTTTACTCAGGCATTCAATTCGCCTTTGTCGCTGAACCCGGCTACCGCCGGTACGGGTGAAATGGACCTTCGTTTCACGGCAACCTATAAACGCCATTTTATCAATGTGCCTACCAATATGCAATATGCTGCAGTGGGGGTTGACAGGTACATCAAAAGTTTCCATGGAGGGCTTGGCCTGCTCTTATTGAATTCAAAGGAAGGCTATATCAATAAGACCAGTTTCTACGGCATTTATTCTTATGGACTGTGTTTGCCCAACGCCAGGCTGCACCTGGGTTTGCAGGCTGGCATGGGAAACAGGAGTGTGAACTACAATAAACTTTATTTCAGCGACCAGATCGACAATACCGGCGTGATTCCCGGCTCCGTATCAGGGGCTGATCTTCCACTCAATAACAACAAGTTTTTTGCAGACTTTGCCGCCGGTTTTTTATTGTACTATAAAGACAACTGGATGGTTGGTGGCGGGGCGCAACATTTGAACCAACCCGATGAATCGCTCACCTCTAATATTTACAGCAAATTGCTCCGGAAATGGTTTGGCTACGTTCGCTACAAGCTCAATATTGATGAAGATGGGTTTCGTTATTTTTTACCCAGTATGATCTTTTACAAACAGGGCACCAGCAATTCGTTTAGCCTTGGCTGTGAGTACAAAGATGCAAGGGTGGGTATCGGGGCCTGGTACCGGGGCAATGTAGATTTTAAGAACAGCGATGCATTTGCTGTTACCCTTAGCCTGGATCTGTTTGATCACCGCACCAATGATGTTAGCCGGGCAAGGATCGGCGTATCGTATGACGCCACCATCAGTAAACTCGGTTTCAGTCGCAGTGCCGGCAGCGGTGAAGGTGCTTTTATATGGGAGAAATTAACGCCCAAAGGTGTGAAGAGTGAAGATAGGTGCGAGGAAGATTATAAGATGACAGGTACCCCCTGTCCGCCCAGATTTTAACCTATTCTGCTGATCCAGATATAATTTCTGTTTCATTACTTCGTTTATTAATAAAGCTGAAGTATGTCTCCTGCTATCACCACTGAATCCTCTTCCCGCTACAACGACCTCGAAAAAAAGTCGGTGCTGGAATTACTTACCGGCATCAATGAAGAAGATGCCTCGGTGGCAATGGCTGTTAAGCAGGCAATTCCTGCCATTGAAAAACTCGTTACGGTCGTGGTTGAAAAAATGAAAGTCGGCGGCCGCCTGTTTTACATTGGAGCCGGTACCAGTGGCCGGCTGGGTATTTTAGATGCTTCAGAAATTCCGCCCACTTATGGTGTAAGCGATGCCGTGATCGGCATCATTGCCGGTGGCGATACTGCCATCCGAAAAGCTGTTGAAAATGCAGAAGATGATCTGCAACAGGCATGGAAAGACCTGTCTGTGTATAATATCTCTCCCAAAGATTTTTTAATTGGCATTGCAGCATCCGGCACTACGCCGTATGTATTGGGGGGCTTGCTAACCGCTCAACAGAAAGGAATTGCCACCGGCTGTATTGTATGTAATACAGGGAGTGCAATTGCTGCTGCTGCAGATCATGCAATCGAACTGGATACGGGCGCAGAATTTGTAACAGGGAGTACCCGTATGAAAGCAGGCACTGCCCAAAAGATGGTACTTAACATGATCTCCACCACGGCCATGATACAACTCGGGAAAGTGAAGGATAATAAAATGGTGGAGATGCAACTGAGCAATAACAAACTCCGTAACCGTGCAGTAAACATGCTGTTGCAGGAACTACCGGTTGATGCCAGCCAGGCAATGCAATTAATACAACAATACAAGAGTGTAAAAAAAGCGCTGAAAGCTTACCGGGAAAATCATTGACCCGTATTCTTCAACCGGCAATATAAATTTTCAGCCTGTTGGTTTATAGCAAAAAATACCTATTTTTATCGCTGCCAGCCTTTAAAATAAAATATCAAGAGAACCAACCTTAATTTCCGCCCTGTTTATCCCACTATATAACTACGAATACCCTTTGCAGGGTACTAAATCAGTGTGTTTAATTATTTATTCTTGCAGGTTTGCAATGGATAAATAAATAATCCTTAACCAAAGCTTATGCGGACAAATTTTATATTGTTTTATTTATTGTTGATATCGGTTGCAGGTTTCGGGCAAATGATTACGGCTTCGGGGCCAACAACATTTTGTGCACCGGGAAGTGTGACTCTAAACACAAGTGGTGGAACAGGCTACCAATGGATAAATGGTACCACGGATATTGGTGGTGCAACAACTGCTAGTTATAATGTTACTGCATCGGGAAGTTATAAAGTTAGACTGTCTCGTGGAGCGCTCACTGATACAACTATTGGTCCGGTTACAGTTACTGTGAATCCTCTACCCATCACACCGACATTTACAATTCCCGGAGTAGACCAATGCGGCTCGGCAAACTTCAATTTTGCGGTAGGTACAGTTCAACCTGGTGTTACTTATACATGGGATTTTGGTGACGGAACAACTACAACCGGGAATTCTGTAAATCATATTTTTAATGATGCAAATGCAATCGGAAATGGGACTTTCACTTATTCTATAAGAGTAACAGCAACTACAGCAGCAGGCTGTACTGTACAAACGGCATTTCAAAATTTCAGAATAAAGCAGAAGCCAGATCCAGAATTAATTGAATTAAATAATTTTCGTTTTTGTGGAAATATTGGAAGTGTTTCGCTAAATGTTTCAAACAATTCAACACCAATCACTAATAATAATTATGAAATTAGTTGGGGTGACGCTAGTGCAAATTATAACAGTTCGACTCCTCCATTAAATGAACCACATATTTATCAAACCGGTATTTATTCTTTGATTTATTCTGTGACAGGAACAAATGGATGTGTTAATTCAAAAACTTATAATGTTTTAAACATCACAAACCCAAGAATCGGAGCAGGAATCCCAGCAAACACTCAAGGATGCGGACCACTTACAATTTGCTTTCCGATAAATAATTTTGCGGCTAATCATTCATCTACAATTTATACTGCTGATTTTGGCGATGGTTCCCCAGTATTATCATTCGTACATCCACCTCCAGACTCTGTTTGTCATACGTATAGTGCAACGTCTTGCCAATCACCGGGAACTAAGTTTACATTTAAAATATTAGCTATCAACGGCTGTGACACTAGTGATGGTCAATTCTCACCTATAAGAGTGTATACTAAACCAATTGCGAAATTTACAGTTACACCCAATCCTGCATGTGTAAATTCATTGATAACTTTTACGAATACGACTTTATTGGGATACAATAATAGTTGTAGTGTCAGTGCAACATACACATGGGATTTTGGGGATAATTCACCTTTAGTTACAGTTTTTACAAATGCTAGTCAAACACACACTTATAGTAGTCCTGGAAATTATACCGTAAAGTTGTTAGCTCAAAATACTTGTGATACATCGAATTACAGCTTACCTGTCTGCATTGAAGGCGTTCCCAATCCACTATTTGTACTTGACGGAGTAAGTGGATGTCGGCCCTTCAATGTAAATATTACAAATACAACCACAATTGCAAATAGCTGTCAAAACCCCAGGTACAAATGGGTCATCACTTACACATCTGCCTTCTGTGGCACATCACAGGGTTTTGTTTTTACCAATGGCACTACCGATACCTCTGCCAATCCTTCAATACAATTTGACAGTGCAGGCACTTACACCATCACACAAAACGTAACCAACGCCTGCGGAACTTTTACTTCCAGCAAAACCGTAACTGTTAAGAAACCTCCTACAGCAAGCATCAATATTCCATCCTATCCCTGTGGTACTGTAACCATTTCTCCAACAGCCACCGTTACCAATTGCGGCACCGGTACATTGGGTTACGCCTGGACTTTTACTGATGCCAATCCTTCAACAGATAATACCGCCACGCCAACAGTTACATTTACAACACCAGGTACACACCCGGTGAGTTTATCTGTGTCGAATGAATGCGGCAGTACAGTAGCAAATGAATCGGTGATCGTTTCTGTTGCACCCAATATCAATCCTACAGGAGACCAGTCGCTTTGCGGCGGACTTAATACAAACTCTATTGCGTTCAGCAGTACTGTTGGTACACCAACCTATGAGTGGACAAACAACAATACTTCAATCGGGTTAGCATCAGCTGGTACCGGAAATATCGCTGCATTCACTGCAATCAATACAGGCATTACAGCGGTTACAGCTACCATTATTGTTACACCGGTTGTAAGCGCTAATTGTAAAGGCGTTCCCGATACATTCACCATAACGGTTAACCCGAAACCATCAGCACCATTGGTAAGTTCACCGGTTACTTATTGTTTGAATGAAACTCCTATAGCTCTAACAGCCACAGGCGATGCAGGGAATACATTAATATGGTACAATAATTCTTCCTTAACGGGGGGAAGTGCAACAGCGCCAACGCCCGTTACTGCTGTTCAGGGCACCAAATCTTATTATGTAACACAAACAAATAATGCCAACTGCCGCAGTGACGCTTCGCAAATTGATGTCACTGTCAACCCCGGAATTAGTGGAAATATTATCAGTGCCAACCAAAGTATTTGTGCAGGTACAGCGCCCACTGCGCTTACTGGCGGCACCATCAGCGGCGGCAGCGGTTTGTATAATTATCAATGGCAAAGTTCATTAACGGGATCTTACCCTTGGGTGAATATTCCCGGCCAAACAGGAAGTTCATTTTCGCCGCCGGTATTGAATGATACTATTTGGTACAGGCTGGTTGTGGCAAGTGCTCCATGCAGTGACACTTCCAATATCATACAAATAAAGGTGCAGGATGCCTTATCCAACTTTAACATCGCAGCGAGTCAAACCATCTGCGAAGCAAGTACGCCGGCTTTGCTCACAGGACAATTACCTGTTGGTGGTGGCGGCAATTATAATTATCAATGGTATAGTTCACTGGACAATGTTAGCTGGACCAGTATCAGCGGAGCTGCATCGCAGGATTATCAACCCGGTGCTTTAACAGCAACTACTTATTTTAAAAGAGAGCTGGATGCTGCCAACTGCGATGCCAGTTCCAATGTAGTAACGGTTACCATTAACCCAAAACCTGTCGCTGCTGTTACAGCCAACCCTTCAGCGATTTGTGTGTATGATGCCGCCGCTGTTTCATTTGCTGCTACAACAGGTTCCGCTCCTTTCAATGTTGTATTGGTGGTTACAAAACCGGGCGGAACAACAGATACCATCAGGCAAACAATCAATACCAATGGACCTGCAAATATCCAGGTGATAGCAGCGGAAAGTGCTGCAGGAAATTATTCCGTTCAGTTGATCCAGTTGACAGATAATAATGGCTGTATAAGAACAAATATTACACCTGCTGTAAACATATTGGTGAAACCAAGACCGGTACTGGTTTTATCAGCAAGCCCGGCAAGTATTTGTAATGGAACCGCGTCAACACTTACGGCAATTGGTGCAGGCAGCTATGACTGGTCGCCGGCTGCAACATTGAGTGCTGCTACCGGCAGCCCGGTTACGGCCAATCCAACCGGTACAACTACTTATTCAATAAGAGGCACATTAAATGGGTGCTTTAAAGATTCAACCCTAACTGTAACCGTTATACCAGGTGCTGTGATAGCAGACGCCGGACCTGACCAGGTATTGTGCAACGTTACCTCAGCAACACTTGCTGGCAACGCAGCATCTGTAAACGCAACCGGCGCTTGGCGGCAACTGAGTGGGCCTGCCGCAATCATTGCCAATGCTGCTCAAAATAATACTGCTGTTACAGGATTGCTTGCAGGCCGTACCTATATTTTTGAATGGCAGATAACAGGACAAGCGCCCTGTCCGCCGACAACATCCAATGTTATTATAGATGTGTTTTCACCGATCGTAAATACGATAAAGAATGATACGATCATTTGTAATGGACAAACAGCATTGATCTATACCAATAGTTTATCAGGGGGAAGATCAGATAGCATTCCTGCTTTGTACACTTATGATTGGGAGTCAACACCACAGGGGCAAAACAACTGGACGCCGGTTCCGGGCGCCAATACGGAAACATTGTCGGTTAGTCCATCTGCTAATACCTGCTATCGCAGGAAAGTGAAAACGAACAACAACTGTGAAGTTACCAGTAACGCAATTTGTATAACGGTGAACCCGGCCATTTCCAACAACCTGGTGAGTTCAACACAGGAGGTATGCGTAAATACTTCGGTAGCCAATTTAAATGGTGCCTTGCCTGCTGGCGGTGATAACAGTTATGCTTATAGATGGGAAACAGGTATCGATTCGGTGGTTTGGACTGCAGTTGCAAGTACCCGGAATTATCAACCGCCTGTTTATACTGCGGCCGGTGTTCATTATTTCAGGAGAAATGTAACAAGTGGTAATTGTACAGATGTGAGCAATGTCGTAAAAATAATTGTTCACCCTAATTCAGCAGCGGTATTTACGGCCACCGATTCTGTAAAATGTGCAGTATTCGATTTAAATACCGTCATCAACGTAACCCATCTCCCCGACAGCAATGGCACCTACTCCTGGTATTCAGATGATGCATTCATCGGCAGCAGCAGCAATGGAACATTTGCAGGTTACAGCATGAACAGTCCTGGTGATACAGTGATCATAAAACTCGTAACCGCCAGCCAGTTTGGTTGTAAAAAAGATTCAATGCAATTACAGTTTGTGACGGTGAGAACTGCCGTAGCAAACTTCACAAAAGATACTGCCGGCGGATGCGGTCCGTTAACGGTTAATTTTACCAATACCTCCAATATCGTCAACCCGGGCATTCAGTTTTCCTGGGATTTTGGTAACGGCATCAACAGTACATTGGCGCAGCCTGCCCCGGTTACATTTGTTCAAAGTCCGGAGTACCGTGATACAGTTTACCTGGTAAGCCTGAAAGCTTACAACGGTTGTGATACCACCATTCATTTGGATAGTATTAAAATAAGGAGTAATCCCAAAGCAAGGTTTGCACTCGATACCACTGCGGGCTGCTCCCCCTTCCATATCGTAGTCACCAATAATTCGCTGGGCACACCCAATACCTATTACTGGGATTTTGGCAACGGTGACAGGGATACTACATTCAGCAACGGCTCCTTCAATTATACTTACAATATCGGCAACACGGTAGATACATTCCCTATCAGGTTGATCGCAGTGAACGAATGTGCCAGCGATACGCAGGTTATCAATGTGAGGGTGGCACCCAATATTATTCGGCCACAGGTTACCGTTAGTGCCAGTGAGTTATTTGGATGTACGCCGCACATTGTTTCTTTTGTAAATGCTACCACTGGTGCTTCCAGCTTTACATGGGATTATGGTGATGGCAGTCCAAACGATGTCACCAATAATGTGCAGACGGTTGTTACTCACACTTTTAATACTGCCGGAACATTTACTGTTACCATCAACATGACCAATGGCTGCAGTGATACCACTATTTACAAACAGGTAACCGTATATGCAAAGCCGCTTGCCGCGTTCACGACCAATGCGGCGGTGTACTGCCTGGGTGATACCATCAAAGTGAGCAACACAACACAAAATGCGAATAATTACCGTTGGTTTTGGGGAGATGGACAAAGCAGCTCAGGGTTCGAACCGGTGCATGTGTACAATGCAGCGGGTAGCTATGATATTGTAGTGAGGGCAGAAAGAACCAATAACAACGGGCTGGTGTGTTTTGATACTTTTGTGCAGCGCATAACAGTATTGATAAAACCGGATGTAACTGTTCAATCAAATATCACCAACATCAACTGTGCTCCCTTCACTCTGAATGCAACGGCTCCCGGCATCATCAATGAAGCGGTTACCTGGTACATTACAGATACTACCGTTACGCCTTCGGTGATGGTGTTCAATGGCGTGAATGTTGCCTACACATTCAATAAGCCTGGCACATTCACTGTAAAAATGCTGGCCGTAAATTCCATTGGTTGTACAGACAGTACCATCAAAACAATTGTAGTGAGGGGTACGCCGATTGCATCGTTTACACCGGATGCCCTTGCTGTTTGCAAAACGGATACCACTGTTACATACCAAAATACTACCAGCTTCAATGACTTTGGTCCGTTAACTTACCGCTGGCTGGTAGACGGTGCGTTGAAAGGAACAAATGGCAATTTTACCTATCAATATTTTTCGGCACCGAATATTCTATTGCCCAGAGTTTTTACAACGCAATTGATCGCTACCAATTCCGTGGGTTGCAGCGATACTGCTGTTGGTACATTACAGATGAATCCAACTGCAACAGCACAGTTCAGTTTGAACAATACCAACCAGTGTGTGCCATTTGTATTACCGGTTAATAATGCATCACAATATGCAACCAGCTATCAATGGTATTTAAATGGCTTGTTGGTTGATACCGCCGCCAATCCTTCCATCATCATCACGCAGGCGCTGACTGCTTACACTTTGCGGCTGATCGCAGACAATGGCTTTGGTTGCCAGCCAGATACCTTAGAACTTGGTTTTACATCCAGGATAAAACCAATAGCCGCATTTGGTTTAAGTGATACACTGGGCTGTACCGGCGTGTTGAATGTTGCCACTACCAATAACAGCAGGAACGCCAATTCCTATGTTTGGGACTGGGGTGATGCAACAGCGCAAAGTTCTTTTACCAGTCCATCGCACCTGTACAATACGCAGGGGCTATATGTGATCTCGCTGGTGGCCAGCGATGGTATTTGTAAGGATACGGCCTATCGAAACGTGTATGTATCTCAAAAACCGCTGGTTGATTTTTCAGTGAATGATTCTGTTACCTGCGATACCGCCAGGATACATTTTACCAATCTTTCTTCGGGAGCTACCGGTTACGGCTGGTCATTCAGCGATGGTACAACAAGTACCGCCATTGAGCCGGATAAGAACTTTCCACCGAGTCTTTCTTACTATACGGTAAGATTGGTTGCATACAATGCACTGGGCTGCAGGGATTCTGTCATCAAGCCAAATCTTATCCTGGCAAAAGTGCCACCGGCAGCGGATTTCATCATCAATCCATCACCGGTGATTGCGATCCCTCAATACACATTTAGTTTTGACAATATCACTACTAACAATAACCAGTATACGTATCAATGGAACCTGGGTGACGGCAGTTCTGAAAGCACACGGGATGTTGTACATAAGTACTCAGATACCGGCACCTACCAGGTACGATTGATTGTTTTTGATAATAATAGCGGTTGTCCGGACACCACCATCAAGATCGCTACCATACAAGGTGCACCGGGCTATTTATATGTACCGAATGCATTTTATCCCAATAGCCTGCAGCAGCAGTTCAAAACATTTAAGCCACTGGGCAAGGGGCTGGCTTCTTATACCTTCCAGGTGTTTGATGCATGGGGTAAATTATTGTTTCAATCATCAGAGCTGGATGCAGCCGGTAGTCCTGTTGCCGGTTGGGATGGCACTTTTAAAGGAACACCGGTGCCGCAGGATGCCTATGCATGGCAGATCACCGCAAAGTTCAGGAACGGGCGGCAATGGGATGGGATGAGTTACAGCAACAACTTAGATCCCAAACCCGGTAACACATTTGGCACGGTAACATTGTTCAGGTAAAAAATCAGTACCATGAAAAGAAAGATATTTTTATCATTTTTAATTGCATGCATCGGTTGCAAACTGGTGGCGCAGGATGCGTTGTTTACGCAGTTTCATTATGCACCGATTTATTTAAATCCTGCATTGACCGGTACTGGGAAAAATAATGTACGGCTATCGGCCCTTACCAAAATGCAGTGGTTCAATTTGTACAAACCATTTAAGTATGCAGCTGCTGCAGTGGACTATTCCGCTTACGATGATAACCTTCGAAATGTTGTTAATCTTGCGTTCGCTGTAAACCACAGCAGCAAAGGTTATTTGAGTAACACCAATATCTCGGGCGTTGTAGGAAGGAGTTTTGGAACCAGCAGCGATTGCTCCAATTGGTTCTTAAGCCTTGCATTGCAGGCAGGATATACTTTCAGCAGGGTGAATACCAAAGAATTTTTATTCATTGATCAGTTGGATCAAAGCGGTGTTACAGGTGATGCATCGGGCGTAGACCTGTTTGTAAACGGGAGCAACAAGAATTATTTTGACATGGGTGCCGGCTTTGTGTTCAGTTGGAACAATATCATGATCGGCGGTGCAGTGCATCATTTGAACGAGCCCAATATCAGTTTCAACGGGAAACCTGATAATGGCCGGTTGCCCAAAAAGATCACGGGGCATATTGGTTATGTGTACGACAATGGCAATATCCGTTTAAAGCCAACCCTGATGATGCAGGTACAGGGCCCCAGCAAAGCTTTTGTTGCCGGCACTTTGTTCGATTTTAATGAATTCCCCATTCAATTGGGTTTGTGGTACAGGAACAATGTTGGATTCAATTACAATAACGCTTTTAGCGTGGGCTTTACCTGGAAATGGGGAGCAGGAAAGATGGTGTCTAATAATGCCAATGATTTCTCCAACCGGATGGGATTGAGTTACGATGCAGAAGTAAATAAGCCAGGTATCGGTACAACACATGGCAGTCTTGAACTGGGTATTCAAAAAGACATCATCGTGGACAATAATATGAAATGCCCGACGGCTTCATCGGGCATTTGCAATTACAGGTTTCCCTGGGAATTCTTTTAGTTTATTTCTTTGGCGGTCTCAGGTCGTCTACACCAATTTCATTGACGTCATTCTTGAGATTATTACCAGGTTTATTTTCGAGCGTACGCCTCACAAAAAGATAGCCTCCGAAAGCGGCAAACAATGCTACTGCTGAAATACTCAGCATGGTCGACTGTGGCATTTTATCAGCCGTTAAACTGCCTGCCTGCGCAAACATCATCAGCCCCAGTATACAGCCCAGCAATTCTGCAAGGATCCATGCGCCAATCGTATACATCTTCCAGGTTCCGGGTTTCAACCCTTTTGCTGCGGCGAGGTCTCCGTTCTTCTTACAAAGAAAAATAAGTGCAATTATTTCTATGAAAAGCATATTGAGTTCATTTAATTATCAACAATTCCTCCTGCAAGTTGCACTTTAAAAATAAGGAGCTGATGTAACCTGTGATAATGTTTTGTAAAACTTATACCAGGTCNNAAACTGATGTCTTTTGTTTTGGCAAGATAGCCGATAAAACCGCCTGCAAACGTGTCACCGGCACCGGTTGGGTCAAACACATCTTCCAGTGGAAGGGCAGGTGCATTGAACACATGGTTTTCATGGAACAGCAAAGCGCCATGCTCGCCCTTCTTGATCACTAAAAATTTAGGACCCATGTCCATTATTTTTTTCGCAGCTTTTACTAAGGAAAACTCTCCGCTCAATTGCCTTGCCTCACTGTCATTCACCATCAGTACATCCACTTTTTTCATTACGGCTTTCAGGTCGTCCAGGGCAATGTCCATCCAAAAGTTCATGGTATCCAGTACGATCAGTTTTGGCCTTGTGGTCAACTGGTCAATCACACTCAATTGTACAGCAGGGGCAAGGTTGCCCAGCATTAAAAATTCAGCGCCCTGGAAACTGTCAGGAACAACGGGTTTAAAGTTGGCCAGTACGTTCAGGTCGGTCACCAGTGTATCACGGCTGTTCATATCCAGGTGGTAACGGCCACTCCAGAAAAATGATTTTTCATTGCCAATTATTTCAACGCCATCAAGCTGCACGCCTCTTTTTTTCATTTCATCCATTTCCTGCTGTTCAAAATCGTATCCTACAACAGAAACAAGTTGTACCGGGGTGGTAAAGTAACTGGCTGCATAAGCGATATAGGTATTGGCGCCGCCAACAATTTTATCAACTTTTCCAAAAGGGGTTTCAATTGCATCGAAAGCCATTGAGCCTACTGATATTAATGACATGGTAAGTGTTTATTGGTTTGTAATTTTTAAAACGCTGCAAAAGTAACGGATTACACGCTGTTTTACCTAAGTTGCGGTAAGTTTTGTAAATGATTGTAGTTAGGGAACAGTTTGTGATTATCAAATAGTTTTGCAAATAAAAATTTATGCTGATTCATATTCACCCGGAAAATCCTCAGCCCAGGCTTATTAAGCAGGTGGTTGAATGCCTGCAGGACGGCGGTGTGATCGTTTATCCTACAGATACCATCTATGGTATTGGCTGCGATATCCTGCAGCAAAAAGCCATTGAAAGGATCTGCAAAATCAAAAATGTAGATCCGCAAAAAGCGCAACTGAGTTTTATCTGCCGGGATCTCAGCAATATGAGCGACTACACCAAGAGCATTGATACTCCTTTGTACAGGATGCTCAAAAACTATCTGCCGGGCCCTTATACTTTCATATTACCTGCCAGCAAGCAGGTACCAAAGATCCTGCAGAGCAAAAAAAGCACCATTGGTTTAAGGGTACCCGATAACAATGTTTGCCAGGATATTTTGAGTGAACTGGGTCATCCCATACTCAGCGCCTCGCTGCCAGGGGATATGGTGGAAGAATACACCGATCCGGACATCATTCATGACCGGTTTGAAAAGCTGGTAGATATGGTTATTGATGGCGGCATTGGCGGCATGATACCTTCTACGATCGTTGACTGCACCAGCAGTGAATGGATGGTTACCAGGCAGGGGTTAGGGGAGTGGGAGAGTTGAGAGAGGGTTGGGAAGTTGGGAAGTTGAAATGTTGGAAAGTTGATTGTTGAATTGTTGAATTGTTGAATTGTTGAATTGTTGAATTGTTGAATTGTTGAATTGTTGAATTGTTGAATTGTTGAATTGTTGAATTGAATTTTCAACCTGTCAAGATACTAAAAGTCCTGATCAGTAACCATTCTTTTAAACCTTGAACTTTCAACCCTCAACCGTTCCCTTCCACCAAAAACAAATACACTTCTTTTGGGCCATGAACGCCTGTTACCAAAGTCTTTTCGATATCTGCAGTGCGGCTTGGACCGCTGGCGAATGTTATAAAGGAAGGAATATTTCCTGCGTACTTTTCTTTGATGGCCTGCAATGCATCTTCCAGATCATACACTAACTGGCCCGTATATGCGATGCAAACATGCACTGGGGCATACACACTGGCAGTACGGCCTTTTTGCTGTGCTGCACTCAATACGATGGTGCCGGTTCTTGCTACCAGGTATTCACAAGCGCTGATGGAAGCATGGCAACTTTCAAGCCCAATGGTGTTGCTGAACGCATTATTCCAACGGGGTTCTTCGCAGTATATCTTTGTCCACTCTTTTGCAGCAACCAGTTGTTGTACCTTCTCCTGCATTTCTTTTTCATCCTGGCAATACACGAATTTTCCCTGCAGCCTGGTAAAGGCTTCGGCAAACAACAGTTCCGGTTCCTGCGTCGCTGCGGGATAAATGACTCCATTGCCTTCACTGAGCGGAAAAGGTAAAGGCACCGGGTTACCCAGTGCCTTTTTAATTCTTTGTAAAATATTTTCTTTAGCGGTATTCAAAACCCGTTAAAATTTTTGATCAGGAATAGAAGTATCGTCCGGTACATCCAGGGCCTTCTTTTCTTCGAATGGTCGTTTACCGATCAGCGTTTCTACATCACTTTTAAACAGCACTTCTTTCTTTAATAATTCCTTGGCCAGCAATTCCACATCAGCTTTCTTTTCTGTAAGCAGTTGTTTGGTCCTGGTATAGGCCTGGTCAATCAGTTTCCGCACTTCTTCATCGATCATCTTGCCGGTTTCTTCACTGAAAGGTTTTACAAAGGTATTTTCCTGCGTAGGATCATAATAACTTACGTTACCAACCTTATCGTTCATACCATATACGGTGATCATGCTGTAAGCGATCCTTGATATCTGCTGCAGATCATTGCTTGCACCGGTACTGATCTTGCCAAAAAAGATGTCTTCACTGGCCCTGCCACCGAGGGTCATACAGATCTGGTCCATCAACTGGTCGGTATTGTAGAGGTATTGTTCCTTCGGCGTGTACTGTGCGTATCCCAGGGCTGCGGTACCCCTTGGCACTACGGTAACTTTCAGTAATGGGTAAGCATGTTCGAGGTACCAGCCGCAGATGGCGTGCCCTGCTTCATGGTAAGCAATGATCTCTTTTTCTTCAGGAGAAATGATTTTGTTCTTCTTTTCAAGTCCGCCGATCACCCTGTCAATCGCATCCTGGAAATCGCTCATGTCAACTGCATCCTTGCTTTTTCTTGCAGCGATCAACGCAGCTTCATTACAAACGTTCGCAATATCAGCACCTGCAAAACCCGGTGTTTGTTCCGCCAGTTTATGAATATCAAGCGTAGACGAAATTTTGATCGGCTGTAAATGCACTTTAAAGATGGCTTCTCTTCCCACCAGGTCAGGTTTGTCAATAGAGATCTGCCTGTCGAACCTTCCGGGACGAAGCAATGCAGAATCCAGTACGTCCGGCCTGTTGGTAGCCGCAAGGATGATGATACCCAAATCAGTTCCAAAACCATCCATTTCTACGAGCAACTGGTTGAGTGTATTTTCTCTTTCATCATTGCTCATCATTACATTCTTTCCCCTGGCCCTTCCTATCGCATCAATTTCATCAATGAAAATGATACAGGGCGCTTTTTCCCTGGCCTGTTTGAACAGGTCTCTTACACGGCTTGCACCCACCCCTACAAACATCTCCACAAAGTCACTGCCACTAAGGCTGAAAAAAGGCACCTGCGCTTCACCGGCAACAGCTTTTGCCAATAATGTTTTACCGGTACCGGGTGGGCCTATCAGCAATGCACCCTTTGGTATCTTACCACCAAGGGCCGTATATTTTTTAGGATTTTTTAAGAAGTCAACAATCTCCATTACCTCCACCTTGGCTTCATCCAGTCCGGCCACATCACCAAAATTAATGTTCACCTTGGAAGCTTTGTCGAATAAAGTCGCTTTTGATTTACCGATGTTGAAGATGCCGCCGGGGCCGCCACCAGAGCCACCCGGACCGCCGACTTTACGCATCATCATGATAAACAGCAGGCCGATCAGTAAAATGGGCAGCAGTGTTGTTACCAGTTGTGTAAAGATCTCCCCTTCTTCATCAGGAAAATCAGGTACTCTTTTTACCAAAGGATTTTTATCATAAAAGCTGTTCATCAGCTCTGTGATCGTTTTATCTTTTGATACGCCAAAATAAAGCTGGGCGCTGGTGTTTTTGGTCAATATTTCGTACTGGTTTTTTTCAGGCAATACGCGCCTGTAAAAATCAGCATGCCTGAGTACGGAATCCTTGTTCAGGTAAACCCTTACTATGCTTTTATTGCGAATGGTTTTTGTTTTTTCAACATCGCCCATTTTTACCATGTCGTAAAAATTCACTTCGGAAGTTTCAACGCCGGGTGTTGCAACACCCCTGATAAGATTGTAGCCAATGAGGGCAGCAAATGCAATTCCGTATATCCAGTAAATGTTAAACCTGGGTTTCTTTTTATTCTCATCCCCTGAAGGTGGTATGCCGTTTGGGTTGGGCCTCCTATTCGTCTCTGGTGTGTTTTCTTCTGCCATAAAATGCGTTCTACGAATTTGTTTTTTTGATTGTTTGTATAGCTATAACAATATTACCGGTTAATCGTTGTGTTCCGTCACCGGCGCATCACTCCACATCTCTTCCAGTTGGTAAAATTTTCTTGGCTCCGGCAGCATTACATGCACAACTACGTTGATGTAATCGATCAATATCCACTGCAGTGCCTGCCGCCCCTCATGTTTGTAAGGGTTTTCGTCGCATTTAAGGCTTACTTCGTGTTCAACCGAATCAGCGATCGCTTTTAACTGGGTAGTATTGCCTGCTTCGCAGATAATAAAGAAATCAGCTACCGCTTCCGGTATTTTTCTCAGGTCGAGACTAACGATTTTTTCTCCTTTTTTCTGCTGGATACCCTGGATAATGGCTTTGAAGATTTTGCTGTTCCTGGTAAGCCGTGTAACTGTGTTCTTTTTACGGCTTTCTAATACTGTGAGATTATTCAAATTAATGCTTTTTCTTTTTTATGTAATGATTGTTTGCAGCTACCTGCTTTTCCTTTTTTTTATGGTAGGTTGAATGTAGCTTGCAACAGGGTTCAAAAATACAATTTCTTTACCAACAACTGCATTATGCCATCTTCCAATTATGCCTTTACTGTACTGGACAGTGTGGACAGCACCAACAACTATGCCATGGCACGGGTTCATGCAGGATTGGCGAAGCATGGCGATGCTTTTTTTGCCCTGGCACAAACCGGCGGAAAAGGTCAGCGGGGCAAAAACTGGCACACAGGTAACGGACAAAACATAGCAATTAGTATTATAATTGAGCCAAAACCGTTACAAGTGGCAGAACAGTTTAAATTATCTGCTGCAGCAGCACTTGCCTGTTATGAATTTTTCACTGCTTTTGCCGGGGAAGAAACCACCATAAAATGGCCCAATGATATTTACTGGCGTGACAGAAAGGCAGGAGGCATCCTCATCGAAAACGTCATCGGGCAAAATCGGTCTGCGGGAGCTGTCGCAGGCAAATACAGCAATGCATGGAAGTATGCGGTGGTGGGCATTGGCATCAACATCAACCAGGCACAGTTTGATGAGAGTCTGAAAAATGTTGTTTCCCTCAAACAGATCACCGGCAATGAATTCGATGTAACCAGTCTTGCCCGCCAACTTCACCTGCTGGTACTGAAATATGTGCATTCAATAAAAGAACTGGGATTCAATAAAATACTGGAAACGTACAACGCCTGCCTGTTTAAAAAAAACAGCCTGGTTAAACTAAAAAGAGGAAATATCGAGTTTGAAACAATGATAAGGTCAGTAACAGCAGAAGGGCGTTTATACACCACCGATATCATTGATAATTTTTTTGATTTTGGTGAAGTGGAATGGTTACTCTGATCACCAGAATATAAGTGGCTGGATAGTTTTCAGCGCTTCATCAAAACAAGCAAAAGAAGCCGGGTAGCCCGGTTTGATATAACCAATTGTATCATCCATCCTGATCGCTTTTGCAGGGATGGAAGTGACCATTTTAATAGCGTCAGTTGTTGATATCCCTAACTGTTGTTTTGCGTTTTGTACTGCTTCTGTCATGGAAATGGATGCACAGGCAAGATTGCCGTCGCCGTTCCTGTAGTGCCCGTCTGCCGTAAGTTTCATGTTGAATGCTCCCCAGTTGAACTCCTTAATTTTTCTTCCTAAAAAAGCAGCATCGCTTATCAAAAACAAATGATCCCCCTTCATTTTGTACGCAACCTGTGCGGCAAGATAATCGCAATGCTGGCCGTCTAAAATAATGGGTGCAAATACATGGTCATTTTGAAAAGTGGCGCCTACCAGCCCAGGTTCCCGGTGGCCAAACTGCGTCATGGCATTGTACAAATGGGTTACGAGTGTAATGCCTTTTGAAAAATAGTATTGCGCCTGTTTACAGGTGATTGTGGAGTGGCCGGCTGATAATACAATACCTGCCTGTTGCAGCATGGTAATCTGTTCATCTGTAAAACATTCCGGTGCGATGGTCATTACTTTTACCACATCTTTTCCGTGATGGATGATGGCTTCAAGTTTTTCGTTGGTGGGTGGATGGATAAATGCCTTTACATGGGCACCACGTTTTTCGGGATTGATGAACGGCCCTTCTATATGCAAACCAAGAACTGTTTTGTGTTTCCGCATAAAAGCCCTCGTTGTTTCGATGGCCGTTAAGATCGTTTGCTGATCGGCGCTGATCAAACAGGGAAGTAAATGCGTAACGCCGTATTGCAGACTGCTGTTGCAAATATCAAGCAGTGCTTCTTCTGTGGGAGATTGCGTGAAAAAGTATTTTTCACCACCATTGATATGAATGTCAATAAAACCGGCTGATATATGCATTCCGTGGAGGTTGTGCAGGGTTGCATCAGCCGGTCTTTCATCGGTTATTGCAAGTATGCCCCCGTTCTCGATGAGAATGTTTTTATCAACCAGCATGCCATCGCCGGTATGTATCGTGCAATTGGTAATGCATGTCTTCATGCTGCACAAAATACTTCAAATACCATCAACAATCAGGGAGCCAGTCTTTCTATTTTCCAGGAAGCATCTGCCTGCAGGCTGTATTGAAGCCGGTCGTGCAGGCGGTTGGGTCTGCCTTGCCAAAACTCCATCAGTTGTGGTTTTAAACGGTATCCACCCCAGTACGCCGGCCTGGTAATGGGCGCATTCGCAAATTGTGCTTCGTATCTTTTTACATTCTCTTCAATCACCTGTCGGCTTTCAATTACGGAGCTCTGTGGCGAACACCAGGCACCTACCTGGCTTCCAACAGGTCTTGAAAAATAGTACTCATCACTTTCTGCTTCACTTACTTTTTCTATGATGCCTTCGATCTTTACCTGGCGTTCCAGTTCTTTCCAGAAAAAAACCATGCAGGCCTGCGGGTTCTGTGCAAGTTCGAGGCCCTTGTGGCTATTATAATTGGTGAAAAAAACAAAACCCGTTGCATCATATCCTTTCAGCAACACAATTCTTGCAGAGGGTTTGCCATTGCTGGCAGCGGTAGCCAGTGTGAGAGCGTTTACTTCATCAATTTCACTGCTCACTGCATCATTCCACCAGTTGGTAAACTGTGCAATGGCATCTGTTGCCGCATCGGCTTCGGTAAAATTCTTTAATTTATAGTCCTTCCTGATATCTGCAATGCTGCTCATGATAGTTTATTTTAGAAAGGCAAAGTTGCTGCAATTGCAACAAACATAAAAGCATCCGTGCCATGATAAATATCAGGAAGATCAGGTTTCCTCCGGCGACGGATTTTTTAACGTATCAATCTCCTCCTCTGCATTGGACAGCATACTTTCCAGTTCTGCGATTCTGCTGGCATACTGCGATTGCAGGGCATTCTGGCGGTTGAGTTGCTGCAGCCTTTCACCCAGGTCATCTAATTGTACCTGCAGGTAATTGTATTTGGTCCTTACATCTTCCAGTTGATGTGAGCTGCTAACGGCAAGGCTTACCTGGTTTTCAAGTTCGGTTTCTCTTTGCGCCGCCGCTTCTGCCTGCTGCTTTAGTTCAAAAATATAATCCCGTATGTATTTTAGTTCTTCCGCCTGCTGGTCAAAACTGCTTTTTGCCGCAGCACCTTCCGAGGCTTTTTCTTCCAGGTCCCTTCTTTCTATATTGCGCAACAGGGCCACCTGCTGGTATTCCTGCAGAATGCTTTTGAGGCTTTCATTTTCTGCTTCCAGGCGCTTTGTTTTTTCAATGATCGCAATTTCTTCTTCCGGGTTCATTCTGGCTGATTGTTGTACAAAGTAACATTAAATTGATCCACCTTCTACCAACAAACATTCAATGGTAAGTTCCTGCAAAAAAGTGCTGCCGGCGAGGCAGGCCATCATGCTCGAAAATGCCAGTTTGCCGAGTTTGTAACCACTCGTTTCTACGTACGTAATTTCAGGAAAATACAGCTTGGGAATAAAACCATTGCTGATAGCGATCACGGCAATATCGCCCGGGATGGAAAGTCCGGCCTGCTGGATGGCTTTCATAGAACCGGTGAGTATCTCATCGCTCATACAGAAAATGGTATCGGGGTTTTCTTTAAGCGCCAGGTAAGTTGCCTGCTGTGCTTCTTCTGCATTGTTTACATGCTCTATAATGAGTTTTGTTTTTTTACCGGTGGTTTTCTGGAAAGCTTCCAGCCTTTTTTTTGTGATAGACAGATTTTGATTGCCAAACAATGCCAGAACTTTTTTCTTCTTTTTTTCGAGGATGGTATTGGCAGCGATGGTGGCTGAAGCTGCATCTGCCACACATACCCTGTTGGCACGGCTATCGTCAGGCACCTTGTCAAAGAAAATTACGGGCACATCAATATTGTGAAGTTTAAAGAAAGGTTCAAAATTGCTGGTTTGCGAAGTGATACAGGCAAAGAGTCCGCCGATCCGGTTCTGCCTGCATAGTTTGATGTTTTCCTGCTCCACCACAGGGTCATCACCCGATTGCAGGATCATCATGGAATAGTTGTTTCGCCTGCATTCCTCTTCAATGGCAGCAATAAAAGAATCGTAAAAAAAGTTGGAGATGGTGGGAACGATCAGGCCAAAAAGATTGTTTTTGCTGCTGCGCAGGTTGATGGCATTCGCATTGGGTTCGTAATCCAGTGCCTGCGCCAGTTCTGTTACCCGTTGTTTTGTTTTGTCGGAAATATCGGGATGGTCCTTCAGGGCTCTCGAAACAGTAGAGATACTGATGCCGAGCATTTCTGAAATCTTTTTGAGTGTAGTGTTATTCATACTGCAAAAAAAGGTGAAATATTTTTATTAACCGCAATCAGTTTCGCAAACAATTCCGCAAACGTTTGTTGGAAAAACTGGCAGTGAAAACAATTTTAGCGACCCATCCTATGGATTTTTGATGTTGTAAATATCAAAATTGTGTTACATTTACACTACTAATGGATAAATAAATGCCGGTTTTTCACAAAAACTGTTTTAGATATCTATTAGTTTTTTCTTACCAAAACATAAAACTTAACGATTATGCCTCATGCCATTATGAGAAAGTGTGCCATGCTGTTGCTGGCCATCTTCGGGTTCGCAGCTGTAACGCTGGCCCAAACAGTTACCGGAACAGTAACTGACAAGAAAGGGGAACCACTCCCCGGCGTAACAGTTACCGTAAAAGGAACTAAGAACGCAACTTCCACAAACAACCAGGGCGTTTACACACTGAACAATGTAGCTGCGGATGCAGTGCTTGTTTTTACCGGTGCAGGCATTACCCAGCGCCAGGAAGCAGTGGGTGGAAAGACAGCAGTAAATGTTGATCTTGAAACCTCTGTAGGTAACCTCAACGAAGTGGTGGTAGTAGGTTATGGTACCGCTAAAAGAAAGGATTTGACTGGTGCTGTTTCAACGGTGCAGGCAAAGGATTTCAACAAGGGTACTTACACTTCTGCCGACCAGTTGATACAGGGTAAAGTAGCCGGTGTGCAAATGATCAACAACTCGGGCGCACCTGGAGGTGCTTCGACTGTTAAAATCAGGGGTAATTCATCTGTTACAGGTAGCGGACAGCCATTATATGTAGTGGATGGCGTTCCTTTGGACGGTAGGTCTGCACGCCCTGGTTTAGGTGATGTAGGCTTAGGCGGCAGCAATCCGGGTACAAATCCACTGAATTTTATTAACCCTTCAGATATCGCTTCAATTGATGTGTTGAAAGATGCATCTGCAACTGCAATTTATGGTACCAGGGCTGCCTACGGCGTTGTTTTAATAACAACAAAAAAAGGTCAGTCTGGTCAGGCTAAAATCGACTTTAGTGTATCTACGGGTGTTTCCAAAATCGCAAAAAAACTGGAGGTTTTGAATGCAGGGCAATTCAGACAAGCGTTATCATATTACGGATTAGGAACAGCGAATGACAAGGGATCAAGTGTTGATGCGTTGGATCAAATTTTACAAACAGGTAAGATACAGAACTATAATGTATCTATGAGTGGTGGTACTGAGGCTGCTAAGTATCGGTTCTCATTGGGCGTACTTGACCAAGATGGTATTGTTAGAAAAACTGGAATTAAGAAATACACTGCTAATATTAGTGGGAATTTTAAATTCCTTGAAAAGAAAAATATTGGATTAGATGTAAATATTATTCCAAGCCAATACACAGAAGAGATTGCTCCAATATCTAATAATGCAGGCTCAAGAGGTAGTTTGATTGGAAATGCATTGCAGTGGAACCCAACCGAAAAGCTGATTTTACGTAACTCTGCAAATACTGCAGATTCATTCAATGTTGTTCGTGGTGGGGATTTAATTAACCCTGTCGCACTTCAAAATGCAGTTACTGACCGTTCAAAAGTTACTACAATTTTAGCCAGTCTTTCACCTTACATTAAATTTACCAGCTTTCTTGAATATAGATTCTTGTACAGTATAAATTATGCTACTGGTATCAGGAGAACAAGTATACAAAGGTTTATTAACTTTAATGACGTATTAGACAAAGGCCGGGGCTTAATCGGAACAAGTGAATTAACCACACAAACATTTACTCATACCTTAAACTTTAATAAAAAAGTTTTAGACAAATTAAACCTTAACGCTGTTGTAGGTTACGAGTATGTAAAGACAAAAAATAAAGGAACGGGCATGAGTGGTTATGGATTAATCAATGCTCAAAACCCTAGTGGTTTTGGTAATTATGGTTTGGATTATACAGACTATATACAGTACACCAACCCAACAAACAGGTCGATAAGTTCTTACAACGATCCAACTTTTGATCTTCAATCTTATTTTGGAAGAGCGGTTTTGAATTATGACGATAAGTATTTGCTTACTGCTACATTCCGTGCAGATGGTTCTACACGATTTGGTCCAAACAATAAGTATGGCTACTTCCCATCATTTGGAGCAGCTTGGAATATTTCAAAAGAAAGTTTCTTCAAGGTTGATGCCATCAATTCACTTAAACTACGTGCTGGTTGGGGAAGGACGGGTAACCAGGAATTTCCTTCGGGCGCTTCAGTAAGCAGAACGGCTTTTAACAGTAATGGCTACGATCAGGGAACAATCAATAACTATAATCCAGATCTAAAATGGCAGTCAGACCAACAGTACAATGTTGGTATTGATTTATCAATGTTGAAAAACAAAATTACTGTAACATTAGATTATTTTAATAAATCAACAACAGCTTTGCTCTTCCCCACAGAGCCAATCCAACCAGCTATTGGTGGAGGCGCTGTAACATGGAAAAACCTGCCAGGTAAAATTCAAAACAAAGGATTTGAAGCTTCTGTTAATGCTTCAATCATAAGTAAAGCAGACTTTACCTGGGATTTTGGAGTGAATGCCACATTTGTTAGTAATAATGTTTCTGGTCTTTCTGGCTCAATCAATACCGGAGCATTGGATGGTCAGGGTATTACAGGTTCAACTGTTGAAGTGATTCGTAATGGATTGCCTATTAATGCATTTGTAACAAGGCAATTCTTAGGTTTTGACAAAACAAATGGGCTGGCAAACTATACCAAGGATGGAGATGTACTGTACTATGCAGGAAGTCCTAATGCTAAAACGATTCTTGGAATATCAACTTCAGTTTCATACAAGAAACTAAGCTTTACAGCCAATATGAACGGAGCGTTTGGTCATTTGATCTACAACAATACATTGAATAATGTAATTAATGTTGGTAGTATCAACAATGGTAAAAACATAGCGTTGTCAGTTTACCAGAATCCGGTAAAAGAATCTTTTGCAAATCCTGTAACTGCTTCTTCAAGATTCCTTGAAAAGGGTGATTACTTAAAACTAGCAAATGCGACTTTAAGTTATAATGTTGGTAATGTTGGAAAAATATTTAAAGGTGTAAATGTGTATGTAACAGGACAAAATCTGTTTGTTATTACCAAATACACAGGATTTGACCCAGAAGTAAACACTGATAAGAGTGTTAATGGAGTTCCTTCAGTGGGAATTGAATATATACCTTATCCTACAGCAAGAACTGTAACTTTTGGCTTAAATGTTTCTTTATAAAAATTAATTTTAAAAACTTAGTATATGAAATCAAGAATTATAATACTTAGTTCTCTGTTGGCTTTATCTATATCGGGTTGTACTAAACTTGAGGAAAGGTTAAATGGAGAAATTACTTTAAATCCAGCGGCGGGTAATGCAAATGTATCTGCCCTTTTGAGCGGTGCTTACTCCAATTTCAGGGGCATGTACCAGGACCAGGGAAACTTACTTGCACTTGGAGAAATGTCAACAGATGCAATGTTAGGACCAACACGGGGTGGCGACTGGGATGATAATGGTGCATGGCGTGTATTACACACACATAGGTTTGATGGTGATAATGTGCATGTAAAAGATGTTTTCACCGGTTTAGGTTCAGAAAACTATATAGCGACTGATATCCTGCGTTATAGTCCAACTCCTCAGCAAGCCGCTGAAGCAAGGTTCCTGCGGGCATTGGCTCAATATCTGCTGTTGGATTTATTTGACCAGGTTCCTTACAGGGAGCCAGGAGAAAACACTGTTTTGCCATCAAAAGTTAGAAAAGGTACTGAAGAATTAACTTATCTTATTACTGAGTTAACCGCTATTATTCCAGATTTACCAGTAGGTCCGGCAACAAAAGCAAATAAAGATGCAGCAAAAGTTCTGTTGATGAAATGCTACCTAAATAAAGGTGTTTATGCAAGCCGCACTGCACCTACGTTTGATGCAGCAGATATGCAAAAAGTAATTACATTGGCCGATGAAGTAATGGCTGGTCCTTATAGTTTTGCAACAAATTACTTCGACAACTTTGCTCCAAACAATGATGCTATTGGTAAAGAAAACATCTTTACCCAGGAAAATATCGGTGGTGTTTCTTCCGGTGGTATCAGATCAAGGTGGCACATGACAATGCACTACAACCAACAACCAAGTGGTTGGAATGGTTTCACTACTCTATCTGACTTTTATAACAAATTTGAAGCTTCTGATGTAAGACGTGGTGTTGCTTATAATTATGGCAGTTACCCTGTAAACGGAAATGTTAATCCGGCAAACGCTGTTAACGTTGGTTTTCTTGTGGGGCAGCAATATAATATGGTTACAGGCGCTGCTTTAAAGGATAGAACTGGTGCTCCGTTGGTGTTTACTCCTGAAGTGAAGATCATCGAAAAGGGTACTAACCTTGAAGTTACCGGTATCCGTTGTTATAAATTTCCAATCGACTTCCAGTTTGATGATAATGGAAACGTAGACAATGATAACCCTATTTTCAGGTTGGGTGATGTAATGCTGATGAAAGCAGAAGCTTTGTTGCGTACCAACAATGCAGCAGCAGGTTTAACGATTGTTAATGCAGTGCGTGCAAACAGGGGAGCTACTCCATTGGGTTCATTAACATTAGACAATATGCTGGATGAAAGAGCCCGTGAAATGTATTTTGAAACATGGAGAAGGCAGGATCTCATACGTTTTGGAAAATTCCTTGACCCAACACAGGAAAAATCTGAGGTCAGCGATCCTAAGTACCTGTTGTTCCCAATACCCAACGGTCAGTTGGCAGCTAATCCTAATTTAACTGCTAATCCTGGTTACTAATTTTATAAGTTTAAGAATTAAAAAAACTAAAGGTCATTTTTATAATGACCTTTAGTTTTTTGTTTATAGTTGCCGGTAAATTATCTGCTACATTTAACGAACTTTTTGTTCAGCGTGGTAGTTGGTTTATTGATGGTACCTAATCTGTGTTACAACCTGGAAAGCAATGTTCAATAATAATATCCGGTCAATGAGGATCTTTCTTTTTGGTTTTTTTATCGCCGCATATTTTGCATCCTGTACCCATCCGCAGGAAAAAAAATTATTTCAACTGGTTGAAAATTCAGGCATCGATTTCAATAATAAAGTGGTCGATCAAAAATTTGAGAACAGTTTCTTTTACCGCAATTATTATAATGGCGGCGGTGTGGCCATTGCCGATATTAATAACGATGGCCTTTGTGATGTACTACTCACCTCCAATATGGGCGACAATAAATTGT
Organism: Chitinophagaceae bacterium UBA1946; assembly: GCA_002336815.1. GTDB lineage: Bacteria > Bacteroidota > Bacteroidia > Chitinophagales > Chitinophagaceae > Ferruginibacter. Next base: position 1,309 of record DDEU01000005.1, on the reverse strand, counting down.
ACCTCAATAAGGGCAATTTTAAATTTGAAGACATCTCTGTTGCTGCCGGACTAAAGCAGGACAGTATGTGGAGCGCCGGTGTTACGTTTGCCGACGTAAACAATGATGGCTGGCTGGATATCTATATCTGCAACGCCGGGCATATGAAAAATGGAAACCGCATCAATAAACTTTACATTAATAACCACAACCTTACTTTCACAGAATCTGCTGCTAAGTATGGCCTTGCTATAAAAGCGTACACTACCCATGTTTCTTTTTTTGACTATGATCTCGATGGCGACCTCGATTGCTTTATGATCAACAACAGCCCTTTGCCATTAAACAATCTCGGTTATGAGAACAGGCGCAATCTTCCTGATTCAGCCTGGCCGGTGCCGGATATTTTAAAAGGTGGCGGTGATCACCTGTACCAGAATGACAACGGTGTATTCAAAGAAGTGACTTTAATTGCCGGCATACATGGTACCCTCCTCAGTTTTGGGCTAGGGGTTTCCGTTAGTGATTTCAATAATGATGGATATCCCGATGTGTATGTTGCCAATGATTCTTATGAAAGGGATTACATGTACATCAACCAGAAGAATGGAACTTTTAAAGATATTACAGAGGATTGTGTAAGCCAGCTCAGCTTTTCATCCATGGGAGCAGATATCGCCGATGTAAACAATGATGGATACAATGATATTTTCACTACAGACATGCTGCCAGGCGATGATTTCCGCTTAAAAACCCTGGGTGCTTTTGATAATATCGATCTCTACAATAAACGCATCCAGGTGGGGCTCTACCGGCAGTTCATGAAAAATTGTCTTTTTGTCAATAATAAGAATGGGCAGTTTTTTGAAGCGGCCAACTTTGCCGGCGTATCTGCCACCGACTGGAGCTGGGGCGCTTTGTTTTTTGATGCAGACAATGATGGCTTAAATGATATCTATGTATGCAACGGCATCAATCATGATGTTACCAATCTTGACTTCATGGATTTTTTTGCCAATGAATTGATCCAGAACATGGCATTGTCTGGCCACAAAGAAAGCGTGGATTCTGTGCTGATGCATATACCGGTTACGCCCGTGGCCAATAAGGCATTTCGCAATGGCGGCAACTTGTCTTTTTCTGATGCCGGGGAATCCTGGGGATTTACCCAGCCCAGTTTCTCCAATGGAGCAGCCTACGCGGATTTGGACAACGACGGGGATTTAGATTTGATTGTCAACAACGAGAACCAGCCATCGTTTGTGTACCGCAACAATTCGAGGGAATACAATAAGAACAATTATATCGGCATAACGCTGAAGGGTAGCCC
>DDEU01000021.1 GCA_002336815.1 Chitinophagaceae bacterium UBA1946 | reverse complement strand
AACAAAGAAACATAGCACAACCGGTATTGCAGATAATTTTAATGTTTTTCTCATGAAAAATAATTTTGAGTTAAGTACAATCGTTATGTTAAAATAACACTTGTTAGTTTATTGTCAAAATTTATTATATGTAAATAGAATTCTTTAATAATCCAATCACCGATTAGCCTTTTCTTCATTACTTTCGCACCATGTTCAATTTTAATTTTCAGAAGCAAACCAACTTTTACCGTGGTAAGGTAAGAGACGTTTATACAATTGATGATAGACTTTTAGTGATGATTGCTTCTGACCGCATCTCCGCATTTGATGTTATACTACCACAACCTATCCCTTATAAGGGGCAAGTACTCAATCAAATAGCTGCATATATGCTCAATGCCACAAAGAACATTTGCAAAAACTGGCTATTAGCAACGCCTACTGTAAATAGTTCTGTAGGATACTTATGCGAGCCATTCAAAATAGAAATGGTCGTTCGGGGACATTTAACCGGTCATGCCTGGCGCACTTACAATAGTGGCAAGCGCATACTTTGTGGCGTTACACTGCCCGAAGGAATGAAAGAAAATGATGCCTTTTCTACCCCAATAATTACTCCTAGCACTAAAGCAAGCGAAGGGCACGATGAAGACATTAGTAAAGAAGAAATTATTGCCCAAGGATTGGCAACTGCCGAAGATTGGCAACAATTAGAAGCATTGGCATTAGCCTTGTTCCAATGCGGACAGCGTTTGGCATTAAAGCAAGGCTTAATACTGGTAGATACAAAATATGAATTTGGCAAATTGAATGGCGAAATTGTATTGATGGACGAAATTCATACACCAGACAGCTCCCGTTATTTTTATGCAGAAGGGTTTGAGGAACGCCAACAATCCGGACAAAAACAAAAACAGCTCAGCAAGGAATTTGTACGTGAATGGCTGATTGAAAACAACTTCATGGGCAAAGAAGGCCAACAAATACCCGAGATGACTGCGGAATGGATTAACACCATCTCCAACAGATATATAGAACTATATGAAAAAGTAATTGGTGAAAAATTTAAGCCACAGATTGTAACCGACAACGAACAAATTGATTTAATTTCAAAAGAACTGACTAAATATTAAAAAAAAGAGCCGAAAAATACGGCTCTTTTTTATATATAGAGAACGGACAACTTTTCTATTTTCCAACAGCGATTCTTTCTCCAGTACGCATTTGCAACTTCACTGCATTTTGTTTGAAAGCACTAACGTATCCTTCATTATCTTCTCTTCGTATTACGGCATTGATGGCATCACTTTCATATTTGAAAAAGTCGTCAACATCAATCTTGATTGATTTTCCTAAGGATTTGTTGTAAACTTTCCTGGTAGCACCTTTTGAAAAATCTCCATAAAGTACATCTTTTTTATATGGCCATAAATTGTCATTTTTATCTATGCTATAAATAATGGCATACATGCCATCATAGTCCAACCTCACAACAGAATAGGGTGAATTCACTTCAGAAACATATGTAACAATTCCAGACTCATCATTTTTATAATCGTTCCACTCATTATAATAGTCAGTTTTAGTGCAACTTGATAATAAAACAATGCCAGCCATTAAGAATAGAGAAATTGAAAATAACTTTTTCATTGTTTAAGTATTTAATAGTTTTTAAAAATTATTTTTGTCTTTTATAACATAGATTGCGAAAAAGTAAAAAACGTTTGTACCCTCTTGTTAAAAAACTTATAATATCATATTGTACAATATTTAACAGGAGGCAAGTATATGTACACGAACAATTGTATTTTCAATTTCAATTTTTCAAATTAATATTTATGAAGTTTGTTTTTTTATGCTTGTCTTTCCTTTTTATGGGGTATATGGGAATATCGCAACGTTTAGTTGTAGGAACCTACACCGATAACCAACTTAGTAAGGGAATTTATGTTTACGATTTTGACATCCATACTGGCAAGGCAACTGAAAAGAGTGTGATAGTAGCCAACAATCCCTCTTATCTTGCAATAGATAAAAATCAACAATTTATTTATAGTGTAAACGAAAGCGACAAAGGTAAAATATCATCGTTTCTTTATAATAAAGACAAAGGTTCATTATCGTTAATAAACAGCGAATGGAACCATGGTAGTGCTCCCTGTTATATAAGCATTGACCAAACAGGCAAATGGTTATTTTCGGGCAACTATAGCGATGGAAGCCTTGCAGTGCACCCGATCAAGACTGATGGTTCCATTGGCACTATTCATCAATACATAAAGCACCACGGAGGTAGTATTAAGGCAACTCGCCAAAGTGCTCCACACGTACACTGTACTTATATTAGCGGCGATAACAAGAGCCTTTATGTTCCAGACTTAGGGCTGGACAAGGTTGTTATTTATCCATTTGATGCAACAAGCGGTTTATTAGATACAGCACAAAAAAGCTATATCCAAATAAAACCGGGTGGTGGGCCAAGGCATATCATTTTTTCGAAGAATGGCAATTTTGGCTATCTTATTGAGGAGATGTCTGGGTCGGTAAATGTGATAAAAAATGAAGGGAAAAAGCATACCATCATTCAAACTGAAAACTATTTACCCAAAGGACAGGAAGGTGCAGGCGCCGATATACATTTGTCGCCAGATGGAAAATTCTTATACACCTCGCAACGAAGCAATAGTACGCTGCAGCTTTTTAAAGTAAATGACAAAACGGGGAGGATTACTTTTGTAAAACAACAATCTTCTGGGGGCAATTTCCCAAGAAATTTTACCATTCATCCTTCTGGAAAATTTTTATTAGCGGCTAATCAGCAATCCAATGATATTGCTATTTTCAGCAGAAATATTACAACAGGATTGCTTACGGATACTGGTCAACGCATCAAAGTTGGCAGTCCTGTATGCCTACTCTGGATTAGTGGCAATAGATAGTGTGGAAATGAATCGGAACATCTTAGACAGATATATTCAATAGCCCAATATTTTTAATAAAAATCTGTTTTATGTAACTTTCGCTAATACCTTATACAAACGCATTATTTGTATCTAAAAAATGAAACGAAATATAAAATATTATTGAATTTTTCATGCCCAGAAAAATTTATTTTGCAATCGTCTAAAAAAGATTGTACAGGGTTGTAATTGGAAAGGTTGCCGTTAGTAAATAAATATTTTCTTCCACTTTTTACATGAAGTAAGATACCTTCATAATTTGTCGATTTGGTAATTAGCCTGGTGGTTAAATACTCAGCAATATCTGTGATGTGAATAATATTGGGATGCTGGAATAGATAATGAACTGTCAAGGCATGGTCAATCCTATTAATCTCAACTGCTTTGGGGAAAAATAATAATTGTAAAATCATTATAGTCAAGGCATATATTAACAGTACCCAAATTACTATGAGCAATATAATACCAACAATTGGAGCGTTATTAAAATTAACTGGTGGGCGATAATAAGCAAACAGTGCCGCCAAAAGCACTATAATTGTCAATAAAATTATCTTTCCAAATAGCTGATACTTGTTATAGCTAATATACATATTGGATTCTCGTTTATACAAGTTTCCTTGCTGTTTAGGTTTTTCTATAGTCATCATTGTACGTATAAGCTTCTTATTTCGTCTGTATTTGTATCCATTTCAGCAATTCAGTTAAAGCTGACGGCGAAAATGTTTGTTCTATTGTTGCATATTCATTTGGCGAACCTGTTTTACATTCTTGGAATAAGTGATTTAAGTTTGGCAATTCCTTTGTTGTAACTTTTTTATTTCCTCCTTTTATCAATGCCTTTTTTATTGCTTCCAAATTTTCTTTAGGGGGAACTTGCAAATCCTTTTCTCCATTAAGTGCCAAAACAGGACATTTCACTTTTTCCAATGTTGGCGCAGGATTGTACTTGATGAAAAATTGCATCCAAGGATTGGCAATTTGGTTTACTTGTAAGTTTACAAAATCCTCCTCACTCATTCCTTTTGGCTTTTCGTCTTTTGGATTGTCCTTTACTATTTGTTTGATGCAATTAGTCAAATCGGTTTTAAGTTGTTCCAGATTATTTGATTCTTTTACAATATCAAACACTTTTCTGTTTATGATTGCATTTTTTTGTAACTCTTCATCGCTAAGTCCTGACACTTTTCCTATCAACTGCTGTTGTAACAAAAGTAGCTTGTCGCCTTGAATACCTGTTCCTGCCAACAAAATGATAAAAGCTACATCTTTAGATTTACTGGCAACCATTGGTGCAATTATTCCGCCTTCACTATGCCCGATTAAGCCAATTTTATTCTTCCTAATTTCCTTTCTTGTTTTTAAATAGTCTATCCCAGCTTCAACATCTGTAGCAAAATCTAAACTTGTTGCAGACTTATAGTCGCCTTTTGACAAGGCAGTACCCCTGTCATCAACCCTTAAAACTGCAATACCGTTCTTTGTTAGATAGTCAGATAAAACTAAAAAGGGCTTGTGCCCAAATATTTCTTCATCCCTGTTTTGCGGCCCACTACCACTTATTAAAATCACAGCCGGAAATACTCCTTCCTTTTTCGGTAACGTTAGTGTTCCTGCTAAGCTAATTCCTGCTTTATTATTTTCAAAAGTTATGTCCTCTGAATAATACGAATATGGTTTTATGGGTTCTTGTGGCCTTACAAGTTGCTCCTTTTCTATTACCTCCTTTGATAAATTCATTGGAAAAGACTGTGCCCCTTGTTTAAAAGTTCCAATAATAATATTATCCTTTCCTAAGGTTCCTTCATATGTTATTTTCGCATTTTCGATAGTAATTTTTAAGATTGCGTTTTCAAAACTTGTAGTTGTTGTTGGAATTCCTTTTGCACCTTGGTCTGGACTGTCCATTGTGGAACTATATGCGTTACTGGTTTGGGTAATATGAAATATAAGTCGTAATTGTGTTCCTTGTACTTTTAAAATTCCATTCCATTGCCCTGAAATATTTTGCCCAAAAATGGCCAATGAAATTAGGCAAGCGGTTAATACCAATGTAATTACTCTCATTGCTGCTTTATTGTTATAATGCGTTAATGTATATTTTCAGGTAACGATTCGAGAGATTATAACACGAAAAACCTATCGAAGAACGAATGTTGAGCTTTCTCGCATTATTGTAAAACCATTCTCATTGTGGAACTAAAATACAGAAACCTGATTTTTTACAGTCAATCCAATCCAATTTCAAAATGTCTTTCAGGAATTGCTACATCCAAAAAACCCTTTTTTAGTAACCGCTTTTTAAATTCTACTTGCACCTGAGGTTCTCCATGTACTAAAAATAATTTCTTTACCTCGCGGGGGTTTTGGCAACTTAGCCACTGGCACATATCATCATAATCGCCGTGAGCACTCATACTTTTTATTTGACCTATTTCGGCATTTACCTGATGCTCTACTCCAAAAATACCCACCTCTTTCATACCCGACAAAAGCCTTGCACCCAACGAACTGGGCTCGCAATACCCTGTCATTAGAATAGCATTACGAGAGTTTTCTATATTATTACTTATATGATGTTTTACACGACCGGCATCTGCCATCCCGCTGGCAGAAATAATCACCATTGGACCATTGCGATAGTTTAGCAATTTGGATTCTTTTACGTCCTTTATATAAGTAAGTCCGGGAAACATAAAGGGATCGTCATCATTTTTCATGATGTTCTGAATTCTCTTATTAAAATATTGAGGAAATCGTTTTACCATATTTGTGGCCTCAATACTTAATGGACTATCCACAAAAAATGGAATTTTTGGCAAACGGTTTTCTATATCCAACTGGTTTAAAAAAAACAATATTTCTTGAGTTCTACCTACACTAAAGGCAGGCATAATAAGTTTGCCTTTTCTTTGCACACAAACCCGTTGTATCCATTCATCTAAAAGATCGGGAGTACCTGTAATATTGTCGTGCAAACTATTGCCATAGGTAGATTCCATCACGATATAATCAGCCTGCGGAAATGCTTCGGGCGATCGCAAAATGATATCTCGGTAGCGACCAATATCTCCACTAAAAGTAAGTCTTGTTACTTTTCCTGCCTCTGTAATTTTTAGATGTACACATTCGCTACCAATGATATGCCCGGCGTCTGTAAACATACACTGCACACCTTCCATCACATCAAACCAGCTTCCATACTCTTTTGGAACAAACAAGCCGAGGCATTGTTTGGCATCTTCGGCGGTATATAACGGTTTTTGAAACTCTGCAACGCCCGTTTTATTTTTTTGCTCCATAAATCTTGCATCGTTTTCCTGTATTTCTGCACTATCCATTAGTAAAATTGCGGACAGATCCTTAGTTGCAGGTGTGCAAAAAATGTTTCCATTAAATCCTTCCGCAAACAGTTTTGGAATAAGCCCGGAATGGTCTATGTGTGCATGAGAGAGAATCATTGCAGTTACTTCGTTGCTTTCAAAGCCGAACGTTCTGTTTAGCGTGTCCGTTTGGTCGCCCATGCCCTGAAACATGCCACAATCAAGTAATAACTTTTTACCATTTTTTAATGTAATCAAATGCTTGGAGCCTGTAACTGTTTGTGCCGCACCGTGAAAAGCAATTTTCATATACTATAGTTTAAGTTAATTAATCAAATTTTCTACGCCCAAAACAGCAACTCCGTTATAAAAAGCCCAACTGCTTCATCCATGCTTTTAAATCATCCATCCACTCGCCAGTTTCCTTTTTATTGTACATACCAAACCCGTGTCCGCCTTTGTCAAAATATCTAATAGCAGAAGGAATATGTAACTGCTGCAAAGCATTATAATATGCAATACTATTGCCTACAGGTACTGCGCCATCATCTTTGGCATGAACTAAAAAAGCCGGAGGTGTTTTTTTATCAACCAGTAATTCATTGGAATATTTCTTAATTAAAAATGATGATGGAGTTTTTCCAATCAGATTATCTCGACTGCCACTATGGGTAAGGCTGTCTGTGAAGCTAATTACAGGATATACCAATACGGAAAAATCGGGACGAAAAGAAATATGTTTAGGGTTTTCTATCAACTGTTCTTTATATTTTACAGAAAGGGAGGCTGCTAAATGCCCTCCGGCAGAAAAACCCATTACACCTATTTTTTTTGCGTTGATTCCCCATTTTTTTGCATTTGTTCTGATGATCTGCATGGCACGTTCGGCATCTTGTAAAGGACCAATAGATTTGTTCATCATGGTTTTGTCGTCGGGCAACCGATACTTGAGTACAAATGCGGTAACACCCCATTTACTCAAAACTTTAGCTACATCATGCCCTTCATGGCTAATGGCTAATATTCGATAACCGCCGCCCGGACATATTAGCACTGCTGTACCATTGGGTTTTTCTGGTTGGTACATTATCATTTCGGGTGTAGTAACATTGCTTATACGGGTGATGCCTCCAGCATCTGTTTCGCTTTGTTCTTTTACGGTACTTGGTTTGCTATTGGGTACAACTTGGTAAAGCTTTATAGTGTCCTGAGATTGTAACATACCTGAAATTGAAATCAAAAAAGCAAGTATTATCATTTTCATCTGTCAATTTTTATTGTTTGAATGTCAGATGGAATAGCCGTAATAATCATTCTTTTACGTATGAAGTTTCCTTACAGCTATTTCATATAAGATGAGTTTGAATCATTCAATACCGAACTTAATAAAACTATTTGGAATATTATACTTCAAATTGAAATTTAACATCATTCCAGAAAGTATCCAACTTGATAATACGATCTTTTAAAAACGAAATTATAGCTGCCCAATCAGTTTTATTAAAAACATTTACATTTTCAATCATTGTAAAAATGCGGGAAGCGGGAAAACCATCTTCATCATAAAATACAGATTGCCACTCCCACTCCTCCTCTACTGTTTGATCGAAAATAGTCTTTAAAGATTCCAACTGTTCATAATACAATATCCGTTCTTCGGCAGTGGAGTGTTTTATTTCAATGGCAATTGTAGCATTTCGTTTGGTAGCATCCATTCGAAAATAAATATGCCGTATTCCCGTTTTGTAATTAATCCAATTAATGGTATTGCCGGCAGCACTTTTTACGGGCTTCATGTATAAGCCAAAATTCGTCCAAAATTCTTTTTTGATATTTGAAGCTTCTGATCTGCTATACATGAATTATTGATGAATAAAAATGAATTGATACGATTCTTATTGTACTTATTGCTCAGACAGATGTTTTCATTGCCACTTTGCGTCTATAGCTTTTGAATAAACTTTGCCAACGAAGATTTAACACACCTAATATGCCTTCTTTCACAATACCTTTGTTCATTTTTGATTGACCTTTAGTCCGGTCTTGAAAAACAATGGGCACTTCCTTTACTTTGAATCCCAACTTCCATGCAGCAAATTTCATTTCAATTTGGAAAGCATATCCTACAAAACTAATATTGTCAAAATTGATTGCTTCCAATACTTTAGCAGTGTAGCACATAAACCCGGCAGTTGGATCCTTAATTGGCATCCAAGTAATGATTCTGGTATATAGCGAACCTCCTTTAGATAAAAAAATTCTGTTGGCTGGCCAGTTTATCACACCTCCTCCTTTTACATAACGGCTACCAATAGCTACATCAGCACCCTGATTTTTACAAGCATCATATAATCGAATTAAATCTTTTGGATTATGTGAAAAATCGGCATCCATTTCAAAGATGAATTGATAACCATTTTTTAAGGCCCACATAAAACCATGAATGTATGCCGTGCCCAGGCCAAGCTTGCCTTTTCTTTCTTCTAAAAATAATTGATTGGGGTATTTCGCAAACAGCGATTTTACAATGTTGGCGGTGCCATCAGGAGAGCCATCGTCGATGATCAGTACATGATAGTTTTGCTGTAACGCAAACACTGCACCGATGATACTTTCAACGTTTTCTTTCTCATTGTAGGTTGGTATAATAACTATCTTCTCCAAACTTTTTATTATGGTATTCTACGAATTTACAATTTCCCCGGAAATTTAGACCCACATATTTTCAACACAAACGTTTTAGTTATTTTTTAACAGCGTACGGTTAAGTATTTCAGTGAGCTTCTGTTTGGTGTGCAATGGGAAATCTCCCCGCATCATCCAGTCATAATATTGAGGCTCCTGCCTTAATACATCTGTTACAGCCCTGCCTTTGTGTTTGCCGAAATTGAAAATCTCTGCACCCTTGTCATCAAAGATGAACCTGCGGGCATAGTCCACTATTTTTTCTTCTCCTATCTTGCCCAGTATCGATTCCACTGTAGTACCTAATTCCGGGTAGCGCTCTATTTGCGCCAGCAGCACATCAATGGTAGCATTTACATCGTGTTCGGCGCTGTGGGCACCCTCAAGGTCCTTTTGGCAATAATATTTATAAGCGGCTGTGAGTGTGCGTGGCTCCATTGTGTAAAAGATATGCTGCACATCCACCATTTTTTTTGCACTAAGATCGAGGGTGATGCCGGCCCTTAAAAATTCTTCCATCAGCATTGGAATGTCAAAGCGGTTGCTGTTATAGCCTCCCAGGTCGCAGCCTTCAATGAACTGCTTTAATTCGTTGGCCGCCTGTTTAAAAGTAGGCGCTGTTTTTACCATCTCATCTGTAATGCCATGAATGTCTATTACCTGCTGTGGAATTGGCATTTCCGGGTTGATGAGTTTTCTTTTTACCTGCCTGCTGCCATCGGGTAATATTTTAATGATCGCTACTTCTACAATGCGGTCTGTGGAAAGGTTTACGCCCGTTGTTTCCAGGTCAATAAATGCAATGGGCTTTTGTAATTGTAAAGACATGTGGGTATTGTTTAAATAATAATTTTTCGATAGAGGATCTTGAATTTCTTCTTGTTTTCAGCACGCAAACGTAAAGTTAATTTCTGATATTAGTATCACCGGCGGCAGCCGTTTTGAATTGAATTTACCGGGGGATTAAATTTGGTATAACCGGTAACAGATCAAAGCCTCCCGAATTTTTTATAGTAGGCCACTAAAAAGCCGGTTACTTCATCATAGCTAAGTATGCCGGATGGTTGCTGGTTGTTGCGGAGATAGGCGCCGTACAGCAGCCTGAACAATGGTTCCAGGGGTGAGCGGTGTGCCTGGTTAAATTTTTTCCATGCCAGCAGGTCGTCCCTTACTTCCGGCAACAGGTGGCCCGAAAAGCGTTTGGTAGCCGCTGAATCGGCATCAAATAAATTGCGCTGGGTGTATAAGAAAAGATCGAGGTACACTGAATAATTCAGCAGGCTGTCATTTGAGGCTGCTGCTGCCAGGTAACCGACAAAATTAGCTTCGTTCTCTTTGGCATATCCCAACTGGTGAGCTATTTCGTGGCAGGAAGTGTAAGGCTGTAAAAATTTCGGCACCGTATTGTTCAACTGCGCTTCTCCTGAAAAAGGATTGTAGTAACCTGTAAATCCAATGTAATTGCCCGCCCATCCCCAAAAAGAGTTTTTGATAGACGCTGGCTGGTAAGCAAGAAAGGGGTAGCGTCCTGCGATCACTTCATAGGCCCGGGTAGCTGCCTCAAATGTGGCACTGCTTTCCTGGTAATTTGTATGGTTGCGGATGAGGCTGGCCTTGCTTTGATTTACCTTCTCCAGCAAAATAGAATCAACGGTGATCAGTTCACCGGTACTGTACTTTTCTATCCTTATACCCAATTGACGGGTAATGCCCTGCCTGTTGTAATTGATACCCCATAACAGGTTGAAGAAAACATATACCAGCAGTATGGTCACTGTCACAGGATACCATTTGCTCCTGAAACCGGCAGCCCTGATCTTTCCCTGAAAAAGTTTTCTAACCCCCTTTACGATTTTTAACAGCAACCAGGCTATGATGAACAGGTAGAACAGGTCACCGATACTAAAGGGAAGCCAGCCAAAAAGGTGTTTTAAAAAAGAAGAGATATAAGGATAAACCCCTGTGGAATAATACGTTTCAACCCGGGCAGGGCTGGACGAAAAGAGCCGGATAAATAAGGATACCAGGAGCAGTCCTGCTATTATTGCCCCTTTTTTTTTGCCATTCATGATCTTAAAAGTAATAAAAATGCTTCCGGTAGAGATATTTTGGGGTAATTTTGTTAAAAGGATGTGTGTTTTCCGGTGAAATGCACTACCTTCGCCGTCCTTTAAACCAAAAGTCATGAGTAAAAGACATGTGTTTGAGATCGCTTTTGTTGGTTTAAAGCCCGGGGTTCACGAATTTAATTACGAGGTTGACGATAAGTTCTTTGCAGGTATTGAGGAAAAAAGGGATTTTACCGATTGCAGTGCCCATATAAAACTGCTGCTGGATAAAAAAAGCAGTTTTATGCTGCTGAAATTTGAAATAGGGGGCAAGGCAGATGTGATTTGCGACCGTTGTAACAATGTGCTGAAAATGGATCTGTGGGATGAGTTCAACATGGTAGTAAAAATGGTAGAAAACCCGGATGAGATGAATGAGAAGGAAGAAGATCCTGACATCTTTTACATCTCCAGAACTGAAAGTCACCTGCACCTCAATGACTGGATCTATGAATTTGTGAGTTTGAGCATACCAATGCAAAAAATGTGCAGCCCGGAAGAATATGGCGGACCGAAATGCAACCAGGAAGTATTGGAAAAATTAAAGGCCATGGAAATCGGGGAAGGAGAACACAATGCCAATGCTATCTGGAAAGGCCTGGAACAATTTAAAAAGGTTCCCAAAACAAAAAAGAATAAACAATAATAATAACATTTAAAACTTAGAGATATGCCAAATCCCAAACGTCGCCATTCACAGCAACGCAGCGCTAAGAGAAGGACGCATTACAAAGCTTCGGAAACTACTTTGTCTGTAGATCCTACAACCGGCTTAACACATGTACGTCACCGTGCCCACGTTAGTGAAGGAAAATTATACTACAAAGGACAGGTGGTAGCTGAAAAGGCGCCGCTTAAAGCATAAGATTTTTCAATTACTGCATTCTAAGTTTTACATTCGGTCACTGAATGTGAAACTTAGAATTTTTCATTTAAAGCACCTTCAATGAATATAGGCCTTGACATGATGGGTGGCGACTTTGCACCACTGGAAGCAGTAAAGGGAATCGCCCAATACCTGTCTGCCCCGCAGCCCGGTATCAGTCTTACTTTAATTGGTGACCAGGCACAGATCGAAGAATTACTGCAGCAACACGCTGTTGACCCAACCGGTATTCAAATTGTGCATGCTGACCAGGTGATCGAAATGCACGAGCACCCCACCAAAGCATTAAAAGAGAAACAACGTTCTTCCATTGCCATTGGTTTTCATTTGCTGGCATCCGGAAAAATTGATGCCTTTATCAGTGCCGGCAATACCGGGGCCATGATGGTGGGCGCATTGTTCAGCATCAAAGCCATTGAGGGAGTAAGCCGGCCAACGATCGGGGCCTATATACCCCGGGAGAACGGCAGCCTTGGATTGTTGCTGGATGCCGGCATCAATGCAGATTGCAAGCCGGAGAACCTTAACCAGTTTGCCATACTCGGTTCTTTATTTGCCGAACATATTTTAGGCATCGAAAAGCCAAGGGTTGGCCTGGTAAATATCGGGGAAGAAGAAGGCAAAGGAAATTTGTTGGCGCAGGCCACTTATCCGTTGCTAAAAGAAAATACGCTGATCAATTTTGCCGGCAATATTGAGGGGCGGGATATTTTGATGGACAAATCGGATGTGATGGTTTGTGAAGGATTTACAGGTAACGTGGTATTAAAAATGGCTGAAAGTGTGTATGATATTGTGAAGAGAAGGGGTATTGAGGACGAGCATTTTGAACGTTTCAATTTTGAAGTATACGGAGGTGTACCTGTGCTGGGCGTTGCCAAGCCGGTTATCATCGGGCATGGTATCTCTCATGCGGTGGCCTTTAAAAATATGATCGCAATTGCACAGCGCATGATAGAGAAAGACCTGCTGAAAAAAATGCAGGATGCTTTTAAGCCGGCCCAGGTTTTATAGAACTGATTACCGTATTAAAATAGTAAAGCCTGTAGTTTCCGCTACAGGCTTTTATTGTATAAATAATTTGAAGTATTAAGCAACAGCTTTTTTGAAGACCAGGTTTTGAGCCAGGGCGTAAATGCCAAACAGCAACCCGCTGTATACAAGGTCAGCTACAATACTGGTTCTAAAGAAGGGTAAAGCGCTCACATAACAATTAACAAAGCCTGCACCATCCTGTGTATAAGTATGATAAACGGGATTGTCAATGATAAAGAAGGCCAGGTTGGAAAGCAGGAAAAAAATCACAGAGGACATAACAGCATAAGCGGCTACATTAATGACATTGATCTTTTTAAGATTAAAGGCGATCACAGTAACCAGGGCAAAGATACCATAGCCCACTAACTGTCCCCATCCCCAAAATCCAGGTGCAATATTGAATGCTTCAAACATGATATCGGAAAGCAGCATAGATAAGAGCGGTAAGGCAAAGGCCAGTCTTTTGTCTTTTATGATGGCGCCGCCAAAGATGGCCATGCCGATCATTGGACTGAAATTATGAGGATATAATACAACTCTTGATATAGCGGCCAGGAGGATTAATATTACAGCAATTGATACTGAAGAAAGTTGTTGTTTGTGCATGTTAAATTCTTTGCTGCGAAAATAGGTAATAATTATTTTCCAATAACCATTTTTAACGCACAGGCCGCTTTATTTTGGGGATTACATATTTGAATAACTTTGGTATAATGGCCAAACACATTCATACGGGCAAACTGGGCGAGCAACTGGGTGAAATCTATTTTACCGAAAACGGCTATGAGATACTGGAAAAGAACTGGCGCCATTCCCACTGGGAAGTGGACATCATCGCTGAAAGGAATGGAGTTTTACATTTTGTGGAAATTAAAACCAGGCGCACTGCCAGCTATGGGTTGCCGGAAGAAAAAGTAGGCAGGAAGAAAATGCAAAACCTTATCAATGCAGCTGAGGAATATTTGTACCTGCATCCCCAATGGAAACGCATCCAGTTCAATATTCTTTCTATTACGATCAATAACGCAAAGCCCGAATATTTTTTAATTGAAGATGTTTACCTGTAAACTTATTTTTTGATCCTGTCCATCATCTTTTCTACCATTTTATAAGTAGCAGGGCAATATTGAATGTTCTGTTTGTGTACATGTATGTAGTCGGTAGGATTTTTTTTGGTAAGGTGCGGAAAACCTGCACAGTCGGCCGGCCTGATAGGATAGATGCTGCACTTGTTGTCGGTTAAATTCAAGAACTGGCAGGGCTGCTTTACGTTTTGCCAGTCGCCCTCTTTTTTGTCGAATGTAAGCCATTTTTCCCTGAAGGCATCGGGTGTCATGTTAAAATAACCTGCGATCCTTTTGATATCGGCCGGTGTAAAGGTAGGCGTCATCTTTTTGCAGCAGTTGCCGCAGCTAAGGCAATCGATTTCGCCCCACACTTCTTTGTCAACCTCTACCATTGTTCTATGAAGTCCCTGCGGGGGATTGTTTTCCAGCTTTGTTAAAAAAGTGCGGAATGATCTTTTGTTCAGCTCGAATTTCTTTTTGAAAGTGCGGAGGTTTACGATCATAAAATTAGCAGCAGTTGTTGTATAATGAATATTGTACTTATGGGATGCAATAATATCAAATCGTCGGCATTAAACAAAATCAATGCCACTGTAAAAGCATCGTTCGAAATAAGCGATCGCTGCGATCATAAAATCATTGTTAATTTGCAGCTATGTGGGAACCGTATAAAAAAGGGTTTAAAGCTTATCTGCAACTGGAGAAATCACTGAGTGAAAATTCGGTGGAAGCTTACCTGCATGATATTGAAAAGCTCACCGCCTATTTTGAACAGGAGGGCATTGCGAGGCCGCCCAAAGAGATCGTGTTGAAAGACCTGGAAGCTTTTGTAAGATGGATCGCAGAATTGGGCATGTTGCCGGGCTCGCAGGCAAGGATCATTTCCGGGCTGAAGAGTTTTTTCAAATACTGTTTGATGGAACAGATCACTGTTGCTGATCCAACAGCATTGCTGGAATCTCCCAAATTAAAACGCTCACTGCCCGATATATTAAGCTTTGAAGAAATAGAGCAGATCATTGGCCAGATCGACCTGAGTACCCCGGAAGGAGGAAGAAACAAGGCGATGCTGGAAACATTGTACAGTTGCGGATTGCGTGTTACAGAACTGGTAAACCTCCGCATCAGTTCACTGCACCTGGATGTAGGTTTTATAAGGGTGGTGGGTAAGGGTGATAAAGAAAGGCTGGTACCCATTGGCAGCGATGCCGTTAAATACATTACTATTTACAAAAACGATACTCGTATACACGTAAACGTGCAACCGGGCAATGAAGACGTACTCTTCCTGAACAGGCGGGGAGCAAAACTCAGCAGGGTAATGGTGTTTTTAGTGATCAAAGAAATGACCAGGAAAGCTGGTATCAAAAAGACGATCTCGCCACATACTTTCCGTCATTCATTTGCCACTCACCTGGTGGAAGGCGGAGCCGACCTCCGGGCCGTGCAGGAAATGCTGGGCCACGAAAGCATCACCACTACAGAAATATACACTCACTTAGACAGGAAATATCTGAGAGATACCCTGTATAAATTTCATCCTGCATTTAAATGATATCGGTAGCTACCTGATCAATACTACGTTTCCTTTTCTTGAAATGACACGGTTCCGGAAATCAATGCCTTCTGCTATCCAGACATAACCGGCGCTGTTTTGCGCTTTGCCTTTGTAAATACCATCCCAACCGGTTGCCGGGTTACTGGTCCTGAAAACTTCCTGTCCCCACCTGTTATAGACCGCAAAATAGAGGAAAGTTTTAATTCCGACAGGTATAGCATGCAGCAAGGGATTGTTACCGCCGGGCGTAAATGCAGAGGGTACATATATTTCGGCAGTCCTGTTGATTCGGATATTGATAGCATCGGTTGCGTCACACCCGTTGGCAGCAGTGGCGGTAACACTGTACGTTGCATCGTTGCTTAGAACCGCAACCGGGTTTTGAATAAAAGGATTATTAAGCCCATCCGGTGGCGACCAAAGGTATCTGGTAAAGCCTGCATTGTTAACATCAACCGGGTGTAATGTGAACGGCTCGTTGATGGATATGATGGTGTCGTTGCCGGCAAAAATAACTGGTGCCGGTTTAACGGCTATTTCCAGGGTTGCTGTTGCCGCACATTGTCCTGCAGTTGGGGTGAATGTATAGGTAGTAGTTGCTGTATTGTTCAATGCAGGGGTCCATGTGCCGCTAATGCCATTGAGTGATGTAGTTGGCAATGCAGCCAGTGTTGTACCGGCGCAAATAGGTTCAACCGGGTTGAAAGTTGGTATAGACACAGGGGTAACAGTAACGGTTAATGTAGTTGCAGCAGCGCATTGTCCTGCAGTTGGCGTAAATGTATAGGTAGTTGTTGCCGTATTGTTCAATGCAGGTGTCCATACACCAGTAATTCCATTGAGTGATGTCGTTGGCAATGCGGCCAGTGTTGTACCGGCGCAAATAGGTGCAACAGGATTGAATGTTGGTATTGAAGCAGGGGTAACAGTAACGGTTAAGGTAGTTACGGAAGCGCATTGTCCTGCAGTTGGTGTAAATGTATAAGTAGTTGTTGCAGTATTGTTCAATGCCGGCGTCCATGCACCTGTAATTCCATTAAGTGATGTAGTTGGCAATGCAGCCAGTGATGTGTTGGCGCAAATTGCCGGAACAGGATTGAATGTTGGTATTGAAGCAGGGGTAACAGTAACGGTTAAGGTAGTTGCAGCAGCGCATTGCCCTGCAGCTGGAGTAAACGTATAGTTGGTCGTTGCAGTATTGTTCAATGCAGGCGACCATACTCCTGTAATTCCATTGACTGACGTAGTTGGCAATGCAGCCAGTGTTGTGCCGGCGCAAATTGTTGCCACCGGGGTGAAAGTTGGAATAACAACGCCATTAACAATCACCTGGATGCTGACCGTTGCTGTGGCACATTGTCCTGCAGCTGGGGTAAATGTGTAGGTATTGGTTCCAATTGTTGTAGTGTTGATCGTTGCCGGGGTCCATGTACCGTTAATACCGTTATTAGATGTTGCAGGCAGCAATGGTGCCGTAGTGTTTTGACATAGCGGACCAATTGCTGTGAACTGGGGCGTGATCTGGGTTGCAATATTAACATTCATTGTAGTACCAGTTGCACACTGTCCGGCACCTGGTGTAAATGTGTAAGTACCTGATCCAATGGTTGTGGTATTGATCGTTGCCGGGCTCCAGGTGCCTGTGATGCCATTGTTGGATACTGATGGCAATGCAGGGGCAATAGTTCCCTGGCATAATGTACCCGGAGCAGTGAAAGCAGGTGTAATGGCAGATGTAACGGTAATGGTTAATGTACTAGTGGAAGCACATTGTCCGGCGTCGGGTGTAAATGTATATGTTGTCGTTGCGTTGTTGTTTAATGCCGGGCTCCAGGTTCCTGTAATTCCATTGAGCGATGTTGTTGGCAGGGGAGCCAACGCAGCCCCGGCGCATATTGCTGCCACCGGGTTAAAGGAAGGTACGATGGATGTTGTTATTGTAATATTCAGCGTTGTAACTGCGGTTGCACACTGTCCGTTTGCAGGTGTAAATGTATAAGGGAAGGTTCCCGTTGCTGCTGTATTGATGGTGGCTGGGTTCCAGGTGCCGCTGATACCATTGTTTGATACGGCAGGTAGTGACGGAGCCGTTGAATTGATGCACAGGGGTCCGATCGCTGTAAATACTGCAGTGATCTGCGTTGCAATGGTTACAGTAAGTGTAGCTGCGGTAGCACATTGACCCGCCGCCGGGGTGAATGTATAAGTAGTTGGCCCAGTAGTCGCCGTATTAATGACCGCAGGATTCCAGGTACCCGTAATGCCATTATTCGATGCAGATGGCAGAATCGGAGCAGTTGAATTCTGGCACAATGAACCGATTGGATTAAATACAGGTGTAACACCCGGGTTTACCGTGATCGTTAATGCTGTTGTTGCAGCACATTGTCCAGCCGTTGGTGTGAATGTGTATGTTGTTGTTGATACATTATTCAAAGCCGGCGCCCATGTTCCTGTAATACCATTAAGTGAAGTGGTAGGTAAAGCCGCTAATGCATCGCCTGAACAGATTGCAGCAACCGGGTTGAATGTTGGCGTCACATTCGGATTAACAGTGATCAATAATGTTGTTGTCGTTGCGCATTGTCCTGCTGTAGGTGTGAATGTGTATGTCGTTGTTGAGGTATTATTTAAAGTCGGTGCCCATGTTCCTGTAATACCATTGAGTGAGGTTGTTGGCAATGCCGCCAAGGCGGCGCCTGAGCAAATAGCACTAACAGGATTAAATGTTGGTGTCGTATTTGAATTAACCGTGATTGTTAATGAAGTTGTTGTTGCACATTGTCCTGCTGACGGGGTGAAAGTGTATGTTGTTGTTAAGGTGTTGTTCAAGGCCGGCGCCCATGTTCCTGTAATACCATTAAGTGAAGTGGTAGGTAAAGCCGCTAATGCATCGCCTGAACAGATTGCAGCAACCGGGTTGAATGTTGGCGTCACATTCGGATTAACAGTGATCAATAATGTTGTTGTTGTCGCACATTGTCCTGCAGTTGGCGTGAATGTGTATGTTGTTGTTAGCGTATTATTCAAAGCTGGCGCCCATGTTCCTGTAATACCATTAAGTGAGGTGGTAGGTAAAGCCGCTAATGCATCGCCTGAACAGATTGCAGCAACCGGGTTGAATGTTGGGGTAGTGGAGCCTGTTATCAATATACTGATCGTCATGCTTGCAGTTGCACATTGTCCTGTTGCAGGTGTAAAAGTGTAGGTATTTGTCCCAATCACCCCTGTGCTGATCGTTGCCGGACTCCAGGTTCCATTGATGCCGTTGTTCGATGTTGATGGTAGTAATGGAGCAGTAGCATTTTGGCACAAGGGCCCGATCGCAGTAAATACTGGACTGATCTGGGTTGCGATGATAACACTTAGTGTGGTTGCATTTGCACACTGTCCCGGTGACGGAGTGAACGTGTAGCTGTTTGTGCCGACAGTTGTTGTGTTGATCGTTGCCGGATTCCATGTGCCGGTAATACCGTTATTCGATGCAGATGGCAGAATTGGTGCTGTCGAATTCTGACACAATGAACCGATAGGATTAAATGCAGGTGTAATATTAGGATTTACTGTGATCGTTAATGTAGCTGTTGTCGCACATTGTCCTGCTGACGGTGTGAATGTGTATTTTGTTGTTAGCGTATTGTTCAAAGCCGGCGCCCATGTTCCCGTAATTCCATTGAGTGATGTTGTTGGCAATGCCGTCAATGCAGCACCTGAGCAGATCGCAGCGATAGGATTAAATGTTGGTGTCGTATTTGAATTGACCGTGATTGTTAATGAAGTTGTTGTTGCACATTGCCCTGCAGTTGGCGTGAATGTGTATGTTGTTGTTAGCGTATTATTCAAAGCTGGCGCCCATGTTCCAGTAATACCATTGAGTGATGTTGTTGGCAATGCCGCCAAGGCGGCGCCTGAGCAAATAGCACTAACAGGATTAAATGTTGGTGCCGTACTTGAATTGACTGTTATCGTTAATGTAGCTGTTGTCGCACATTGTCCTGCAGTTGGTGTGAATGTGTATGTTGTTGTTAGCGTATTGTTCAAAGCCGGCGCCCATGTTCCCGTAATTCCATTAAGCGATGTTGTTGGCAATGCCGTCAATGCAGTACCTGAACAGATCGCAGCGATAGGATTAAATGTTGGTGTCGTATTTGGATTGACTGTGATCGCTAATGTTGCTGTCTTTGCGCATTGTCCTGTTGAAGGTGTGAATGTGTATGTTGTTGTTAGTGTATTATTCAAGGCCGGCGCCCATGTTCCTGTAATTCCATTGAGCGAAGTTGTTGGCAAAGCTGCCAGTGCAGCGCCGGAGCAAATCGCAGCAACAGGATTGAATGTTGGTGTTGTATTCGGACTAACCGTGATCGTCAATGTAGCTGTTGTCGCACATTGTCCTGCCGTTGGTGTGAATGTGTATGTTGTTGTCAAAGTATTATTCAAAGCTGGTGCCCAGGTTCCTGTAATTCCATTGAGCGATGTTGTTGGCAAAGCTGCCAGTGCAGCACCTGAGCAAATCGCAGCAACGGGGTTAAATGTTGGTGTAACCACTGTTTCAATTGTTACGGAAGTCGTTGCAACTACACCAGGGCAGCCACCACTTGCAGGAACCGTGTAAGTAACAAGGTGGGTTCCGCCTGTGCTTAGGGATGGAGTAATAGCACCAGTGCTGCTGTTGATAGATAATGCGGGCGCAGCAGTGAATGTGCCCCCGGTAAATGTTCCCGTACCAGTTAAGCTTACTGGTTGTGTTGTTGTAAGTGAAGCACAAAATGAACCTGTATAACTGATGTTGGCTGTTGGAGGAGTACATGCAGTTGCTGTACAGGTGGCATTCGCCGCGTTAAAACAGGTGCCGCTGCCGCCTGTAGGTGTTACGGTTATGGTAACATTGTCCCCGGCAGCTAAACCATTTACCTGGTAGCTTAATAGGTTGCCTATCGTTCCAATATTAATAGCCGGACCGCTGTTTACCTGGTAAGAAACCGTGTATCCTGTAGCTCCGCTCACTGCTGCCCATGTAAATATAACTGAAGAGGTTGTAGAAACACCGCAGTTAATTGTAGCATTTAAAATTGGGTTGACAGTGACCGTCAATGTTGCTGTTGTTGCACATTGTCCTGTTGCCGGTGTGAATGTGTATGTTGTTGTCAACGTATTATTCAAGGCCGGCGCCCATGTTCCTGTAATTCCATTGAGCGATGTTGTTGGTAAAGCCGATAATGCAGCGCCTGAACAAATCGCAGCAACAGGATTGAATGTTGGTGTTGTATTCGGACTAACCGTGATCGTCAATGTAGCTGTTGTTGCACATTGCCCAGCCGTTGGTGTGAAAGTGTATGTTGTTGTCAACGTATTATTCAAAGCTGGTGCCCATGTTCCTGTGATACCATTGAACGATGTTGTTGGCAAAGCCGATAATGCAGCACCTGAGCAAATTGCAGCAACGGGGTTAAATGTTGGCGTTGTGTTCGAATTAACCGTGATCGTTAATGTAGCTGTTGTCGCACATTGCCCTGCCGTTGGTGTGAAAGTGTATGTAGTAGTTAGCGTATTGTTCAAAGCCGGCGCCCATGTTCCTGTAATTCCATTGAGTGATGTTGTTGGCAAAGCCGATAATGCAGCACCTGAGCAAATCGCAGCGACGGGGTTAAATGTTGGCGTTGTGTTCGAATTGACCGTGATTGTTAATGTTGCTGTTGTTGCACATTGCCCTGCCGTTGGTGTGAAAGTGTATGTAGTAGTTAGCGTATTGTTCAAAGCCGGCGCCCATGTTCCTGTAATTCCATTGAGCGAAGTTGTTGGCAATGCCGTCAATGCAGCACCTGAGCAAATCGCAGCGACAGGATTAAATGTTGGTGTCGTATTTGAATTGACCGTGATCGTTAATGTAGCTGCTGTCGCACACTGTCCTGCCGTTGGAGTGAATGTGTATGTTGTTGTTAAGGTATTGTTTAACGCTGGTGCCCAGGTTCCTGTAATTCCATTGAGCGATGTTGTTGGTAAAGCCGCCAGTGCAGCACCTGAACAAATCGCAGCAACGGGGTTAAATGTTGGTGTTGTATTCGAATTAACAGTGATCGTTAATGTAGCTGTTGTCGCACATTGCCCTGCCGTTGGTGTGAAAGTGTATGTAGTAGTTAGCGTATTGTTCAAAGCCGGCGCCCATGTTCCTGTAATTCCATTCAGAGATGTTGTTGGCAAAGCCGATAATACAGCACCAGAACAAATTGCAGCAACGGGGTTAAATGTTGGCGTTGTGTTCGAATTGACCGTGATCGTTAATGTTGCTGTTGTCGCACATTGCCCTGCCGTTGGTGTGAAAGTATATGTTGTTGTTAGCGTGTTATTTAAAGCCGGCGCCCATGTGCCTGTAATGCCATTTAAAGATGTTGTTGGCAAAGCTGCAAGTGCAGCACCAGAACAAATTGCAGCAACCGCGTTGAATGTTGGTGTTACAGTAGCGCCAATGGTTGCAACGGTTATGGCTGTTGTACTGCTGCAACCTCTTGCATCTTTTACGGTAATGCTGTATGGACCTGCCGCTAAATTTAAAAAGATATTACTTGCCTGGAAGGTGAAGCCATCTTTGCTGTAAGTAAGCAGCCCTGTTCCACCCGTAGCAGTTCCAGTGATCGTGCCATCGTTCAATCCACAGGAGGCCGCCGAACTTGCTGCAGTTAATGCCGGGCCTGGTAAATCCAGCACCGTAACAGGTATTGTTTTTATACAAAGACTGGCATCTCTCACATACAATGTATAACTGCCACCTGGAACAGAGAATGTATTACTCACCTGGTATATTACACCGTCCCTGCTATACTGTAATGGAGCGGTACCACCTGTTGCCGTTGCAGTAATTGTTCCATTACTTAAACCACAGGCGGCATTTACCACAACTGCAGTCAATGTTTGCGGTCCATTGGTGTTGCCAACAAGGATCGCTTTTGAAGCAATACATCCATTAAAATCTTTGACAAGTACTGTATAGGTGCCAGGAGCCAATGCCGTCAAAATATTTCCCGGCTGATAAGTAGTGCCTCCGTTGCTGCTATATTGATAAGGAGGCGTGCCTCCGCTTGCAACTACTGCAATACTTCCATTCGCATTGCCGCATTTGGCAGCTACTGTCGTATTTGTAAAAGTTGGGGCGCCAATATTACCTATCGTAATTCCTGTTGTACTGGTACAGCCCCTGTCACCTTTAATACTGACAGTATAAAAACCGGCAGGCAATCCGCTGAAGATATTGCTGCTTTGGAATACAGTTCCGTTGATGCTGTAGGTATAAGGTGATGTACCTGTAGAACCTGTTGTAATAATGCTGCCATCGTTGTTATTACAGGTAGTAGCAATGGTGAATGCAGTAACCTTCGGCAGCGGGGCAGCCGTGATCGTAAGTGGAATAATGCTGTAGCAATTAGCAGCATCTTTCACATACAAATTGTAGTTGCCTGCGGCCAGGCCTGTAAAACTATTACCTGGCTGAAAAGCAAAACCATCAAGGCTGTACTGTAACGGAGGAGTGCCACCGGTACCGGTTGCAGTAATCGTACCGTTGTTCAAACCGCAGGATGCAGATGCTGTCAATCCCGTTACTTCCGGCCCGGCTGGGTTTGTAATTGTTACGTCCTGTGAATTGGAGCAACCTGTTCCGTCCTGAACCGTGATATTATAGGTGCCGGACGGAAGGCCGGTAAAATCACCTGTTGGCTGGAATGTGCTGCCATCAATACTATATTCTAACGGTGGCGTGCCTCCGCTTCCGGATGCAGTGATCGTTCCGTCATTTAATGCACAGGTTCCGTTATCCTTTACAATATTCAGTGATGGGCCGCCAATGGATGGCACCACTACCGTGATCGTATCCAGGCAGCCGCCCGGGTCTACCGGCGGACCGGAATCGAAACTTTCATCATCAGATAAAATAATAGTATAAGTACCTGCTGCCAATCCTGTAAAAGTTGTACCTGGGTCGAAGGTGACCCATGGGCCTCCAATACCTGTAATACTTGCATGGTATGGAGTATTGGGCCCAATGCCGGTAAGAGTGATAGAACCGTTGCTTGTATTGCAGGCTGTACCGGTAACCACAGCGGATGCCGTAGAATTAACAGCAATACCCATATTTATGATGATCGTTTTTGTACAACCACCGGCATCCATGGCCGTTACTGTATGCGTACCCGGAGGTACATTGAGAAATAACTGTGTCGAATTCGGAATAAAAGCACCTCCATCCAAACTGAAACTGCAGCTTCCACAATTAGATCCATTCACTCTTGGATTGGTGATCTTTCCCTGGCCACCATTGCATAAATAAGCACCTTTTACAGTAACTGTAAAAGTGGAGATACCAGGCCCGGCCCCGGTATTGGTAATGGTAAAATCCTGTGTGCCAACACAGCCTGATCCATCTTTTATGTACGCCGTATAATTTCCGGCGGCGATATTAATGAATGTGCCGGAAGACTGGTACGTACTGCCATCAATACTGTAGGTTAACGGTGCCACTCCACCACTGCCTGATATTTCGATGATACCGTTTGCACTGTTACAGGTTTCATCGGTAGTGGTAACGCTGATAGTTGCACTCGAAATGGCATCAACAGTGGCAGGACTTGTGACAATGCAGCCATTGGCATCTTTCACATACACTGTATAACTACCGGCTGCAAGCCCGTTGAAAATATTGCTGGCCTGGTATACTGTTCCATTAATGCTGTATTGCAACACACCAGCACCTCCCGTTGCTGTTGCGGTGATCACCCCAATGCTATTGTTACAGGAAGCTGCAATGCTGCTAACAGTCATGGTTAACCCGGAAGCATTGTTGACTGCAACAGTGCTGGTACTTTCGCATCCACCTGCATCTTTTATGGTAATGGTATAGGTAGTGTTTGGCGCCAACCCCGTAAAAATATTGCTAACCTGGAAAGTAAATCCATCTATACTGAATTGATAGGGCAGGGTGCCCCCGCTGCCGGCAGCTGTAATACTGCCATCGTTGGCACTGCAGGAAGCGGCTGTGGATACTGCCGACACCAGTGGTCCGGCCGTATTGGTGATCACAACGGCAAAGGCTGCAAAGCATCCCAGTGCATCTTTCGCATATACAATGTAACTGCCTGCCGGTAAACCTGTAAATGTATTGCCAGCCTGGAAAGTAAACCCATCAATGCTGTATTGGTAAGCAGGTGTGCCGCCGCTGGCTGTAGCAGTAATACTTCCGTTGCTAGCATTGCAGGACGATGATATGGTAGT
This sequence comes from Chitinophagaceae bacterium UBA1946, assembly GCA_002336815.1. GTDB lineage: Bacteria > Bacteroidota > Bacteroidia > Chitinophagales > Chitinophagaceae > Ferruginibacter. The sequence continues at coordinate 29,896 of DDEU01000021.1, read as the reverse complement.
TGCGGTCAATGCAGGACCGTTAGTACTTGAAACCGTAACATTTACTGTATTGGTACAGCCAGTGGCATCTTTTACCGATATGCTGTAAACACCAGTGGCCAATCCTGTAAAAATATTGCTGCTTTGATAAGCCCCTCCATTAATACTGTATTGTAATGGTGCAACACCGCCAGCGCCATTTGCTGTGACTGAGCCGTTGATATTGCTGCAGGCGGCCGGGGTACTGGTGCCTGTTATAGTTGGTGCCGGCGTATTGGCAATGGTTGCTGGTACATTATTGGTACAGCCATTGGCATCTTTTACCGTAACGGTATAAGCGCCGGGAGCAAGGCCGGTGAATGTATTACCGGGCTGGAATATATTGCCATTGATACTGTATTGCAAAGCACCTGTGCCGCTGCTTCCAAATGCAGTGATGGTTCCGTTTGTATTACCACAGGTGGCAGCTGCAGGGATCGCAGTGATCAATGGTGAAGGTGAACTGGTTATTGTTACGGTAGCCGCATTGGTACAACCGGCTGCATCTTTAACTACCAGTATGTATGCCCCCGGAAGCAGGCCGGTAAAGAAATTTCCGCTTTGATATGTCACGCCATTATTAATGCTGAATTGATACGGCGCTGTACCGCCGGTAGCATTGGCCGTAACCGTCGCATTGTTACTGCCGCAATCTGCATTTACCTGCGTAAAGGTCAATGAAGGGCCGTTGCTGTTCAGGGTGGTTACAACTTTTGTATTGGTACAACCACCTGCATCTTTCACTATAATGGTATATACGCCGGCTGCCAAACCATTGAATGTTCCGCTTGCCTGGTAACTACCCCCGTTGATATTGTAAGTAAAAGGACCTGCTGTGCCGGAACCGGTTGCTGTAATGCTTCCTGTACTGTTGCCGCAGGTAGTATTTACCTGCGTAGTGTTGATCGTTGGCGCCGGTATGGTAAAAGTGTTACTGGCCTGTGCGCCACTGCAATTTAGATTGATGGTTGCAATGATCTTGTAGGTTGTGTTTGGAATGATGCCGGTGAAAACGCCTGTTGTATTGGCTGCAATTTGAACGGCGCCTGTATATAATGTATAAGTAATTGTAGAGCCTGCCGGTGGTGTTGGGCTAACCGTTGCCGTTGCTGTATTGGTTGCACAATTGGGAACTACATTGATCGTGTAGAAAGTATTGGGGCAATAGGCTGATATGTCAAAGGATGCAACGAATCCATCTCCGCTGGCATACATTAATTTTTTTGCTTCGTCATATGCTAAGTCGTACACATGTCTTCCTGCAAAGCCAGCAACCGTAATATCCGCTGCTGCGGCATCATTGAAAGTGCTGCCATTGAATTTGTACACTTTTATATTGCCATTTGCTTCACCAACAAAAACATTGTCGCATGCATCTACAATAATGCCTCCCTGCATAAATGCGGTGTTGGCTGTTGTAAGCGGAGTGCCAACGGCAGCGCCGGTTGCCTTGTCAAATGCTTTTAAATTTTTACCATCCCAATAATATAGATACGATGCATTTACGTACAACATATTGGCCGAATTGTCTACCAGCCCACCTGCAACAAGATATGGACGGTTGGCGGCTTCACTTACCGTGTTGTAACCCGATGGAAGGCTCCAGGCAATAGAAGCAGCGCTGTAAGGTGCTGTATTCTTATACATCATATTGCCGAGGGATGGCGTGCCTATCAGCGATCCGTAAATGGTGTACATGTCGTTGTTGGCGGGATCAAAAACAAAGTCGGCTATGTCCTGAGCCCAGCCAGTGCCACCTGTGTAAGGAATACCGGTTACATTCAGTGAAGAAACCGTAGTGGCAGGAGGAGTGAAAAGCCCGAAATTTATTTCTGAATTGATACCGCCTCCTGCGATCAATATTTGTGGGGAGCCGTTGTTGCAATTCCAGAACATTTTCCAGGCTTCTGTAAAACTCTGGTTGGCGGTGGTGATATAATTGTCATACAAACCGGTTGTACTCACCCTGATCACCTGGAAGCCCGTAGAAAAATTAAATCCCTGCCCCAGGTAAATATTGCCGGTTGGTTTTTCTACCATCCAGCCGCCGTAATAAGTGCCAAAGGTCCAGGAAGGGATCGTTAGCGTGCCATTGAAGGTCCATTGCAGAACACCAGCAGCATCATATTTCGCAAGACTGTGGGTAGTGGTATAAGAACCGCCCCCGGTTACATAAATATTTCCTGCATAGTCAAAGTCCACATCTTTTGCTTTGCCCGCATTCAACCCTAACAGGTTACCCGTTGCCGTTACAAATGGATCAATCACCAGCGTACGGGTGCTATCCAGCGTTTCACCAGTTGTAAAACCTACTGTATTACCAGTTAGGCTGAATTTTACAGGGATGGTTTTTTGTTTGTCATCTGCATAAAAACCAACCGGTGCCGTTTGAGTAATGCCACCAAAGTCGGTTTTAACCAACAAGCCGGTGTTGGTTAATTTGATCTTTTTTGTATCGCCAGCAAATTGCATTTTAACTGCATGGATATCAGCGCCGGGGTGAAGGATGATCCGGTATTCAAATCCCGGTTGGTCATTTTTTGAAAAAAGGTACTCGATATCAATGCCGGGGTAAAGATCTTGGTAAGTTATTTTTTCAAAAGCAACTGCTTTTTCGGGCAGCATACCATAGGTATGATACTCCTGCGTTTTTTCTTCCGGGATAATTACCACATCAGGGTTTGCATTCACCCATGCCATTGTTATACTTCCATCTTCGGGAATCATTTTCTCAAAAGCATCTTCCTTTCTTGTTCCCTTACGTTCCCTGCGTTCTCTTTCTTCTTCTGTTAATTCCGGTGCTTTTCGCTGTAGTTGTATGAACCCTTTTTTGGTAAACAATACCGGCATGCCCATTCCTTCGTAACCATACAGGATCGATCCCATCTGCGTTTGGCCCGCCAGGTAATCTCCATACTGGCCGATATTCTGTATGAACCGGTGCTCAATGCCAAATGGATCTTTATCCAAAACTGTTGTCCGGTCTGTTGAGAATATCCTTTTCGCAAGTTCACTCTTAGCAGGTAGCTGGGCGTAAAGATTGGTATACAGAAAAAATAATAAGAATAGCGCCGATAAATTTCGGGCATAGGTAACAGCCAGGTTGCAGGCATTCTTCATGATGTATATTAACAGTAGTCAGGTGTTGTATCGTGCTTTCTTCGATGCTGCTTTAATGTTCATTTTTTATAAACAAAAGAAGCGACCGGGGTAGCGTCATTATAAGAACGGATGGTTACACGTAGAGTGGTCGTTGATAAGCTGCAGGATTATTGAGCTTAAGCTTGCAGTATTTTGAACACTCAAATTTACATTAAAACTAGGTGCAGTAATTATCATGCCGAAAAATTATTCACCGAACGGGTATTTTTAGACGCTGAACAGGCTGTTGATGGAAAGCTGCAATGGTGATTTGTATTATAAGAAAACTCTGAGCAGCCAGGGCAATTGCCTTCTTTAGCAACTGCCGGTTTTGATACGCTGCAGCCCTATTGAAAAAATATGCGAACTGCAAAAAAAAAGTGTGTCATAGAAAGCAACACCAGGGTCGTGTGCCTGGCGATTTGATCTTTAGCAGGATAGTCTTAAAGCGTTCTGATAATTCAATCTTGTTTAAGCTGGATAAAAGAGGATGGTTTAGAAGCGAACATGGGGGATTACTAACTCACGCCTTACGCATTGGAAGATGAAATAAGCCAGTTTGCATATCATTTGCCTCAATACCGGAATAATGAAAGAACTTTATGTAAGCAGGTTATACCATTTAAAGTATGAGAAAGTCATTTATCCTATTATTGCATACAGGCTTTTGGGTCTGCTATTTCGGTTTGATAGCGATCATGCTGGGAGTTTACTATAGAAGTAACCCTGCAGGCGGCAGCCAGGCGCCCAGGATCTTAAATGCGTTGAAAAGTCTTTTGCTGTTTGCGTTCATTCCTTCACTGATTTCGTATTGCGCCTATTATACCGTGCTGTTCCCAAGGTATCTAATCCATAAAAAAATCTTTCTTTCAATTATTCACGCTGTTGTCATCTCTACCGCAGCCGCTTTTGTCAGTTATATCCTCATCAGGTATTCCATTGAATCAGGTTATATGAAAGATATGGATGATGCCGGCAGGCATGGCCGCTCTACCGCTCTTACGGTGATTGTTGCAATGACGTTCATTGGCATGATCACAGGTATTGTCGCCCTGGTGATAAGGGGTTTCATCAATTGGTTTAACGAGAAGAAATTGAAAGAAGCATTGAAGGAAAGGAATCATGAGATGGAACTGGCGCTGGTAAAATCAAAAATCGATCCTCATCTTTTGTTCAATACCATAAACAATATTGATGCACTGATCATAAAAGATGCAGTTGAAGCATCTGAGTATTTGAACAAGCTGTCAGACATTATGCGGTTCATGCTGTATGAAACAATGGCGGAAAAGATCCAGTTGTCGCAGGAAATTGAATACATCGAAAAATATATTTCGCTGCAAAAGATAAGAACGGCCAATGCGAACTATATACACTTCACAGTGTCAGGTGATGTTGGCAACAAGTCTATTGCACCCATGATATTTATACCCTTTATTGAAAATGCCTTTAAGCATACGACCAATAAAAAACTGGAGAATGCCATCAGTGTCAATATCCTGATCACCGGTGAAAAAATAATAATGGTCTGTGAGAATAAATTTGATCCCCGGCCCAGGGTTCAGTCAATCAACAGCGGCCTCGGCAATGAATTGATTCAAAAAAGACTGCAACTGATCTATGCCGACAGGCATTTATTACAAATAAATAAAAACGATGAACTGTACAGCGTTCACCTAACAATACACAATGGATAAATATACCTGCATCATTATCGAAGACGAGCCACTGGCGCTTGAGAAAACGATGGACTTTGTGAACAAGGTGCCATTCTTAAAACTGAGCGCAACTTTTGACAATGCGCTTAAAGGACTGACCTACTTAAACAATAATAAAGTAGATGTACTTTTCCTTGACATCAACATGGATGAATTGTCCGGCATTGAATTACTGGAAAGTTCTAAAATAACAAGCCAGGTAATTATCACTACTGCTTACCGGGAGTATGCATTAAAAGGGTATGAACTCCGTGTTACTGATTACCTGCTGAAGCCTTTTACCTTTAACCGTTTTTTGCAGGCGGTGAATAAAGCACAGGAGCATTTAAACCAGCGGATTGCAGAAAAGCAACTGGATTTCATTTTTGTAAAAACAGAAAACAGGCTCGAGAAAATCATGATCAGCGATATTTTGTACATAGAGGGGATGAGAGATTATTTGCGCATTCATACAGCAGCAAAAAAGATCATGACCCTGCAGGGTTTTAACGAACTGGAACAACTGATCCCGGCTCACCTGGTATGCCGTGTACACAAATCGTATATGGTTGCAGTAAACAAAATCGAATCAATAGAAAGAAGCCGGATCAAAATAGCGGATCAAATCATTCCTGTATCAGACAAATACAAAGAAGCATTCCTTCAGCTCATTAACAGCAGGGCATAAAACTTAAAAAATTTGGAAGATCAAATACACCCGTTGGCAGATGCAGTATCCCCCTTTGCATAGCTGAGTTGCAGGCCCAGACCCAGTGATCTACTTTCGCTTTCACAATCAATACAAACAAATTAAAAAGCGAAGCATGAAAAAACTATTACAAACCGGGCTTGTCATCACGATGATATTCCTTTCGGCAACAGCAGTCAGTCAAACTCAAACAACGGCATCAGCAGGATCCGGAGAAGGACAACCAACTCCAAAGACCTATTTAAACCTCATGATCAATGTGGTGAGCACCAACCTTAACTATGGCGGCGCAAACAGCAGCCTTGCTGATTATAAAAAATCGAACAATGGGATACAGGCCGGGGTGTCATTCCAGGCCGGCATCACACCAGGGTTTTCATTGGTGTCTGAATTATATTTCATCAGGAAAGGCGGAAAATTAAAAAGCAGTAATCCACTCACAACCGGCGAATCCACCCTTCACCTGAATTCCATAGAAATACCGTTAATGGCCCGTTTTCATTTTGGAAGATTTTATGTGAATGCAGGGCCTTCTGTTGCCTGGAACCTAAGCGGCACCAGGAAGATCGGAGATATAACTGACAAACTCTCTTTTGCAAGCACCGTCAACGGCTATAAGCGTTTTGATGCAGGGGCGCAGGCAGGCGGAGGTGTTGAGTTTGCATTTAAAAAAAGGAGGCTTGCACTTGATATCAGGTACAATCATGGTTTAACCAATATTTCCTGTGATAAAGAAATGTATAACAGGGCTGTGATGATCAGTCTAAGTTTTTCTAAACCATGGAAGAAAAACCCATTGGCAAAGCATAACAATATGTAAGTGCCCAAATCAACTTAAGACCAGCCCGAAGTACAAGCATACAAAGCATAGAAATAATACCTCCACCTTTTATCACAATTTTAGTAATGCATCATCAGGGTTGTTCAAAGAAATTCTGCTGCAGTTAAAAATCATACAATGAATACCAACAACAATAGAACGGTACTAGCCACTCGTATCGATGCTGAACATGTGCCGGAGATCACACTGAGGAAGACAGCGCTTATTGCGGGAACGCTGTACCTGCTCACTTTTGTTTCTATTCCTACGATTGCAATCTACAGTTCAATCCATGGCGCCAGCTATATTGCTGGCGCTGGTAGCGGCAAAACTGTAATTACTGGCGGCATACTGGAGATCATCGTAGCATTGGCCGGCATTGGTACCGCAATTGTTTTGTACCCTGTACTCAAAAGACAAAATGAAAGTCTTGCCCTTGGGCTTGTTGCCTGCCGTGTACTGGAGGCCGGTACCATGTTTGTTGGCGTGGCTTTTATATCGTCTGCTGTTGGCAGCGGGCAGGTGGATGCCGCAACAGCAGGGGTAACCGCCAGGCCTTTGCTCGTTGCTTTGTATGACCGCATCTTCCTGCTCGGGCAAAGTTTTATGCCTGCGCTCAATGACCTGTTGCTTGGAGTATTGCTTTACCAGTCACGACTCGTACCCAAAGCCATTTCGCTGACTGGTATCATCGGGGCTTTTCCTCTGGTAGCCGGTTATCTCGCTGTGCTGTTCGGTTTTATCGGGCAGCACGATCCACTGGCAGGATTGTCTGCCCTATTGGTGGCATTGTTTGAATTTTCGCTTGGCATCTATCTTGTTGTAAAAGGGTTTAAATATCCTGTTACTACCGGTAACCAGTAGCCGAAAAGTACAGGCAGAGCACACGCAGGTTAGGCTGCAATATGAGCAAGGGCTATCGTGCTGCAAAAAGTATGGTAGCTGTTGTGTTTTTTACTACTTTTATAATACCCTGTTCGCTGCAAATACCCGGGAGCTGAAAGGGCCGACGATAAAGTTTAAACCAGGAAAATGATGATGAATAAAAGCAGGCGCAATACCCTGGGCATGATGCTGGTGTTGTTATTAACTGCTGCTCAAACAAATGCCCAAAACACAGTGTGGCCTAAACCTGTGATTGACACTGACGGAACTGTTACTGTACCATCCTATAAGCTGCCGCCTTCAGTGTACATGAGTGCGGAAGCAAAAAAATCACTTCCGAAAGATGTAGCAGATAACGAATCTAATGTAGAAGAACTTATTGCCAATGGCAGCATTCCCAATATGCGCAAGGATATCATCCGGGATATGACAGCACAGATTAATGATCTCAAAAAAAAATATGCCGTCATTACCAGGGATACCATCATTGCAGGGATACCATCAATAAGAATTGTACCTGCTAATAAGAAACTGACAAAGGAAAAAAAAGTGCTGCTGAATCTTCATTCAGGTGGTTTTCTTGTCGGGAGTCCTTATTCAATGGGACTGGCAGAATCAATTCCTGTGGCTGCTTTAACCGGCGTAGAAGTTATTACGATTCAATACAGCCAGGCTCCTGAACATGTTTTTCCTGCGGCCAGTATAGATGTAGCGGCGGTATATAAAAGCTTACTTAAAACGTATAAGCCGGGTAACATAGCCATCTACGGATGCTCGGCAGGTGGCCTGTTAACTGCCCAGGCCATAGCATGGTTTAAAAAAGAGAACCTGCCCATGCCGGCAGCGATTGGTATTTTTTCTGCCTCGGCAGATGCAAGATGGGCCGGCGATTCCTGGTTTTGGCAAAAGCCACTGCTTGGAATGAGCAGTCCACCATCACTTGACGAACGTTTTTATTATGGAAAGTACAACTTAAATGATTCATTGATATCGCCCATTAGATCTGTTGAGGTGCTAAAGAAATTTCCGCCAACGCTCATTATTGCCGGAACCCGTAGCCCGGAATTGAGTTCGGCAGTAAACACCCATCGGGAGTTGTCAAAACTTAATATTGATGCACGGCTCCACCTGTGGGATGGGCTGGGGCATGTTTTTTTTACAAATTTTGATTTGCCTGAATCAAAGGAAGCTTTTGATGTGATCGCCAATTTTTTTATTGAAACCCTTAAGATAAAAGGCGCATCAAAAAGATCGCAATAAAATGCATGTCATTCTGCGCTGCAGCGGCATCGGAAATATGCCCAATAAAAAACCCCCTTTAAAAGGGGGCTGGTGCCCAGAACAGGAATCGAACCTGCACACCTTGTGGGCGGCAGATTTTGAGTCTGCTGCGTCTACCAATTCCGCCATCTGGGCTTACGCCGTCCCGGCTCTTTCGGAACGGGGTGCAATATTACATTATCCATCCATTCTGTCCAAAATACGCTGCAAGTATTTTTTCTTGTAATAGTATTCCTTCAGTTTCAGCAATTGTGCACCGGTTACACTGGCATCATCATATACCGCAATGATATCGCTCACTTCCTTGTAAATGCCGGCTTCAAAATCAGCAACCAGGGCAGCGGTATTGTCATCCAATTGCTCGTTCAGTTCCATCACTTCCATTAAAAAATCAGGGGGTAACTGGTATTTTTCATCGGTGGCTGCAAGGCCTTTTAACTGCAATACGTAAAAGAGCGTGGCATCCGGGTCTTTCAGCACTTTGAGTGCTTTATTGATCTCTGATGATTGTTCCAGCGCCGCTTCCTGTTCATCAGCGTTCTCCTGCGTAAAAAAATCAGGATGAAATTTTTTCTGCAGCGCCACGTATTTTTTGTTGAGGGCGGCAGCATCTACAGAAACACTCACGGGCAGATCAAATAGTTCAAAATAATTCATACTGCGAAATTAGGCAAACTGGCTGCAGTTTTACCGCCGCTGATAAATCATCTTTCAGCTCAACGGGATTCATTAACTTGCCGCCCAAATTACGATTGATGCTGCAAATTGGATTAATAAGAGAAGGCAAAACGCCGGCTGATAACAGGGTAGCCCTAACACCTGCACAATGCCGCTGGATGCGTACAAATTTCCCGGCTATAAAGATAGTGGTACAACATTCCACCAACCGCTGCTTTTCGGATAAAGAATATGAACTGGCAGGGATGGAAATCATAGAAGATATGAAGGATTGCGATATCCTGCTCGGCATCAAAGAAGTTCCTGCTGCGATGCTGATCGAAGGAAAAACCTACCTGTTTTTTTCTCATACAAAAAAACTACAGCCACACAACCAGCAACTGTTCAGAACGATCCTCGATAAACAAATCACGCTGGTAGATTATGAATGCCTGGTGCATGAAGATGGACAGCGGGTGCTGGGCTTTGGTTTTTTTGCCGGGATCGTGGGCGCTCACAATGGCATGATGGCTTACGGAAACCGTACCGGTAGTTTTAAACTGAACCCCGTACATGAATGCAAAGATTACCGTTCCCTGATCCACACCTATTTTGGTTTGAAAGTACCCAATATCAAGATCGCTGTTACCGGCAGCGGTCGTGTTGCACATGGTGTGCTGGAAGTAATGAACCTGATGGGCATTACCGAAGTAGAACCGGATGAATACCTCGAAAGGAAATTCAGCTACCCGGTATATGTGCAGTTGAAAGGAGCGGAGTTGTATACCCACAAGGAATCCAAGACCTACAAACGGGATCATTTTCATGAACATCCTGCTGAATACCGGTGCCGCTTTTTACCTTTTACCAAATGCACCGACATATTGATGAATGGTGTATATTGGGCAGAACAGGTGCCGAGGTTATTTGAAATGGCTGATGTGGACGAAACCTTTTCCATTCAAACCATTGCAGATATTACCGATGATGAACATGGCTCGGTGCCCATCAACCTGGGTGATCAAAGCATCAGCAACCCGGTGTACGGGGTTGACAAAATTTCGATGCAAAAAACAGCGCCCTATATTCCCGGCAGCATTGATGTAATGGCCGTGGGCAACCTGCCCAATGAACTGCCCCGTGATGCCAGCCAGTATTTTGGAGAGCAACTGATCAAGTATGTACTGGAAGATCTGGTGAAAGGAAACAGTGCATTGATCGACAGGGCAACGATCGTAAGCAGGGGAGAAATTACAGCGCCGTTTGAGTACATGCAGGAATATGGACGGGACTAATACAAGGAATTATGCTGGCATACATTTCAACCAGTTTTAGCAAAAGGCCATCCTTGAATGCGGCAGTGCAGGTGATCGTTGATGCTTTGAATTGCTGTGATATGAAGGCTTTTGTTTTTGTTGATCAGTACCGGTTTGAAAAACAGCAGGAATACGAAATGATGCGGCAGGCGTTTGCTGATATTGACCGCTGTGACCTGTTGATAGCCGAAGTTTCTGATAAGGGCATTGGTATTGGGGTAGAAGTGGGTTATGCAAAAGCAAAGGGTAAGCCTGTGATCTATTTGCGAAATGAACATGCGGAACATTCCACCACAGTAGCTGGTGCCAGCGATCATCAAATTATTTATAAAAATGAGCGTGACCTGGAGAGACAGTTAAAAGCGACCCTGGCCTTGATAAAATAATTATCCTTTTTTATTTTACAGGTGCAGGTAGTAGTCTTTCAGTAAAAAAGCAAACCGGTCACCGTAACTTCCATCTTCATTTTTAATAATAATAATCTCCTCATCCATCGTTTTTTGTTGCCTGCTAAAAAATAATAATCCCCTGAAGTAAGGATGCTTCGCAGTTTGTTTTACGAGTGTTTTTTGAAAACAATGCAATTCGATTTGTTCCGCTGTTTCAATGCAATGAGCTGCCCGCTGGTAAGGCAGCAATACTGCAAAAACCCCGGCTTCATTTAACTGCTTCTTCACTACTGATAACAATTGCTGCAGCGTTAACGTGGTATCATGTTTGGCAGCATTTTTATTGGCATCGGCGCTTTTTAGATCGCCTTCAAAGAAAGGAGGATTGCTGATGATCAAATCATATTTTTTTCCGGGGCTGAATAGGCTGATGTCTTCATTACAAATATGCACCCGTTCTTTCCAGGGAGAACCCTTGATATTATTGCTGGCCTGTTCGTAAGCTGCTTTGTCAATTTCTACTGCGTCAATCAGTGCGGTGGTTTTTTGGGCCAGCATCAAACTCAGCAATCCTGTGCCGGCCCCAATATCCAATATCGTATTGCAAGCCATCTTTTCTTCATGGATCAGATCGGCAGTGTATGCCCCAAACAGGCAGGCATCGGTGCAAACCTTCATCGCACACTGATCCTGGTAAACCGTGAATTGTTTGAATTGAAAATAGTTATTGGGCATTGTCTCTCTTACTCTTTAAATGGCAGTTAAACCGATTACAGGCCGGTCGGCACCGAAGGTCAGACCGGCCTGTAATCGTTAATCATAAACGTCTCAACCCTTATTGGGTAACGCCTTCCAATGCAAGAAAGAACGCATAATTGAGTGCGATGTCTTTTAAATAGTCAAACCTTCCGGATGCGCCACCATGGCCGAATGACATATTGGTGTGGAGTAAGAGTAGGTTTTTATCTGTCTTCATTGCCCTCAGTTTTGCCACCCATTTGGCGGGTTCAAAATACTGTACCTGGCTATCGTGCAGACCCGTTGTCACCAGAATATTCGGATAGTTCTTCTTCGCCACATTTTCATAAGGCGAATAACTTTTCATGTAATCGTAGGCATCCTTGTTTGTTGGATTGCCCCATTCGTCAAATTCATTGGTGGTTAATGGAATGCTTTCATCCAGCATTGTGTTCACTACATCCACAAAGGGCACCTGTGCTATCACGCCATGCCACAGATCAGGCGCCATGTTTACGATTGCTCCCATCAGCAGGCCACCGGCGCTGCCGCCCTGTGCATACAAATGTTCTTTTGAAGTGTAATGCTGGTTCACCAAAAATTCGCCGCAATCAATAAAATCGGTGAAGGTGTTTTTCTTTTTCATCATCTTGCCATCTTCATACCATTGGCGGCCCATTTCCTGTCCGCCACGAATATGTGCAATGGCATATACAAAACCACGGTTCAGCAAACTCAGCCTTGCACTGTTGAAAGCAGCATCAGTGCTGTAACCGTACGAACCGTAAGAGTACAGCAGCAAAGGCGCCTTGCCATTTTTTTCAAATCCTTTTTTGTACACCAGTGATATGGGTACTTTGGTGCCGTCTTTTGCGGTAGCATATAAGCGTTCCGTAATGTAATCAGCAGCATTGTATCCACCCATTACTTCCTGTTGCTTCATCAGTTTTTTTTCTTTGGAAGCCATATCGTAATCGTATACTGAATTGGGTGTGGTGAGGGATGTATAGTTGTACCTCAATTTGCTGGTATTGTATTCGGGATTGGTGCCCACGCCGGCTGAATAAGCTGCTTCGCCAAAGTTGATATAGTGTTCGTTGCTGCCGTCAATGCTCCGGATCCTTAATTTCACCAGTCCATCCTTACGTTCATTCAATACCACGAAATCCTTAAATTCTTCCACGCCCTGCAGCAATACATCGGCACGGCGCGGAATCACTTCTTTCCAGTTGCTGCTGTCGGTCTTATCCAGCGGGCATTCCATCAACCTGAAGTTTTTGGCATTCCAGTTGGTACGGATAAGAAATTTATCTGCCAGCGGCGTAACATCATACAATACTTCTTTCATTCTTGGCTGAAAGGATCTGAAAGTTTCCGCAGGTTTGGCCGCATCGATCCATCTAACCTCTGATGAAAGCGTTGCCTGAGAATAGATAAAAATAAAATGATTGTTCTTGCTTTTTCCCACCCCGATATAATTACTCTTATCGCTTTCTTCATATACCGTTACATCTGTTTCAGGATCAGTGCCAAGTGTATGACGTCTGATCTTTTCAGATAAAAGCGTTACCGGGTTTTTAGAAGTGTAGAACAACGTTTTGTTGTCGCTTGCCCAGCAGGGATCTCCTTCTGTATTACTGATGGCATCGGCATATATTTCGCCGGTCTCCAGGTTCTTTACGTGAATGATGTATTGCCTCCTGGATACTTCATCCACCCCGTAAGCAATTAATTTGTTGTCTTCGCTTACTTCGGTGCCGGAGATGGCAAAATATGCTTTGCCTGCCGCCATGGCATCCACATCCAGCAATAGCTCTTCCGTAGCATCTAAGCTTCCTTTTTTGCGGCAGAGTTTATAGTACTCCTTCCCTTCATCGGTACGGCTGTAATAATAGTATCCATTTTTAAAATAAGGTACTGATTCATCTTTCTCTTTTACCCGGGCCTTCATTTCTTTGAACAGATCATCCTGGAATTTTTTTGTGCCACTCATCATGGTATCCAGGTAACTGTTCTCCGCTGTCAGGTAGTCTACCACTTTGGTACTGTCCGGTCCTTTTTTAAAATAATCGATCATCCAGTAGTAGTTGTCTGTTACGGTATCGCCATGTATCACTCTTTGGTGCGGCTTGATGCCGGCGATGGGGGCTTTCACGCCTTCCGGCCAATGATAGCTTTCTTGTGTTGTTTCCATTTGATTGTTGCAGGAAGTGATGAATAAGATTGCTGTTGCAGCAGTGAGTAGTTTTGCTTGCATGATGTTGGTTTGTACTGTAATGTACAAAGAATTATTGTCCGAATTCCTTGGCTAGACCATGCAATTTTGAGTTTGTGCTCTATTTGCAAAGATTCTTCAAATAATTGGTTTTGCCTCCACAGCCGGCGGCTGCGTTACTGGAACGCCGCTGCTTTTTCACCTTTGAAAAAATGGGCTTCGCATTTTTTTAATCCCGCCTTTGGCGGGACCGGAGAAAAAGAGGCGGCTTATCCAGTAACTGGTATAAACTAAAACCATAAATCAAGCAGTCCGTATTTTGATTAACAGTCTGCGTGTTTCAGTTTCCAGCACTGCAAATCATTTAATCAATATCATCTCAATCCAATGTTGGATAATTTCGCTTTAATGCACACGCCCTGCTTTACAAGTGAGATTAATTATCTTTTAAAGAAAGAAAGTATTAACGGAGAAAGCCACAACTGTATCATGAAATCAAATGCCGGTATCAAACTGATTTCAAATCACGTAAGTTGTATTGTATCAACATGTATTCAGGTACCAACCGATTGAATGAAATTACCAGACAGCTCTTGCTGATGGAGTAACATGCATGTCTGCAAAATCGTTTGCCAGGTATTTATAATAAGCGGTAATGGCGATCATTCCGGCATTGTCGGTGCAGTATTCAAAAGACGGAATGAATGTTTTCCAGCCCAGCTTTTCACCGGTTTCTTTTAATGCTTTTCGTAGTCCGCTATTGGCGCTCACCCCGCCTGCCATGCAAATATTTTTAACGCCGGTTTCTTTTGCTGCCTTTTTTAATTTATTCAACAGGATGCTGATGATGCGTTGCTGTATGCTGGCGCAGATATCATCCAGGTTCTCCCGGATGAACTGTTGTTTTTCCTCTTCTGATGCCGTAAAAGATTCTTTAAAAACATTGCTGGCGCCGGCATTCTGTAAAAAATATAAGATAGAAGTTTTTAATCCACTAAAACTAAAGTTTAATCCCGCTATCTGCGGCTCCGGGAACTGGAAGCGTTTAGGGTTACCGTTGGCAGCATGTTTATCTATCAGCGGTCCACCGGGGTAGGGCAGGCCAAGCAGTTTGGCGCTTTTATCAAAGGCTTCGCCGGCAGCATCATCGATGGTTTCGCCGATCACTTTCATCTGGTAAGGCGATTCGCATAAAACGATCTGGGTATGACCACCGCTTACTGTCAAACATAAAAAAGGAAAGGCTGGCTTGTCATCACCGATCAAATTGGCCAGCACGTGGGCCTGCATGTGATGCACTGCGATCAGGGGTTTGCCAAGCGCCAGTGCCATCGATTTGGCAAACTGTGTGCCTACCAGCAGTGCACCGATCAGTCCCGGCGCCTGCGTAAAAGCAATGGCATCTATTTCGGCCAGTGTGCAGCCTGAATTTTTTAATGCTTCATCAACAACGGGTACAATATTTTGCATGTGCGCCCTACTGGCGAGTTCCGGTACCACGCCACCAAATTTTTCATGTACCGACTGGCTTGCGATCACGTTCGATAAAATAACGCCATCCCTGCATACCGAAGCAGCGGTTTCGTCGCAGGACGATTCAATGGCGAGAATGCAACCTCTTTCGCTTTTTGACGAAGGAACCAGCGCAGGCTCATTTATAGTTGATGCTGAAATGTTATTGGATAGCGTCATCGCTCAAAATTACTTGAACTGCAATTAAAAGTATGCGTGAATTTAATGTGCCGGCCTTACTTGCTCCTGATGGCTTCTACCGGGTCCATATTGGCAGCCCTTGATGCCGGGAAAATGCCGGCGAGCATGCCTACCACCAGGCAAATGATCACAGTGCCGATCAATAAAGGGATGGAAATGAACACAGGAAAATCCATTGCCGTCAATATAAGAGAGAGGATGTACACAAACAACAAACCGAAAGCACCACCCATCAGGCAAAGGATCGCTGCTTCCAGTAAAAATTCAAAAAGGATACTGCTCTTTTTTGCACCGATGGCTTTTTTTAGCCCGATCACACTGGTTCTTTCTTTCACGGTTACAAACATAATGTTGGCAATACCAAACATGCCTACGATGAGGCTGATCACGCCAATGATGCCACCCACCACATTTACGGTGCTGAAGAGGTCGGTAATGGCTTTGCTGAAAGCTTCCACGCTGTTGAGTGAAAAATTGTCTTCCTGTGTAGGTGCCAGTCTGCGTATCTGCCGCATGATGCCTTCCAGTTCGTCTATCAGTGCCTGTGAGGGAACCCCTTCTTTGCCTTTTACAATGATCACTGGGTTGCTGCTTTCTTCATCTGCCAGTTGCTTGCAGAGTTTGTACGGTAGCATCACACAGTTATCATAATCCCATCCCACAAAATTCTTTCCTTCTTTTTTTATAACACCTACGATCGAAACCCGCTTGCCTTTTATTTCAAAGCTTTTGCCCAGCGCCCTTTCTGCACTTCCATATAATTTCTCCGCATTGTCAAAACCTATCAGGCCTACAGCGCTGCCGCTGTTAAATTCTGCAGACGAAATATACCTGCCGGTTTCAAAGCTGAGCGGCTGGATGGCTGTTTGTGCTTCTACGATGCCATATACAGATGCATCGGCGATCATATCATCTTTGTAATTGAGATTGCCCGAAGTACGCATCAGGTAAGTCACGTCTTCTGCCAGTTCAGAGCGCTTTTTGATCATATCCGCTTCGGGATATTTCATCACCGGCCTTGCCCGGTATTTCCAGAATGGTTTGTCGGGGCCACCGCTGTATTCCCACTTGTCAACATAAATGGTATTGGTACCGAGTGATTTTACTTCTGTTTGGATATTTCTTTCGAGACTGCCCACTGTTGCCAGTACGCCGATAATGCAGAAGATACCAAAGGCTACGCCGGTAAGGCTGAGTGCAGTACGCAGTTTATTTACCCTTAACTCCTGGAAGGTAAGCCGCAGTGAATTGCCAAGAATGTTCAGCGTTTTACGCATGGTTCAAAAGTACTGTAAGATTTTTATTGTACGGCGGGAAATATGTGAGTGGCGTACAAATTATTTGCGGCCTGTTGCCGGGTAATTGAAGGTGTGATTTTTTTTAACCGGGTCCCCGGCGCAAGCTCTTTTTAAAAACTACTACTTATTAATTACATTGCTGTTGTAAATGTGGTAGTCCTGCATCCTGCTATTGTTGATCTATGAACATTCAAAAAGCTTTAGAAGAAATATTGCCTGCCAGCCGTATCCGGGCCCGTTATATTGACGTGCTCTCTTTTGCATCGGATGCAGGCTTTTATCACCTGGTTCCAAAAGCAGTGGTTCAACCGGTGAACGAGGCAGAGATCGTGGCCTTGTTTGCATTTTCTCATCAGCACAATATCCCACTGGTTTTTAGAACCGGCGGTACCAGTCTGTCAGGGCAATCTATTACAGACGGCATACTGGTTGACCTCAGCCAGCACTGGCAGGGAATAAAGGTGCAGGCAGGGGCTGCTTTTGTAAGGGTACAACCGGGTATTACCGGTGCCATGGTGAATGCTCATTTAAAAAAACATCAACGGAAGATCGGTCCTGACCCTTCAAGCATAAGTGCTGCGATGATGGGGGGCATTTTATCCAACAATGCCAGTGGGATGTGTTGCGGTGTACAATTAAATTCCTATCATACATTACAGCACCTGCGCTTCATCCTGCCCAACGGAAAAATATTCAGCACGGAACAGCCAGCCGATTATGACCGGTTTGAAAAGGAATGTCCTGCGCTGTTCAACAGCCTTCAGCACCTGCGCCTGCAGGTGGTATCCAACCAATCGCTGCATGCCAGCATCCGCCATAAATACCAAACCAAAAATACTGTTGGCTATTCGCTCAACGCATTCATTGACTACCAGCATCCGTTAGACATCATGGCGCACCTGCTGATAGGGGGCGAAGGAACACTGGCTTTTATTGCAGAAGCAGTATTGCAAACCGTGCCGGATCATCCTTTTAAATCTACCGCCCTGTTGTATTTTCCGGATATCTATGCAGCCTGCCAGGCCATTGTGCCATTAACTCATGCCGGGGCTGCAATGGTGGAATTGATGGACAGGGCTTCGCTGCGTGCAGTGGAAAATATTGATGGCATGCCTGCCATTGTGAAAACATTGCCTGGCGATGCTGCTGCATTGCTCATCGAATTCCAGGAAGAGAGCAGTGTGCAGCTGGATGCAAGGGTAAATGATTTCCTGGGTTCTGTACATACGCTGCAATTATTGAACGCCCCGGTGTTTACCGGCAATGCTGAGGAACAGGCTTTCTTATGGAAAGTTAGAAAAGGATTGTTCCCTGCAGTTGGTGCGGTACGTGCCGCCGGCACAACCGTGATACTGGAAGACATCGCCTTTCCTGTGCCGCAACTGGGTGATGCCATCATCGATCTGCAGGCACTGTTTAAAAAATACCATTATCACAATGCGATCATTTTTGGCCATGCGAAGGACGGCAATATTCATTTTGTAATAACGCAATCCTTCAACAGCACTGAAGAAACAGAACGGTACGCTGCTTTTCTGAAGGAAGTAGTAACGCTTACTATTGCTAAGTATAAGGGCACTTTAAAGGCTGAACATGGTACCGGCCGCAATATGGCGCCTTTTGTAGAAACCGAATGGGGTGGGGAGGCTTATGAGATCATGAAGCAATTAAAGCTGGCTGTTGATCCCCGTTCCTTGTTGAATCCTGGTGTTATCATCAATACAGATGCACAGGCACATATCAAACACCTGAAAGAGATGCCGGTGGTGGAAGCGGAAGTAGACCGCTGCATTGAGTGCGGCTATTGCGAACACCGCTGCCCGAGCCGTGACATAACGGCAACGCCAAGACGAAGAATTGTATTGAGAAGGGCACTGAAGAAATTGGCAATGAAAGGCGACAGTGTCAATCATAAACTATTGCTGGATCAGTACCGATACGACGGTTTGGAAACCTGCGCTGTGGATGGACTTTGTGCAACCGCCTGCCCGGTTGATATCAATACCGGCGACCTTGTAAAACGCCTGAGAAGGGAGAATCATTCAGCCCGGGCCAATGCCACCGCTTTATTTATTGCAAGGCATTTTAAAACTGCCGAATGGATGGCCAGGTTGGCCTTGCAAACCGGTGCAGGCATCAACCAGCTTTTTGGGAAACAGGCAATGACAAAGCTAACCCTTGCGGTAAAAAAGCTGATTCCGGCGATGCCTGTATGGTCGGCGCAACTGCAAAGTCCTCCCGGCCTGGAAGTGTTGAAGCAAAAAGACAAAGCGCCATTGACGGCTGCAGAAAAATCCATTGTATACTTCCCGGCCTGCATATCCCGTGTACTGGGCACTTACGAGGGAAAAAAAAAGAGTCTTCCGGAAACTTTTATCAGCATCTGTAACAAAAACAATTTCCATGTAGTGATACCGGCGAATATCAAAGGAGGCTGCTGCAGTCAAATATTTTCCTCCAAGGGATATGCGGAGGCCAGCAGGTTTACTGCCAATACTATTGTGGAGAATTTATGGAGTGCCAGCCGGCAGGGACTGTTGCCAATAGTGATCGATGTTAGCAGTTGTGCTTATACCCTTCATCATATCCGGCCTGTGCTGAGTGATGACAATAAAATAAAGTTCGATGCACTGCACATACTTGACAGCGTTGATTTTTTACATGATATGGTATTGCCAAAACTTGCTGTGGTCGAAAAAAAGCAACAGGTGGCATTGCATCCTGTCTGTTCACTTGAAAAGATGAATACCGGGTATAAATTGCTTGCCATCGCAAAACACTTTGCAACAGAAGTAACTGTGCCGCTCGCCGCAGGGTGCTGTGGCATGGCAGGTGACAGGGGCTTCCTGTTTCCTGAACTTACAAGGGCTGCCAGCAAAGCAGAGGCGACAGAGGTAGCAGAAAATGAATACAGCGGTTACTATTCCAGCACCCGAACCTGTGAGATCGCCATGTCCGAAGCCGTAAAAGAACAATACGAATCAATTTTGTACCTGGTAGATGAAGCAACAGGGCCAGTTGATTTTTAAAATAAAAATGCTCGAGGTCATTTTACATTATGATGAATTCTTATTACACAATGCAACAAACCATGCGCTGGTTTGGCCCGGAAGACCCGGTAAGTTTAGCTGATATCAGGCAAGCAGGCTGCACTGGGGTGGTAACTGCTTTGCACCAGGTACCTAACGGTGAGGTGTGGGGTGAAAACGCAATAGCCACCAGGAAAAGCGAAGTAGCGGCTGCCGGATTAGAATGGAGCGTTGTGGAAAGTGTACCGGTGCATGAAAACATCAAAACACAGAGCGGAAATTTTAAGCAGTACATTGAAAATTACCAGCAAACGATTCGCAATCTTGCAGCCAATGATATCAGGATCATCACCTATAATTTTATGCCGGTACTCGACTGGACCCGTACCGATCTTGCTTATACAGTGGCGGACGGCAGCAAGGCACTGCGGTTTGAAAAAGCTGCCCTTATTGCATTTGATGTATTCCTGTTACAACGTAAAGGAGCCGAAGCAGGGTACACAAAACAGGAATTGCAAAAGGCGCAACATCGTTTTGATGAAATGACTGCGGGTGAAAAACAATTGCTGCAAAAAAATATCATCGCAGGCTTGCCCGGGAGCGAGGAGAGTTTCACGCTGAAGCAGTTTCAAGAGGCACTCGATACCTATCAAGGAATCGATGCAGTTCAGCTTCATCGAAATCTTGTTTGGTTCCTCCAGCAGGTAATACCGGTGGCTGATGAGTGTGGGGTGAAACTGGTGCTGCACCCGGATGACCCGCCCTTTCCCATTTTTGGATTGCCGAGGGTAGTGAGTACCGCCAACCACCTGGAAGCGCTGTTTACAGCAGTGCCATCTTTGAACAATGGCCTGTGTTTTTGCACCGGGTCTTTTGGAGTTAGGGCAGACAACGACCTGCCTGCGATGCTAAAACAGTTTGGCGACCGCATCAATTTCATTCACCTGCGAAGTACCCGGAGAAATGAATGGGGCGATTTTTATGAAGACAATCATTTAGAAGGGGACGTGGATATGTATAAAGTGGTAAAAGAAATCATTGCCCTTATGCAGGCCAGGAAAATTTCGATACCCATGCGGCCCGATCATGGTCACCAGATGCTGGATGATCTTACAAAAAAAACGAATCCCGGATATTCTGCTATTGGAAGATTGAAGGGCCTGGCAGAATTAAGAGGGCTGGAACTGGGGATTGTACGTTCTATGATGGAGGCAGCAACATGAGGTTTGTCTGAAAGAAGTATTACAGTAGTTCGCTGAAAAATAAGTCCCCTGGTTTGTGGCCAGGGGACTTATTTTTACAATATGTTTAATATTTTTTAGCTCTCGCTATCTGTTCTGCCGATCTTTCTTCCAAATACAACAAAATGTATTACCGCAAAAGCCAGTGATATGTACAGCAATGTTCTGTCTGTTTCAAACCCTACTGAATATTGGTGTAAGAAACCGACTGGTATCAGTAAAGCACTCAGTGCAAGACCTGTAAACCTGGCTACCTTCATTCCTTTACGGTTGTTGGTGCCATTGCCCAGGTTACTGTGCTTGGCTCCATACACCAGGTAAATATCCATGCCGATCAGCATCCACACAATTAAACGTATCCAGGTATCCATTGGCAGAAACACCATCATGAATAAGCAAACAAAAATTCCGAGGATAGGAACCAGTGGTACCATGGGTGTTTTGAAAGCTCTTGGAAGATCAGGCATTTTATTACGCATCACCCAAACCCCGATACATACAAGGATAAATGCGAACAGCGTACCGATGCTCGTCATTTCACCTACCACTCTTGCAGGTACAAAAGCTGCAAAAAGACTTACAAAAAGCATGAACAGCATGTTGCTTTTTGCCGGTGTTTGCGTGGTTGGGTTAACAGCGGAAAAAACTTTTGGTATCAAACCATCCTTACTCATGCTGAAGAAAACACGGCTTTGTCCCATCAGCATTACCAGTATTACAGAAGCATAGCCTGCAAGTATGGCGACAATGATGGCACGGTTCAGCCAGGGATAGTCGGGCTGAATAACGCCAGATGCATCTGCTGTTCCCATATGGTCAATTGCAACAGCAACCGGTGCAATGCCATCTTTACCGGCAAAAGTCGTATAGCTTGTAACGCCTGTCATTACATGTGCAAAAAGAATGTATAAGACTGTGCAGATGGCAAGCGATCCCAGGATACCCCAGGGCATATCCCTTTTTGGATTTTTTGCTTCCTGTGCTGCTGTGCTTACTGCATCAAAACCGATATAGGCAAAGAATACAATGGCCGCCGCCCTGATGATGCCACTGAAACCAAAGTCACCGAATTTGCCGGAATTATCAGGTATATATGGATGGTAGTTCTCATTGTTAATATACTTCCAGCCTAAGAAAATAAATACCAGCACAACAGTGATCTTTAGTCCAACTATAATTGAATTTACAAACGCACTTTCCTTGGTACCTTTCATCAACAGCAGGCTCATTAATACAATGATAAACACAGCCGGAAGATTGATGATGCCTCCGTCCCATGGCCCAACAGTAAGACTATGCGGTAAACTAACCCCAAACCCTTCTAAAAATTTTACCAGGTAACGGCTCCAGCTAATGCCTACCGTTGCGGCACCTACTGCGTATTCCAATACGAGGTCCCATCCGATGATCCATGCAATGAATTCACCCATGGTGGCATAAGAATAAGTGTAAGCACTTCCTGCAACAGGGATCATAGAGGCAAACTCCGCATAACAAAGGCCTGCAAAAAGACAACCTAAGGCAGCCACAATAAATGAAATGGTGATGGCCGGACCAGCATGATTAGCTGCTGCCATTCCAGTGATGGAGAACAGGCCGGCTCCGATAATGGCCCCTATGCCCAATGCGATCAGGCCACCGGCACCCAATGTTTTTTTTAATGTATGACTGCCCGTTTCCTGGGCTTCATTCATCAGCGCAGACATTGGCTTTTTAGCAAATAAACTCATAATATGTTGTTGGTTTTGATAATCGATCCTGAAAGTATCGGGATGGAAAAATAAGCAATAAATTTTAATAAGCCAATCAGCCCTGTTTTTTTATGAGCAGCGGCAGATAACAACTATTAAATATTATATTGCGAAACCAACGCCGCAAATAGCTGTATGAATTACCGGCGCTTGCATTAAATCGTTCACCAGGTTATGGAAGTTAAGAAGGGCAAAGGCAGTAAACTCACTTTATACATAGGCATCGCTTTACTGGCAGGTATTGTACTCGGCTTTGTGATCAATAAGAATTATGTAGGAATTGAAAACAGCAGGATCGCCAATGCAGAGTTGCAGTCTCAGTCAGTACTGCAGCAAATGAAAACTTATGAACGCATCCGGGATACCGTGTTGTATGCAGCGTTGTCGGCCAAACAAAAAGCAGTCGCTTCAAAAAAGAAAGCTGCGGAGCAAAGCCTGCTGGATGCAGCAGACGGTACTGCCTCACAGGCATTGATCAAAGAATGGAACGACTCTTTAAAAGGATTGAACAATCAATTGGCTGCCCTTACAGATACCTCCAATACAGCATACAAGGAACTGCAGAAACAAAAGGAACTGATCGCTGTACAGAAGAATGAGAACATCAAAGCAAGAGATAAAAAACTGGAATGGTTCACTATCCTGCCCGATATTTTTTTACGCCTCATTAAAATGATCGTATCCATCCTCGTGTTTTCTACCGTGGTAGTGGGTGTTGCCAAACTGGGCGATATCAAAGCGGTGGGCCGCATCGGGGCCAAAACCCTCCTTTGGTTTTTGAGTGCATCTTTTTTAAGTTTATTGCTGGGCATGTTGCTGGTAAATATTTTTTCACCCGGCACTTCTATGCACCTAAGCCTGCCCGATAGTAACCTGAATACCGGCATCGATAAAGCAGCCTTAACGGTAAAAGATTTCTTTTATCATGTTTTTCCAAACAGCATGGTAGATGCGATGGCAAAGAACGAGATACTGCAGGTGGTAGTCTTTTCATTGTTCTTTGGTGTAGCTGCTGCCGCACTGGGCGATGTAGCAAAGCCAGTGGTGAAAGCCCTGGATGCAACAGCACATATTATTTTACGTGTCACCAGTTACGTGATGAATAATTTTGCCACCCTGGCCGTGTTTGGCGCCATGACGGCCATCATCGCAAAACAGGGTATCGGTATTTTAACAACCTATTCCATCTTCATCGGTGAATTTTATTTTGGATTGCTCGTGCTATGGTTGTGTCTGATCCTTGCAGGATATTTGTTTATCAGGAGCAGGGTATTTACGTTGGTGAAAAGGATAAGGGAACCAATATTGCTTGCCTTTAGCACCAGCAGCAGCGAAGCGGCTTTCCCAAAAACAATGCTTGAACTCGAACGTTTTGGCTGTAAGGATAAGATCGTAAGTTTTGTATTGCCATTGGGATATTCATTTAACCTGGATGGCAGCATGATGTACATGACCTTTGCATCCCTGTTCATTGCACAGAGTTATGGTATGCATATCCCTTTACCAACACAGATGACCATGCTGCTGGTATTAATGCTTACCAGCAAAGGTATTGCAGGTGTGCCGAGGGCTTCACTGGTGGTGATTGCCGGCACATTGGCTACTTTTAACATACCGGAAGCAGGCATTGCGCTGTTGCTGGGTATTGATCCATTACTGGATATGGGCAGAAGTGCAACGAATGTATTGGGTAATAGTATCGCCACGGTAGTGGTAAGTAAAATGGAAGGAGAGCTTGGTCATGGCCACGGTCATGGGCATCCGCATCCGCACGGTCACACACAGGTATAAACGCTGCGCCGGGTTCAGCAAAGCGCCGGGTCAGTTTTAAATTATTATAATGACGAAGAAATTATTGTGCTGTTGTTTTTGGATCTGCTGCATCGCATCAACAACTTTTTCACAGGCCACGCCATTGGAGGTCACCCTTCAAAACCAATACGAGGGTGCCGTAAAGGAAGCAACTGTTACCGTATTGTCAAATGGCAGTACAGCCACCACCGATAAAAAGGGAAATGTATTGTTGAATGCCGGCAGCGCCGATCTGATCCGCATTGATCTGAAAGGATACGATACCGTTGCCGTCTCCCTGTCGGGCATTGAAAAGAACAATGTCCTGAAAGTAAAAAAGAATTTCACCTGGGTTGACCTGTTAACGCCGATGTTCTATATCATCAACGGCGGATTGTGGCTCATCCTCTTCATCATATTTGCAGAAACGGGTTTGTTTGCCGGTTTCTTTTTACCGGGCGATAGTTTATTGTTCGTAGCAGGCATTTATAATCATGAACTGGTAGCGTCGGTCTTTCCTTTCATACAAAATGATTACATACAGTTGCTGGTGTTGTGGATGCTTATTTCGCTGGCCGGCATTGTCGGCAACACCATTGGTTACTGGTTCGGGCATAAAGTAGGGCCTGCCATGTATTCGTGGAAAGACAATCTTTTGTTCAAACAGAAGTACCTGCAGGAAGCGCATGAATTTTATGAAAAGCATGGAGGTGGCGCCATCATCATTGCCAGGTTCCTTCCCATCGTAAGAACATTTGCACCCATTGTTGCCGGTATTGTACAAATGGACAAAAAGAAGTTTAGTTTTTACAATATAGTAGGTTGTATCGCATGGGTATTCACCATGCTGGTGGCGGGTCATTTTTTACAGAAATGGATACTTTCCCAGTTCGACTTCAACCTCAAAGAACACCTTGAAGTGATCGTTGTAGGCATTGTGCTGGTAACAACCGCACCGGTCTTCATTAAATTATTCTTTGGTAAAAAGAAAAAATCATAAACGCCTGCCTGCTTCATGAATAAACAATCAAGTTCCATTTTCAGCATTACCGTGCTGGTAGCAGCATTGGGTTATTTTGTAGATATCTACGACCTGTTGCTATTCCAGATCGTACGGGTCGATAGTTTAAAAGAACTGATCGGCAATGATGCTGACCTGATAAAATCCCGTGGCGAATTTATCATCAGCATCCAGATGATCGGCCTGCTCATCGGCGGCATCATCTGGGGGATCATGGGCGATAAAAGAGGCCGGCTGAGTGTGTTGTTTGGATCGATCGTATTGTATTCTGTCGCCAATATCTGCAATGGCTTTGTACAAACCACCAACCAGTATGCGCTGGTGCGGTTTATTGCCGGTATCGGCCTGGCAGGAGAGCTGGGTGCCGGCATCACACTGGTATCTGAACTGGTACACAAGGATAAACGTGGACTCAGCACCTCGCTGGTGGCGGGTATCGGGCTAACAGGCGCTGTGGTCGCTTATTTCATCTCCGAAAATTTCAACTGGCGCATTTGCTATTTTATCGGCGGGGCGTTGGGATTTTGTTTGTTGTTGTTACGCATCACCGTTTTTGAAAGCGGTATGTTCAGCGAAGTAAAAAAGCGGGCGGTGGTGAGGGGCAATTTTTTTATGTTCTTCAACAATGCCAGGCGCTTTAAAAAATACATGCTCGCCATTCTCATCGGTCTGCCTACCTGGTATGTGATTGGTATTCTCATTGCGTTCTCCAATAATTTTGCTGCAGCCTTCAATATTTCCGGAACCGTTACACCCAAAAAGTCAACCATGTTTGCTTACGCAGCCATTTCTGTAGCTGATATCCTGGTGGGTTTTGTTAGTCACTGGCTGCAGAGCCGGAAAAAAGCGTTGTACATGTTCTATGTATTTACCATCATCGCCATCGTGTTCTTCTTTAATCAGTACAACGGCACTGCTGACGGCATGTACGTGATATGTGCCGCACTTGGCTTTGGTACCGGCTTTTGGGCCATCTTTGTTACCATGGCGGCTGAGCAGTTTGGCACCAACCTGCGGGCCACTGCCGCTACTACGGTTCCAAATATGGTAAGAGGTTCACTGCCGCTTACACTGTTGCTCTTTAACTGGCTGCAGGGAGTGCTGCAACAGAGCTTCCGTCAGGTGCAGCAGCAGAGTTATATCGATGCCGCTATCATAACCGGTGCTGTAGTGATGCTGATCAGCATCTTGGCAACATTTTTTACAGAAGAAACTTTTGGAAAAGATCTTAACTACACCGAATCCTGACCGCTGTTAATTTATTTGTAAACCCGACCGGTGCATTTACACGCTATTTATTTTTTCAGTTGTTTTATAATATGAACTTATTCAAACAGTTTTTTGTGCTGCTGGTAGCCATTGTTTCTTCTGTTTCGGCCAACGCACAAAAGATAGAAACCACGATCAACTACGTTACAGCAGTTCCCGGCATCAGCGACAATACCATTTTATATGATGCTCCCGGAAAATTAAAGATCGAAGATTTTAAAGGGAAGCCGGAGAACGACAATGTTGCCGTTGCCATTACCACTTCCGGCTTTACTTTTAAAGCAGGTTTCCGAAAGGCAGAAGGCAAAAGCAGTTTGATCATCGGTGTGTATTGCACTTTTAATAAGGAAACATCCTGGATGAAGGAGAGAGGCAAAAACGATTACATCCTGTTGCACGAGCAGCACCATTTCGACATCAGTTATATCAGCACCCTTCTTTTTATAAAAGCATTGAAGAAGATCAAATTCAAACAGGAAGGTTATATGGATCAAATAAAAGACGTTTACTATGCTGCAATAAAGCAGATGGAAGCATTGCAGCAACAGTATGATTCAGAAACCAACAATGGCATCCTACAAGACAGGCAGGCAGCCTGGAATAAAAAGATCGACGACCAGGTAACGGTTTTGGCAGCAGAGCAACCTTAATTGCGCCGCTTGCTTTTTTGCCCATTTAAAAATGCTTCAAATTCCTGCAGGCCAAAACTGCTGAGGTTATTGGCTTTTGTAAGCATCGCTTTTTGTGCAGCCAGTACACCATAGCGGGTATCATCAAAGCCTTCTATAAAATGTGCATCCGGATCAATGGAGATCAATACATTTTTCTCCAGTGCATATTCAATATGCCGCCAGTCGATGTCAAGCCTGCTGGGGTGTGCATTCAGCTCTATCACCACGTTATTGGCTGCACAGGCATCAACAATGCGCCTGTGATCGACAGGGTAGCCTTTACGGCTTAATAAGAGCCTGCCGGTCATGTGGCCGAGGATGGTAGTGTAGGGATTTTCGATAGCGTTGATTAAACGCATCATCGCTTTTTCTTCCGGCATTTTCAAGTTGGAGTGTATGGAAGCGATCACCAGGTCAAAGCTGGAAAGGATGGCATCGCTGTAATCAAGACTGCCATCATTCAAAATATCGCTTTCAATGCTCTTGAATATTTTAAAAGGTGCCAGTCTGCTGTTGAGCTCATCAATATACTGGTGCTGTGCTTTGATCTTTTCTTCACTGAGGCCGCTGGCATAAAATGCACTCTTGCTGTGATCGCTGATCACCAGGTATTCAAAACCTTTTTCAATGGCGGCACGGGCCATTGCTTCCAGTGTGTTGCTGCCATCACTCCAGTCGCTGTGGCTGTGGATGAT
Organism: Chitinophagaceae bacterium UBA1946; assembly: GCA_002336815.1. Taxonomy (GTDB): domain Bacteria; phylum Bacteroidota; class Bacteroidia; order Chitinophagales; family Chitinophagaceae; genus Ferruginibacter. Next base: position 1,551 of record DDEU01000021.1, on the reverse strand, counting down.
GCTTTTGATATCGCCCGGCTGTATCAGTACCGGCAATTCGGACACTGCAGCCGCCCGGCTGAGTACAGCAGGCGTTTCCCGTAGGCAGGCAGGTATAAAGGCAAGTCCAAGGCTGCTGAATAAGGCCCGGTCATCAGCACCACTGATCAAATTAAAATCCGCGGCGGTGTATTGTTCTGCAAATGCCTGTATAAATTCGTCGCTGGCCGAATAGCGGAACAGGTGTTTTTTAAAATCGGCCGTTCCGGTGTATAATTTCAGCCGCAATCCATTGGTTAATTTATACAGCAGGCTTACCGGCGTTTCTTCCAGCAACTCCGGCGGGTTGGCGCTGAGGAATTTTGGCTTTATCAAATCATTGCTGCTGTTTACCACGTATTCCAGTTCGTTGATGATCTCCAGCTGCCGTTTAAAGGCACCGGTAATAAATACATTGCCCGGCGAAAATAATTTTTCAAGATAAGCGGTGATCTGCGGCTCCACCGCCTCCACCTGCGGGTATAAAAAACTTCCCTGGTTCCTGAAATAAAATTCAATGGCTTCTTCAATACTTAGCTGCGTTTTTTCGCCAAAGCCTTTGTATAATTTTAAACGGTTCTCTTTGCAAGCATACAACAGTTCTCCCAACGTTTCAATCTCCATCTCTTTCCAGATCGTTGCAATTTTTTTTGGCCCAATGCCTTTTATGCTTAACATCTCGAGCACACCTTCAGGTGTTTTGGCGATGAGGTCGGTCAATACTTTTAATTCGCCTGTTTCAATCAGCTCAATTATTTTTTTTCCGGTCGACTCGCCAATGCCTTTGATCAAAAATATTTTTTCTTTTTCTGTCGCATTTAGGGGAATAAGCAGTTTATCGATGGTAAATGCCGCCGCCGCATAAGTTTTCGATTTGAAACTATTTTCGCCATGGATGTCCATGAGTTTGGATAAAAGCGAAAAATATTCTGCTATCTGTACATTGTCCATACAAAACAATTGAGAACGAAGATTAAAAAAAATGTAATGCTGAATGGTAAAGATACAATTGGATGATATTGCATCCGCAACAGCGGGAGATAAAAGGAAGCAATCAATGCAATCGGCTGAAACCTGCGCCCAACAAAAAGTCCCGGCGATTGCCAGGACTCATTGTTATTAAATTTCTCTCTTGAAAAAACTTATTTTTTCTTTGGAGCAGCTTTTTTAGCAGCTTTTTTAGGAGCAGCTTNNAAAATTTAATGGTTAGTAAATAATGCTTAAAAATAAAAACATTTTTCAAACTGCCAAAAAAAAATTTTGTTTTTATGCAGATACTTCAGCAGCATTTACAGAAACAAAATTCTTGTCGCCTTTCTTTTTAGTGAATTCTACTGTACCATCAGTCAATGCAAACAGTGTAAAATCTCTTCCTACACCAACATTTTTTCCAGGATGGTAAGTGGTGCCACGCTGACGAACGATGATGTTGCCTGACACAGCAGCCTGGCCACCAAAAATTTTTACACCCAATCTTTTGCTTTGTGAATCACGACCGTTTTTTACCGAGCCTTCACCTTTTTTATGTGCCAT